>QCFY01000005.1 GCA_003280085.1 Prochlorococcus sp. AG-363-O06 | reverse complement strand
GCCCAACCAATCTTGGTAAAGAGATCTGCAGGTGGATTGTCAATTGTGCAATCAGCTGGTTGAACGTTTGGCCCCTTCCCAGGCGCGTTATAAAGCACTAAAAGTGCTGTAAGTATGTGCACAGCCCCAATTGCACTAAGCAGGCCTGCAGTCAATGCATAGTCGGTATTACGTAATGGACCCGTAATAGCAAAAGGGCCATAAAGCGTATAACCGAACATTGCACCTATTTCTAGGCCACGGAAGTTCGATGAAAGGCCTGGACGATAGAAAGGCAGGTTGTTAAGCCAAGCCTTTGTGAAATAGCCACTATTTACTGGAGTAGCGAGATCGCCGACGCATGGGTCAGCCGCAGGCTTGACAGCCCACTGATCGGCTATACCTATGTCGCCTGGGCGTACGCTGCTATCAACGTACTTTTGATTAAATTTTACGGGCTCATTAGACCGTAAAAAAGGGTCTTGGAATTCAGTCATTTGGTTAATAGATCTGGGTTGGCTTAGTGAAAAAGTCAGCAGCTTTAATCAGTTGCTGTGATATGTCTCCCAACCAAGACGATGAACACTGCTGGTGTTACAAGCCCAATTAGAGGAACAAACACTGCAGGCAGCCAGTTGGCAGCAAACTCGCTAGTCATGGCATATGCCCATAAATCCATTGTTACTGTATAGATTGGTCATCTTCTGGTCACATTTAAACCACTTTGGTGACATAAAAGTTCAATCCATTGGCCTAGAGGCTGCGCACTCATTCAGTATCAATTCCATCAAGCATTAGCCAAATGAACCAAGTATTTGCAGGCACTGCGGCCGTTTTACTGACAATTCTGCTTTGGAGCTTCGGCAAAAAACCAGGCAAATCGTTCGAAATGGGAAATCAGCAAATACATCCAAAAAAGTTCTTGTCTGCTAATCCAAACTTGGTGATTGGGTCAATTCACTCAAAAAATCATCCAAAGAGTAGTCAGTCGATTGATTCGGAAAATACTTTTGAGCAAAGATGGCAACCTCCTCAAAGTGCGAAAGAAAAAGTTGATCTCAAGAAAAAATTGGCCAATGCCATGAGGTCTGGCCCCCAAGAGCGCCTAGAAGCGGTAATCATTGCTGGCCTTTGGGACAACAAATCAAGTCTTTCTATCCTAAAAAGGGGCCTGAAAGATTCAGAGCGAGATGTAGTACTTGCAGCTGCAACGGCCCTAGAAAAAAAGAAATATGTTTATGGACTTAGCGAAGAAAAGACATCCCCTCGACCACCACGCAATGTTGCTCTTATGCGATAGATAGGTCTCCCTTGACTTTCATGATATGTCCGAATCTGTAACTCCCCTAAAAGTCCAAAACAAAAAAGTTGCATCCCAGCTAAACCTAAAACCAAGGCAAAAGTTAGTAATGGCCGATTGCCAATATCTTCTCCAAAAAACTTAATTAGCAGAAGATAAGCACTTACCAATAAACTCCCTGCTATCGAAATAATTCCACCAAACCCAAATACATACATAGGTCTAGTCAAAAAGCGATTCATAAACCACACAGTTAATAGGTCCATCAAAACTCTGAATGTCCTATCAATTCCATATTTACTATTTCCAAACTCTCTTGCCCGGTGGTTAACTTTAACTTCAGTAATTCTAGCTCCTTCAATATTAGCTAGGACAGGCAAGAAGCGATGCAACTCTCCATATAAACGCATGTCTGCCAGGACTTCTCGTCTGTATGCCTTTAAAGAGCATCCGTAATCATGAAGGCGGACACCCGTAACCTTCCCAATAAGCCTATTAGCAATTCTTGAGGGAAGTTTTCGCTGAAGTTCTGCATCTTTACGTTGATATCTCCACCCACTCACTAAGTCATAGCCCTCACGTAGTTTGCTTATAAGTAAAGGAATATCGGCTGGGTCATTCTGCAAATCCCCATCAAGACTAACTATCACCTCACCCTTTGAAGCATCAAAACCTGCAGCCATAGCTGCTGTCTGTCCATAGTTTTTGCGAAGCAACACACAAACAAGTTCAGGCACTTCCTCAACTAAGGCGGCCATCACATCTGCACTCTTATCTGAAGAGCCATCATTCACTAAAACCAATTCAAAGCTTTCATTAATTGGCCTCAGTGCCCCTAATAATTGATCGACCAGCTTCTGAAGGCTTTCTTCTTCATTGAAAACAGGAACAACTACTGATATCGCCAAACGCAGTCCCATAAAACTAATCCTCAATTAAAACAACTTATAGGCCCGCCTGTAAAAGATTGGCCCCTTGATAACAGCGCAAGACTCTTCCTGCGCCACGAAATTGGTCTCTGTAGTATGAAGCAATTGGATTTTGATCGCCTAGCTGAAGTCCGTCTAGCCCAATTCCATTACGGCCATTCTGAACTCCAGAACTATGCCAATAAAAGCCATTACCTTTATAAATGGAAACGTGTGTACATTTCTCTGAAGATCCAAAGAAAATAAGGTCTCCTGGTATTAAAAGCTCATATCCACCTGGAGAAGCATCTATTGGATGAGCAAATTCTTCTTGTTGGCAAGCATCTCGCGGTAGCCATATCTCCTGACTTGCAAAAGCCGCTTGTACCAACCCTGAACAATCAAAATCTGGTCCTAGTGTCCCTCCCCAAAGATACTGATTATCTTTTTTATAAGCATTTTGAATCCAAGCAAGTACAGCAGGCAATTTCGTCTCTATTTGATTACTTTCAAGCAATTTCGGCTTCCAGGAACTTGAAAGAATCTGATTTGCCCTTACATCTTCCTCTTTCAACCAACACTTGTACCCATCTTCAAAAAGTAAAACTTTTAACCGATTAGAGGAAACTCCAGAAATATCAAATTTTTTTGAATGATTTATGACCTGAAATCTTCTTCCAGCAACAACTTGAGTGGCCAATTGATTGCCACTCAACTCAGCATACCCATTAATACTGGCATTCAATTGCCAGCAACTTTGTGGAGTAATTAGGTTTCTTGAGATAGAAGAGCCTAGTGTCGACATTGAATTGTGCAGATGTTATGGGGTTCTACCGTTTAGACCCAGAAATGAGTGCTGACCTAGAAAAACTTCTAAAAAAATTTTCTCGCGAAGGACGTCCAGGTCTTGAAAACAGTATCTCAATAAGCTGGATCAGATATGAAAGCAGAAACCCTCAACCAGGTAGTGGTTTTGGTACAGGTTGGTTGGCTCACAAACCCTGCTATCCAGCAAGTGTTGTCAAATTAATCTACGCAGTGGCAATAGAAGCTTGGCTCCAGAAGGACTTGATAACAAACTCTCCTGAATTGCAAAGGGCACTCAAAGACATGATTCAAGACTCTAGTAATGATGCAACAAGCCTAATTTTGGATCTCCTTTCAGGAACCACTAGTGGTCCATCACTAATTGGAGAGAGATGGGAAGGATGGAAGAAACAGCGTCAATTAGTCAATGAATGGCTTACCAGTTTCAATTGGGAAGAGTTAAAAGGGTTTAACTGCTGTCAAAAAACTTGGAGTGATAGCCCCTATGGGCGTGAGCGTGATTTTTATGGTGTAGGAAATATCAATAGAAATTCTTTAACAACTGCTGGCACTGCAAGGATTCTAGAATCAATTATGACAAATTCAATTGTTTCGGAACAAGCTTGCCAAAGACTAAAGAAAATCCTTTCTCGATCCTTAGATGAAATAGAACGCCAATCAAATCCAGAGAACCAAATCGATGGTTTTTTAGGCGAAGGTTGTCCAAAAGGAAGCCAAATTTGGAGCAAAGCAGGATGGATGAGCCAAGCTCGTCATGATGCAATCTGGTGCAACAAACCAGAGAGCAAGCCTATGCTTCTCGTTGTTTTTACCCAAGGGCAACGGAGATCTAAAGACAAAACCTTTTTGCCTGCTCTAGCTAATGAGCTTCACAAACTACATAGTCAAAGATCTTAAACGGAGAGGGAGGGATTCGAACCCTCGACAGAAGTTGCCTCCTGTAACTCCTTAGCAGGGAGCCGCTTTCAACCACTCAGCCACCTCTCCAGAGGTTTGCATAGGTTATCAAGAGTAGAGACTAATTGGGTCTAAAGATTTAGATCAAATATCAAATTACTACTCTGGGCAAGCGATGCTTGAAGCCACAAAGCACCTCCCAAGGAATAGCATTGTCCATTTGACTCCAATCATTGGCAGTAATGGAGGTTTGCCCATCATGACCAATTAAAGTCATAACGTCTCCAACTTGAATATCAGGGTGATCTGTTGCATCAACAATCATCTGATCCATTGTTATAGCGCCTACTTGCGGATACACATTCCCATTTGAAAGCAACGAAATCTTGCCAGACAATGATCTGCTAACACCATCGGCATAACCAATACCTATCACAGCCAAAAGACTAGGTCTATTAGTTACAAATTTATGTCCATAACTAACCCCTACGCCTTCAGGTACTTTTCGAATTAAAGTTACTCTAGCCTTAACTGATAATGCTGGCTGAAGTCCTAGATTATCATTTATGGGCTTGATTGGATTATATCCATAAAGAGCCAATCCCACCCTAACCATATCGTAATGAAGAGAATTATCCCTTATAGTTCCTGCAGAGTTAGCCAAATGGCGAGCAAATCCAATAATTGAAGAAGGCAGTTGTGAGAATAAACTTTTAAAACGATTGTTTTGCTGTTTTGTAATCTCCTCTGCCTTACCTTCAAAAGCTCCATCAACTAATGCCAAATGGCTATAAACGCCTGCAAGTTTTAAATTACTAAATCCATCAATAGCTTTAATAAGTACTAATGCATCACCTAATTCACATCCTAATCTTGTCATCCCCGTATCGAATTTAACTTGAATATTAAATACTTGATCTTTAGACTTAGCAATATTCTGACAAATCAATGCCTCGCGCATACTGCTAAGTGTAGGCATTAATTGCCACTCAAGGCAAGCTAAAAGTTCATTTGAATCTACAAGATTCCCAAGTACAAGGATTGGGCAATTTAAACCAATTTCGCGGAGCTCTATTCCTTCTTGAAGTGTCGCAACACCTAGACTCCTGGCACCACCACTAAGAGCTGCTTTGGAAACAGTTTCTGCGCCATGTCCATAACCATCAGCCTTAACAACTGCCATCAAAGAACAATTTTCGGAAAGACGACTGATTAAATTCTGAGTATTTGACTTAATTGCCTTGGGGTCAACCTCTAACCAAGCACGCTGCCTTGGGTCAGGGCCTCTTAACAAGGCAGTTTTTTTGGCAAAAAAAGATTCATCTGAACTGACAATCAGATTTTGCATAGCAGAATGGATATGCAAAGGGCCTACCTCATCCTTGTAATGCAAACAGCATGCTTAAGACAAGGGTACTGACATGAACCAGGTTCTCGTACTTAATGCATCCTATGAACCTTTAAACATCACATCATGGCGGCGTGCCATGGTAATGATGCTAAAGGGAAAGGCAGAGAGCCTTGAAGAGGATTCCACCCGCAGAGTAAGACAAGACACAAACTTGCCAACTGTTATTCGTCTAAGACAATTCGTAAATGTGCCATTCCGGGAACTACCTCTAACACGTAAAAACATTCTTCTGCGTGATAAGAACTGTTGTCAATATTGTGGATATACAGGCGATAAGCTATCCATAGACCATGTATTACCAAGAAGTAGAGGCGGAAAAGACGCCT
The DNA here is from genome assembly GCA_003280085.1 of Prochlorococcus sp. AG-363-O06. Taxonomy (GTDB): domain Bacteria; phylum Cyanobacteriota; class Cyanobacteriia; order PCC-6307; family Cyanobiaceae; genus AG-363-O06. The sequence continues at coordinate 81,408 of QCFY01000005.1, read as the reverse complement.
GGGAAAATGTCACCACAGCTTGCTTACCTTGCAATGTAATAAAAGGCAATCGAACGCCACAAGAAGCAGAGATGCCTTTAAAGCGGATTCCACATAGGCCACTTGGTAATCTCACTTTTCAGGTAACTCGACAGCTTGATTCAGGCAACCATAGAGAATGGGGAAAATATCTAATTGGTTGGAATTAAGGAATGTCTATTCAACATCTGTATTGCTAAGGTTTTCCATTTTCAATCGCTGCTCTTCAGCTATACAAGCCCCAATCACATCATCTAACTGTCCAGAAAGGATTGGTTCTAAAGGAAAATTACAACTCAAACGATGATCTGTAGTGCGATTATCTTTGTAGTTATACGTACGTATCTTTTCACTTCTATCACCAGTACCGACTTGAGATTTCCTTTCAGAACTTTCTCGAGCATTAGCTTCGGCTATTTGCATCTCATACAATTTGGCTCTCAAAATTTCCATTGCTCTTTCTCGATTTTGCAACTGAGAACGTTCCTGAGTACAAAAAACCCGAATACCTGTGGGTTTATGAACTAAATCGACAGCAGTTTCTACCTTGTTGACATTTTGACCACCTGCTCCTCCAGATCTAGCAGTACTAATCTCAATATCGGTTGGCTCTATCTGAACCTCTACTGGATCAGCTTCTGGCATGACAGCAACAGTTGCAGTAGAAGTATGGACTCTGCCTTGTGATTCTGTAGCAGGAACACGTTGAACTCTATGAACTCCTGCCTCGAACTTGAGTTGACTAAAAACAGAATCTCCTTTTACAGAGATAATTAATTCTCGAAATCCACCAAGATCAGCTTCAGTGGAGCTCATAGGCTTAACAAGCCAACCAACACGCTGTCCATATCTTTCGTACATCCTTGCTAGATCACCTGCCCATAAACAAGCTTCATCGCCTCCAGCACCAGCCCGAATCTCAAGCATCACACTCTTCTCATCACGAGGATCTTTTGGCAGTAAGGCCATAGTCAACCGTTGAAGTAATTCCTCCTCACGTCCTTGGAGATCCTTTAGCTCCTCTTGAATAAGAGAAACCAAATCCTCATCCCCTTTAGATTCTTTCAGTAAGCTTTTTGCCTGATTAGATTCTTTTTCAACTTCTTGCAAAGCCTGATAATCCATCACAAGAGGTTCTAAATGCGCTCTTTCCCGAGCAATTTTCTCCAACCTCTTTGGGTCTGAAGCAACATCTGGATCTGCCAGCTGCATCTCTAAATTATGAAAGCTGGACTTAGCTGTTTCAAGCCGTGTTTTTAGAGTTGAGGAGTCCATGCCCATCAACTCCTAAAAGCAAAAGGGTAAGTGGTAAAGATTGCAATCGCTCTAAGATTCGTCTTTATTGCTTGTTTGAATATCTTTCTTTGCATCTGAAGCTTGTTTTTCACCTGATTCATTTTCTGGTGAAGACATACCATACTTACGCATAAAGCGATCAACACGCCCTTCAGTATCCAATATTTTTTGTGTTCCAGTAAAAAATGGATGATTACCACTCCAAACATCAACATGTATTTCTGGCTGAGTAGCACCAGTGGTCATTACAACCTCGCCATTACAGATCACTTTGGCATCTGGATACCAGGTTGGATGAATATCAGGCTTGGGCATAGTTAAAAAAAGAAATTGAGTAAGTGTGATAAGGAAATTCTGATAAAACTTTATCTCTTCGAGAATTGAGGAGCCTTACGAGCCTTTTTAAGTCCATATTTGCGTCGTTCCTTGGCACGTGGGTCTCGGCTTAAATGACCCTCGGTTTTCAAAGGCTTTCGATTATCAAGGGACAGCTCGCATAAAGCTCTTGCAGCACCTTGTTTAATTGCATCTGCCTGACCAGTCAGTCCGCCTCCATAGACATTTACCAAAACATCGTATGAATCACTAAGCCCAAGGGTTTGAAGTGGAGCTTTTACAGAAGCTAAGTAAGCAGGATTGAAATTCAAATAATGATCACCTGGACGACCATTAATTGTTATCGCTCCATTGCCAGGCACTAAACGAACTCGTGCTACAGAAGTCTTACGACGACCAGTTCCACGATAAACAACTGAGTTATTAGAAGTGCTGCTCATTGAAACAAAATTGGAGGATTAGAATTTAAGAGCTTGTGGTCTTTGTGCTTCATGAGGATGCTCAGAACCCCTGTAAACCTTAAGTTTACGAAAGAGTTGTCTTCCTAAAGCATTATGAGGAAGCATACCTTTTACAGCCTTTTCAATAATTCGTTCAGGCAAACGACTTTGAAGGGACTCAAAGGTTTCAACCTTCATGCCACCAGGCCGACCTGAGTGGCGACGATAAAGCTTTTGCTGCGACTTGTTCCCAGAGACAAGTATCTTCTCAGCATTTACAACCACAACAAAATCCCCAGTATCTAAATGAGGAGTAAAAGTTGGTTTGTTCTTCCCACGAAGTACTGAAGCTACTTCTGTGGCAAGCCTTCCAAGTGTCTGATTCTCAGCATCAACCAGATACCACTGGCGATCAAGAGAATCAATTGGGGGAATAGCAGTCTTGTTCATCGCTCCGGCATGCCGGTTCTAAATTCACCATCGCTAGCGATAGTGCTGGTCAGTAAACCCCAAGGCAAATAGGACTTAAGCCTTGAAAGCTCAATAAATGATTTTACACATTCGTGAAGCCAAGTTAATTATTTTCGATGCAACCAACATTATTGTGAGTTGCCAACTAGGAGGAAGCCCATTGAAGAGAAATTGACTAGGGAGGCGATTTAGGAGAATCTCCAACAAGGATTGAATATTTAGGGAAAGAGTCAAACCAAGCTGATTGAGAAAACAGAGCTTCCTCATAGCCAGCCCTGATCAAACAAAGCCCATGCGCAGGGGCTGATTCCTTCACTTCATCTCGACGAAATTCTTTCCATCTTTGTTCAAAAGTACTCAAATTGAGCTTATGCTCTCCCAATAAAACCAACTGCCCTACTAGAAGTCTTACCATCCCATATAAAAAGCCTGTGGCTTGTATCTCTATAAATAAAAAATCTCCATTACGTTCGACTTCAACCGACTCAACAGTTGTATAGGAATCAGCTCTATTACTGCCAGCTCGCTGAAAAGCAAAAAAATCATAATAACCAAGCAGGCCTTCTAAGCCTTTTCTCATAACATCTTCATCCAAGCGAAATTGATATCTATGCCAACTCCAAGGCGCAACAAAAAGATTTGGCCTTCTGGCATTATAAATCGTATATCTATATCTTCTATAAAGAGCCGAATGGCAAGCATGCCATTCGGAAGGTCTCAAAATAGCTTCTCGAACGCGAATTGAATGTGGTAGCAACCCATTTAAAGCAGAAGGCCAACTAGTACATGGGATATGCCCACAGCAATCAAAATGCACCACTTGACCAGCAGCATGAACTCCTGCATCAGTCCTCCCTGCTGCAACAGTCTTAAGCGGTCTTAATGGATCTAGTTCTGATATAGCGTCTTCTAAAACCCCTTGAACACTCAAACCCTCAGATTGACGCTGCCATCCACAGAACCCAGATCCGTCATATTGCAAACTAATTGCAACCCGCCTCAAATGGGGCGCTTTATCAACAACACCAAAACAATCGACCATTAATTACCTAAACAAGGTATCTATTTACAAACAATGGGAATAGTTCTTAAACCAACTCAATTATTGCCATTTGTGCATTATCACCTCTCCTAGGGACTGTCCTAACTATCCGGGTATAGCCTCCTTTTCTTTCTCCGTATCTTTCCTGTGCCTTCTTAAAAAGAGCATGAACCAATTGCTTGTCATAAATAAATCCAATAGCCCTTCTCCTTGAAGCCAAGCTACCTTCCTTAGCAAGTGTAATCATCCTCTCTGCCTCATCCCGCAAGGCTTTTGCTCTAGCTTTTGTAGTTTTCACTCTTCCTTCACGAATTAACTGCGTAGTTAAACCACGAAGCATTGCCTTCCTTTGATCTGCAGGACGACCAAGCTGTGGGACTCGACATTGATGACGCATGAGTTTTAAAAGTTTCTAGGACTTAAAGTTGAGATTAATTCATGCCGAAGTTCGGCTTTGTGGAATTGAAATGCCTATTCTCTCAAGGGCCTCTATTACCTCATCTGCAGATTTAGAACCAAAATTCTTGATCTCAAGTAAGTCCTCATAGCTAAAGCCCATAAGATCTGAAACTGAATTAACTTGAGCTCTCTTAAGGCAGTTGTAAGCTCTAACTGAAAGATTTAACTCTTCCAAAGGAATTTGAGCTTCTGCAGTTGGCTCAGGCTCTTGAACTGTCTCTTCAACCATGGTCACTGTTGCCAATGGCTGAAACAACTCAATCAACTGATTAGCAGCTTCTGCCAAAGCATCATCTGGAGAAGTGGAGCCATCGGTAACGACTTCCATGCGCAACCTCTCTCGGGTAGATCCACCCTCAGCTACTGCAGTCTCATCAATTGTGAAATTAACTCTTTGTACAGGCATAAATACAGCATCTATTTGAAGCAGATCTATTGCACTAGTCTCTTCATTGTGACGATCAACAGGGCGATATCCAACACCCCTCTCAACATGAACTTCTAATTCCAGACTATGCCCATTATGAACAGTGGCTATTGGACTGTCTCCATCAACAACCTTGACCTGAGAAGAGAATTGCAGGTCTTTTGCTTTAACTTCAGCAGGACCAGAAACAACCAAACGGCCGATTTCCAGTTCAGGGCTTCTACTATTTACCGATATTTGTTTGCAGTTGAGGAGGATATCTAAAACATCCTCTCTAACTCCTGGAATCGTTGCATATTCATGATTAACGCCGGCAATACGAACAGCAGTTACAGCGCTGCCCTCAAGGCCTCCCATAAGGACACGTCGAAGTGAATTACCCAATGTGGTTGCCTGACCACGTTCTAAGGGCCCTATAAGGAAAACACCCGTTTGAGAGCGATCACCCGCAACTTGATGGTCGATCCGATCAATCTGGTATTGCAACACGGTCTAAATTTTTAATAAAGGGATGAAAGAGGTGAGAAGGCTAATAAACCTAAAAGTCAAACGCGTCTGCGTTTAGGCCTTCTGCAACCATTGTGGGGGAGAGGCGTTACATCTCTAATAAGAGTGATTTCGAGTCCAGCCACTTGCAAAGCACGAATAGCTGTTTCCCGACCTGAACCTGGTCCTCGAACAAGCACTTCTATTTGACGCATGCCTTGCTCCAAAGCACGTCTTGCAGCAGCTTCTGCAGCAGTCTGGGCAGCGAACGGTGTTCCCTTTCTAGCCCCCTTAAAACCACTGGCACCAGCAGAGGACCAAGCAATAACCTCGCCTGAAGTATCAGTAATCGAGACAATGGTGTTATTGAAGGTGCTTTGAATATGCACTACCCCATTAGGGACATTGCGTTTGACCTTCTTGGAGCCTGATTTTTTAGCAGTTGTGGCCATATTCTTGGGCCTTTGGATACGGGATAGGAGAGTTAAGCTTTCGAAGCTTTAGTTGCGTGGCTTATTTCTTCTTGCCAGCCACTGTTTTTCTTGAGCCTCTTCGAGTTCGCGCATTAGTACGAGTGCGCTGGCCGCGAACAGGAAGGCTCATTCGATGACGCCTTCCTCGTAAACAACCTATGTCTTGCAATCGCTTAAGGGCCATTCCCTCCTGACGGCGGAGGTCTCCTTCAATCGTAAAAGTCTCTGTAGCTTGGCGAAGTTTTTGTACATCCCCATCCTCTAAATCCTTGACTCGTATATCCGGATTAACTCCAGATTGACTGAGTATGGATTTGGCCCTGGTAAGACCAATCCCATAGATATACGTGAGGGCAACTTCAACCCGTTTTTCACGGGGTATGTCAACGCCAGCAATCCTTGCCACTTAGCAAAAAATACGAAGGTGAACAGGAAAAAACACCTGTCAAGGTGTCTAGATCTAGTGGAGTAGAGGCTGAAAGCCAAAACTCAGAACTAGAGATGGCCAGGGCTATCCCTGGCGCTGTTTGTGCTTAGGGACGGTACAAATGACCATCACCCGACCGTGGCGGCGAATCACCCGGCACTTCTCACACATTTTTTTGACTGAGGCTCGCACCTTCATAATGGTGTGGCACTCCAAATTTCCAAACGGCAATCCTACTACATTGCTAACTCAAGATTTCTTCAATACATTTGGAAATTTCGCTTACTTCTCCATCACCTTTCACAAACTTAAGCAATCCATCTTTGCTGTAATAGTCAATAAGTGGAGTCGTTTTCTCCTTATAAATCCTTAATCTGTGACGAATCACTTCCTCATTATCATCACTTCTACCTCGCCCCAAAAGCCTTTGGACCAACAAATCATCATCAATTTCAAACAAAACTACAACTTGAATTGGTTGTTTTAATTTATGGAGCAACTCGCCAAGAGCCTTTGCTTGATTAATGTTTCTGGGATATCCATCCAATAGCCACCCTTTAGAAATATTAGATAGTTTTTTCTCAACTATTGATAAAACCAGGCTATCTCCAACTAACTCACCTTTACTCATAACCAACGAAGCTTGCTTACCCAATGAAGTCCCTGAAGCAACTTCAGCCCTAAGCAAATCACCTGTAGATAAATGGCAAATATCATCACTTTCGCAAATCATTGAAGCCTGAGTACCTTTACCAGCTCCAGGGGGGCCCAAAAAAAGTATGCGTTGTTTTTTCATCAAGAAAATTTCTGAATAAATTTCTATTTTATTGGCGTACTAGGCCTTCGTAGCGTTGGGAAATAACATAAGTCTGCACTTGCTTAGCGGTATCGATAGCAACACCAACAAGAATAAGCAAAGAAGTTGCTCCTAATCCTTGAAAAGTTTGGACATTTGTTGCCCGTTCAACAGCAGCAGGAATAATTGCCACTGCTCCAAGAAATAATCCTCCAAGCAAAGTCAATCGATTTTGAACTCCTGAAAGATATCGAGAAGTTGCACTCCCAGGCCTGACTCCTGGTATTGCGACACCTCCACGTTTGAGATTTGCAGATATATCCGTTGGGTTAACCGTTAAAGAAGCATAAAAATATGCAAACCCAAGAATTAAGGCAAAAAATACAACTGCATAAGGCCAAGGGTTTGAGGCACTTGGATTTAAATAACTTGCAGTTCTTATAAGAAAAGGATTTCTTGAGAAATTTGCGATGGTAATAGGAAGAAATATCAAAGCAGAAGCAAAAATAATTGGCATAACTCCACCAGCATTCAATTTAAGAGGCAAGTAACTTTGGCGACTTGGCAACAAACTTGTATCTCCTATTTGCCTCTTTGCACTTACGATTGGCAGTCTCCTGGCACCTTCCTGAACAAAAATAATTCCAACAATAGTAAATAGAAATACCAATAAAAGAACAATAATTCCAAGAACATCTCCTCTATCACCCGTTTGAGCTTTCTCAATAGTAGAGCTCAAGGCTTTTGGCAAGGTCGCCACAATATTAAGGAAAATAACCAAAGAAGCACCTTGGCCAATGCCTCTTTCAGTAATGATTTCACTTAACCACATTACAACCATAGATCCTGTTACTAAAGCCAAAGAAGTTTGAACAACAAAAGCAACCTCGCTTAGATCCTCTATCGCATACTGCCTAAGAATCAATGCAAAGATGATGCTTTGAATAAGGCCCCAACCCAAGGCAACATAACGAGTAATTTGTGCAATTTTTCTTCTACCAGCCTCTCCTTCATTTTTCTGCAAATCCTCCAACTGGGGGAGTGCAGCTGTTAGCAGTTGAATAATAATAGAAGCATTAATGAAAGGAAGTATCCCAAGAGCAAATATGCCGAGCGTAGATATCCCACCACCTGTAAAGATATCTAGAAAGCCTATTAATTGACCACCTTGCTCAAGAAAGCCTTGAAAAGCCTGCCTATCAATGCCTGGCATAGGTATATATATTCCTAGCCGAATGAGTAACAACAATCCCAAAGTTGTAAGAACTCTTCCACGCAGTTCTTTGTTGACAACTAATTGGGTGGCTACCTCGCCAGCGCTAGGATTTCGGCCTCTACTAACAAACATTTAAGAAATAAAATTAGTTAGAGATTAAAGGATTAAATAAGTTTCAGTGATTAAACTTATCTTAAAAGAGTCTATCAATCTAAAATTTCACAAGTACCACCAGCCGCTTCAATCTTTGACCGGGCAGATGAAGTAAATGCAGCAGCCTGAACAATCAGTTTTGTCTTTAGACTCCCATTACCAAGAACCTTTAGAGGATTCTTGGGACTTGTAACCAAACCTTCCTTTACAAGTGAATCAAGATTCACAATGGTTTCTGCTTGTAATTCATTTAAAGCAGAAACATTAATAACGGTATAAGCCTTTGGATTAACTAAAGGGAAGTGCTTGAGCTTAGGAACCCTTCGATAAAGAGGCATTTGCCCTCCCTCGAAACCGGGACGAGTTGGGCGGCCGGACCGAGATTTCTGACCTCGCATGCCAAAGCCACAACTCGCACCTTGGCCAGCGGCAATACCTCTGCCCTTGCGCAACTTTCGTCGTCGGGCGCCTTCATTTGCTTTCAAAGAATCAAGTCGAAGTGTCATTTGAAATCAGGAATAAATCTGTTCAAGGGAGATGCCTCTTTCTTTGGCAGTCTCTTTGTGAGTTCTAAGTTCTGCCAAAGCAACCATTGCCGCTCTAGCATTATTCAGCGGAGTTTTACTTCCCAAGCGCTTAGCTAGAACATTTTTAATCCCAGCAAGCTCCAATACTGTACGAATAGACCCTCCAGCAATAACTCCAGTACCTGGAGCAGCAGGCCGGATCAATACGCTAGCGGCTCCGTCTCGACCATTGGAAAGAGTAGGAATAGAACTATGGCGGGTCAAAGGAACCTTAACCAAATGCTTTTTCCCATCTGCAACACCCTTACGAACAGCGCCAATAACATCTCCTGCTTTGCCAACTCCAACTCCAACCTGGCCCCGCTCATTCCCAACTACGACAATGGCCCTAAAACTCATTTTTTTACCACCTTTAACAGTTTTAGAAACTCTTCTAATCTGAACAACCCTTTCCTGCCATTCAGAATCTCTTTCCTGACCACGACGGTCTCCTCGACGTCCACGTCGCTCACCTCGACCTTTTCGCTGTTGCTGTTGAGGCTGCTGCTGTCCTTCTGCAGCAGCTGGTACATCAGAAGCTGATGAAGCTTCTTTTCCTTTGGATTTGGACTTAGATTCGGTCATTAGAGAGCAGGGTCAGAATTTAAGGCCCGCTACCCGGGCAGCATCGGCAAGGGCTTTAACTCGGCCATGGTAAAGGTTTCCACCGCGATCAAAGACTACTCGTTCTATGCCCTTTTCTAGGGCACGCTTGGCGACAAGTTCGCCAACAGCAGTAGAAGCATCACAACTACTTGCATTAGCTTTAAGGCTAGTGCGCAAGTCTTTATCTAATGTGGAAGCTGCACAAAGTGTACTTTGTGCAACATCATCTATCACTTGAGCATAGATATGGTTATTAGAGCGAAAAACTGAAAGCCTGGGACGACTTTTTGTTCCACTTAAATTGCGACGAAGGCGCTTATGTCGCTTCTGTGTTTGTTGTTTTCGAGAAAGAGTTGGCATGGTAATTTCAGATCAAGATTAATAAGGTTTTATTTCTTACCGGACTTACCGGCTTTCCTAACAATATGCTCTCCCGCATATTTAATACCTTTGCCTTTATAAGGTTCAGGTGGTCTAATCGCCCGAATTTTGGCGGCCTCATTCCCGACCAATTCTTTATCTGCTCCAGAAACAGTAACATTTGTATTGTTTTCAACTGCGAAAGTAATTCCTTCTGGCGGTATTACTTCAACTGTATGACTATAGCCAGCACTTACTACTAAACTCCGACCTTTAACTTGTGCTCGGGAACCTACACCAACGATTTCCAACTTACGAGAATATCCCTGACTAACACCCTCCACCATATTTGCTACTAATGATCTACAAAGTCCATGCCTCTCGCGTGACTTTCTCTTTTCACTTGTAGGAGAAACAACCAGAGTGTTTTCCACCTGACTAATACTTACACCTTCAGGAAGAGTACGTTTCAACTCACCTTTGGGCCCTTTGACCGTTACCGAAAGTCCATCCAGGGTCACATTGACCTTATCTGGCACTTGAATTGGAGATTTACCAATGCGGGACATAATTCAGGCTCCTGATTTATCAGTAGACGTAGCAGAGAACTTCTCCGCCAACGCCCTGTTTACGAGCATCTCGATCGCTCATGACACCCTTTGAAGTAGAAATAATTGCCACTCCCAACCCCCCTAATACCTTCGGCAAACCACGGGTGTTCTTATAAATTCTCAATCCAGGCTTACTAACCCTTTGCATTGAACGAATTGTGGGATTGCGATGCTTGCCGCTGTACTTCAACTCCAGAATTAGTTGGGTTCTAACTCCATCACCGTCTTCTGTGATTTGCGCGATAAAACCCTCTTTTTGAAGCACTTTCGCAATACTGCGAGACATGCGTGAGGCAGGTACGCGTGTTGTGTCATGACGTTTTTCACTCGCATTACGTATGCGGGTGAGCATGTCAGAAATTGGATCGTGATTAGCCATAGTTATTGCAAAGGGGCTCAATTACTGCGGAATGGCATTCCTAACTCACTGAGGAGGGCCCTGCCCTCCTCGTCGGAACCAGCACTAGTCACAATCGTGATATCCATTCCACGGATAGCTTCAATCTTGTCAAAGGAAATTTCCGGGAAAATCAGTTGTTCTCTTACTCCTAAGGTGTAATTCCCACGACCATCAAAACTCTTTGGGCTAACTCCTCTAAAGTCTCTAATCCTAGGCAAGGCAAGGTTAATCAAGCGTTCCAAGAATGCATACATACGCTCACCCCGAAGAGTCACAGAACAGCCAATAGGCATGCCCTGTCGGATTTTGAATCCAGCTATAGCCTTCTTAGCCCTAGTAACTAAAACTTTCTGGCCTGTAATTGTGGCCATCTCATTCATAGAAGCCTCTAAAGACTTTGCATTCTGGGCAGCTTCTCCTAAACCCCTATTAACGGTGACTTTTAACACCTTAGGGACTTGGTGAATATTAGAGAGACTTAAATCTTTCAGCAACTTTGGCTGAATCGTCTCCTTATAGCGCTTTTTAAGTGACATGGTTTGTGAAGGAGTTACTTCTGGTCTGGGTCAGAAGTAGAAAAGATTTGAAAGGTTTGAGAAAAGAATTAGGTGGAACGGACTTTAGAATCTAAGCAATGAGGTAAATGATTAATTAATCAATAACCTCACCGGTTTTCTTTAATCGTCGCTTCTTCGCCCCATCCTTATCAACAAAAACTTCTACACGACTAGAAACTTTTTTAGAAGTTGAATAAATCATTACATTAGAAGCATGCAAAGACGCTTCTTCAGTAACTATTCGACCTGACTCACCTTCTTGAGTTGGTTTTACATGACGAGTGCGTATATTTATGCCCTCAACAATTACTCGATTTTCTAGAGGTAAAATCTTCAAAACCTCGCCGGTTTTGCCTTTCTCTTTGCCATTAATAACCTGAACGGTGTCTCCTTTACGTATTTTCATTTTAATACGTTGAACTGACTTTGATTTCTGGAAAAGACTAGACATTTAAATCACCTCAGGTGCCAAAGATACAATTTTGGTGAAATTACGCTCTCGCAACTCACGAGCAACAGGGCCAAAAACCCTAGTTCCTCGAGGATTCTTGTCTTCATTTATCAATACTGCTGCATTGTCATCAAACCGAATCGAATTCCCTGTATCACGGCGCATTGTGGCTTTTGTCCTAACAACTACAGCCTTAACAACATCAGACTTTTTAACACCCATATTTGGCATCGCATCCTTGACAGCCGCAACAATTACATCCCCTACATGGGCATATCTTCTATTGGAGCCCAATACACGAATGCATTGAATTCGTTTTGCACCACTGTTATCAGCAACGGTGAGATATGTTTCTTGCTGAATCATTTGGATACCTCCTCAGCTTTAAAGCTGTGACTTAAAACCTCAGCAACAGCCCAACGTTTTGAAGAACTTAAAGGACGAGTTTCTGTAATACGAACTCTGTCTCCTACACGACAATGATTCTCAGAATCGTGAGCTTTATATCGGGTGGTTCGACTAACAGTTTTTTGATAGATGGGGTGAGGGAAGCGGTTTTCAACCGCAACAACCACTGTCTTATCCATCTTGTCGCTTACAACGGTGCCGACTCTTTCCTTTAGTGCCATGATTTCGAAAACCTATTCAAGATGAGGAAGTATTGGAGCTAGTTCGCTCCTTCTGTACCGTCAGAAGTTGAGCCAACTTAATGCGGGCCTCCTTGAAACGGTGTGTAGTTGTCAACTGGCGCGTAGCTTGTTGAAAACGAAGATCAAAAAGCTCACGTCGCAAGCCATTGATCTGTTCTGCAAGGTCAACATCGGTGAGCTTACGTACTTCAGCAGTATCTAGTCTGGTCATGATCAAGACTCCAATGCAGCAGTTTTAGCACCAGAAGAACTAGTACCATTGGTTGACTCTTGATTCTCAAGAGTCAAGAACTTTGTTTTTACTGGAAGCTTGTATTGCGCCAGACGCATAGCTTCTCTGGCAATTTCTTCTGTGATTTCCTCACCTCCCATTTCAAAAAGGATCCTGCCTGGCTTAATAACAGCAACCCAAAACTCTGGGTTGCCTTTACCAGAACCCATTCGAGTTTCTGCAGGCCTCATTGTCACTGGTTTATCAGGGAAGATCCTTATCCAGATCTTCCCGCCACGCTTGACATAACGTGTCATCGCACGTCGACTGGCCTCTATTTGTCTTGAGGTAATCCAACCACATTCCTGAGCTTGCAATGCAAACTCACCGAAAGCAATGGTATTCCCCCTTGTTGCGACCCCACGCATGCGGCCACGTTGTTGTTTGCGGAATTTGACGCGTTTTGGACTAAGCATGGTTTAAATCTCCTTATCAGGCCTCATTTGAGCGGTCTTCGAACTGTTGGGGCCTTCGATTGCCCCGTCGACGTGGACTGGCACCCACAGGCAATTGCTGATCTTCCTTGTCAAGGACTTCTCCTTTAAAGACCCACACTTTTATTCCAAGCACTCCATAAGTAGTGCTTGCAACCTTGGTTGCATAATCAATCTCTGCTCTAAGAGTATGCAAAGGAACACGCCCTTCACGAGTCCACTCTGTACGAGCAATCTCAGCTCCATTCAATCTACCCCCTACCTGAATCTTCAACCCCAAAACCCCGGCCCTTTGTGCACGTTGAACCGCCATCCGGATAGTCCGACGAAAAGCAACACGTTTTTCTAACTGTTGAGCTATGTACTCGGCTAAAAGGTAAGCATCTGCATCAACTCTTTCGACCTCAACAACATTTATCCGAACCTGTCGACTTCTATCTCCAATTGTTTTCTGTATTCCTGATCTCAGGTCCTCAATTCCGCTACCTTGACGTCCAACTATTACTCCCGGACGAGCAGTCTTGAGTTCGACTTCAAGCTGATCAGCTTTACGAGCTATGACGACATCACTAATGCCAGCAGCTCCATATTTTTTATGGATGAATTGACGAATACCATCATCCTCTTTAAGAAGAATCGGATAAGTCTTGCTAGGTGCATACCAACGTGAGCGATGTTCCTGAGTAATACCCAGTCGTAAGCCAGTTGGATGGATTTTGTGTCCCATCAGTCGATGATGTTTAGGGTCAGGATTCAGTGGTAGGTGTCACAGCAATACTGATGTGACAAGTTTGCTTTTTAATTGCAAAAGCACGACCTTGAGCACGAGGCCGATAGCGCTTCATAGGAGGCCCCATATCAGCAGTGGCCTTTGAAACAACCAATGAGGCTGGATCTAGTCCGAGATTATGCTCGGCATTTGCTACCGCAGAACGCAACACCTTAGTAATTGGGCCAGTTGAGCGATAAGGCATGAACTCAAGCATGATCAAAGCATCTCTATATGTTCGACCACGTATTTGATCAAGTACACGTCGAACCTTTGATACAGAGCCACGAACAAAACGTCCATGAGCCTGAGCAATTTTTCCAGTAGGGGATGAATTAGTCATGAGATTCAACGTGCTCCTTTTTTATCTTTGATATGGCCCTTATATGTTCGGGTAGGGGCAAACTCCCCCAATTTGTGGCCAACCATTTGCTCTGTAATAAAAACGGGAATATGGGTTTTCCCATTGTGAACAGCAATTGTGTGACCAATCATCATTGGAAGAATTGTGGAAGCTCTGGACCATGTCTTAATCACAGACTTGTCATCATCTGTGTTTTGCTTCTCAACCTTCCGCAAAAGGCTGTCAGCAATAAAAGGTCCTTTTTTGAGTGAACGTCCCATGATAGTTAAGCGAAATACATAAATAAGCGAAATCAGGAATCCCTTCCGCCACGACTCCTCTTGGAGACACGACGACGTTTTCTGAGAACGAATCTATTACTTGGCTTATTACGTTTACGAGTCTTCAATCCAAGAGCAGGTTTACCCCATGGAGTGACAGGACCAGCCCGACCGATTGGCGCACGCCCCTCACCACCACCATGTGGGTGATCACAAGGATTCATTACACTTCCCCTAACCTGGGGCCTTCTGCCAAGCCACCTGCGACGACCAGCCTTACCTAGGCTTGTGTTCCTAATTTCAGAATTACCTACTTCCCCAAGGGTTGCATAACATTCCCGACGAACTAAACGAACCTCAGTAGAAGGCAATTTGAGAGCCACATAATCTCCCTCTTTTGCCATGACCTGAGCGCTAGCTCCTGCGGTACGAACCATTTGGCCGCCTCGTCCAGGATATAGCTCAACACAATGAACGCTTGAGCCAAGCGGAATTGACGATAGAGGTAGTGCATTGCCAACCTCTATAGGGGCATCTGGACCTGAGACTACATTCTGACCAATCGAAATTCCTGCAGGCGCAAGGATATAGCGCTTCTCACCATCGGTATAGAACAACAGTGCAAGTCTTGCATTCCGATGAGGGTCATAATGAATTGCAGCAACTTTTGCAGAAATTCCATTCTTATTTCTACGAAAATCAACAACCCTATAAAGACGTTTGTGACCGCCTCCACGATGCCTACAGGTAATAACACCTCGATTATTACGTCCCTTTCTCCGGTGTTTTGAAACAAGAAGTGACTTCTCAGGTTTGTTCCCGGTTACTTCATTGAAATCAGTTACTACTCGTGTACGAGTGCCTGGGGTATAAGGACGGAAAGCGCGAATTGCCATAATTTAAGAACCTCAGGACTCAGGGAACAATTGAATTGAATTGCCCTCGGCCAATCGCACCACAGCCTTTTTTACCTGGGCACGCTTGCCGGAAAAGCGACCTACCCGTCGTGAGCGTCGAGGAGGATTCATAGTGCTTACACCTAAAACCTTGACATCAAACAACTGCTCGACAGCAGCTTTTATGTCTGGCTTTGCGGCTCTATGATCGACCTCAAAGGTGTATTGGTTGAGCTCCAAAGCTCTTGTCGCTTTTTCAGTAATCAAAGGACGACGGATCACATCTGCAAGACGGCCATTAAAACGTTCAGTCATTTCCATATACCTCCTTAATAGTTTCAAGAGCGTCTTCACCCAAAACCAATGAATTGGAATGAAGTAAATCAAAAACGTTCAATTGATTCGCTTGAATCAATTTCACCTTTTCAAGATTGCGCACTGAACGTCTAATAATTTCAGAAGGGTTAGTAAGCACCAATAAAACCTTGTTGTCTTTCGAAATCCCCAAACGAACAAGGCCATCAGTGATTTCTTTGGTTTTTGGAGTCTTAAGACCCTTGCCGAAATCTTTGACCACAACAGCATCAGTTAAACGGGCAATAAGCGCTGTTCGCAAAGCAAGTCGACGCTCCTTGCGATTCATTGCCAAGTTGTAACTACGTGGTTTTGGCCCAAAAATTATCCCACCACCAGGACGTAGTGGTGTACGAATAGAACCCTGCCTTGCTCTACCAGTACCTTTTTGCTTATAAGGCTTGCGACCTCCACCACGAACTTCAGACCTTGTAAGGGTACTTGCAGTTCCCTGGCGACTGTGAGCTTGCTGTCGGAGCACTGCTCGATGCATTAAATCAACAGCTGTGCTTTCTTTAGCAACCTTCAAATCAAGGGTTGCCTTACCAGCTTCCTTCCCTTGCCAATCACGGATAACACAAGTAGCCATTACTTACCTCCCGTAGCTGGTTTATGACCAACTCTCTTGGCTGGACGGATATTAAGCAAAGAGCCAGGCTTACCAGGAACAGAGCCCTTTACTACTAATAGGTTTTTGTCGTTATCTACCCGCAAGATGGTCAATCCTCGTGTAGTGGTTTTCTTGCCGCCATAGCGACCTGCCATTCTCTTGCCTGGATATATGCGGCCAGGAGTAGTACCTGCTCCAGTTGAACCAGGCTCACGATGATTCTTAGAGCCATGGCTCATAGGTCCTCGACTAAAGCCATGACGCTTCTGATATCCAGAAAAGCCTCTCCCCATAGTGTCTCCACTCACATCAACCTTCTGGCCTGCTTCAAAATCGCCAACAGTAATTGACGAGCCAAGTTCAAAGCCATCTATTGCCTCCACTCGATATTCGCTTAAGTGCCTTAATAGATCCCCAGGACCTGACTTAGCCAAATGCCCTTTTGCAGGATTATTAATTAGCTTCTCACGAACAACGCCGAAGCCAATCTGAACCGCGGAATAACCATCAGTTTCAGAATTTTTCAGTTGAGTGATGCGACAAGGGCCTGCCTGGATAAGAGTTACCGGGATGGCTCTGCCTTTTTCATCGAAGAGTTGGGACATACCCAACTTCTTCCCGAGGATGCCGACAGACATAGGAGTAAAAAACGCCAGCGTTTATAAACCTCAAAAAGAGGTTAAAAATGAACTGATGATGCTTGAACGCTGTCTTGATCAAAACTTCTACCTAAACGAAATAAGTAAAAGTTTTAAATAGGGCTAGCGAGCAAATCAGCAGGCTGAGACTTGTCCGAACTTGAATTAAGACGGTCAGTTTCCCGGCAGCAAGGTTGTTAAATTTACTGCTCTGGCCAGAAGATCCAGCGCATACGCTGAATCTGTTTCGTCCTCTGGAGGCCCGGCTAGCGGACGGGCGCAGAACAACGAAACAAACTAAAACACTACACCACTGCCGATCAATAACCAATTAATTGGTTTAACTGCCAGACTATTTCATATACATTTCGCTCTGAATTCATGCCATTGTTGCTATCTGGGCAGGGTTTCCGCCATGACCTTGAAGCTTCAGGCTGTTTAGGTATACATGTTCCACTAGAAGGTGGAGCAGAAACTCGATTACTTCGACGCCTACGAGCATATGGTTATCGAACACATCTAACTTCAGCGAGGGGACTAGGCGACCCAGAAGCCTTTCTTCTCAATCTTCATGGGGTAAGACCTCCGCACCTTGGCCATCAATCAATTGGCAGGAATGGTGCTGTAGGAGAAGTCCAAAATGTAATCCCACAGTTAAATGAATTCCTTGCCGAATCGCAACCATTAGTTTTATGGCTAATAGAAGGGCAAGTATTGTCCAGGACTGAGCTTCTTGGTCTAATTGATCTCTGCAAGCGCGAACAACGCCTAAAAATTGTGGTTGAAATGGGTGGTTCTAGGAAACTTAAATGGCAACCAATGAAATTACTACTTGAAATTTAGATTTTGCACTCATCAAGCATCAATGCACAAAGCTTTCAAAATGGAGAAGCTGCATTAACAGAAGGATCTTGGGTAAAATTAATTTGTGGAGCTAGCAATCAAGACCTTCCTTCTATATCAGATTTATGTGCAGTATTTTCAGCTGCCGGAGTTCATTGTATTGATGTAGCAGCAGATATTGCTGTAGTAAATGCCGCTCGAATCGGATTGGACTGGGTGCAATCACGAAAAGGGGTTCGTCCTTGGCTGATGGTTAGTTTGAGCGATGGTAGAGATATACATTTCCGGAAAGCTACTTTTAACTCAAGGCTCTGCCCAGCAGATTGTCCTAGACCTTGTCAAAGAATTTGCCCTACAAAAGCAATCCAAGAGAATGGAATAAATGAATCACTTTGTTATGGCTGTGGAAGATGTTTACCGGTTTGTCCAATAGGACTAATTTTGGAAGAAGACAAGCATCTCTCTCCTAAGGACTATGGGCTTCTAATCAAAGAGATTCAACCTGATGCAGTAGAAATCCATACAGCTCCTGGAAGGAGCAAAAGTTTTGAATCAACAATCTCAGAGCTTGCGAAAGCAAAAGTGCCATTACATCGAATCGGAGTCAGCTGTGGGCCTGAAGGAAAAAAAATTAGTCCCGAGGAGCTAGCAAAAGAACTTTGGCTTAGATATGAATGTTTGCAGAAATATGATCAAAAGCCTTTATGGCAACTTGATGGGCGTCCCATGAGTGGCGATTTAGGAGGGAGCAGCTCCAAACTTTGCGTCTCTCTATGGCAAAAAATTCACCCTATAGCCCCCCCAGGACCAATTCAACTCGCAGGAGGAACAAATGCGAAAACAATTGAATATGTTGCCAAAGAAGATGGGCCCCAAGGAATTGCTTTTGGTGGGATGGCAAGAATGTTAATTCAACCTTTTTTAATTGAAGCCCAAAATAGAGAAGTCAGTCTTAGAGATTGGCCAGAGGGCTGGAGTCAAGCTGTCGCCCAAGCGAAGCAATTAATTCAGCCTTGGTTGGATCGAAAATATCGGAAAAACTAAGTAAAACTCATTTTTGCTCATGGCATGCTCACTGCCAGAGACATAAGCTCTTCAGAGAATAAATATGAGCATTTAAAAATTGATATATCGAAGAGCTAAAATATATAAACCCCTATTGAAAATGGGTTTTGCCCATTTCAAGAGCAATCAGGAAATCATGAAATTGTGGAAATCATTCCGCTTTATGCAATTATTTGGAGATAATTTCACTCACCTAAGCTCAGGTGAAGATCTGATTCATTGGGCCGTCGCCAAGTGGTAAGGCATCGGGTTTTGGTCCCGACATTCCTAGGTTCGAATCCTAGCGGCCCAGTTTTTCCAGGTGCTGAGTGAAATCTAAGCCGCTTTTGATTTTTGACTTTGACGGAGTCATTGTCGATGGGATGCCCGAATACTGGTTGAGTGCTCGTAACGCATGCACTGAAGTATTAAATGCAGAATATGATTCCAGGGCCTTACCCAATCAACCCCCAGAAGCCTTTAGGCGTCTACGACCTTGGGTACATCATGGCTGGGAAATGGTCCTTTTAGCCGCGGAAATCATTCGCCCTAATAGCCCTCTGAGTCAAAACGGAGCTACTTTCTTCTCCGATTCCTATCAGGCAAATTGCACTCAAGCTCTTAATGTAAGGAATTGGAAGCCAAATCAATTACAAAGTGCACTAGAAAATGTTCGAAGAAAATTCATAACCAAAAACAAAGACGAGTGGCTGCATCTTCACAAGCCATTCCCAGGGGTAATCAAACGATTAAATCAACTAGACAACGAAGGTTGTGAATGGGCAGTTGTAACTACCAAGGGATTATCTTTTACCAAAGAAATACTAAATTGCTTTCAACTCACACCCAAAAGAATTTACGGACACGAAGCAGGAACCAAACCTGAGGTTTTACTAAATTTAAAAAGGCATTTTGATATCAAAGGCTTTGTTGAAGATAGGCGCGCCACACTTGAAACAGTCATTGCCGATCGAAGGCTAAATACTATTTCTTGCTATTTAGCTAACTGGGGATACCTCAAACCCAATGACCAAAAAGACCTCCCAAAGGGCATTCATCTTCTAAAACCAGAAACTCTTGCGACCCCCTTGGCGAGCTGGCCTTAATTCGCTAGCGTACGCCTGTACTACTCAATAGCTCGCCGATTGAAAGGCGCTGGCTCTGATATCGAGGCAGAAAGGCCGCTGAAAAAACTTTCACAGCGGCCAAAGCCGAATAGCAACAACTCTAAAAACCTTTACTGAAACCCAGCTATGGCAACTGACGAAAAAGCAATCTTGGCTTCCAACACGGCATCTTCTCAAGCCGCCAATCGGCCTGGAGAAAAAGACAAAGCTCTTAACCTAGTACTGAGTCAAATAGAGCGTAATTTTGGCAAGGGCTCAATTATGCGTTTAGGTGATGCTTCAAGAATGCGTGTAGAAACGATATCTACCGGAGCACTTACCCTCGATCTAGCTCTTGGTGGTGGCTATCCAAAAGGCAGAGTTGTAGAGGTCTACGGGCCAGAGAGTTCTGGCAAGACAACACTCACTTTGCATGCAATCGCAGAAGTTCAAAAAAATGGAGGAGTTGCTGCATTTGTAGATGCAGAACATGCACTTGATCCCGTTTACGCAGCTTCTCTTGGAGTTGATGTTGAGAATCTTCTTGTCTCTCAACCAGACACAGGCGAAATGGCATTAGAAATCGTCGATCAACTCGTACGATCAGCAGCGGTTGACCTGGTAGTTGTGGACTCCGTAGCAGCCCTCACTCCTAGAGCTGAAATAGAAGGAGAAATGGGGGATCTAGCAGTTGGTAGCCAGGCTCGTCTAATGAGTCAAGCCATGAGAAAAATCACTGGCAACATTGGTAAATCTGGTTGTACCGTCATTTTTCTCAACCAATTACGGCTAAAAATTGGCGTGATGTATGGCAATCCCGAAACAACGACAGGTGGCAATGCTCTCAAGTTCTATGCATCTGTAAGACTAGATATTCGGCGAATTCAAACTCTCAAAAGAGGTACTGAGGAATATGGGATTCGAGCAAAAGTGAAAGTAGCAAAAAATAAAGTTGCTCCACCTTTCCGTATAGCCGAATTCGACATCCTTTTTGGTAAAGGTATCAGTAGCTTGGGATGCTTACTTGATCTTGCCGAAGAAACAAATGTAGTAACACGTAAAGGTGCTTGGTATAGCTATGAAGGAGATAATATTGGTCAAGGTCGTGACAACACAATTACCTGGCTTGAGCAAAATAACAAAGCAAAAGAAAAGATTGAAGTATTAGTTCGGAAAAAACTAACTGAAGGATCAGAAGTAAGTTCAAATTCAATGCGACCAATAGCAGCAACTATCAAGTCAAAATCAACTATAAATTCATCCTCAGAAGCAGCTTAAAACTTATTTCCCTTTCAAAAGTAGATCTGCCAGATAATAATCAATACTTAAAGTCAATTTAAAACTAATTAGAATTTTGAATAACCTTTCTAAGCCATATCCGCAGGAGTCCACCAACCTGCAGCAGGCCCAATGAGCCGAACTACAATCCATGCCACAACAGAAACCCCAATGCCAACCCAAGCCCCAAGCTTCGTAATCGAATAAAACTGTTCCTTTTGATTCTGTGTAATAGGAAGCCAAGGCACAATTCGTGGTGATTGATCCTTGTCAATCTTTTGTTTGCGAGGTGGCAACCCTTGACTTGCACGACGACGAGCTTCTCCCATTGGTGGAATCCTTAATTTGTTTTCAGAGAAAAAGAATAAAATCTAATTTGGCAAAAGACGAGTAATAGGTGTCCATGGTTCAAGTGTACGCAATACTTCCTGGCCCCAACTTCTTGCTCTTATTCGTCCATCCAAGATCGCAACTCTTGGAGCACCTGAGCTAGCTCTGATTGGGTTTAAAGATTGCTGAAGGATATTAAGAGCTTCTGGCAAAAGTAGCTCTCGAAACCAATCATGTCCCTGACGCTTCATTAATTCAACCCTTGCCGAAGTCAAAGGATTTTCCAAACTCTTTAAAGGCAACAAGGCAATTATCAATTGATCAGGCAAAGGCAATTGAGCTTGATGCTCAATCCACCATGAAAATCGACAGCAAATGACACCATTTATTTCTGGCGCGGTAGCTTCATGAACAACTCTGAGTCCATATTCAGCAGCAAGCTGAGCAGTGAGTTTTGTCCTTAACTCATCATCATCCAATAAGATCATTGTTAGCCCAGCTTGACCCAAAATTAATCTTCTACTCAGGTCAAGAAGATGCAAAGAAAAGGTTTCTGTATTAGGCAATGGCTGCCTATACGGGACAAATAAAGAAATTGGCTCTTGAAGAATGGGAGTTCCTAATTTAACTTTTACTTTATTATTTAGAACTTTAGAGTTCCACTGAGATATTAAAGAATAGTTCTCAAGAGATTTAGTAAGCAAAAGGCTTGGTTGTTTATCAGAAAGAATCAACTTCAACTGATTAAATGGATCTAAAGGTTGCAAATGCCATGACCATGACAACAACCTATGATCCAACTTGGCCCAACTAACCCAGTCTTTACTATGAATATGTGAAAGCTCTGGCCATGGATAAGGAGATTCTTTAAAGACTCCTATGAGATCTTTAAGAGCCAACACCTCACTACCATCAAGCTTGACAAGTGCATCCTTTCTAGAAGCATGAGCAAATAATCGTCTACTAAGTTTCTCATGCAATTGAACAACCTCTGCCTCTATAGAAGGGTATGTTCTTCTTAATCTTTCCCAGTCCTCAGTTGCAATTGTTATAGACATTGCATCTCTTAAATTGTCCGCAAGTTTCTCCGCCTCTGGAATTATCAATTGCCTTGAGGCAAGAAAACCTTGTTTGTAAGCATTGATTAATTCTGGAAAGTTCAATATCCATAATTGACTCCCTAATGGTGGGAAGGGCTCTTCCCAGATAGGAAGGCTAAGCCCTCCGGCTTTTACCTTTGGCAACTCAACCTGTAAAAAATGGCGCCGTTGTTTAGAAGAAAGGACTAATACTCCGCCGGAAGTGTCTAAGCAAAGTGGGATCAAAAGCCCCAACCACCAATGGTCTTGGCTAGTAAAATCCAATTCCACCAAGGTGTTATCTCTTCGACGCAAGCTTCTAGCTACTAAACGACTCAATGTGAGGTTGTGCGGCCAGGGGGAAGAAGCCTGATGCAAAAATCGCTTTATTTGCTTATGAGCCTTAGCTTCAAGCATTGGCAATGCCTAAATGAGACCTACTTTGATTTATAAATATTGATTATTAATCCAAGATGAATAAAAAGCTATTCCCAAAAGACATGAAGCAACACAAAATACTTCCCGAATTTATAGGAGTTGTTGGCCTAGGGCTTATTGGAGGTTCAATAAGCCTTGAATTGAAATCTCTTGGGTTTCAAGTAAAAGGATTGGTCCATAAGGCCTCTACAGCCAAGAGAGCAAAAGAAAGAGGCCTAGCTCAAGAAATCAGTACAGATCCTCGGATTCTTAAAAAATGTGGCCTCATAATAATTGCTTTGCCATTAGAAAAGATATTGGAACCAAGTCATGAATTAATCAGTGCATTTTCAAAAGATGCCGTAGTAACTGATGTTGGATCAGTCAAAGCTCCTGTCGTGAAAATCTGGCGAGAGATTCATTCGCGTTTTATAGGCAGCCATCCGATGGCAGGGAATAACAAAATTGGAGTTGAAGCAGGACAAATAGGCTTATTTAGAAATCGTCCTTGGGTATCCACACCAGAAAATGATTTTGATCAAGAAGCCTTAGGCATAATTCAACAACTAGCAATCTCTTTAGGAGCAACATGGTTGACAACTGATGCAAAAATCCATGACGAAGCAGTTGCTTTGATCTCTCATCTCCCAGTATTTATAAGCGCCGCATTAATAAATACAATAAATAGTGAAAAAGATATTTCTATTAAAAAACTTGCAAAAGAACTTGCTTCTAGTGGGTTTTCAGATACATCTAGAGTTGGAGGCGGAAACCCTGAACTTGGAACAGCCATGGCAGTAAATAATACCAAGGCAATACTCAAGGCATTTAATTATTACAGGGCAAGCCTTGATAAATTAGAAGAAATAATTTTGAATAATCAATGGTTACTTTTAAAGGAGGAACTAGAAAAATCCCAAATAACCCGTTCAGATCTTATGGAAAAATAAAAGACTTATTTAGGTATGTTTAGGTGATAGCCTCTTGAAGCTAATAGCTGTCTAACTACCATTAAAGAAGATTGACTTACGCCTGCAGTTCCTTCACCTGGATGAATAGAGTCTCCACAAAGCCATAAGCCCTTAATAGGTGTTCTACTAGACAATCCGAATGGCCCAAAACGCAATGGATGTTGCCCCAAGCCCCCAACTATCCCATAAGGACGACCAGTCCAATAAGCAAAACTTTTAGGAGTAGCAAGTTCTGTATGCAACCAAGAGGACCTTGATATATTTAGCCTTAGTTGTAAATTATCCATAATCTTAGATAAGATATCCTCTTTTTTTTGTTTATAAGTAATTTTATCTAATTCAAACCATTCCTCACCACGACTAAATGCACTGGCTATAAATGTTAGCTTGCCTAATGGAGCACGGCCGTCACCATCTTGACTGATTGAAATGAATAAAGACCCTAAATCTTTTGTTGCTAATTGATAATGACTGAATTTTTTGATAGGGAGTGCCTTCTTAGGAAGAGCACCATAAAAAACAACAGCACTACTTGGTCTGGGCAACCTTCTAATAGTTTCTAGATAATGATCAGACAATTTAGATTTTGATTTCATCAATTTGAGCAGACTCTGAGGCGGCAAGCTACAAACAATATCTGATGCAGGTAACTGCAAAGCAAGTCCATTGGGATCAATTACATCTACTGTCCAGTTTATTTTCTTATCTTGTTCAAAAGTAAGTCCTACGACTTTATGTTTTAAGAAGATTTTACTGCCATTTCTCTTACAACATCGTTCTAGCTCATCACTAATTTTCTGCATTGAACCATAAATATGCCAAAGGCCTAAAGGTGCCTGGGCCATTTGTAGGACAGTGGCTCCATATAAAGCCGCAGTCGTTTCAGATGGCTCTTGAGAATAAAGACGAAGTTGTAAATCCAAAAATTTCTTTAATCGACTATCTGTATTGCATCCGCAAACCTTTAAAAGGTCATAAATTGAAAATGGAACTAACAACCCAGCAGCAATGTTCTGGAAACGAATAGCTTTTAGTAATTGAAAGAAGTCCCAAAAACTTCTACTAGGCAATACAGGGTCTCTTCCAGAAAACACCCAATTACTTTTGTGCAAGGCAGAGCACAATGCCCAAAAAGATTCACTCCCAGGGAATTGCCTCTGCCGCTCCTCAAGCCATCTTTGGGGATCATGCCAAAGCCGAATAGGCTTAGAGCCATCACAAAGATCGACTAAACAGGCTGGGTCAAGAAGTTCTGCTGCAGGCATAGAACATTTTAAATATCTAAAAAGTCGTTCATGAATCCCGCCTGTCTCCAAACCAGCAACCTGAGTCGCTCCAACATCAAATAAATAAGGACCTCTTCTAAAGGTTCCCGCACATCCTCCAAGTTGATGATGCGACTCAAAAAGTTTTACTGGCACACCTTCATTGGATAAAAGTGCTGCTGCTGTCAAACCAGCGACACCCCCTCCAATAACAATTACCGAATTGTCAGACATCGAGCCATGCTATGGAAAGCAAAAATCAAATTAAATGAGAAATTCAATTAAAAAGGCATTAGCAAGTAAAGAAGGACCTCTGAAAAACTCATACATTGAAAGAGCAACTCCAGTCAATGGTGGCTGTATACATAATGCCTGGAAGTTGGAATTAGAAAACGGTCGACAATTCTTTGCAAAAACTACTTCTCTAGAGAACTTTCCAATGCTTGAGTTTGAGGCTAAAGGACTAATAACACTTAACAAATTTGCAAATAACAAATTAATCAAAATCCCAAGCCCATTACTACTAGAAAAAATAGAAAATACTTCTATCTTAGTAATGCCTTGGTTGAATCTAAAGCAAGGTGAGCAAATTGCTCTAGGCAAGGGACTCGCAGCATTACATAAGGCTTCTACAGAAGATAACCCAAAGAGTTTTGGCTGGGGAAGTAATGGATTTATAGGCTCTGGGGAGCAAATAAAAGGTTGGAGGTCTTGCTGGAGCAATTGCTTCACAGAGCTTCGTTTACTTCCACAACTAAGGCATGGGAAGAAATGGGGAATAACAGCCTCTGAAATAACTCGAACGATTGCTTGGGCAAGTGATTGCCTAGCGAATCATCTCCCTGAGCCATCCTTAGTGCATGGCGATCTATGGAGTGGGAACGCCGCAGTTTTAGAAGATGGGAAAGGAGTTTTGCTCGACCCAGCTGCTTGGTGGGCAGATAGAGAGGTAGATATAGCAATGACAAAATTATTTGGGGGCTTTACATCTGATTTCTATAACGGTTATGAAAGCATTTGGCCCCTCCCATCAGATCTATCTACAAGAACGAAAATTTATAACTTCTATCACCTGTTAAATCACGCCAACATCTTTGGCGGTTCATATATAAATCAATGTAAGTCCACTTTAAAAGGCCTTCAAACCTAATAAGGAATATGGAAAACACTGCAAAAAAGGAAAGTGACCTTTTTACCCCAAGTACTCTTTCCTAAGAGTTTGGACTCTCTCCAAAACCGCATTACGCTTATCACTTGTCGTCAGGTTTTGCCAGCTCCATTGACCAAGCACAACCACACCAAGCAGCTCCAAAAGGCCAGGAACAACTGGTAACAAATTAATTGTGTCAAGAACACCTTTAATAATGACTTGGGCGATAATTACCACAGCAATTATGCCTGCAGCTTTGCCGTATTTGCCCATCTGATCCCAGTCGACCTTATTAAAGGTTTCATTGACCTTGCCCATTACATCACCGGCACGATCAGCAAAATTATCACCGGCCACGGAATTAGTGTCGGCACTTGAGACTGAATTTGTCTCCGGACTAATGTCGCTCATGACCACAACACAAATGCAATTTGCATTGAGCATATCTATTGAAGCTTTTTGATGCCAGGTTTACTTGAATTCGATGGCGATTGCCTGATAGTTCTCTCCAAGAGTTTATTAGCAGTAAAGCCTGATGAAGGCTGCGCTTTGTTGATTGGGGATGAACAAAAATCAAAGCAGGATCCAACAAGAAATATCTGGAAAGTTCAACTAATCTGGCCATGCTGCAATGTATGGAAGGAAGGAATTTTCGACATTTCTGAACATGAAAAAGTGCCTGAGAGGCCAAAATCCAAAAACGCTACTCGACAAAATCGCTTCGCAATTGACCCCCGTGAGCAAATACATGCTCAACGTTGGAGTCGACAAAGAAACTTGAAAGTGTTAGGGGCAGCTCATTCTCATCCAGGCAACGAAGCAATTCCTTCATCTATTGACAGGGCATATTGCTTTACCCCAGGATTAATGGTGATAGTTAATGGGTCTGGCAATATTCGTGGATGGTCTACAGGAAATACAAAAAATATTAGTCCAATTGAGTTGATAATTTTAAATCGCGAGTAAAACAAATAAAGGAAACTTGAGATACATCATGCAAGCCCAAAATAAAAGTTTGATTGATTTAAGCCCAGATGAACTTGCAAGATACGCAAGGCACCTAACCCTCCCGCAAATTGGCCTTACTGGTCAAAAGCGCCTTAAAGCAAGCTCTGTTTTATGTGTTGGGTGTGGAGGACTGGGGTCACCATTGCTTCTTTACCTGGCTGCTGCAGGAGTAGGCCGAATTGGAATTATTGACAACGACTTAGTAGAAGAATCCAATCTTCAGAGACAAATTATTCATAACTTAAACTGGATTGGCAAGCCCAAAACAAAATCAAGCCAAGCACAGCTAATTCGAATCAACCCTTATTGCCAAATTGAAACCTTTGAAACTAAGTTAAATGTAAACAATGCTCTTGATTTAATCAGCAAATATGATTTGGTATGTGACTGCACAGACAATTTCCCCAGCCGATATCTAATAAATGATGCATGTGTACTCTTAAATAAGCCAAATATCTATGGCTCTGTTGCAACTTTCGAAGGTCAGGCTACAGTTTTCAACTTAAAGAAAGAAAGCCCAAACTATCGTGATTTATTACCTGAAGAGCCACCTGTAGAACTAATACCTTCGTGTGAGGAAGGAGGAGTCATAGGTGTTGTCCCTGGATTAATTGGACTAATACAAGCAACTGAAGCAATTAAAATAATCACAGGAATAGGCGAGCCTCTTGATGGCAGATTGGTCGTTTTCAATGCATTAGATATGAAGTTTAGAGAGTTAAAGCTTAAGAAAAACCCAGATACTATTAGCATCAAAACTTTAACAGGAAGTAATTCAACTAATTTAGAAAAGAATGATCTAACATCAAAACCTAAAAGTTATTCTTTTACCCAAGCATCTGCAAAAGAACTTTCTAAGCTCATGCGACATAGTCCAGAAAATGTAACCCTGCTTGATGTACGCACCAAAAAAGAATACAAAGTCCATTCAATCGAAGGTTCACATCTATTTCCTTTGGAGGAAATAGCTAAAGGTAAAAGGATAAATGAAATTAGAAGATTATCAAAAAATAGAAGGCTATATGTGTATTGCAAAAGTGGAATAAGGTCTATAAAGGCCTTGAAGATCCTAGAAGAATATGGTATCAAAGGCTCAAACCTTGCTGGTGGTATTGATGCCTGGAGTTCAGAAATAAAGCAAATAAACAATAATAGGCATGACTTAACTAGTTAATAGTCAACGCCTCTTTTTAGGTCTATACCTTGCTCGGCATAATGCTTATGGCAAACCATTTCTGAATGAACGCTTGCTAAATCAAAATAGGCTGGAGGGTTTTTACATCTACCCGTAATGATTACCTCGGTCTCAAAAGGCTTACGTAACAGTGTCTGTACAATTGGTTCAACAGGCAATAATTCCAAGTCAACACTTGGATTAAGTTCATCTAAAATTACAGTCTTATATAGACCGCTGGTTATAGCTGCTCTAGCAATCTCCCAAGCTCTTTCTGCTTCAACATAATCAATAGGCTGTTGCTGGCCTCTCCAAACAATTGCATCACGACCAGATCTTAAATGGTCGACAAGATGTGGGTAGCTTTCTCTTAAAGCAGCAATAGCAGCATCTTCTGTATATCCGCTGCCACCTTTAAGCCATTGCAAAATCAACACCCTGTGGCTTTTATCTTGACTAATTCCACGACCTATAGCTTGCAATGCCTTACCTAAAGCACTCGTGGACTTACCTTTGCCTTCTCCAGTGTAAATCTCAATTCCACTGAGGCCATTAAAAAGAGATTGTTCCTCTTGATTCTTTTCAGGACGCCTATGGGCACGCATTTCAGAATGCAAATCTGCAATTTGAATCAATTGATTAGGGGCTGCTCGACCTGTAACTATTACCTCCATCCCAGATGGTCGAGCCTTCAAAGTCCTTACCACCTCTTCAACAGGAAGCAAGCCTAGATCAAGCAAAGGATTAAGCTCATCGAGAACTACAACTGAATAAAGAGCACTTGCGATAGCCCCCTTAGCTATATCCCAGCCCCGATTTGCTTCTTGTAAATCAAATTTGGTGGCTTGATCAGCTGAAAAATATTCAGCCCTTCCAGTTCGAACTTGATCAATCAGGTGGGGGAAACCCTGCTGTAAAGCCTCGATGGCTGCATCTTCGTCATAAGACCTGCCTGGACCTTTAAGAAACCTCAAAAGAAGAACCCTAGTTCGTCTTTTTTCGCAAATCCCCAAACCTATCGTCCTTAAAACAACACCTAAAGCAGCTTGGCTTTTTCCTTTACCTTCTCCGTCATAAATATGTAACTGACCATGATGACGCTCCTGGCTGTCAAAAGCAGTAACAATACCAATACCTCGCCCTCCTATTGAGGACTTTTTATCAGCTGATGATTTGAATGATTCCGTCTTGGATGACATGGACGGCACAATTTATATATGGAGGTTAACTAGAACAGAGAAAGTAGATAGGCTAAAAGCGGAATACTGAATTTGTGGTGTTTCATCAACCAAAAAAATTACCTGAAACAGAGACTAAGAAGCTAAGCCTATTGCGTGAGCTGATTAAAGAGCTTGGTCAAGTTTGCGTTGCCTATTCAGGTGGGGTCGATAGCAGCTTGGTTGCAGCAATTGCACAAGAACAATTAGGGGATAAAGCGATTGCAATTACAGGCGTTTCTGCAGCGTTAGCGCCTCATCTGCTTAAAGAAGCCCGGCAACAAGCCCTATGGCTTGGGATTGAGCATAAAGAATGTCTCACTGAAGAGCTAAAAGATCCTTTTTATAAAGATAATCCCGAAGATAGATGTTTTGCCTGCAAAAGAGAATTGCATAAAAAATTAAAGGAAATCGCTATCCTTGCAAAGGGTTCAAAAGTAATAGATGGTGTGAATTTTGATGATCTTTCTGATCACCGGCCAGGGATTAAAGCTGCACGACTTGCAGATGTCTATTCACCACTAGCAGAGTTAGAAATTGGGAAAAATTCTATTCGCTTGATTTCGAAAGCGATAGGTCTTCCATGGTGGAATAAACCTGCACAACCATGTTTAGCCTCACGCTTCCCATATGGAGAGGCAATAACATCTGAACGCCTACAACAAGTTGATCAAGCAGAAACTTGGCTCAGGGCAAAAGGTTTCCAAGAAGTTAGAGTTCGTAGTCATGCTCTAAATGCAAGAATTGAAGTCCCAAGTGATCAAATAGCTAAATTGATATTAGATGGCAATAGAGAGCAAATATTCCAATACTTTCATTCAATTGGATTCTTATCCGTAAGTATTGATATTGAAGGGCTAGTAAGTGGAAAGCTAAATAGAAAAATTAAGAAGTAAAATTTTAATTTTGAAAATAAATTACATAAAATAAGGCAAGTAATTATTTTCTATACAGCCAAAGGGGTTCTTTCTTCAGTATTTATTTCCTTAGGTGTTTTCCGTTTAAAGCTATTAAGTAAGTGCCGGTCAGCATTAAATTCTTCAGACAATATCTTGCAAGCCCTTTCCGGCAGTGTGTGGTCCCCACAAGTAAATACATCAACTGCTGCATAACCAATCTCTGGCCATGTATGAATTGATATATGTGATTCAGCTAAAAGCGCTAACCCTGTAACACCTTGGGGCTCAAATTGATGTGTAATCAATTTGAGCAGTGTTGCACCTGAAAGCCTTGCAGCCTTAGTAACAGCAGTTCTTAAGAAAGATTCATCATTGAGCTTGCTTTTATCACAGTCATAAAGCTCGAGAATGCAATGTTTACCAACCATATGAGTGGTATTTGCAGAATCCGAGGTCGAGATAGCCTCTAAAGACTGCTCATCCAACCATCCAGGGTTGGGATACAAACAAGAAACAATTGGCTCCATCAGATAATCAAAATAGCTGCTTACCTTACCCGAAGTCTCAATCCACTCTCAAGGAACTAGCTTCAACTAATTGTGAGCACTTCCTCCAATCTCCTTCAAATGCATCCAAATGAGTAGCGCTAACTAAGCATTGATGCGTCTCCCCAACAGCCTCTAGAAGCAACAACTGTCTGGTTTGATCCAACTCTGCAAGGACATCATCTAAAAGCAATAGTGGAGGGTCACCATATAAATTTCCGATTAATTCCAATTCCGACAACTTTAAAGCGAGCACAATTGTTCTTTGCTGACCTGCCGAGCCAAAACGTCTAGCAGGAGTTCCATTTAGCAAGATCTCCACCTCGTCGCGATGAGGCCCTACCTTGCAGCTACCCAGTCGCTCCTCTTCAAGTCTTTGCTCAGCCAATTGCTTTTCAATAGAAATTCTCCAAGGCTCTTCTTGTTCTTCTCCTGTCAGATAGCTACCGGGTGAATATTCCAAGTTCAAAGCTTCCATTCCATTACTTAATCTTTGCTGCCAACTTGCAGCCAGTGGCTGCAAGTGAGATAAGGCCCTCTTTCTTCTTCGATGAATACGAGTACTTACTAATGCCATTTGAACATCAAAAGCATCTAAAAGAACTTCACGGTCTTTCTCAGAGTGATTACGCCAATATCGCCATAGCTGACTCCTTTGACGCAACAACTTGCTATACCTAGCAAGCAAATCAGAATAAATTGGTTCTAATTGTTGAACCACTCTGTCAAGCCAATTGCGGCGAAGCGCAGGCTCCCCTCTAACCAACTCAAGGTCAAGAGCGCTAAAACCGACACATCTCAATGGACCAATTAGATCCAATTGCCTTGTTAGAACCTTTTGATTGCGTCGAGCTTGCCTGCCACCTTTCCTTCTAAACTGAAGCTCAAGTTGTTCATTCTCAGTTGCAATAGCTCTAATCAAAGCTCTATCTTCATTCCATTTAATAAGGTCCTGGTCTCTACTAGAACGATGAGAACGCAAACTCCCTATGAGCTCTACAGCCTCTAAGAGATTTGATTTACCAACACCATTAGGCCCAACAATCAACAAGCGCTTCTCAGTCAACTCCAAGTGAAGATGACTGTAATTACGAAAGCCTTGGAGTTCTAGTTTTGTAAGCCGAATCGTTCCTAAAGCAAAATATGACTAGATTAATTCTATTGAAGCTGCTAAAAGGTAGATCTCATTTGGCTAAAAACCAAGTGTTTGGGCATGTAGCTCAGTTGGATAGAGCATCAGATTCCGGTTCTGAGGGTCGGGGGTTCGAGTCCCTCCATGCTCGTAAATTATGAAAAAAACAATTAACGCAATCTATATCCCATTGCCCTAATCCCATTAGGATCAAGCAAAAAACCTTGTTCTTGAAGTGCATTTATAGCAAAAGAAGGCGCGGATACTGATATGCTGCAACCAGGCATATCTCTCCTAAGTATTAATAAGATTCTATGAATCAAGACAAGGGTTAAAGACTCTTGCTGCTTTCCAGGTTGGGCAACAAGATTCCACAAATTTGCATTTAACCCATTATCACTTGTAGCTCGAATAAAACCTGCGAGATTCCCTTTAGATTCTTCCAAAATACTTAAATTGCAAAAGCTATTCTTTAAAGCCAAGTCAAGACGACCAGAAGGATGGGTCTTTTCATTACACTTAGATAATAATTTATTCAATTCTTGCGATGATGGCGGTTGATCAGTCACCAAAATAAATCCTTCGGGAAGTAAAGGAGCTTGAGAATTTCCTCTAAATGAAAACAAGGCTTAACCTGTATTCCTCATGCCTGCAGCAATCCCATTAATTGTCAATAAAGCACCTCGTAATAATTCACTCCTACTATATGTACGGCCATTATCATTAAATTCTTCTGGCGATTCAGTAATTGGTGGTTGTCTATTTTGATCTCGCAATCTACGAAGCAACGCAACCTGCAAGAAGCCTAAAGGAACAATTGTTCTATTACGAAGATCAACTGATAACTGCAATGCTGGGTCAGAACTTAAAAGCTTATCTTTACCGGTGATATCAAGAACTAAACTTCTAGTAAGCGTATATTCGTCAGAGATAATTTGATATATCTTGCTAAAGGCTTCACGATTTTCCTCTCTCCCTAGGCTGGTTACATAATGCCTTGCTAATTCTAAATCTACTTTTGAAAGTGTCATCTCAACTTTAGAAATCAGCATTCGGAAAAATGGCCATCGCTGATGCAGTCTTCGCAAAAGATCTAACTGGCAAGAGTCAGTTTTCACCTCTTGAGCTAGGGCTGTGCCAACTCCAAACCAACTAGGCAGCAAGAAACGACTCTGTGTCCAACCAAAAACCCAAGGAATTGCTCTAAGGCTAGAAAGATCTTTAGCTCCACTTTTCCGCCTTGCAGGTCGACTAGAAATCTGTAACTTACTTATCTCTTCTATCGGGGTTACCTCTTGAAAGAATGCAACCAAGTCAGGATTGTCATGAACTAATGCACGATAATGCTCCCTAGAGGTTGCAGCCAAACGTGTCATTAATTGATTCCAACTTGGCGTAGCATCTAATTTATTAGTCACTAGACTGTTCTGCAAAACTGCCGTTGTAACTGTTTCTAAGTTATATAAAGCCAATTCCGGGAGGCTATATTTAGAAGCTAAAACTTCTCCTTGCTCAGTAATTTTTATACGGCCTTGAAGTGTTCCACTGGGTTGAGCAAGTATTGCTTGATAAGCAGGTCCACCACCTCGACCAACAGAGCCCCCACGGCCATGAAATAAGCGCAACGCAACACCATGCCTACTAGCTAAATCCTGAAGAGCTATCTGAGCCTGATGAATCTCCCAATTACTAGAAAGGAAGCCAGAGTCTTTATTACTATCTGAATATCCAAGCATCAATTCTTGCAATGGTTGTATTTGATCCCCAACGCGTGGCAACAAGTTTCTATAAACCTCTGATTTGAAAAGCTCCTCCATGACAGAAGGCGCATGCTGAAGATCTTCTACAGTTTCAAATAAAGGAACAATTAATAAATCCGAAGTACACGAGGTTGAATCAACTAAGCCAACCTCTTTTGCTAATAACAATACTTCTAGAAGATCAGAAACTGTATGGCTCATTGAAATGACATATGTACGACAGATTCGACTACCAAACTCTTCTTGTAGCCGATGAAGCATCTTAAATACAGCTACGGTTTCAGATGTACTATCAGACCACTCAACAGCTGCAGGGATTAAAGGTCTTCGAGTCTGCAGCTCCTGCATTAACCATTCAACCTTTTCTTTCTCTGTCATTGCCTCATAAGCTTTAGGAAGCTTCAAGAATTGAGTTAATTCATCAAGTGCATCACTATGCCTAGTACTTTCTTGGCGTATATCTAAACTCGCCAAAGAGAATCCAAAAATATGCACTTGAGTTAACAAAGTATCTAACTGTTCACAGCTAAGTTCAGTGCTAACTAAACTATTACGAATAAGCTCCAAGTCGCCACGAAATTCAGCAACTGATCCATAGTGCAAATATTCTGACGAGCTATTTAAAGAAGTTGTGGAGTTAAGAACTTCAGGGATTGGCTGCCACCCTGCTTCGGCAAGTTGTTGATTCCGTTCTTGAGTGAGGCGAAGCCTTTCCAAGGTGTAACTCAATTTCAA
Organism: Prochlorococcus sp. AG-363-O06; assembly: GCA_003280085.1. Lineage (GTDB taxonomy): Bacteria > Cyanobacteriota > Cyanobacteriia > PCC-6307 > Cyanobiaceae > AG-363-O06. The sequence continues at coordinate 46,618 of QCFY01000005.1, read as the reverse complement.
ACGATATGGTTCCAGTCGATAACGAGCAGCTCTTTCCTCATAAACCTCAGGGAATCTAAGTCTATCCATCTCCAGAGACTCGAGAAGCGGAGCACTTACTTGACTCCACTGCATAGAGATACTTAATTGATCCCTAAGCGCATGAACGGCTGCTATATACCTTTCCAACATTAGTTGGCGCTGATAACACGCCGTTCTCCAAGTAATTTCTGGGGTAACTGATGGATTGCCATCCCTATCAGAGCCCACCCAAGAGCCAAATGTGCAAAATGCCTCCTGAGGCACTTGAACATCTGGATAACTTCCAGCCAATGCGGAGCCAATACGTCTACGAAGTTGCGGCATCGCATCAAACAAAACCTGCTGAAAGTAATGCAATGCATAGTCGACTTCATCTAACACACTAGGCTTGAACTGATGTAATTCATCAGTTCGCCACCAAAGGCGGATTTCCTCTTCAAGTTGCCTTCTAATGATTTCTTTCTCTTGAACAGTAGTTAAAGAATCAGCTTGAAGTTGCTGCAAAAGACTAGCAACACGTCTTTGCTTGTGACGAACAGTATGTCTAACAATCTCGGTTGGGTGAGCAGTAAATACCAAACGAATATCCATTTCTTGTAGCAATGATTCCAACTGCGCAGGCGGAACATTTAACCGACGAAGTCGTTCAAAAAGCTCCCGAAATGTTGCAGGTTCTGTCTGACTAGCAAGGGGTGGGGCAAATGGGTCTAATGCACTCTTCTGGTCCTTCGGATCACTTGAAAGTGTAATACTTGCTAAATAACTATCTTCTTCAATTCTCTGCTCGAGAATATTAACCAGCTGGAAATATAGCGAAAAGGCCCTCGCTGCAGAAATTGCCTCAGCAAGATCCATCTCACGTATTAAAAGAACAATTTCATCGCTAGTAGTGTTGTAATCAGTTCCTTCAAATGCAATTGGATCGCTCAAATGCTTAAGTCTTAAGAGCCTTTCAGTTTGCTCAGGTGGACATTCGCTTCGCAAGACGGTCTGCCAAAGGTCCTCAACTAGTTCCAGTCGATGTTGTAGTAAACGGCCAGTCTCAGGTTCCTTGTCTTGGATAGTGGATGTACTCGACTGAGCAAATTGTTCAGGCGATTTATCCATAGATGCGATCTCAAAATCCTTCTTAGACATATTTACCCCAACATGCCTGCAACTTTTATATAGCTAGTTTCTTCTAATTCCATTTCCAACATATCTTCTTGCAGCACAGCCTGAATTGTTTTGCCACTCTTTAGACCTCCCATCCATTTCATAGCCTGATTTCCTTGCTCCAAAAGATTTACCAAAGGTGAAATTTTTTCGGTTAAATTCATCTCACTTGCAAGTGGACTAACATCATCTAATAATTCTCGAAGCCAATCACGACAAAGCACAGGTTTTCCGTCTACCCAATGATGCAAAACTGCATCCAGACTATTTCTAGCAGCTGAGGCATCATTCATATCACTTAAATCTGAAAGTTCATTTACAGTCAACTTGCTAGCTTGCAATGGATCAAACTGACTTGGACTCTCACAAAGGCGCAAAATCCGTAATTCCAACAAAGCCGTAACAGCTAAAAGCAAATCACAGTTAGTGATCAAATCACATATTCTTAATTCAAGACGATTCAATTCGTATGGTCGGTTTGGTCCATTAGGCCTTACAGAGGTCCATAAGTGGCGCTCATTCCACATTTTCCCAGTCTTTAATTGGTCTTCTACCCAACTAACATAATGAGAATGATCTACAAAAATAGGCACCACTTGAGGAGTGAGCGGAAATTGAAGCCAGCGCTGAGAATGCGCACCAGTCAAATTTCCATCCAAGAAAGGAGAGCTAGCACTTGCTGACAAGAATAAAGATGCTTCACATCGCACCAGACGCAAAGCAGCAAAAAGAACTGATAAATCTTCAATCCCTAAATTAATATGAATGCTAGCTGTTACTACACGAGTTCCATATTCCTTTTCAATTAAATCATGATATGGATTGCAAGGATCTGCACGTTCAAACTTACTACTATCACCAAGACTTAATGTGCTCCCTGGTAATATCGTCAGACCTTTAGATTCCAACCAATTACGAAGCTTTATTCTAGGAATAACAAGTCCCTTCTTAAGTAGGGAATATTCTGAAATAGGACTTGTAATATACTCAATATTTCGGTGATCAGGCTCTTGCACAAATTCACTAAGTTCTTGAGTAATTAATTCTGATATACCAACATTTTCGCCGGTCTGACGACCGGTAAATAGCTCAACTTCAAACCCCTTAAGTAAAAAACTTTTGTTCATAACTTCTGAGCTTCTAGACAAGCTATCGAAGTAAGAATTCCTTGAGCCTTATTTAGCGTTTCTTGAAACTCAGAACTAGCAATTGAATCAGCAACAACTCCAGCACCTGCTTGAACTTGAACAACTGATCCCCCATTTGAATTTTTGCGTACAACCATTGTCCTAATAGTAATTGCAGTATTTAATGCTCCATTTAAATCCATAGAGCCATAAACCCCTGAATAAGGTCCTCTAGATTCTTTCTCTAGCTGATTAATAAGTTGCATCGCCCTAATCTTAGGTGCACCACTGACAGTCCCTGCAGGGAAAGAAGCCATAAGCAAATCCCAGACATCCATTTTTTCCATCAACAACCCTTCCACTTCACTCACTATATGCATCACATGTGAGTACCTTTCAATCACCATTAACTCCTTCACTAGAACACTCCCTGCCCTACAAACTCTTCCCAAATCATTCCTTCCAAGGTCAACCAACATGACATGCTCTGCCCTTTCCTTTGGATCAGACAAAAGTTCTTTTTCCAATTGCAAATCTTCTTCATCTGTTTTTCCTCTTTGGCGAGTTCCCGCAATTGGTCGAAGGCTTGCTTTAACTCCTTTATTTCCTGGCAATGGTTCAGCTTTTACCATCACTTCAGGACTTGATCCAATCAACTGCCAATCACCAAAATCAAAAAATGCCATATAAGGTGATGGGTTGACCATTCTCAAGCTTCTATATAAATCAAATGGTTCCTGCTCAACTTGAGTTTCTAATTTCTGACTAAGTACAAGCTGAAAAATATCACCATTAGCTATATTTTTTTTAGCAAGTTCAACTGCAGCTTCAAAGTCAGCTCTAGTAAAATTACTTTTTGTATTAATAGCAGTCCCCTGATTCAAGTTCCATTTTAAAGGCTTTATATTTATTAACGATGTAGTCATCTTTTCTTCAAGTTTTTGTAATCTATTAATTGCATCTTCATAAGCGATGTCTACAGAATCTCCTCTTGTTAAATCAACATAAGAAACTGCTGAAATAATTCGCTTTACTTGATCAAATATCAAAATGCTATCCATCATCATCCAAATACCATCAGGTATCAACTCAGAACTACTCTCATGAGTTGAGACTGAAGGTTCTATCCACTTGATCAATTCATAACCCCAAATTCCATAAAGTTGGCCTAAAGAAGGCAAGCCATTGAGCTTGGAAGGTTTATATGGCGAAAGGAAATTCCTTAAAACCTCAAATGGGTTCCCTCGTAGGTCGTCAACACAACCATCTCTCCAAACACGCCTTAAATTGTTGCCGCTAGCTGTAGCAATCCACAACGGATCTGAAGCGACAACACTCCATCTCCCTATCCGTTCTCCACCTTCAATTGACTCCAGTAAAACCCCTGGAGGCTGGCCATAGCCAACTTTTAGCCAGGTAGTTACTGGAGTCTCTAAATCAGCAGGCCAACTTTTAACCAGAGGAATAAAGTTAGCCCCATTAGCGGCTGATTCTAAAAATGTGGCACGATCTGAGCTGTACATGAGTGAATCATGGCAGCTGGTGCCCAAAAATTAGAGCTCTAATGGAGAATTCAAAAAAAGCAACTCAAGAGTCAAAGGTGCTTTTTCCACTGAACTTGATACTTGCTGGGTTTACGTTTTCACCAATTCTTCTTGGATTGTGATTAACGATAGGGCGGCCTTCATTAACTTTCTCAGGGAAAACGCCATCTTTAGGGTGAAGAAACTCAGTATCGCCACCAGGAAAAATGCGGTAGATCTTGTAATCCTCGATCCTTGGTTTAAACCCTCTGAGCTGGGTTCCAAGGGCTAAACATTGCTCTTTACGAGCAAAGTACATGAGGTTGTCACCCTCATTCATCAATGCCGCTCCTCCTGTAGGAAGTTCAAAAGCCTGAGCTTTTGTACTGCTCCAGGTGATGGCATACTTTTCTTCTGTTTCCGCAGCATTGAGGAGTCCACCGGTACTGCCAATGCATTGGGGGAGACTACCTTTCAGGGCCTGTTCAGTCATGAATGTCCTCGAAAATCAGCAAGCCGGTTCAAGTGCAAAGTAGCACTAGGTTTTGTGCTCTATGACACTTATGGGTCACAACCTTCACACCCGTCAACATTGAGCAACAAAAAAAAATCAATTTTTAACCTCAGAAATTGGAAAAAATACGGTCATTCCACTATCCCTGCGATGAGTCAATCGCCCACCCAAACTAGCCAAAAGCCTTTGAGTGGCTGCCTTGCTCAACTGCAAGCTTCCTGTCCCAGGATTCCAGCTCAGTACCGGACCAAGAGCAGAATCTGGTTTCACTTCATCCGAAGGCTTCACATCATCATTTGTTAATTGGTTAAGAATTTGGAGCTTGAGACGTTGTCCAGCAGGACGAAGCTCCAAAACAACAATTCCTCCTGATTTCAAGCCTCTAGTATTCCGATCGATTAATCCACCAAGCATCAACTCCAATCTCTGAGGGTCACTTAAAACCTTTGGCAAGTCTGGGGTTATATCTAAAATAACTTTTATACCTCTATGTTCAAGCTGCTCACTCCATCCCTGATGAAGAATCTCTAGCATTCGACCAAGATCAGTACTTGCCAAGTTTGAAGTGTTTGAATTCTCTCTTTGCAATTCTGCGGCATTAAATATCAAACCAAATCTATCTATTTGCTCAGTACAAACTGCATCAATCTGTTTTAAACGGTTAATAACAATTGGATTGAAATTATTACGTTTTAAAAGTGAACGTATAAGGGTTCTAATAGTTGCTAAAGGAGTACGAATTTCATGGGTCAATGCCTCAAGTAGTGAAATTTCCCCAGAGTTTTCAAATAAATGCTTTTCTGAAGTAGTGCTTTCTGAAAAGGTTTGAATCGCAAGAGTTGGAGCCAGATAGGCAAGTCTTTCGGATAAAAGTGGCCAAAAAACTTTTTCTAAAGATTCACTGCTTTGCAATTGGCCAAGTGCAGCTAATTCTTCTCTCAGACCAGCCGCAAGATCTCCAGCCTCATACTTGAGTCTTTGATCAAGCATTTCTAATAAATCACTGATTGTCTCTTGATCACTTCTAATAAGAAATTTTCTTTTTCCTGACTGCCCTTGTAGTGCCAAAGCTACTTGCAGCTCAGGGGTAATAATCATCAAGAAAGGGTCGCTCCCATCCATTTCAAGCAAAGGAAAACGAATATAACTAGCTCTTTCTGTTGGTTTTTTTTTAGGATTAGTACTAGTGCGGCTTGGCAACAAAAAACCTGTTTTTGAAAATTGCAAACTTTCTAATTGATCTGGAGCCCAAACCCATCCTTTGAATCGATCCAACAATTTTGGTTCATATAAAGCTGGAAGTGGCGCAGCTAGCCATAAACCTTTCTTTAATTCCATTGGACCCAAAATATCCTCCTGCAAAGTCTCAAGGGCTGCCCACCAAAGCCTCCTTACAGTTGGTTCATCGCATTGACCAAGAGGTAAACCCTTTGCCATTCGATTTTGAAACGCAATTAATGAAATTAAATTATTCACCAGTTTGTACTCACAACATGTCCCCGTCTAGATATAGAAAGACAAAGTCCTAATGCAATAAAGTTCATTAATAAAGCAGAGCGTCCATAACTCATAAATGGAAGGGGTATCCCAGTAACTGGCCCAAGACCAATCGTCATAAAAATGTTGACAACTACCTGAAACATCAACATTGCCGCAATGCCAATGACAACCAAAGACTCAAAGTCTGTTCTTGCATATCTTGCAATCTTTAGTAATCGAACTATTAGAAGTAGAAAAGCTCCTATAACAAAAGTGGTTCCCATAAAGCCTAATTCCTCTCCTAAAGCACTAAAAATAAAATCTGTATGTTGTTCAGGAATAAAACGCAACTTTGTCAAATGACCTTGCATCAAACCAGTCCCAAAAATCCCTCCTGATCCAATACCTACTTGACTTTGGAGCAAGTGATATCCTCCTCCCAATGGATCTTTTGTTGGGTCTAGGAAAAGGACCAAACGATCTCTCTGATAGTCCTTTAATGCATTAAGCCAAAACCATGGAGTCAGTACTGCAACTATGCCTTGAATAAGCATAGATAAAGCGGCAGCAATGCGCCTATAAGGCAATGAACGATAAGCCAAAATTCCCAAAAAAGGAATCCACAGAATCAAAGCCAAGGGCAATGCTCCTGACAAAACTGCAGTCAATATTAAAGAAAGTGCCAATAAGATCCACTCAGCGGGGGTTCCGGCCCAATAAAGCATTGCCAAAAGCACTGCACCAAATACAAGCGAAGTCCCCAAATCAGGCTGAATAAATACCAACATCCAAGGCAACAAAATGACACTTATAGGCTTCACTAAATTTTTTGGTGCTTCAATCTGATGATTCTCAAGTACAGATGCAAGGAGAAGTATCACTATTATTTTTGCAAATTCTGAAGGTTGTAAATTTATTCCACCAAAACTCAGCCATCTCTGTGCACCTAATGCAGATGTGCCAACCAAACGAACTGCAAGTAAGCTAACAACTGTTATCCAATAAAATGGGACCAAGAACGGGCGAAGTCTTTCAAGAGGCAACTGGGCAATCGTCAATGCAATTAATATCCCAACGCCTGCAATTAGCCAATGTTGATACCATTCAGCAAAAGCAACTTGCCTTTGTGTACTAGCTATTAATATACCGGACAAAGCGCATAGGGAAAGCGGTACACCCCATAAAAAATAATCACTCTTTACCGTCTTATCTTTTGAATTATAGGCTAAAATTGTTTTCTTTTTACGAAAAGATTTTAAAAGCTTAAAAAACATCTGAGGTTCTTTTTTCTAATTCTTCTAAAACGCTTTTTGCAAGTTGCTTAAAAACTTTAGAGCTTCTTGATAATGGCTGACTTTTCAGAATGGGTTGTCCTTGATCACCTCCTTCTTGAACTGGCATTTCGATTGGGATTTCCGCCAATAATGGCACCGAGTTTTGGCTGGAAAGCAGTTTGCCCCCTCCAGAGCCGAACAATGCATAACTTTTGGTTTGATCTTCAGGTGGAACAAAAGCAGTCATATTTTCAACAACACCAAGCACAGGCACATTCATTTGTTTAAACATAGCCAACCCTCTACCAGCATCTTGAAGAGAAACTTTTTGTGGAGTAGTCACAATTAGAACTCCTGCCATTGGGACTGACTGAGCAAGAGAAAGCTGAGCATCCCCTGTACCGGGGGGCAGATCTACGACTAAAACATCTAATTCACCCCAACAAGTCTGATAAAGGAATTGTCTAATAATTCCATTCAACATTGGGCCTCGCCAAACAACAGGTTGATTATCATCAATGAGCAATCCCATAGAAACCATGGAGACTCCATGAGCTTTTATAGGAATTATTTTTTGATCTGCCCCTTCACCTTGAACTTCTGGAGTCTTATCAGATACACCAAGCATAGTAGGAATATTTGGACCATAAATATCTGCATCTAATAAACCTACCCGTAATCCATGAGAAGAAAAAGCACAAGCTAAATTCACTGAAACCGTACTCTTGCCAACACCTCCTTTGCCACTACTAACTGCAATCACCTTCTTGACACCTGGGATGTCCTGCATCGGAGCAGGTTGTCCATGGCCAGCCTGACCTATAGGAGAAGTGTTTTGAGAGTTGGCAATTTCAATCTGAACCTGTTCAATACCATCTAAAGCTTCTAAAGAATTTTTAATTTCTCCAGCCAGTCGATCTCTCTGGTTTTGTGCAAAACCTGGCAACTTCATACGAATTACCGCCTTTGGAGGCCTGAAATCAAGTAATTCAATCCACCCAAGATCTAATACAGACTTCCCACTACCAGCATCTTTGATCTGCTTAAGCGCTATTGTTGCTTCATCGGCACTAGTCATGCCTGCCTTTCAAATAATCAAAGATCCTAAGAGCAAATTCTTGTTATTTATACGCAAAGTATGAAATCTTTTGCCAAAAGAATCATCAAACTCGTATCAATCAAATTAATCTATTCATGCTCAAATCTCTAACTAATCTCCTCAAAGGATCCTCAACTTCTGCGACTGCGTCTAGTAAAAAAGGCCCTTGCCCGGCAAAAGATTCAAGGATCAGAACTAAAGAATTTCTTATAAGCCTTCAAGATGAGATTTGTGCAGGCCTAGAAAATCATGATGGAGAAGGAAAATTCGTTGAAGAAAGCTGGGAAAGGCCTGAAGGAGGTGGTGGAAGATCCCGGGTTATGACAGAAGGAAGAATATTTGAACAAGGAGGCGTCAATTTCTCAGAGGTTCATGGTGATGCGTTGCCTCCTTCAATAATTAATCAACGTCCAGAAGCAAAAGGGCATCCCTGGTTTGCGACTGGAACCTCTATGGTTCTTCATCCAAGAAATCCTTATTTACCAACAGTTCATCTCAATTATCGTTATTTTGAAGCAGGACCAGTTTGGTGGTTTGGCGGGGGAGCAGACTTAACGCCTTATTACCCTTACTTAGCAGATGCAAAACATTTTCATAGTACTCATCTAGCAGCATGTGATTCAATTAGACCTGAGTTACATAAGGTTTTCAAGCCCTGGTGTGATGAATACTTTTTCCTAAAGCATCGAAATGAAACGCGAGGGATAGGAGGTATTTTTTATGACTATCAAGATGGGACTGGTGAACTTTATAAAGGTACGAACAGCCAAGGCCAAGCTGCGCTTGTATCTAATGATATAGGTCCTACTTCAATGCAGTGGGAAGAGTTATTCTCTTTATCAAAGGCTTGTGGAAAATCGTTTTTGCCAGCATATTTACCAATTATTGAAAAGCGCCAAAATAACTCTTATTCAGAAGAAGAACGTAACTTTCAACTATATCGAAGAGGAAGGTATGTGGAATTTAATCTAGTTTGGGATAGAGGAACAATATTTGGTCTACAAACAAATGGTCGTACTGAATCAATCCTAATGTCGCTACCTCCGCTAGCACGTTGGGAATACGGTTATAAAGCACCTGAAAATAGTCGAGAAGCATTATTAACTGATCTATTTACAAAACCTCAAAGCTGGCTCGAAGATATTTCATTAGAAGAAAAGTGCAAGATCCACAATGCACTTGACTGAAGTGTTAATCTAAATTCAATCCATCTGATATAGCGTCAACTATCTGTAAAGCAACATAATCAATTGTTTCTTTTTGAGAACTTGAACTTCTCAACATTTCTTCCAGCTTCCCTTCAAGTTTTCCAATTTCAAGAATCCTTATCCCCCTTCTAGGAGCTCCAAGTCCTCCTCTAAAAAAAAGAGGGTAGCGTCCAAATCTCCTAGCCAAGCTTTCATCAACAGTATTCAAACTCCTTGTAATTGCAGGAATTAGGCCTGAACCAAATCCAAATTCTCCATAAGAATCAAAATGGATTTCAAAGGCATAACCTCCTTCTCTTATATGACGTGCCCCAAAAGACCAATTCGTTTTCGGATCATTACCATCATCAATATTTCTAATTCCAGGTTCATAAGAACTGATGTTTAAACCTCTAGCTTTTCCCAATTTGACAATTGCATCTCTAACTTTCAAATTCCAAAACAACTCATCACTAATTGTTGGATCCATCGGTTTTGAACCATATAAAGCAACTGCAGACCCAGAAGTACCTGCACCAGCCAGGCCTTGGGAATCTGCATGGCCAGCCATTACCAAAATTTGCAAAGAACTTTTGACCTTATTAGTCCCAACCCAATCACTTTTGAGGGATACTCTTGGTCCTAAAATTGAGCTTGAATTCTTTTGATAATTAGTCTCTGCAAATAAGCTACTAGAAGTGAAACTAAATAAACTAAATAAAAATATTTGTTGGGATAAGAAAAGGTTAGAAAAGTAAAGTCCAAATCGCATTTCAAATCGGCGAAGAAAGAAGAGATCCATCACTAGCCAGTTGAAGAGTTTTAGCAAGCTCTAGTTCCATTGCAATCAATTCATCTCTATGGGCCCTGAGTCTAAGAAGACTACCTTTACCTTGATTAGTACTCAACAAACGCAATTCCAAACCTTCTATACGTTGAGAACGTCTGCGATATACAAATCCGGCTAATGGCCCTCCAATTATCGCCAACAATAATGGCCACCAACTTAAAGGTGGATAAAGCTGTATAAGTACCAACCCCAAACATGCTGAACCAACACTACCAAAAACAGACAAAAGAATAGTCAAGGGGAAACTCGAGGCAACACTTCCGGAAAATCTCAAAACCTGTCTATCTGCATCACCCCCATCTCTTTTCCAACCTCTTGCATCCAACCAAGCACTAATCCCATCAAGCACCTCCAAAGGAGGCAAAGGGGACTGAATATCTACAACAGTTGTCCGATCCTTACTGGCTGCACGTAGAAAAAAAACCAACCCTATCGCCAATAAAAGAGTAAGAGAAAGGGTAGAGAAGAAAACAGATCGCATTTCCAAAGCAGCTAAATGAGGCTTCTAAAACGTTTTTAATATTATTAGCAACCAATGCAACAAATAGAAAAAGTAGTCAAAAAGCTTCCTAAGATGAGTCCATGCGGATAAAATTTGAATTAAGAAACATCCCAATCTATAAACGTCAAAAAACCTAGCTCTGAAAGGGATCTGCTTTAACTCTTCTAAATTATTGAAATAATGACCAACACCTTCACAGCACCAAAAGATTTTGTCGTATTTAATGGTGACCTTAATAAGGAATGGCTAAAAAAATTTGAAATTTGTCCCATGCTTGCAGTAGATACTGAAGCAATGGGCCTTATTCATGGGAGAGACAGGTTATGTCTTGTTCAAATATGTGATCCGGACGACAATGTCGCTTGTGTAAGGATTAAATTTGGCCAAAGTAGTGCACCTCACCTGAAAGCAATCTTTGAGAATAAGGCCATTGAAAAAATCTTTCATTTTGCTAGGTTTGATGTTGCAGCTCTATCTGCAGGGCTTGATATAAATGTAAAAACTATTTTCTGTACCAAAATAGCAAGCAAGCTTGGAAGAACATATACACCTCGCCACGGACTTAAAGATCTAGTAATGGAACTCGTTGGCATTGAATTAGATAAACATGCACAAAGTAGTGACTGGGGCAGAATCGATGAATTATCAGAGAAGCAATTAGCTTATGCAGCGAATGACACTCGTTACCTAATAGAAGCAAGAAAATCTCTTGAGCTTATGCTAAAGCGTGAAGAAAGATGGGAACTAGCCAAACGTTGTTTCAATTGTATTCCTGTCTTTTCTGAATTAGACAAGCTGCGTTTTACAAATACCTTTGAGCATTAAAGATCAAGTTTAATCTTCAGTCATAAAATTTTCTTCTTCTTCAAGTGCCTGAAGCAATATATCCAACTGAGCTGATGAAGATTGATTACCTTCTTGGCACTGCAGACGTGCTTTAGTTAACAATTTTTCAGCAATTATTTTTCTAGAAGCAAGATCCTTTGAACCAGCTCGACTAGCTGCAAGATCTACTTTCCTTCGAGCAGAAGCAAGACTAATGCTTAAACAATTAGCTAGCTCTGCGCATATTTTCAGAAAAGAATGGTCCTCAATAGTAGGCATTTGTAGATCGTTGTGGAATTTAAGTATCTCAATCAAATGAGAACATGATTTTCTTGCTACATATGCTCAACAGCTTCACCTAATAAAAGCTTACTAACTAAAGAAGCGATCATTAAACTCCCACCGGAAGATCCCATACGCTTTACTCCAACATTACCAACCCTATGCAAAAGGATTTTATCCCCAAGAAGACAGTCCACTACCTCCGCCAATCTTTTAGGTGTTTTACAAGGCATTACACCACCACCTAACAAGCGACTTTGCCTCTTAGCAAAATGCTTATTAAACTGAGGGCCATGCCCTGGCAAAGAAACTGCTGGAACCCCTAGGCCAATTAATTGCTCTGTAGCTGTACCTGCATTAGCAATGCCCAACTCTACCCACGATGCCCAAATTGAAAATCTACCTGGACCCAAGAAAATTCGAAGAGGGCCTTTCTCCCAGCATGATTTAGCTCCTATATTTTCATCAAAAGAACTAGTCGCTTTATATTCAAAATCTTGCAAAACGCTGCAGAGTTCATCACAACTAGGCTCAGCTCCAAGGGCAACCAAAATGGACATTGGCTCCTTAGTTCGAATCAGATTTATTGCTTTCAAGATATTTTGAAAATTAACTATTGCTTCAGGCATACGGCTACCACACAACAAAAGTAAACGACGTTTGGAAGCAAGTGCCAAAGGCATTTGCGTCTTCTTAAACCCATCCATCATTGGATTGCCACATACTTGCGCCTTGACTCCATGCCTCCTCAAGCCACGTGCGGTGAGCCTGTCCCTTGCAACAACCATTTGACAGCGAGAAGAGCGCATCAAAAACCATTCCCAGGGATCCCATTCAGAGCCTTTTAATCGGTGATAAAAATCACTAAAAGCCTGTCCAGGTCCACTACGCCATGTGTAATCACTTTTTGGAGTGCCAATAAAGCCGAACTCGCCACCACTACTCCAAGCAAACACAAGAGGTAACACATCTCCAACCGCAAGAATTACATTTCCTTCTCGAGCTTCTCGCCGAACTATGAGCCATTGTTTAAGAGTGTTTTGAAATAAGCCCTCAGCAATATCAGCCCAAAACCCCCGAAAACTCTGATTACTAAAACCTCCACTAGGCAAACGCATAGGAGAACCAAGTCTTTTCAGCCAGCCAGCTGAAATTCCTATATCAAAAACTTTACCTTCTCCTACTAGTGGTAAAACTTTGATTGAAATTCTTGGGTGAGCAATATGGATACAATCAATAACACGCATAGCTATCAAATCTTCACCATGCCCATTTGAAAGAACTACAAGATCCTTAGTCCCATGACTGATACGATCCGCTGGAGGGTGATCCATTTCTTTAATGGCGGCATGGCCAAGTGGTAAGGCAGAGGATTGCAAATCCTTTATCCCCAGTTCGAATCTGGGTGCCGCCTTCTTACCAAATCCTGTAATCAGTTGCAGCAACTCAATTATTAGGTCTCTCTTCCTCATTCGGTGGAGTAGGTGAATGGTAGGTGAATTGCTGATTACCATTCCTCTTCCCATTATCCCAATAATTCACCTACAGGACAGAGGGGACAAGTTGAAAAGCACCGAGATTTATAAAAAAATTGCATTAATGAAAGGTTTGAGATTTCGGAAACCCCCTTTGAGTCAGGGACTTATTTTTTAGATCTCCATGCTTTAACAACGAACTATTTTCAATCCTCTTGGATCAATATTCAAATGAAAGAAATACCTTTCTGTAAAACCTTGGTTTGCAACTACAGGTAAGTTTTAGTGATGGCGAAATGGTGGTCTGTTATTAATGACTGAGAAGCTTGCATTCTATACCTAGAGAAGGCAACAATGAAAATACTTCCCTAGATTCCTCACTTTTTAATCGGTAGAAAATATAGTTATAAGGGGCCGAACAGGTGACACAATTCCTTTTTGCTCTGCAAGCTGATCAAAACTCCTACTAACATCAATATATTGATAATTAAATCCATTAAGCGCAAAACAATAGTTTTGACCAGATAGAATTCAGATATTAAAAATTGGTGGTATAAGAAAGTCCAATGAACTGCCCACCTAGGAACCAATTACGCTCATTGCATAGAAAAAACACACCAAATTTTCGAGTATATGAACCAGAAGAATTAGTTGATATTAGTAGTGTTCGTATTGATTACAAGGAAGAGCTTCGAGATGTATACCCACTAAATACTTATAAAGAGGCTATAGAATCTATGCCGGTTACTGAAGTTTCTAAAAAAGTTCTACATGCCCACACTAATGACTTGCCATGTTATGCTCAATATAAGATTAAGGAATCTACAATATTTATTATAAAAAAATCTACTACTGAATATAGATGGTTCTTGCAGTTAAAAGAAGGTTTATTGCTTGAGGATCACTTCAGTAGAATATGGGACACAAGTTTTAAGGATGTATTTGATAAGGTAATATACCCAAAGAATGATTCGGTATACAAAGATTTTCGGGCGCATGAGATCAACGAAATACCTATCTTATGGCTTCCAGAGATTGAAAATTTCACACACTACTTAATAGACAGTATAGCTCCTTGCTATTATGCATGTTCTAGAAATATGAAAAGCGGGAGCTACTCTATATTAACTACAAGGTATAACCACTGGAGAGAAGAGGCCCTTGACTGGTGTAAAGATAGTATGTCACTAGTGAATATTAGCTTAGACAAAGATGAAATAGTTCAGATAATTAAGCCAAGAGAAGTTATTGTCCCGGTAGTTACTAATAGAAGTTACAGGGTTACAATGTTGAGGAAATTATTGAAAGAAAGGTACCATATAAAAAATACAACATTAGGCAATAGAGTTCTCTTTTCTACAAGAGAAGATGCTAGGTCTCAAAGAGTAGAGAACTCACTTGAAATTAAGAAGCTTGTTGAAGAATTTGGAGGGTCTTCTTTGGATTTCTCCCGTTTAAACTTTATCGAAAAGGTAAATCAACTATCAGATGCAAAAATTTGTATAGCTGAGTCTAGCGGGACAATGAATCCAGCCCTACTGGCTCCAGATGATTGCATTATAATTTTCTTGCATCCCGATATGGATAAATACCAGGGCATGGATTTACTTTTAGCTGGTTGGGCCTATACAGTTGGGTATGAGAATAGATGTCAGCATGTTGTAGGCAAAAGTGAAGAAATGGAAAGTGGAGATTGTACAGATGATGTTTTACGATGGACTACTACTTATCCAATAGAAGAGATAAAGAGAGTAATCCAGGAAATCTTACAAAGCAGCTGAACAATTAATCATAAATCAAAGCCCAAAGACGTTAACTTATTAACGATGCTTTGCTCTATTGGGGGATACATTCTTGTCAGAGGTGCAGATCTTAGTTGACCATTATCATCTTTTTGAGTTAAATTCCTTGGAATTATTTCCTCATTTTCTGGACATATGATTTCTATAATTTGTGGCCCTGTGCATGATTTGTTTCTCTTTAGAAAATCAATAAACTTGTTGATTTGATTGAATCTGAAGAATGTTATCCCATATGCAATCGCAATTTTAGATAATTCAGGAAATTCAACACCAGTGGATGGATCATTACCACATTGCCGACCTTTAAAGAAATTATTTTGAGTTGTCCTAATGGATAGATAGCCATTATTATTTAGGACATAAACTGTTAGATTCTGCTTGTAAGTCTTTATAGTTTGTAATTCCTGAATATTAAGTTGAAAGGAGCCATCCCCAGTTATCACATGCGTACGATTAAGATCACTTGTGGCAAAAGCACATCCAATGCCAGCAGGCAGAGCAAATCCCATATCTGCCTGGGCACCAGAAGTTATATATCTTTGATATTTTCTTTTCGAAAACATTATCGCACTTACATAGTATGAGCTTCCAGCATCACTTACAAGGATATCATTATCATTTGAATGATTACTAATCAGTCTAACAACATCATAAATACTTATTGATTTGTCGGAACTAAACACTTCCTGAATTGGCAGTTGAGAGGCAGCTTTCTGACATTTTGATAACCAACTCTTGTAATCATTAGCCTTGAACAGAGGCAGTAACTCTTTTGTGAACTCAGTTGCATCGGCTTCAATGATTAAATCTGCATTTATTGTTTTCTTCTTATGTTCTTCTGGATCAATATCAACTATGATTTTTTTTGCATTAGGTGCAAATTTCTCATAGTCAAAACCTATTGCTGAAGTAGCAAGGCGACTTCCTATAGTTATTAGCAAGTCACAATTATTGATTATAATATTAGCAATTCTTGATGATTTAAGGCCAATAGTACCAAAATAGAAATTGCAATCAGATCTAAAAAAGTCAACACCTAAGTAAGTACTTAATACAGGAATTGATTTAGAGGAAGCAATCTTTTCAATCAAATTTATTCCTTTACCATATTGGGATAGTCTTAATCCATTTCCTACAAGAATCGTTGGTTTTGAGCAATATTTAATATAATTTTCTAAAATATTCAATTTCTCATCAGCAATGGGAATTAAAGAACTATCTTGTGTAGAATGGATTTGTTTCTCTAGCATCTTAACCTGCTGATCTGTCAATACCTTGCTTTGAATATCCATTGGTATATCAAGCCAAACAGGGCCTGGTCTACCTTCTAATAAATCAAACTTTAATCTTTTTATAACGTGACAATATTTCTCAAAACTTTCTACAAAATAGACAGACTTTGTGAAAGATTTAACAACAGGCACAATATTAAATTCCTGCACACCAAAAGCTCGTAATGATGCTGAAGATAAGTATGACGTTTCTTTTGACTTTACTTGTCCTGATATAAATAAAACAGGGACATTGTCTTGCCAGGCATCTAGAAGACCTGTTAACGCATTAGTGGCACCACATCCAGTTGTAGTAATACAAACACCTATGTTGTTTAATTTTGCATAGCCCACTGCTGCCATAGATGCTGCTTGTTCATGATGACAATAAATAGACGATATATTTTTATGATTGCCAAAGGCGTCATTTAAGAACATTGCTCCGCCGCCGGTCAATGTGAAAACTTTTTTACAATGGAGATTCTTTGAAATAAAGTTAGCAAGGTGCTCTGAAATGTTCATAAAACTAGTTTGCTTCAAAGCTTCTAATAGCTTGCCTAATAAGAGACCCTATTAATTTTATATTCTCTTCGTTGCCAGTAGAGCTAAAGCGTAAATATCCTTCACCTCCCTTTCCAAAAATAAGATACAGGGATACGTGCTTTTCCTGTTTCTTCTACTAGATGAAGTTTTTTCAGACCTTGACCCTTTAATTGATCTTGACTTCAGTAAAGCTTCTAAAGCAGCAGATGCAGATATCGTTATTTATATGATATCTGCATTAACAAATATCGATGACAGTCCTAATACTTTGGGGACAACATCTTTTGACAATTCAGACCAAATTGAGGTTTTATAAAAAGAGCAAGATACAGATTTCTTCAGGAACCCATTCATGGTGGACCCTTATGGCATATTGGAATTCAATAAAGCTTATACAATCACTCATGAAATCAGTCATGCTTTGGAGTTAAGTCATCCAAGGAATGATCACAGTGGTTATTACCATCAATATATTTTCAGCATGCCTTCTGTGTCGTGCAAAGGCAAAGCTAGAAAAAATCCAAAAACCGATTTACAAGCTAAGGACGGCCCATAATGACGAATCAGACCAATTAGAGCAATTTTGCCTAGTGACATTCGAATATGTTCGTAACTAGAACGAATATGTCAGGGCACTACTAACACAAAAAATCGGTCCTGGCTTATAGAGAAAGGCACCCCATCTAGTCCCCATGACAAGGGTGTCTTTCTTAATACTTAAAAATTTACTTATTAAAATTGACTAAAATGATACTTAATTATTCAGGATTGCCTTTCTTATATCTCACCTCAAAAACTAATTGATAGCACTCATACTCAACAAGTAGTGCGGAAAAGAAAATGAGCAAAGAAGTTTCAGGGATGATTTTTTATAGTTAGCTTATAATCATAAAAAGAGCTGTACATACTCCCAAGCCTGTCAAAGCAGGGTTTATCAGGGCTAGAACCTATTGCACCACAATCTTTATATAAAAGACTGACACTATCTTTTTTTTCTCTATAAAAAGGATTGGGAATCGTAAATTGCTTAGGATTGCTATTAATAGATTCTTTAGGCTCAATAAAAACAGCAGTTCTTCGCAAGATATTGGCAAAAGAAATCCTAAATTGTGGAGATGACCAGCCAAAGAAGAAGATTAGTATGAGCACAAAAGCCCTTATCATGATTCCTCCCAAGGGTCGTTGCTTAGCGAACGCTCAAGAGTAGGGAGTTCTGTCTCCTTGAGTTTTTTGATATCTTTCCATTCACACCACATTGCGTTAATTAGCCAAGCTTGAGAAAGGCTCTGAGCCCCATCATCTAGCAATTTGATTTGGAATGGTTTTAATGCCTTCCATTCTTTATACTGATTCTTCCAGTTCTCATCATCCATGAAATATCGGGAAAGTTACAACTATGATCCTTTGAATTATCGATAGGGCAAGTCTTTTTTGGTTTATCGAAGCAAAAACTGTCAAACCAAAAGATTTTGAATTTAGAAATTTTTAGTCAGACAATAAATTCAGACATATCGCTTTGATTTCGTCTGTCCGCAAGAGAATAAATCCCGCTTCTTAGGAAGAGAAAGATACTGAGGCTAACGCCGTGTTAGACCAAGAATAGAGTTTTATTAGTACAGATGCCATTACCCCAACAAAGATGCCTGAACTGCAAGAACTTTGGAGGCTGTCCTCTTGAGGGTGGATTCTGTCGTATTTGGAATGTTCCCATACCAGCGAATGAGGCTAAACGCTTTAAATGCCAACACTGGTCTGTAAACCATCCTGCATAGAGCAAAAGAACCAATTTAAAAGGCACAATTAATTCAATCTGGACTTTTCCAAAACAATTCTCCTAATCGTTGAAATAGCAAGTCCTGTTTGATCGCGAATATTCCGATAGGAATTTCCTTCTTCTCTAAGGCGATGAACCAATCTTTCTTTAGCAACACTTGTTTTAGGCCTTCCACCCAAATTACCTCCCGATTCTCTTCTCCGAACGACACTCTCGATTAATCGCTCTTTTGCAATAGATTTATCAAACTCAGCTAAAGCCCTTAAAAAAACAACTACCATCCCAAACTGACCATCAAAATTATCAGTATCAAACAATCCATCTAATGTACGAATGCTAATCCCCTTCAATTGAGATTGGTGAATGAAAGTTAGAACTTCCAACTTGGTATAACCAAGTCTATTTAATTTAGGAACAACCAATACATCACCTTTCTCTAAAGCATCAAGAGCAAGCTTAAGTTGAGGCCTTTCATTCGGTTCTATGGAGCCATTCAACGCATCCTGGAATATTTTTGAACAACCAAATTGTTTAAAAGCCTCAAAATGACCAGCAGATAATTCCAATGAATTAGAAAGTCGCTCATACCCAAAGATTTTTGGCCTGGCATCCCTTAGGAAGGGCTTACGTTGCGCTAAAAAAGCTTGCTTCTCCTTAACAAAAAAACGCGGCAATGTTCCTAAAACTATCTAGTTAAAACCTATCAAGCATTCCCAAGAAATGCCAGGGTATAATAAAAATTAAAACTTAAAAAAAGGCCACCCTAGAATGAGCCGAATACTATAGTTAAAATCTATATCTTTTAACTGCTTGACAATTTCAGCCTATTGAAAACAAGTAAAATAGATAGAAAATAGTTTTAACTATATAGTTAAAACTATTTTAACGAGAAGGCAATACACCATTTAATTCTTTGCAGAGCCTTTCAGGAAGACACTTTAGAGCGTAAACGTTATGGAGGGCGGAGTACGATTACAGTGTAGTTTTAATTATTCCTGAATCCTGATACATAGTTTGTTCAATTTAAATTCCTAAAGCAAAGCACTGCTGAAGCTGATTTCCATCTTTGATTGAAAAACCTAAAAGCATTATTCAATCGCATCAAGAATTCCTTCACATATGTATCTTGCCATAGGCATTATATTTTTATTTACTTCTCTTCTTGATACAGACCATTTTTCGGATATCTTCTTAGGGATTTGGTTCTCCTTAGCAAAGGTAATCATTGAGTTAGCAAGGTATGGGGGCAAGTCTGCCTTTTTTTCTTTTGCCATTGCTTCCCAGCCATCAGCATCAATACTTCCAATGGATTGAATGTCTTCGGTGCCAGAATAAATATATAGCTCTTTAATACCAACTCCAATAAAAATCTGACCTAGCTCATCCAAGAAACTATCACATTTCTCCAAACTCTTATATGCTTTAAGTATAGCTTCTAATTCAGTTTTTTTCTCTGTCTGACCTTGCCTAACCGCATTCAAAACATTATAAAAGCTACTAAATTCTACAGGTTTTGACACGGGCGTATTGAACTACTATTGAAATGATACTTGCAATACTTAGAGTGAGTCAAAATGTTAATTTGAATGAAATAAAATTCTTAGCTTTTTGATTCCTTTTTTTTAGCTTAGTATTCATTATCTGCAACGCACCTGCCAATACATTTAATTTTATTTTCTAGAGTCCTACCGCAATGGCTGCACAAAACCAAAGACTCATTTTTGGCTTCTAAAGTTGGAACTTCTAATGAGGTATTCCTTACAATAGAAGTAGTTATATTTGAAAATTTTAATTCCTTCATTAAGTTAATTCAACTAAGACTATTTGAATATTTATTAGAATTTGCATTGTTTTACAAGAAAATCGAACATCCTAGGAATTGCTATGAATTCCTGAAGAGATTTAAATCGATCAAGCACTAGTCGATGTATCAGAAATATTGGGATCAGGACTAACGACAACTGGCATGCTATTTGCATTAGTAGACGATCTAAGAGCTACAACTTTTACAGGTTTTTCAATCAGAGTCTTAGTGGGTGTTGTTGGTTGTTGTGTTTCTGTTTTTTGTTGTTGTGGTTCTGTTTTTGATTCTGTCTGTACATCCTCTGACTGATCTTCCTGTGAGCAAGCTTCCAAAGCTTCGCGCAGTAAGGAATCAAAAGTAGCTCCAGGTAATCTATGACGCGCAACTTCCAAAAATGTTCGCGGTAAGGATTCACTAGCTGCTCTCTTTAAAGCAGGGTTATTGCGACGATGTTCTTGTTCATCCTGAATAGCCCTTATGAATCTTAGAGTGACGTCACGCTTTGTTGAAGCCTTAATAAAAGTATCGTTATCGGGAGATCCATCAACTGATTCCTTCTCCAAATCAGTCAAACGCCTCTCAAGACTTGTAAGGACTTCTTCTGCCTCTTTGCCTATATGGGCTAATTGACCATCCGAAAGGTTGGGCAAATCAGCTACATAAACTTTTCCATGGTCCCTCAGAGTCAAAAAAGTGGGCCTAGGTCCTTGGCGATGAGAACCATCTCCATCCATTGGTCCACCAAGGGGACGCCTTGGTGGTACTGGTCCTGCAGAGCTACGCCGACGCGTAAGGCGCTGTGTGTTATCAAAAGGCATCGATGTAAATAGAGATCTAACGACGCAGATGCCTGAATATCTTCAGGCGTGCATTTAAAAATAATACTAGTTGGAGGTTCAGTCTGATTTGCTAAACAGCATCTCGTATGACTCCGATGCAATCTTGATAACTCAAGCTAAAGCCATCCAATGAATTGCTTAGCACTACTTTGGTAAACCAATTAACTCTTCACCAGAGGAAGACCTCTCTGCAACATGGCCCATCGTCCATGCATTCAAACCTTGAGATTTACATACCTCAAGTACTGGTCCGACACCTTGTGGTTCAACTACTAAGCAAAACCCAACACCAAGGTTGAAGGTATTCCACAAATCAGACTCTGGTATATCACCAGATTGCTGTAACCAAGAATATATTTCAGGCCTCTTCCATGAGTGTGTGTCAATAAAGGCAGTTAACCCTTTTGGAAGGCACCTAGGAAGATTTTCAGGCAATCCCCCTCCAGTGATATGAGCCAACCCATTTATTGGCAATTTTTCATGCATTAAAGCCTTTACTAACTGAACATAAAATGCAGTTGGCTTCAACAAAGTCTTAATCAGAGACAAGTTATTTTGGCCAAAAAGAGTATTTTCATCCGCATTTTGTATTTTCAAAACCTTACGAACCAAACTAAAGCCATTGCTATGAAGTCCACTACTCGCAACTCCAATAATCTTGTCACCTAGATTTACTTGACTAGTTTTAATTAATTTAGATTCTTCGACTACAGCTACACAAAAGCCAGCCAAATCATATCTTCCTTTTGAATAAAATCCAGGCATTTCTGCCGTTTCTCCTCCCAACAAAGCACAGCCACTTCGCTTACATCCATCAGCAATTCCCTCTACAACCTCTGTCAATGCTTCAGGAGTTAAGAAGCCAGTAGCAATGTAATCAAGAAAGAAAAGGGGTTCTGCTCCACTTGTAATGACGTCATTAACACACATTGCGACAAGGTCTAAACCCACTCCAAAATGGGTGTTATATGCTTGGGCGAGTTCTAGTTTGGTTCCTACACCATCTGTTCCTGCAACCAAAATAGGATTCGTTAAACCAGCTGGCAAACGAATCAAACCGCCAAATCCACCAAGCCCGCCAATGACTTCGGGACGGCTGGTTGAGTCCACACTTGCCTTTATCCGACCAACAAAACTGCGACCAGCTTGGACGTCTACACCTGATGTCTTGTAATCCATAGTGTGTGGTATCTATTCAATTAGATATCTGTGTATCCTCCTATTGGATGAGGTAATGGGCCAGTATGAAGCAAGCGTCTTAAGACAAAACGACCTCACACTGACCCTGTAATCAATAAAGACTAAACTCTGGTGACCTTTTCGATTCTCAAAACCCAATTCGAACTTAAGGCTTGGAGGAAAAAACAGGAGTCAAATGTTCATTTTGTGCCAACTATGGGCGGACTCCATTATGGGCATGGTGAGCTAATTAAATTTGCAAAAGGTCAAAAAGTCAGTGCTCCTTCCACCGTATTGGTAAGTATCTTTGTCAATCCACTTCAATTTAATCCAACAGAAGATTTTAAAAACTATCCGCGTAATCTTGAAGAAGATTGCAAATTAGCCAAAGCATCTGGGGCAGATGCAATTTGGGCCCCATCTTTTAATGACGTATTTAATGGAGGTATTGATTCACACTTCCAATTACTAGCACCTGCTCAACTGTCCAAAGAGCTTTGTGGTGCAAGTAGACCTGGACATTTTGATGGAGTGGTTACAGTAATTCTTCGTCTAATTCACCTTGTAAAGCCTAACTGTCTTTTCTTAGGAGAAAAAGATTGGCAGCAATATCTAATTATCAGACAACTAATTAAGGATCTTCAGCTTCCTGTGGAGTTAATAGGAGTGCCTACTATCAGAGACAAAGATGGTCTTGCATATAGCTCACGCAACCAATATTTAAATTCTGCAGAAAAAAAGAAGGCCCTTGAATTGCCAAAAATATTAGAAAAAGCTGCTTTTGCAACATCTTTAGGACAGGGCTTTGATACAGCCTCAATGAAATCTGAATTGAGAAAGAAGGGCCTCATAGTCGAATATCTTGAAGTTGTAGATCCATTTCTGCTAAAACCCTCTCGAAAAAAAGAAAAGTTCACTCTTTTAGCAGCGGCTATTCTTTGCGGGGAAACTCGGCTTATCGATCATAGATTTCTCATGAATCGCAAACCTATTGTGGCCATTGATGGTCCAGCAGGATCAGGCAAAAGTACTGTAACTAAAAAATTTGCAGAAAAGCTTGGACTGCTCTACTTAGATACTGGGGCAATGTACAGAGCAGTTACATGGTTAATACAGAAAAATAGAATCGACATTAAAGATAGAGAAGCATTAATAAAAATGCTTGAATCTATAGATCTGAAATTACAACAAACGCCTAAAGGTGAACAAAAAGTATTAATAAATAATGAGGATGTAACTAGTTCTATTAGATCACCTAAAGTCACACAACAGGTTTCTGAAGTTGCAGCTTTAAGCGATATAAGAAACACCCTTACAGCTCAACAAAGATTAATAGGGAAAGATGGAGGCATCGTTGCAGAAGGACGTGATATAGGCTCTTCAGTGTTCCCAAATGCAGAATTAAAAGTATTTCTTACTGCAAGCATTAACGAAAGAGCCAATAGACGCGCAATAGATCTTAAAAGGCAGGGGTTTAAGGTGCCTGATCTATCAAGCTTGAAAAGACAAATAAAAGAAAGGGATGATTTAGATGCTTCTAGAGAGATATCTCCATTAGTTCAAGCTAAAGATGCTGAAATATTAATGACTGATGGAATGTGTATTGAAGAAGTAGTGGAATCCATATCAAGAATGTTCCGTTTGAAAGTCCCTGAAGAGTTGTGGCCTACTCCTTAGGATTTAGAGAATCCAACAGTCCTTCGCAGGCATCTTCCAATAGGTCTAAAACTGTTTCAAACCCAGAATCTCCGCCATAGTAAGGATCGGGGACATCCTTTAATTTAGAGCTCTTTGAGTAACTTAGCATTAGTCGAATAACTGGTTCCTTAGTCACTGAACATTTCTTTTGCAGTGATTTTATGCCCGAAAAATTCTCTGAGTCCATAGCAATAATAAAATCAAATTCAGAAAAGTCTTTTAAATCAATTTGCCTGGCTGTACTTGTAATAAAAATCCCGCGCTTTTGCGCTGCTTCCCGCATTCTAGAATCTGCAGGGTTACCTACATGCCAAGCTCCTGTACCTGCCGAATCAGCTTCAAGATATTCCTCCAGCCTATTCTTCCTAACTAAATTATTGAAAACAGCTTCAGCCGCTGGGGATCGGCATATATTACCTAGGCAAACGAATAAAAGGCGTTTTTTAACCATCAATTTAAATTGAACTTTTAGTAATTTAATTTATAAAGTTAGATTCAGAATTAATTATATTTATTTCTTAGGATATTATACTGGAAATAGCACCTGATTAATATAAGTCTCTGTCCAATTGTTACCAAAAAAACGTTTAAGCATCCCTCTGGCTGGATCCTTTCTTGCCCGATATCTAAGGTAGTCATTTTGTCCTTCAAGTAGCATCTGGGAGCGCGGCCCTGAGACTTTAAATGACTTGGCAGCTAAATCCATATAAAGATCTAGATATTCCTGAAATGCTGGCCTAACGACTTCTAAAATCAATTGGTTAGATTGATCATTAAATGGCAATCTAGTCCATAAGAATCCAGGAGAAAAGTATTTCTCAGCCTCTTTAGGTATATCCCCTCCATGGGGAAGGTAAGGTTGCCAGTTTCTATACAATGGCAACAACCGATCCCAAACTACTTTTGTATGTTTTGAATCAGATTTCAAAACTGGTTGAAGATCTAAAGCCAAAAGGTAACCAGAAGGTAGCCGAACAAAATCAGCTCCAAAAAAAGGAAGATCGAAAGTCGGCTTTGGTCTGATTACAAAATTCAATACAGATGCCAATGGACCTGCTTCCAGACAAGCAGCTCTAACCTGCAAGAACTGGTCAGTCATACACCCCCATGTATTAATTTCTATCTTTTTGGTATTTAATTGATTTTCTTCTACTCTTTTCTTTTGAAGATATTCAGACTGAATTGGAAGAGGTTTTAAAGTAAGTTGTGATAAAGAGCTAATTGCTTGATTTAAAAAGTCAATCCACATCCAGTCTTTTATTAGAACAGGGTCTGTGCTTATTTCTCGAATGTTTTTCATAGGCTTTACCTTTTATAAAAAGCGAAATTTAATTATTAATTAGATTCAGGGAATAAAAACTCCCTAACAAATCGATTAGACCACTTCTTCCCAAAGTAACTTGTAAATAGACCATGAGCTGGATCCCGCTCTGAACTATAAACATCATAATCAATCTGTAATCTCTTTACCTCATCGGGAGAAAGAATTGAAGCCTCATGATTTTTATCATCAAAAAGTTGGAAATAAGCGCTAAGAAACTGATTAAATGCTACGGGCAATACTTTCTGAACCTCCTCTGAACCACCTCTGCAAAACAATAGCCAAGGTGAAAAATATTGTTCTGGATCAAACGACCTCATCACCTCTTCATTGCTCAGCTCAGGGAACCTTAGTTTTAAATCTTTAAGCCCCTGATAATAACGCTGAAAATAGAGTTGATCTTGCTTTAGTGGCTGAAAGTCTAGTACGGCTACCAGCTTTGATCTTGAGCCAAACCAAAGCAAATCTATTCCCATTAAAGGCATCTCATTATTAAATTCAGGATAAGCAACTGAATTTAATACTTGTAATTTTTCTCCCGCATCAAGTCTTGTGACTCGCCAACGCCTAAACCCAGGCAAAGTCCAAAGCCAACTCCGAATAACATTTCCTTGACTAGAAATATTTTCATTTAAACCTTCAGGGATAGATAAAGGCTTACCACCACGAGTTTTAATGCTTGAATTAAGTTCCTCAAGCAATGGATCAAACATTTATACACACCAATATGACGAAGCAGATCTCGCAGAGGTATAAACATGTTTTGAACTAGCCAGGCTAAAACCTAAGTGGGGAAAGATGAACAGATCTATTCTTAGGCAAAAGTGCAGCATGTGAAAAAGCCAATAATTTATTTTACTCCAATCAGTACTGGTGAACAGACTAAATCTTTAGATATGAGTGTATACGGTTAAAGGAGATGGAATTAGCTATAAGCAATATTGATTTCTAACTGTGAAAGAAGGAAAAGGTTTTCATTCTGTACTACCTTTGCGTTTCCTTTGCGTCAATGTTCGGAACAGGACCTTACCTATTGCTGCTATCAAATTTCCTTCTAATTCCTGAAACATTGCCATGTTAAATTTGAATGCATTATTAGCTTCTTCAACTATTAAATCAGCAGTACCCTGATTAATAGGTAAAGAATTCAAAGTTAAGCTGTAATTTTCCTTAAAAGCTTTTTCATCTTCAATTTCTTCGAATTCATAAAAATTTAGCCCATCATCATTTGAGAGGTTCATAGCTCTCTTAGCAATTTTTTTAAGAATCTGTCCACCCGATAGATCTCCTATATATCTTGTGTAGTGATGTCCAACCAACAATTCAGGTTTATCCTTTGCAATTTCTCGAATCCGGTCAACATAAACTTGAGCCGAAAGCGTTGGTTGAACAAGATTTGCCCAGTCACTTCCAAAATAAAAGAGCAAATCCTTCTCTAAACTCTGCTTTCGATCAAGCTCCGAAAAACTAATTTGACTCACAATAGGATGCTGTTCATGCACAAGCCTTGCAATTTCAGACTCCATTGCAACATAAACAAAATAAAGATCAGCAAGAAGTTTGCGATAAGAGGTTTTCTCAACTACACCTTTTAAGAAGCAGCTGACAAAGCCTGTATTCTCAGCCATTGTGTGTGACTTCTTAGTTCCTTCTCGGAGTTGCCGTGCAAGGGCTACAGACATTGCAAGTTCTAATAAAAATGAATAAAAATAAAAGGGTTCAGAAGCAACTGCTGCCTTTTAATTTGAAAGGTTACGTCAAATTCTAAATAGAAAGTCTCAAGAGAACAAAGAAAATAAATCCCGACAAATTTCATGCAAACGAACCATTTGCTCTGGTTGCGGCAAGTAGTGCCCAGTTGGCTGCCAATCTCCAATAGTCGCAAGTCGCCAACGCTCGCCTTCAAAAGTCATGCCATGCATTATCACCCCTAATAAATAAGGGGATGAGCGCTCACTCCCTGAACTCAGCCGTAACTCCATCAGAAGACTCCTACACTGCAAACTTGGACTCCAGCCAGGAAAGTGAAAAGCAATATCCAGCGTCTCTGCTTCGATCCATTTCCGAGTCTCTGGGTCATCTCTCCATGGTGCAAGGTTGACATCTGCATCAGGGAAATGCGTCCTGAAAAGCGTGACTGCCGAAGCAAGAGAATTTGCGAAATTCAAACTATGTACTTGCTCAACAGCGTTCACTCAAGACTCCAAACGTACCATTCAATATTGAAGATGCCATGCAATCTAGGTTAAGGCACGTTTATAACTCACTTGTTAAGTCAAACCAAGCACTTAGCCTTAGACAAGAGTTGGCTGAAACAAACCTGAAAAAACGATCTATAGAAAAATGAGGCTAGGGAACGTTAAGCAAATAACAATTCGGTATGGGTTTGTCGGGATAGCAGCTGCTTCTGTACATGCCTTATCACTTTTTTTAATGGCAAAAGCTTGGCCTCTCTGGTTTGCCAACTTAACTGGATTTGCTGCCGCATCATTTGCTAGCTATTTAGGGCATGCTCTATTTACATTCCGCCAAGAAACTAAAGGCAAAAAATTTGCCATACGTTGGCTTATTCTTCAATACACAATAAATACAGCACTTTGTGTAACACTACCAATCTTAATTGTTTTTTTCATAGGGGAACATATTGCAGGCAAATTAGTATTAATTTTTACTCCCACTCTTGTTAATGCATTAATTTGGTTTCAAGCCGCAAAATTCAGCTCAAACAGACAGGCTCTAGGTAAACTCTCAACAGTTATTCATGCAGATGACTTTGGCCTAACCGAATCAATAAACAACGCGATAGTTTCTCTATCCAAAGAACAAAAACTGCATAGTGCAAGTATTCTTGTTAATGGCACATCAGTAAAGCAAGCGATAAGTGAGTGGGAGAAAAATAAAACCATTAAATTATGCCTTCACTTATGCTTATCAGAGGGAATGAGCATTTCAAATTCTTCAAAAGTAAATTTATTAGTAGACAAGCATGGTCGACTAAAGTTATCGTTCATAAATTTACTTTTCCTTTCTTTTTTAAGTAGAAATAGCACTAAAAAGAGACTTTTCAAGCAACAACTAAAGAACGAAATAATTGCTCAAATCAAACTCTATAAGGAGCTAACTGGCCTTGAATCAATATATATAGATGGGCATCAACATATTCATCTAATTCCAATAGTACTTGATATCCTCATAGAGCTTAGAGATGAATACAATATCGACTGGATAAGAAATACTTGTGAGGCCATCCCTCCTTCATTACCAATAAATTATTGGATAGAGTTTTTTCTAGAGAATTCAATAACAAAATGGGCAGTCCTACAATTACTTTCTGCAATTGCGGTTAAGAGGATAAAGCACTATAAGATCTTGACCAATTGTGGCTTTGCAGGCATTTTATTCACAGGCAAAATGGCAAGTCCTAGACTTGAAATATCCTATATTGATTTGCAACGTAACATAAAAAAAGGGGGCATGACGCCACCAATTCTATTAATTCACCCATCATTAAACATAAGTCAAGATAGGCAAAGCTTGGATTCAGCAGGCTTTAAATACTCTAAGGATTTCCATTCATCAAGATGGCGAGAAAAAGAATTCGATTCTATAAAGAATCTCAAATTAATTTCTCCATCCACTTTTTAATGTATAGCCCTAATGAAATAATGTGGCCTAGCCTTTGTGTCGACATATATTCTACCTATGTAATCTCCAAGAACGCCAATCCCGATAAGTTGAATGCCTCCTAGAAATAAAACAGCAACCATCAAAGATGCATAGCCAGGAACATCAATTCCATGTAAAACAGTACTGAAGATTATCCAAAACGCATAAAGTAAGCTTAAGCCAGAAACTGTTAGGCCAAGGAAAGTCCAAATTTTCAAGGGAATTGCTGAAAATGAGAAAATACCATCAAATGCATACTCCAATAATTTCCAAGGTGTCCAAGAAGTATTTCCTGCTATACGTGCAACACGTTGGTACGAAATCTCCACACTTTGATAACCAGTCCAAGGAACCAATCCTTTAGAGAAACGACTGAATTCTCTCATTTGTGTAAGAGCCTTAACAACTGGAGCACTTAATAATCGGTAGTCACCTGCACCTTCCTTAAGTTGTATTGAATCAACTATTCCATTAAAAACTTTGTAAAACCATGAGGCTGTCGCAACTTTCAAGCGAGATTCTTGATCTTGGTCATTTCTAACAGCAGTTACAACCTCAGCCCCATTGCGCCAGGCCTTAATCATCTGATCAATCAACTCAGGTGGATGTTGCAGGTCAGCATCAATGAGAATTACAGCCTCGCAATGGCCTTTTACATAGTCTAGCCCTGCAAGCATTGCCGACTCTTTACCAAAGTTCCTAGTTAATTGAAGGAGTGTTAAAGGTAATTTGTCTTTAAACAAAGCATTATTTCTTTTATATTCAAGTATTTTTTTTACTGTTTGGTCGCTAGATCCATCATCTATCAAGACTAATCTGCTAATGCTCACAAGGGAGTTCAAGCGGTCAATGAAATTTGAAATGACAGCTTCTTCATTAAAACAAGCTGCAACCACCCAAACCTGAGGGGTATCAGCATTTGTATCTAGACGATCAAGCATGCTCTATACCTAAATGAAGTTTTAATTGATTTAAGTTGAACTTCAATTCTTGAAGCCAATTGAACTTGATCAGTAGTTAGGTAGTGATTAGATACCATTCAGTCATAAGCTCCACTAAAGATCATTCCATCAAGTAAGAACTGTATGACTAAGTTCGAGAAGCTGAAAGCCCCATGTGAAGGTAGCCCTATACGCTTTGTGGATGGTCATCCCATTGTCCCAAACAATCCAATTATTCCTTTTATTAGAGGAGATGGCACAGGCGTTGACATATGGCCTGCAACTCAGAAAGTCATAGATGCGTCAATCAAAAAAGCTTATGGCTTAGAAAGACATATTGAATGGTTCAAAGTTTACGCAGGCGATGAAGCTTGCGATTTGTATGGTGATTATCAATACCTCCCTGAAGACACACTAGAAGCAATACGTCGTTATGGAATAGCAATTAAAGGGCCACTAACAACTCCTGTAGGAGGAGGAATTAGATCATTAAATGTTGCTCTTCGTCAAATTTTTGATCTTTATTCATGCGTAAGACCCTGTCGTTACTATCAAGGCACGCCAAGCCCTCATAAGCACCCCGAAGATTTAGATGTAATTGTCTACAGAGAAAATACCGAGGACATTTATATGGGCATTGAATGGGAAGCCAATGACCCAATAGGACTTGAGCTCATAGAACACTTAAATCAACAAGTAATCCCCGCGAATGGAAAGCTTGGGAAAAGACAAATTCCAAAAGGCTCTGGACTAGGAATAAAGCCAGTCAGCAAACAAGGCAGTCAAAGACATATACGAAGAGCAATTGAGCATGCCATAAAACTAAAAGGCAAAAAAAGGCACGTCACTCTCGTTCATAAAGGCAATATCATGAAATTTACTGAAGGTGCTTTCCGTGATTGGGGTTACGATCTGGCAAAAAAAGAATTTAGAGCGCAATGTATTACTGAAAGAGAAAGCTGGATACTCACAAATCTTGATAAGAACAAAGAAATAACTTACGAAAGCAATGCAAGGTTAATTGATCCTGGCTTCGACTCCTTAACTCCTGAAAAAAAAGAATCTGTTTGTTTAGAAGTAAAGGAAGTAATTAATAGCATAGAAAGTAGCCACGGGAATAATAAGTGGAGAGATATGGTTATGGTTGATGACCGAATAGCAGATAGTATTTTTCAACAAATACAAACACGTCCAGAAGATTATTCCATACTTGCAACACTGAATCTCAATGGAGATTACATCTCAGATGCAGCAGCTGCAATCGTTGGCGGCCTTGGAATGGCACCTGGAGCAAACATAGGGGATGAAGCTGCAATTTTTGAAGCCACTCATGGCACAGCACCAAAACATGCTGGCCTTGACAGAATTAACCCAGGCTCAGTGATACTTAGTGGTGTGATGATGTTAGAATTCCTTGGATGGCAAGAAGCAGCTAACTTTATAACTAATGGCCTGAGTAAATCAATTGCAGAAAAAAATGTGACTTACGATCTGGCAAGGTTAATGGAACCTCAGGTCGATCCTCTAAAGTGTAGTGAATTCGCCAATGCAATTATTGATCGATTCTAGCAAGGAACACAACGAACACTATTCATAAATAATCGAAAGCAAAAATAATTAGAAAGTTATCTGAAAAAATAAATTTAATTTTTAGCAGAAATTAACTTGTCAAAAAATACTAAATAAAAATTGGCTAGAATGCACATATGAATAAAGCTGATTTCACCTCAGCCAAGCCTAAAGAGCAGGTAGTGAATACTGATCCATGTGTCCACTGTGGATTTTGCTTGCCAACCTGCGCTAGCTACAGAGTACTGGGGACTGAAATGGATTCACCAAGAGGGAGAATTCATCTTCTCAAAGGAATAGAAAACGGGGAACTAGAATTCGATTCAACAGTTGCTCAACATTTTGACACTTGCCTTGGTTGTTTTGCTTGTGTGACCGCCTGCCCATCAGGAGTTCGCTATGACAAGCTAATTGAAAAAACACGCCCAAAACTAAATAAAACTGGTCTGAGGTCTTCTTGCAAGAATATATTTAGAGAGTTGCTAATGTTCATTCTTCCCTATCCAAAAAGATTAAGAGCTCTCTTGCAAGCAATTCGGTGGTATCCAGGCACATCTCTACAGAAAACAGTCCAAAAATCTAAATTAATAAATTTATTTGGATCTGAACTAGTTGCTATGGAGTCCTTATTGCCGCAATTAAATGAAGATAATTTCAATGATGAGTTTAAGGTCTTGAATCCCGCCAAAGACACATACAGAGGCAGGGTTGGCCTTGTACTTGGATGTGTGCAACGTTGCTTTGACCCAGAAGTCAATAAAGCCTCAATTGAAGTTCTGCAAGCCAATGGCTTTGAAGTTGTAATACCAAAAAATCAAGGTTGTTGTGGTGCAGTCACACATCACCAAGGAAGAATTGAGGAAACAAGAAAGCTAGGAGGGGAATTACTAAAAAGCTTTAACTCAATTATCAAAAAAGACCTTGCAGCTGATAAGCAGCCCCTAGAGGCATTACTTGTTGCTGCATCTGGCTGTGGCCACACAATGAAAAGTTATGGAGAAATCTTAGATGAACAGGAAAACTTAAATATTCCAATTCTTGATATTCATGAATTCTTAATTCAACGAGGCCTTAGCACTAATTTCCAAAATATGCTTCGCCCACTTTCAATAGTTAATTATAAAGATAATGAGCTAAATACTCTTTCTAAGATTGCTTACCACGATGCATGTCATATGATTCATGGCCAAGGAATTAAAGATGAGCCGAGAAAGCTTTTATCCTCAATTCCCTCAATAAATATTCTTGAGGCTGAAGAAGAAGGTGTTTGCTGCGGTAGTGCTGGTATATATAACCTTGTTCAGCCTAAGGAGGCTTCAGAATTAGGAATACTGAAGGCAAACGATTTAACCAAGACAGGGGCCCAGCTAATTGCAAGTGCAAATATTGGTTGCACTCTACAGATTAGACGGCACATAAACGAAAAAGTAATGGTGGCACATCCTATGCAGATACTGGCATGGTCAGCAGGAATCCATAAGCTTCCAGGCTTTATAAAGAGTCTCACTATCTCCTAAATTGCCAGGGAAAGTCACAACTGGGGGATACAAATTATCTACTTGATTATTCTTAGAGGGTGTAACAATTGAGAGTCCTGGTAAAATTTGCCCTTCTAGTTTAACTGAATCTAATTGCAGTCCTTCCGCTAAAAAGACATTAGTAGTTACCCCACCTTTACTAATTATATAACCAACTTCTTGCGAAATATCTAATATTATCCTTGACATCATCCGAGCCAATCTAATTCCAAAATCTAATTTTTTTGTTTCTTTATCAAATAAAACCTCTCCCCTGCTGGTGTAAAGTACTGGGGTTTTATCTTGTGAAATAATTCGTTTCAAATTGATCAAACATTCATGCTCTAAGTTTGAAATAAAGGAATGATCTAAATGTTCTTTGTCAAAGGCTTCACATACTCTTATTAGTTCTAATTCAACTCCCAAACATGAAGGTTGGTCGAGTAATCGTTCTAGTTGGGAATCTGAAAGAGGCACATATGACCCTACTGAAACAATCCCTGGCCGCGGTTTACCTAGTTGATTCTTCAGCTTAAGTCTATTGATATAGTTCTCGCTTAATAAAGCAGACTGAATCCCAGATAGGCCATTAAGTAGACTTGCTGCTGATCTAAATAAAAAACGTCTTTTCCCTATTAGATTATTAATAGCCTGACCTAGAGCACTTAATTGTCGAGGCCTATCAACATCTACAATCACCTGTTGATTATCATGAAAAGCTGCTAATGATTCCTCTAATTCTTTCATCCCAACTTGACTCTTAGTAGCAAAATTTAGCTGCGATAAAGTAATATTTTCTACATGCTGACTTTTAATCTGGCCAGAACTCTTTTCTTCAAGCCAGCAAGCAAGATGGCTCGTTTGATAACCAAAAAGGCTATCTTTAGCAAACGAACTTTCATGCACAGGCCTGCCATCTAGTAAATGTATTCCATTAATAGTTGATCGTCCTCCTTCTAAAAAAGCTGGGACATGAAGGGTTGCGGAAAAAGGCCCAAGCATGTTTGAAATTACTTGTGGTTCAAGAACTCCATGACCTCTAAGAGTCGAGTCACCCCGACTGACAAGCAAAATTTCTTCAGACTGGAATCCCTCTTCTCTCATGGCCTGCTTCAAGGCAATGCAAACTTCAACATTCCTTTCTTTAGCCAACTCAGGGGACAAAGCCCTTGTATTGGCTAATACAAAAAGAAGTGGGGATTCATGGCGCAACCCCGCACGTAATAAAGGCACATCCCAGCGCAATAACAACAAACAACCATGTACCGTTTGAGACCCAGTTGGGTCATCATCAAAAACAACAATCTTCATATCACCATCGTGCCTTGAAAAATTTTTCCCCAAATCATTCTGCTCTAGAACCCGCTACAGCAGATGAACTGAGTGAACTTGTCAAAGAATTCCATTCTAAAAAAGAGGAATGGCATCCATATGGATATGGAAGCCGCCTTGACTGGGGGGCGCCTATTCTTCCATCATCAAAAGCACTAAGTATTAAAAATTTTAATAGAGTTATTGAACACTCAATAGATGATTTAACAATTACGGTTGAAGCTGGCGCTTCCTTGGCTGAGTTACAACTCAGCCTTCAAGAAACGAATCAATGGTTGGCTATTGATTGGCCGTCGGGAAGCAAACCAACAACAGATATTTATAGCGCAGGCACAATTGGAGGACTAGTAGCCCGAGGCCTATCTGGAAGCTTGCGACACAAATATATGGCCGTAAGGGATCAAATAATTGGAATAGGAATAATGCGTACTGATGGAGTCTCTGCCAAAGCCGGGGGCAAGGTTGTCAAGAATGTAGCTGGATATGATTTAATGCGACTACTATGCGGCAGCTGGGGTGGATTGGCTCTCATTACTCAACTCACCTTAAGAACCCAAGCCATTAAAAAATCACATATAGTTTTAAATATAAAAGGGAAACTTACTGAACTTGAGAGTCTCAGAATTAAATTATTAAATACAAGCTTTAGTCCAGAATATTTTGACTGGTTAATTGAAAATAAAAATCATATCAGTCTGGAAATTGGTTTAGCTAGTTTGAGCCAAGAATGCATCAAAGATCAATTAAGGAATATAAACTTACTTTCTAACGAATATAAAGTCTTCTCAAACACAAAGGATTGGAATGGGCCGCTTCTTTCGGATAAGGAATTAAGTCTTGATCTAAAAAAATCTTATTGGTTAATTCGCATTAGCTTGCTTCCATCAAAAATACATAATCTAATCTCAAGCAATGAACTAAAAAATCTAAAAGATTTCAATTGGCGTATTTCGGCCAGCCTTGGGGTTGGCGAAGGATGGGAAGAAAGTAAAAGCAATGAGAACTTATCAAGCAAGTTAAATCAAATTAAAGCTCTAAGGTCAAAAGTAGAGGCAATGAGAGGCGAGTTAGTTATACTGAATCAACCAAAGTTTATAAATAACAAATTAGATTCCTGGAAAGAAAGTAATTCGAAGCATATAATTGAGAAAGTAAAAAGCCAGTTTGACCCATTAAATCAACTTTCAGTTGGCAGACTACCAGGAACTGCTGGCTAGTCTTTCACAATATATTTACACCTTAGGTTACTACAAGTGCCAGGCTTTAAATTAATTAATCTTTCGCCAGTCACCAACCCATTCCTTGGAGAAGTCCACGGCTCAATGCAAATCATATTACGTGGAGGTTGAGTCCAGACAACAGTCAGATCCATAGGCGGAAAGTGTAGAATTTCAAGGCTAGTTTTAGCTTCTGAATCTACTAAACGAATAATATCTCTTGAGCCTTTTGAAAGAAAGTCTACCCCCTTATCTAAAGAGTTCAGCTGTCCTCTAGTAGAAACTTGCAAATTTTTTGATTGATCAGTGCACTTTTCAGAGAGTCCTTTAATAGATAACTTAGATAAATCCGAGATGAGGAAGTAAGGGTGCAAGCCAAAACAAAAAGGCATATCCTTAGAATCACGATTATGTATAGCAATATCAAACTTTAGTGACATTGACTCTATTAAAATTTTCATTTCAACCAAAAATAAGAACGGATACGATTTATAGGTTTCAGGGTTATCTTTTAAACTTAAAATTAAACCATCATTAGCTTTTGTCATCCGGATATCCCAAGATGCATTTCTTGCAAATCCATGCTGCTTGAGAGTAAAGTTACCCGAAGGCAAAGTTAATAAATCTCCGGGCAAATTCCCGCATATAGGGAAAAGAACTGGAACGCCACCTCGAACACTTAAACTTGTATCTATAAAACGTTCACTATCAAAATAAAATTTCTCTTTTCCATTACACCTCCACTCTGTAACCAAGCCACCTCTCTCTGGAACTACTCTCAAACGATCTTGAGTTTTTTGGTCTATATATTCCCAATGAGGGTAAGGCTTTTGTTTTTTAGTTAGACTCATACCTAGAAGTAAAAGGTTGTTTAGTCATTCCACAAATAAATGAAAATATTTAGATAAGAAGGAATTAATTTATTTGGTTTTCAACCAATCTAATAATGCCGAATTGACCTGTTCGGGTACCTCATCATGAGGACAATGACCAGCATCTAAAATCACTTCTGTGGTTGCCAAAGGAACATGCCGCTTGAAGCTTGCTCTCTTCCCAGCCGAATTCATCCAGGGATCTCTATTACCCCAAAGCAGCAATAAAGGAGCTTCTAGATTCGCAAATAACTTATCTAATGGCTGTCCTTGAGGCCCACGTGTATCGAAAACACTTCTAAAAACCTTAAACGCCCCAGGATCTAAAGAAGGGCGTCTAATTGCTTCAACTAAATAATCATCAACATTACTTTTATCTATATATACCTGATTAAGAGTACGTCTAATGGTTGAGGGTTGTCGAAGATTTTCAAAAATCAATCGCTGTATTAATGGATCTTTTAATAAACCTCCTCCAAATGCCTGCCTAACTCGTGAGAACCAACTCTTGGGTAAACGTTTTTCATCACTGAAATATCCAGCCGCATTAAGCAAAACAACACCAGCAGCCTCTGAACCAAGTTCAGAGCCTGCTGCCAAAGCTGTATATCCGCCCAATGAATTGCCTACAAGAACTGTAGGTCTACCAATCTTTTCCTTTATATAAGCAACAGCCTGCCTTCGCCAAAGGTCTCCTCCATAATTAAGCTCTCCAGGCTTCGCACTTCGACCAAAACCTAGAAGATCAATAGCATGAACTTCATGAGTTTTAGAGAGAACAGGAATATTGTGACGCCAATGGTCCGTAGATGCCCCAAATCCGTGAAGCAGCAAGATAGCTGGACTGTTTTTATAATCTTTGTTCTCAAGCTGATCAGTAGAGATGCTGCTTACGCAATGGACCGAATGGCCTAAAAATTTCCAGAGGGTAACGGCCTCATCAGTATTGGCAGAAATCACGTAGGTGTTTAAGCAAATAGAAGATTGATGTTATCCAACCTTCTCCAAAAATGGAGTAATCCCTATGAGAAAATATTTATCAGCCAATCACATCAACATAAACACTCCTAAAACTTTTTAGTTATAGGAGTCCCACAGGGTTAGCGGCAACATCGTCAGGAATATTGTTTCCACCCCCAGGAGTTTTATTCCGAAGCACCAATCTAAGCAAAACAGGGGCCAGGAAAGTTGTTCCAATAACCATCAACAATATTGCTGCCTCTAAGGAGGAGGTAAGTAATCCTGCGCTGGTACCCAAACCTAGAAAAATAAGGCCAACTTCTCCCCGAGGCATCATCCCTAAGCCAACGACAAGTCGATTAGTTGGCTTATCTATAAAGAAAGACCAACCTGCTGCAATTTTGCCCAGTATGGCAACAACCAAAAGGAAACCTGCTACAACTAGTGCAGCTCGGCTAGAAGGATCCAAAGGGTTAATTACTGAAAGATCCATTCCGGCTCCAACCAAAACAAAGAAAATAGTTGCAAATAGCGAAACTAAAGGAAGCACAGATTGCTGAATAGCATGATTATTTTTGGAACTGCTAAGGATCAAGCCTGCAGCAAAGGCCCCTAAGGCGGCTTCCAATCCAATAGCTGTAGCAACAAAACAACTCAACACAAGTATCACAAACGAAGCAACAACTACAGCTCCTGGAGCTTTAAGTCTTTCTAGTAACCAATCAAAAGCAGGAGCAGCCGTTCGACTTAACCCAATCGCACCTAACACAAAAACTATTGCTGCTAATACAAGTTTGACAATAGGAGCTATCTGAAGAGCACCACCCGACGCGATTGCAACGACAACAGCCAAAATAACTATTCCCAAAATGTCATCAAGAACTGCTGCGCCAATAACTATTTGGCCTTCACGAGTTTTGAGATAGCCAAGTTCACCGAAAACACTAGCTGTAATCCCAATGCTCGTGGCTGTCATTGAAGCACCTGCAAAAACTGCTGGGATCAAATCAACCTGAAATATAAACATCAAACCAAATGTTCCCAACGCAAAAGGAAGGATCACACCTGCCATCGCAACGGTAAAAGCCTGAGCACCAACTGCCACCAATTCTTCTAGTTCACTTTCAAGACCAGTCAAGAAAAGCAAAGCATACAAACCCAGTGTTGCCACAGCCTGCAGTGAAGGGAAGGTCTCAAAATAAAGATCAGGCACAGCTTCAGGAGGCACTGAAGCCAAAGAACTAATCAAATTAATAAAGCCTTCATTCAATTGAGCATTAGTAGAAGGTGGCATTAATAGATGCAATCCAGACGCACCAATCAGTACACCGGCGAGTAATTCACCCACAATCGTTGGCAAGCGCAAGCGAACCAAAACCTCTGCCAAGGCTCTAGCAGCTACAAATATCAAAAGGAAATTTATTACTCCTATCAAGGTTTCGGCAACCTCAACCTCATGAGTACTTAATGCAGAGAGGGTTGTAGTTAAAAACATTTAAACGATTTTTAATTCCCTTAATTGATAGAACATAAATCACTGAGTGACTTAATCAAAAAATTTGAAACCTTAATCAGCTATGCAAGTACATGGTGTTGATCTGAAGTTACTCAATCAACTGACTTCCAAACAGAGGCTACTGTCCAGCAAGTTCTGGCTTAAAGGTCATTAAGCAATTTCTTAAAGGGCAGTGATGTCTCAAGAAATCTTCATTAGGCCTAATTAGGACTTAAGCCATCCATAAAACACCTGCAAGCAGATTTTCAATGAGCAGCTCACAGCCATTAGACCTTCGATTGCCAACGCCAGGCTGCTATGCAGACCCAGAAAGAGCTGGAATTAATGCAGATGCAGTGTTTGATGGGATGACAGAGCACCTATTCTTCACTCTTGGAAAACTTGCAACCAGCGCAAGCCTTCATGACCTCTATATGGCATTGAGCTATGCCGTAAGAGATCGGCTTATGACCAGATACCTCGCTAGTCAAGAAGCTATAAGAGCAAGACCTCAAAAAACAGTTGCATACCTTTCTGCAGAATTCCTTATTGGACCACAATTAAATAGCAATCTTTTAAACCTTGGGATCCAAAAAGAAGCTGAAGCTGCTCTCAAGCGATTTGGGATTGAGTCTTTAGCAGACATTCTTGAAGTAGAAGAAGAGCCAGGCCTTGGTAATGGCGGGCTCGGCCGCTTAGCTGCATGTTATATGGACTCGTTAGCCACCTTGCAGGTTCCTGCAATTGGTTATGGCATTAGATACGAGTTTGGAATATTCAATCAAATTATTCGTGATGGCTGGCAAGTAGAAGTCACTGACAAATGGCTCAAGGGAGGCTGGCCATGGGAATTACCCCAACCAGATGAAGCCTGTTTAGTTGGTTTTGGAGGCAATACAGAAAGCTATCTTGACGAGAACGGGAAATATAGGTCTAGGTGGATCCCCTCCGAACAGGCAATTGGCATCCCACACGATGTCCCAGTACTTGGCTATCGAGTAAATACTTGTGACCGTTTACGGCTATGGCGTGCAGACGCAACAGAAAGCTTTGATTTCTATGCTTTCAATATCGGTGACTATTACGGAGCAGTTGAAGAAAAAGTCGGCTCGGAAACTCTTTCCAAAGTTTTATATCCCAATGATGGTACTGATGAAGGAAGAAGACTTCGACTCAAACAGCAACATTTCTTTGTAAGTTGCTCTCTCCAGGACATGATCCGCAGTTTAGATAAACGAAGTATTCCTATAGAAGAATTTCCAAATCATTGGACTGTTCAACTGAATGACACTCACCCTGCAATAGCAGTAGCTGAATTAATGAGACTTTTAATAGATGAGAAGAGATTGGAATGGGAAAAAGCCTGGGAAATAACTAATAAATCAGTTGCATATACCAATCACACATTATTACCAGAAGCACTTGAAAAATGGGATCTTTCACTATTTAGTGATCTATTACCAAGGCATCTTGAACTTATATATGAAATAAATCAAAGGTTCCTGCAACAAATCAGACTAAAATTCCCAGGCAATGATTTAATCCTAAGGAAATTATCAATTATTGACGAAGAAGGCGGGAAAGCTATTCGCATGGCACATTTAGCAACTATTGGAGCGCATCATGTTAATGGTGTAGCGGCTCTACACTCTGATCTAATTAAGCGTCAATTGTTACCAGAATTTGCTTTACTTTGGCCTGACAAATTTACCAATGTCACCAATGGTGTGACACCGCGTCGATGGATGGCATTAGCCAACCCAGAACTATCAACCTTGCTTGACCATGAAGTTGGTTCAGATTGGATTACAAATCTAAATTTACTCAACAAACTTGAAGCAAAGGTCAATGATTCTGAATTCCTACATAAATTTGGCACAACAAAATTGTTGGCAAAACGCAAACTTGCAGGCTATATACATCGTCAAACAGGGATATTAGTAGACCCTTCAAGTATGTTTGATGTTCAAGTAAAGCGAATACATCAATACAAACGACAACATCTAAATGCCCTACAAGTTATAAGTCAATATCTAAGAATTAAAAATGGAACAACTAATTCAATGGCCCCACGAACTGTAATTTTTGGCGGCAAAGCAGCTCCTGGTTACTATATGGCAAAGTTAATAATTCGGTTAATAAATGGAATTGCAGAAATGGTTAATGCTGATCCTGATATGGATGGAAGCCTAAGAGTAGTTTTCTTGCCTGATTACAATGTAAAGCTAGGAGAACAAGTTTACCCGGCTTCGGACCTTTCAGAGCAAATTTCTACAGCTGGCAAAGAAGCTTCTGGAACAGGAAACATGAAATTTGCAATGAATGGGGCATTAACCATAGGCACACTTGATGGGGCCAATATAGAAATCAGGGAGAAGGTAGGGCATGAGAACTTCTTCCTGTTTGGTAAAACAGAATCTGAGATAATGGAACTTCAAAATAATAATTATGATCCCAAAAGTTATATTGAAGCTCTCCCAGAACTTTCAGAAGCCATTCGGCTGATAGAGCTTGGTCATTTTAGTAATGGAGATACAGAACTTTTTCGACCTTTAATAAACAATTTGAAAACTAATGACCCTTATTTTGTAATGGCTGATTTTGCAGACTATATGAAAGCCCAAGAAAGTGTTAGCAAAGCATGGGCAAATCGATTAGAATGGAATAGAATGTCCTTGCTAAACACTGCTAGATCTGGCTTCTTTTCATCGGACCGTTCTATCAAGGAATATTGTAAGTCAATTTGGAAAGTAGACCCGTTGCCAGTAGAGATAACCTGCGATGTTCCAAGCAATTAAATATGCCCTATAGTCTTGAATTAATCAAGTTTTCTAATAAAGTTAAAATCTAATTTTATTAAAGACAAAAAATTTATTTCTACCCTACTTTCCTCGATCAGGAAGGTCTGGGGTTTGATGTAATAATCTATTTAAACGCAATCTATCTACATTTAATGGGTCTGGGGCCAACTCGCCAGCTAATTCTCTAAATTTCTGCTCAATACATTCCGGGACTCTTACATCAAAGATCCTTTCCATGAGTGCCTCAATAGAAAAAAGATGCGCATTGATATTCTCAAGATCTGCTATTGACTGATTAAGTACATCAGACAAATCTTCTTGAGGGCAAGCCGAGTTAGTTTGTACTGAATTTTCATCACTCTTTGGAGGTGATTGTTTTTGCAAGTCTTCTAAAACTCGTCCTGAAAGAGTCCTAAAAGACTGAATTGCCGCCCAATTCAGTTCTTGCTGCTGACGCAGGGTTGGGAATTCTCTAATTAAACGGTCATGCTCCCTATAGAACCTTTGACAGTCAGGGCATTGACAGGGCTCTTCTGGCACCGCATTCCCTCTAGCTCAGACTCCATCATGACATCTCCTAGGCTGCCAATGGTGGGTCATCAGAAAAACCCTCTTCTTCCTCATTGCAATCAAGGCTATCTGGGAGAGGAATCTCAATAGTCGTTACAACTTGAATAACATCCCTTAAACGCATTGAATCGGCAAACCACCCCATTGCTTGCTCAGTATCTCCTCGACGCTCAGCATCGCTAGCTTGATCCTCATGAGCCTCTGCCAAGAGAGCTAACCAACAAAGGCAACGAGCCTGAACTACTGAAAGATCCAACTCAGAAGGTTGAGAGTTGGCTATGTTCTCGCTTTCTTGCTGGACAAGAAGGCGAAGGCGAAGATCGTGAAGCTGGGTCATACAGACTGTTTCACTTCACACACGCTAGCAACAGCGTGGCGTTTGCAAAGGCCACCAGATGTAGTACCGGCTAATTGTTTGAATTTCTTAAATAACGGGGCTGGCGGGACTCGAACCCACGACCTACGGTTTAGGAAACCGTCGCTCTATCCAGCTGAGCTACAGCCCCAATGCAATGAATATGCCACCAAGGCATTATGGAGTGTGAAAGCAGGAGAGGTGATCGCAATCGAGACTTAATGGCTTTTTAGCTTTAAGGGTTCGATTGAGGAAAGTCCGGGCTCCCTTATGGCCAAGCTTGCTGGGTAACTCCCAGTGCGGGTGACCGTGAGGATAGTGCCACAGAAACACACCGCCAATGGCCTCTGGGATTCTCCCATGCACAGGCAAGGGTGCAAAGGTGCGGTAAGAGCGCACCAGCAGTATCGAGAGGTACTGGCTTGGTAAACCCCGGCTGGGTGCAAGGCCAAGGAATAAAGGCTGGCCATTTGTCTTTATTCCAAGCAATTGAGCCGCTAGAGGCTGGTGGTAACCCCAGTCCCAGATAGATGATCACCCACCACTTAAAGGATGGTGAACAGAACCCGGCTTACGACCTGCTTTCACAAAATCAAATCAAAATAAGTCCAACCCTTATAAACATTCACCACAATTCTTCAAGGCGTGATGGAAGCCAAAAACTTTGAAGCAATTTCAATTAATCGAATCAGACAGCTTTCAAAGCTTATGGAAAAAATAGGGCTGAAAAGAAACTTCCTTGAAGTTAACCAAGAAAATAGTCAGAACAAATTTGCAATATTAAATGAAGCATTAACTCATACATCTGCCCAAGTTCTAGTTAGTCATGAGCGATTAGAGTTCCTAGGTGATGCTGTACTAAGGCTTGCAGCT
This sequence comes from Prochlorococcus sp. AG-363-O06, assembly GCA_003280085.1. Taxonomy (GTDB): domain Bacteria; phylum Cyanobacteriota; class Cyanobacteriia; order PCC-6307; family Cyanobiaceae; genus AG-363-O06. The sequence goes on along the minus strand of QCFY01000005.1, from coordinate 2,906 downwards.
TCAGAATTTATTGATCGCAATTTCCCAAAAATGAAAGTTGGCGATAGATCAGCCTTAAGATCCCAATTAGTAAGCGATCGTTGGCTAAGTGAAGTTGGAAAATCTCTAAAGATTGAAAACTTTCTAATAATTGGCCCAAAGGCGGCAGGTGACGAATCAGCACAATTAACACTTACAGCAGAAGCAACTGAAGCCCTAATTGGTGGAATATATGAATGCTTAAATGATCTAGAACCTATTCACCAATGGTTAGCACCTTACTGGAAAAAAGAAAGCAATAGAGTCTTATCAGATCCACACCGAGAAAACCCTAAATCTGCCCTTCAAGAATGGAGTCAAAGCAAGCAATTATCAATACCTGATTATAAAAGTGAAGAGAAAAATAAAAAGCATGGCAGCGAAAATAGATTTTTCTGCGAAGTTCATCTAAATGAGCGCCGCATAGGTACTGGATGGGGTAGGTCGAGACAACAGGCGGAGAAATCTGCAGCCAGGGATGCCTTAAGAAATATAGAAATAGATTAATATTTTTCAATAAGGTCTTAGAACTTTTTCTACTTCATACTCCAAAAATGAATCTAGATAATTATCTAACCAACAAATCAGAGATGGGAACTGTAATCAATTTATCCCAGTTGCCTCCTTCAAAAAGAACCGCTGCTTGATTTCCACTAATACGCTGAACAAAGCCTCTATAACCGTTATAGATAGAATTAGGATCATTCACCTCAACAGTTGTGCCAGGCAAAATAGGAGTTGCAGATCGTTGAGTCACAGAGATAATCTACTTGCATGACTAGTTATCAAAATAAACTAACTGATTTTCATGTTTACTGAAGATGAATGGCTAATAATTGGAGAAATTGTTGCTGCTCAAGGCCTAAAAGGAGAGCTTCGAATAAACCCTAAGACCGACTTCCCTGAAAGATTTACAAATCCTGGTCAACGTTGGTTACTCAAAAAAGGACAAGACCCACAAGCTATTGAGCTGATTCAGGGTAGAAAATTAGCAGGCAAATCAATATATGTGATTATTTTGGCTGGAATTAATAGCCGGAATGCTGCTGAAGGGCTTATAGGTCAAAGTTTAATTGTTCCAGCCAAAGAACGGCCAAAACTTAGCGAAGGGGAATTTCATCTCCTTGATCTTGTGGGTCTGGAAATAAAGTTACGCCGACAAGACCCTGCAATTGGAACTGTTATTGATCTCATCACTGCAGGCAATGACTTGCTCGAGGTCAAGCTTTCTAAAGGGAAAACAGTACTGATACCGTTTGTGAAAGAAATTGTCCCTGAGGTCAACCTGAAAGAAGGTTGGTTATTAATAAATCCACCCAAAGGACTTTTAGATCTCTAAACCATCGACAATATGAGGCTTGTTACGCGATTCTTGTCACAGCAGAAAAATGTCTATGCCAGGCACGAACTTAATACCGGTCATTCTCTGTGGCGGGACAGGAACGAGACTCTGGCCACTATCAAGAGCAAGTTACCCAAAGCAATATTGGGCACTAAGCGCTAATTCAGAAGATACATTGCTGCAACAAACCCAAAAAAGGCTCCAAGGACTTACTGACCTAGATAATCCCCTACTAATTTGCCACGAAGATCACAGGTTCATCGTTGCTGAACAGATGCGCCAAATCAACGTAGAGCCAAGCGCAATCTTGCTTGAGCCAATAGGTCGAAATACTGCTCCCGCTATAGCAGTGGCAGCATTACAAGCAACACAAAAGGGAGCAGATCCTTTATTATTAATTTTAGCTGCAGACCATTTAATTAAGGATGTCGCGAGATTTATTGAAGTTATAGAAGCTGGCCGAATACATGCTGAGAATGGCCGATTAGTTACTTTCGGCATCATCCCAACAGCCCCAGAAACTGGTTATGGGTATATAGAAGCAACTGAAAAACTTGCAAATAATGAACTCAAGGGAGTTCCTATTGCAAGATTTGTAGAAAAGCCCGATCAAAAGTCTGCTGAACAATTCTTAGCCGATGGACGTTTCACTTGGAATAGTGGAATGTTCTTATTTAAAGCAAGTGCAATTCTCACTGAATTAGAAAGGCTTGCACCAGAGATTGTAAGTACGTGCCATTCAGCTCTTGAGCAAGATATTCCAGATCTTGATTTCTTGAGGCTTGAAAAAGAAGCCTTTGCCAAATGTCCAAATGTCTCAATCGATATAGCTGTAATGGAGCAAACAAAACTTGGAACAGTACTTCCATTAAATGCAGGCTGGAGTGATGTAGGTAGCTGGAGTGCCCTTTGGGAAACAGCTGAAAAGAATGAAGATGGAAATGTGCTTAGAGGAAGGGTTATTTCACAGGAAAGTAAAGACTGCTATTTCCGAAGTGAACATAGACTTGTCGTCGGACTTGGAGTGAAGGATCTAGTAGTTGTTGAAACAGATGATGCAGTACTTATTGCAAGTCGGAAAAAAGCGCAAACAGTTAAAAAAATAGTACAAACACTAGAGTCTGACGGAAGTCCCGAGGGGAAAGCCCATAGAAAGATATATCGCCCCTGGGGAAACTACACGGGAGTTGTAGAAGGAAATAGGTGGCAAGTTAAGAAAATCGAAGTTAAGCCAGGTGCAAGCCTTTCACTTCAAATGCATCATCATCGAGCTGAGCATTGGATAGTAGTAAAGGGTACAGCCCTAATTGAAAGAGATGGAGAACAAAAGCTAATTGCTGAGAATCAGAGTACATATATTCCAGTTGGGTGTAAGCACCGTTTAACAAATCCAGGTCGAATGCCAGTTGAATTAATTGAAGTTCAAAGCGGTGCATATCTTGGAGAAGATGATATTGTTCGTTTCGAAGATTGTTACGGACGCATTGAAAATATTTCAAAGAAATAAGTCATTCAACTGTGACGCTTTTTGCCAAGTTGCGGGGCT
>QCFY01000004.1 GCA_003280085.1 Prochlorococcus sp. AG-363-O06 | reverse complement strand
ACATCAAACCTATTGGAATCAACTATGAGTGAGGCTCATGCAACAAGTGCATTGTCAAATGTATAAGCCATTATGAGCGATAAGGCATCTACTGCTGATGCTTTTGATGTGTTAGTGCTAGGCGCTGGACCTGGGGCACTGGCCGTTTCTGCTGCGTTAAGTCAAGAGGGTCTAAACGTTGGGGTTCTATCTGCCAACTCACATTTAGACCCATGGCCTTACACCTACGGAATCTGGACAGACGAGGTAGAGGAGCTAGGCCTGGATCACCTACTTGGCCATAGATGGCAAAATACAGTTAGTTTCTTTGGTAAAGGCTCATCTGTACTTACCTCTAACGAAAACAAACCTACCCATCATAAAAAAGATTACGGACTGTTTGATAAACACAAATTACAAGCACATTGGATAAATCAATGCGAGCAGGGTGAGGTCAAATGGAATAGAGGGTTTGCAAATAATATTGAGATAAGCAAATTCTTTGCAATTGTTACAACCGAAGATGAGATTAAATATAAGGCAAGGCTTGTAATAGATGCTACTGGATATGATCCTATTTTTGTCAAATCTCCAGATAGAGGTCCAATAGCAGTACAAACATGTTATGGAGTTGTTGCCAAGTTTAGCTCCTCTCCAATTCAAGAAGGACAATTCGTTCTTATGGATTATCGTTGCGATCATCTGACAAGTGAAGAGAAGTCAGAACCACCTACTTTTCTTTATGCTATGGATATGGGAAATGGTCGATTCTTCCTTGAGGAGACTTCGCTAGGTCTTGCCCCACCAATATCTATTGAAAAGTTAAGAGAAAGGTTGCACAAAAGAATTAATAATAAAGGAATAAAAATTCAGACATTAGAGCATGAAGAGCTAGGGGTATATTTACCTATGAACTTGTCAATACCTTATCTTGATCAGCCTGTTCTTGGGTTTGGTGGATCTGCTGCAATGGTCCATCCAGCATCAGGCTATATGGTTGGAGGCTTGTTGAGAAGAGCACCTAAACTCGCAAAGGTAATAGCCCAGAATATTTCAAATCCAAAAAACTCTACAACTGACATCGCTAAAGCAGGATGGCAAGAGTTATGGCCAATAGAACTCCAAAAAAAGCAAGCTCTATATCAATTTGGACTAGAAAAACTTATGCGTTTCGAGGAGGATCAGCTTAGAGATTTCTTCGATGGATTCTTTGGTTTACCTAAAAATCAATGGTATGGTTTTCTCACAAATACATTAACGCTTAGTGAACTGGTAAGAGCGATGATGTCAATGTTTAATAACGCCTCATGGAATGTAAGGCTTGGGTTGATGGGAATGCAGGGAAGGGAACTAAAACTATTATGGGAATTTCTCAAACCAAAAATGAAGTAGTATTTATTTTAAAGACTATATGAAAAGAACAATTTTAATTAGTGGAGCCAATAGGGGTATTGGTAATGCAATTGCAATTAGTGCCCTAAATAGTGGCCACAGATTGAGTCTTGGACTAAGGAATATAAATTCGGTAACGGGCACAGTCCTAGATCCGGAGATATCTGGATCTGAAAAGATAATGCTTCAGGAATATGAAGCTAAAAATGAGTACTTAGCTAAAGAATGGGTAAACAAAACTATACTAAAGTTTGGTAGTCTAGACACTCTGATCCATTGTGCAGGAATATTTAATAGGGTTGGATTCTTGTACAAAGAAGGTGAAGATAAAGCCATAAATAATTTATGGAAAGTAAATGTAATGGGACCATGGCTACTAACAAGAGAAGCCTGGTCTCATCTAGTAAAAAGCAAGCAGGGGCGAATAATAGTTTTAGTTTCGATGAGTGGCAAAAGATCTAAAGGCAATTTAGCTGGGTACAGTATGAGTAAATTTGCTTTAATGAGCCTATGCCAAACAATGAGGAATCTAGGTTGGGAAGAAGGTATAAGAGTAACTGCTATATGCCCAAGTTGGGTAAATACAGAAATGGCAGATGGAATTAAGTCAATTGTACCGCCAGAAATGATGACACAACCTGAAGATATAGGGACTATTTGTACAAACTTACTGAATCTTCCAAAAACCTGCATACCTTTTGAAATGCAAGTAAATTGCTCATTAGAAATTTAATTATGATCAGCTGATTTAGGGACTAAAGCTCGGAAACAACAGCAAAGAAGTTAAAAGCTAAATTACAATTGTATGGCTAATCATTAAGAAGGATATAGTCAATAGCGTTTGGGTGGTCATGTAAATATTTTATTTTCTCCATTGCGATCAATCGTGCGTCGAAGGAGTCTTCAGCAAGTGTTGAAAGTTCGTGATACTTTCGTTGCTGATCTCTATATCTAACATTGTATGACTTACGGGTCATCGTATAGACCTAATGCATTACATATAGTTTCTAACAACGAAAATAAAAAGTTGCCATAAATGTTGGTTTCCAGTGAGCATTTGCACACTGGCCTCAAATTAAAGATTGCCGTTTACTTAAAAGTCGTCTTAATGTCAGGTGATTAAGGGACATTAGAAGTATTTACTTAACATTTATGGACGAGTTTTGTTATCTCTGCTACAAAAATGAGGCCTATGTTTTAATTCAATGACTCAAGACTTGGTGGTGATTCAATTGGCTGCAATATTAGTAGCCTCTTCATATGACAGCTCTAAGGCTGTAGTTAAATGGGGCGGGCTCGTCATCGCTGTTGGGACTGTAGTAGCAAGCCTTGTCGGGGCATAGTAGTTTGACTTGAGCCAAGGGGACAGTTAACTCCTTGGCTCAAGGATCAATAGTATTAAAAAATTATAAAATTAGGATTTATAGAGCTGCTTGTCTAGTCCGAATTTTTTCAGCAAGTACTTTATCGGAAGAATTACTTCTACTCACAGTAAATCTTGAGATTTGATTTAGTGCATTCTTGAAGTGTTCATGTACAAATGTCCGGTAAAAATTGCCAAAAGCCTTGCCAGTTATAAATGTGCGGTGAATCATTCCACCAACAAAATTTATGCACCATAAAACCAAAAGTACAGTAATTATTTCAGACGCAGTTGAGTAAACTCTTGAAACATGCTCTTGTACAGGTTCCAAGAACTGCAGATAATTCACTAGGTTCATTAGAAAAAAGGCAGGAGTGTTAGTTCAGTTAAACCAGAAATTGAATACTGAGAAATCAATCCTTCCCTTTATGCACTGTGCTTCAGTAAAATGCAATAGGGATATATAAATAATTAATTATTCGACTGGTCTACGATTGGACAATCAACTAGCTTAATAAAAATAAAATATGCATTCAAGCAGCCTTATCACCCTTTGAATAAATTGAAAGGTAAAGTCAATGTATCGAATCGGCACAAATCTAGATCTCACAAGAAATAAAGATATATCTGTAACCAGTATAATAATTATATTAACTCTATTTGTTCTATCAGCAACAAAATGGGGAGAAGGAGTTAATAATTCTATTCTAGAAGTAATTAAGACTAGACCTATAAGTCAATTTTATTTTCCAACTTTTGTTCTGATTGGTTTTGTTCTACCTATAATAGTTAAGCTATACTTCTTAAGCAATAGAGAGGTTTCAAGGGTAATAGACCCTTACCTTATTTTATTTTTTTGGCAAATATTTGGAGAAATAGTCCTGGTCATAGTTTATGGAAATAGCCTAGGCCTAACAACGGGATTTACATTCAGTTTACTACGAGTAATTCAAATCATGAAACTGATTAGGGTACTATGTAAAAATATATTTTTAAGAATATTTCTGATAACTCAATGTACAATTTGGACGTTCAATTGTCTTCATATAGTTTTAAATCGAATTATTTGGATCAATTAAAAATAATCAAAAAACTAATAATTTTTTAATCGATAACGTGGAAATACAGACCTATATAAGAAACCAGAGTGGCTAACAATAGTGATAGTAGTCGAAATCTAGTTGTACAAAAGAGTCTTAGATCATTAACATGATAACCTCCAAAGTTCCCGAGGAGTAAAAAGGCCCATAATGGTAACGAGCCTAATAGAAGTGAAATCGATAGTTTTTCCCTAAATCCAAAAGGTAAAAGGAGAAGAACGAATAGTAAACAAACTATAATGAGCAATGATGCGAATAAAGTAATAGAAAACTCCTGTAGGAATGTTTCAGGAACTTCTGATTTTTCACTTAACTGATAGATGCAATCTTCCAAATGGAGTTTATCGAACCTAAAATAGTTAGTATCAGGGATACGATTAGATTTATATTTTCGCAAAAGTCTTGCCTTGAAAAGCGTAGGCTGATTAACAACTTTAGTAATAATAATAGAATCTGATTCTGAAAATCTTTGAATATTTTGAGCTTTATTAGCTTCACAAATTCTGTAAAGGTCTTTAGTCTTCAATAAATATACTATTCCAGACATAATAGATCTGAAAAAGATTAATTTCTATAAATATTATACCGAGATTCAAGCCGCCAAAATTAAATTTCTATTAAACTTAAATAGCTAAAATATTGTCGTGGATGAAATTCATGGAAAGGATATATTGTATACGTTTAGACGTTGCCCATATGCAATGCGTGCCAGGTGGGCTATTGCTAAATCAAGCTGTAAAGTAATATGGCGTGAAGTTGATCTAAAAGCAAAGCCTAAGGAACTACTTTCTGTTTCAGATAAATCTACAGTACCATTACTTTTAACTGCAGGCGGAGATGTTATAGATGAAAGCCTGGATATTATTAAGTGGGCTTTAAAGATAGGAAAGCAAGAATCGTTACTAGAGTTTGATGACTCCTTAATAGCGTCAATTAATCAACAAATAATAACTCAAAATGATATGCAGTTTAAAATTCATCTAGACAGGTATAAATATGCAAATAGATATGTTGGCACTAATCCTGAATATCATAAAGCTATGGCTTTAAATATCCTTAGATTCTGGAATGAACTAATAGCAAAGAACAGTGAAAATAACGTCATAGGTTGGCTAATAGATACTCAAGAACGACTAGCTGACTTGGCTGTCTGGCCATTTGTAAGGCAATTCAAACTTGTTAATCCTTGCAGTTTCGAAAATAATAAAGAATTAACCTACTTAAAACTATGGCTAGACAGATATCTCTCTGATCCTTTTTTCAAGGTGATCATGTCGAAATGTAAGCCATGGGTTCCAGGTAATGAAGAGATATTCTTTCCTACTCAAATAAACTAGCCTATTATCGGTATTCGTTTAAAAATTACCTTCACTATGAAAAGAGAACCTACTATAGGGTTCATAGGCTTAGGCGCTATGGGTCTACCAATAGCAAGAAATCTAAATGAGTCAGGTTATAAGATGCGGATCTATACAAGAACATGGAAAGATCATATGAACGGCATATTCCCTTCAAATTACTGCTGCAAATCAGCTGAAGAAGTTTCACGTCAATCACAAATAATAATTATTTGTGTAAGTGATGATGATGCCGTTGAAAGTATAATCTTCAAGGAAAAAGGCCTATTGCCAACACTGCAGAAAGGAACTATTATAATTGATTTTTCTACCATCTCTCCTGCCAAAGCAAGGGATTTCGCTAATAGACTAAATAAGAGCAATATATCTTATTTAGATGCGCCATTAAGTGGAGGTACGGAAGGTGCGGTTACAAGAAAACTTACAATATTTGTTGGTGGTGAAAAAGCTAGTTTTAATAAAATAATACCTATATTAAAAACAATTGGTAAATCTATTTACCATTTTGGCCCTATAGGTTCTGGCCAGGAAGTCAAAGCCATTAATCAAATACTTGTAGCAGGAACATATGCAGCATTAGCAGAAGCAATTTCTACAGGAGAAAGATTAGGCTTGCCTATGGAAGATGTAGTCAAAGCAATAAAAGGCGGTGCTGCTAATTCCTGGGCTCTGGAGCACCGCTCTGAGAATATGATTAGAAACAATTACCCACTAGGTTTTAAACTCAAGCTTCATCGAAAAGATTTAAAAATAGCTCTTGAATTAGCAGAAAGCCAAGGCTTAAATCTACCGATAACGTCAAAAGTTCTAAGCTTAGAGGAAAATTTAATTCATAATGGATATGAAAATCATGATATTTCAGTATTAAAAGTTGGAGTGGAGACCATCAACCAGGATTAAGAGAGTTAAAAGTTGAAAAAACTATTCATGAGATCTTCTGTAATCAATAATTTTGGCAAGTTCAAGAAAATAGCCAGCAGTACAAAACTTACCAAGATTTCTCTCCCTATTTCCAGGGTCACTTCTTAACTCTGCTGTCTCAGCCATCAAAAGGTCAAGTTCTGCCTGAGGCAATTCATAAAGTTCCTTTAATTCGACCTCTCGATCAAGCAGATGACTCTTAAACCACTTTTCCCTTGATTCTTGAAGGGGGATGTCTTTGAATTGTCTGCTATGCATTAAAAATCTCTTGTTCAATCTAAATTGAAGCTGATTCTGAGGAAAGTGAGTAATTCTTTAACAATAATGAAAGAGTTATAAATATCGCAGTAAAGGCCCCACATATTTCTGTCCAACCAAATAAACCAAATTGACTAATAGCTATTGGTGCTAAAACTGTTACTAACCCACCAGAAAGAAGAGGTTGTAAGAGAAGTTGTTTGATAGAGAAGATCGAAAGTGTTTTAGTTAAATTACTAGGGTCTGAAAGTCTTAGTAACAGCAAACCACTCGCTGCTACACCTGTTGCATTACCAAACTCAGTTATTGATCGCTCAAACTTTTCTTCGATAAAAGCATATTTAGCAAAGAAGGCCATGCCTATAAGATTCCAAATTAATCCAACAATTGAAAGTACTGTAATTGGTAGCCAATTTTCCTTAAGTAAGTCTAGATTTAAACTAGCCATTGCTGTCACTATTAAAAGATCAGTAGCTAGAGTTCCAATTTCGCGCTGCAAAAGCTCTGAAACGAATGCCACTTTCTTTGTTTTCTCTAAAAGGAATCGTATTAAAAGTGCTCCTAATAATGCCAAAGGGAATACTGGGAAAACTAAAAAAACTTTTCCCCAAAGAGGTCCTAAAGCTGGGGATATCTGCCTTAGGCAATAAAGCATAAGAACACCCAACGCTATTGATGTACCTATGAGTCCAAAATTGACAAGTAAGATTTCGATCTGTTCAAGAAAGGTATTTTCAGAATCGGCCAATGACTCCTCTTCCTCATGAGAAGTCAATTCTGGAAAAGATATCCAACCTTTCCAACGAGCAAATACAACCAGCCCACTCCCTATAAGAGTTGATGAAAGTAAACCTATAGTTGCCATTGAAAGCCCAAGATCAAGACCGCTAATAAAACCAAGAGATTTAAAGCTCTCACCCATAACAGCAGCAGCTCCATGCCCCCCCTCAAATCCCACTTCAATTAGGCATCCCATTAATGGGTCGACATTTAAAAGGGGAATCAAAAAATAAAAAACCACCAATCCTCCAAACAAATACTGACCAAAACCTAATAAAAGCCCCATCAAGGTTTGAGAAGCAACTGGCTTCCATAAATTTGATCCATTCGGAAGTGGTCGGCCTAACATCAATGTTGAGAAGACAATTGTCAACAAAGGCGTAGGAAGTTGGATCCAGAAATCAATTAATTGTTCATTAAAAAGTGGTATTAGACCATAAGGCCCAAGGATGATTCCAATCAAACCAAATAGGACAGCTAAAGGGACACCAAGCCGTTCTAAACGAATAGCAGGCTCTAATCTTCTTCCGGTCACCACCAAAAGGAAAAGCATTAGGGATAGCCCTATGCTTAGGCCAAACTTGGTCAAGAAATTCGAATTACTAATCTCAGCAAGTAAAAACTCAGTTAGTGAATACATTCTTTTAAGTATTAATTGCTAATAGGCAGTTTTAAACTCAAAAATTTGTAGGTATAATACTTTATTTTAGAAATAGCTTTTGAAAGAAGTTGATCAAAATAGAGACTAATTGAACATTTAAACATGCCTTGAGAAGAAAAGTGCTATTCACACCAATTTAAATAATCAAAAGAAGGATTAATGCCTGAATTAATAGCTCAAAAAGAAAAAGCTTATCTTTGAGCTCTGAGTTCCTAGAATTAAAGGGATCTGAAAATCTAGATTCAAACTTGTTTTTAGAATGTAATTCAGAGAATTCCATTGATATTCCTATGCCCCCCAATAAAGCGCAGGAAACTAAGTACATGCAACTACTACATATAGCGCAAGAGTGCAAGAGTGCGCTATATGCATTAAATTAAAAGCCAAGATTTACAATGTGAATATCTCGGTATTTCCGCAAAATATAGGTCTATATAAAAACTTAAAGTAAATTTCCGCTCAAGGGTGGGGGCATAGAAAGATTATTTTCCATAAACCATAAAAAAACCTCGCAAAATGCGAGGTTTTTTTATTAAAACTTGAAAGGAAAAGAAAATTAGTCTTTCAAGCTGACTGAAGCTGTATCTAGATTTCCAATTGCATTTGAGACACGTTTGAAATCAAAGCCCATAGCTCGTAGAGCATGCCAAAGATGTCCCTGAATGTAAAAGAAGCCTAAATAGTAGTGAACGTTAGTCAACCAAGCTCTTGAGGTATGCGCCCCATCAGCAAGGTTTGCAGTATCAATCCAGTATGGAGCAATAGAAAATTTAAGAGCTAACGGCTCTCCAAAGAAAGCTTCTGGATAAACAGTTGTGTTTGTCGCACACCAGAATGCTGCAACAATTGCCATCCAACCAATTCCAGCTAGTGACCAAGAAAGAATAGCTTCAGCTGAAAGAAGACCTGATCCTTTAAAAGTGGTGTATTCACCAATCTGCTTGGTAGCAATATGGAAGGCACCTCCTCCAATCATGAAGAAAGCTAAGAAGGCATGGCCTCCTAAAACATCTTCCAAGCTGCTTATCTGTAAAAAATCAAATTGATGATTCCAGATCTGAGTTAAATCAAGGTTGTACTGAACCTGTCTAACAACACCTTGAGCTGCATCATAAATTCCATGAATTCTGGCCCATTCAACAAACTGGATATTCGCTACACCCAGAAAAATTAAATGGTGTCCAAGAATAAAGGTTTGGTTATCTGGGTTGTCCCACTCAAGCTTGAATTTTCTTGCTTGAATGACCTCAGAATCCTGCATATCGCCTACAAAAAGTAAGGAATGCATTAATCCACCTGCTCCATAAACCATGGAAAGAATTAGGTGAACAATTGCTATTGAAGTGACTGCTGCGCCACCAACCCAAGCCCCAGATTCATCAAATCCAATACCTAAAGCTGCTAGGTGGGGAAGCGCAATCAAAGGCTGATGCCCCATAGGCACCGAGGGGTCGAAGCGAGCAAGTTCAAAAAGAGTGAAGGCACCAGCCCAGAAAGCAATCAAGCCGGTATGAGCGGCATGAGCGGCTATGAATTTGCCTGAGCGGTTGGTGACCCCAGAATTTCCAGCCCACCATCCATAGGTGACATCTGGGTTTCCATAGGTCTGCATTAGAAGTCCAAGGTCGGCAAAGCTGTATGAGAATACTCTTAAAACCAGTAGTAGTCACTATGAGTACAAGACTTTTACATTGTGTAAATTCTTGCGCTAAATACCTAGTGTCGTTTTTGATGAGAAAACTGAATTCATTTCCCTAGAATGCCAGTGTTTCCAAGGGCCTAGGCTAATCACTACTGGCAAAGAAATTCAAACAGCATTCTCAAACGGTTTGGAAATAAAGTTCTTTGACTACCCTGTTAACCCAGGTCTCATATCAAAAGTTTCCATAAAACCACTTAATAATTGGAATTAGCTTTGCTAAAAAGAACACATTGAGTCGTTGAAAATCAAGTTAATGACTAAAGCTTGAGTGATCCAGAGAAATTCCTAAAAAAACCAATCCAGATTTTTTGAATTTTCTTGTAAAACGATCCTCAATGCAGAAAGCTCTAAATTGGTATAGAAATATCTTTGGCTTTCCTTTAAACTGAAATTTATACAAACACTTACTTTCTATCTATATAAAAATGGAAGACACAAAGCAGGAAATTAAAAAAACGAAATGGGATTCGAGTGACACTGATGCACCGAAATGGGATTACACCAGTAATGAGCAAAATCTTTTTATTGGTGCACTTGTAGTTGGGCTGAACCTCTTAGTGATTCTTTTATATGTCCTATATAGAACAGTGCCAGGAGTTCATGCATTTTTTTCCGGCAAGCCTCTTTAACAGTTTATCTATTCATAAAAAGCTGAAAATGTTTCTCATTGACTATAATTTAGAATGTAAGCTTCAATAAACTATAATCAAGTTATATACTTGAAAACTCCTATTATAATTAATTTTCTACAAATTTATAATAGTTTTTTAAAGTTGTCTGATTTAAACTAAATGGTTGCAGGCGTTTAAAAACCTAATAGAAAACGAAGGATTCCATAGAAACGAAAATAGTCTCTAAAAGAAACACATTCATTTTTTATTCCAAACCAATCGAGAAATGACACAAAAGCCTTTAGAGTATTTTAATTGCAATTTGGAAAAAACTGATGGCTGGCGGACCAATGCTTCAGATGTGGGAAACTCTTTTACCTCTTGTGAAAGACCTGCGAGTGAGATTTGCCTTGGCAATGGTAGGAAATCTATTGGCTTTATGGTTCATAGCTACATACTTCAAAAATCTACTCCCGGAATTGCCTGCAGAACTAGTCTCATAAAAAATTGCAAATCCAGTCGTGAAAAATGCCTTTAAACCTAATTAACGGCTTTTATCCCTGCAAATAAAGGCGATAAGTTATTTTCACCTAGTAAAAATAAATTTTTACTAGGTGAAAATAACTTGATATGCAGACAAAGCAATTGAGATCCTTAATTTTATCTTATAATTAATCTTTATTAATAAAAATAAGGTAAAAGAATGGTATCAAGTGGGAAAGTTCAGAAAGCTCATCAAAAGCTAGTGAAGCTAGCAACACAAGCTGAATTGTGCGTTAGTAGAAAGGAAGCTAAGAAGTTAATAAAAAAAGCAGATAAGGCTCATGCAAAAATAACCGGCTGAGTTTTAGGTTCAACTTTATTTTTTAATCAATTTCAAATTCAATCAATAAAAAAACTTTTACGAGCAAAGTTATTTTAAGCAACCTTCTTGTTAATAGGTGCATCTTGATCTCGCCAATAATCAATTTCCTCCTTACACCAAGGTAAATGATAAATAACTTCAGGCGTCCATGGAAGAAATCTTGAATGAGGGTCTGTCCTCCAATGTGTGCCGGGCTTTAAATATCCAACCTCCCTCCAAAACTTCAAAGTCTCTTCACTCACTCCTAGGCCCTCACTAGCTTTTTGGGAACTCACCCAAGGGGTATTGTCCATAGGTATCTAACTCGGATAACCATTAGTAGCGTGTCCTAATGAATTGGGTAGTTCAATAAAGCAAATAAATACAAAGAAATAATCAATAAGGCAAAGAAGCCTACAGAGGCAAGTTGTGCTGAAAAGGAGCTATTCATCCTTAATTGCTCAATTTAATTACGTAATTATTCAAAAAACATTTAATAAGGTTGTGCAAGTCAAAATCAGGCCATCAACACAAACAAAATCATGATGGTTTCTAATGTCTTGTAAATTAGATAGAAGTAATTCACTGGAGGAACCAAGGCCTATTCGATGCACGATTAGCACTAGGAAGCAGCCCAGAGTCTTCTGATGGATGTAAGCAGCATTCATCAGAAATAAGAATGTTCTGATATTTTGAAAGATCTTTTCCTTTAGGAAGATATAACCAGCCACTTTTCCACCGAGAAGTTATTTTTAATTCTTTCCAAAGAACCCTTAACCTGGCATTACCATCCAAAACAGAGACAAGGTTTACCCATCTATCGATTCCATCTCCCCCATAATTAATAGCAATAAAATGTCTATATCCCAAAACAGGCTCAATGCTTGTCCAAGCTTTGTTTGGAGGCCAATTCATTAATCAATTTTCCAAGTTGATGATCAGCTGATAATAGAAGGATTATGAAAAGCTTATATATAAGTATATAAATCTATATGATGTGTTCAATTATCACCAAAGTTTTGTTTCTTAGTTGATTGAACCTGTTTGTACTCTCTTCTTATTATTTGCAGAAGATCCTTCTTTTTGATCATAGATCTTCTATGGCTTTCATAGTCAAAAGCCTTCCTTTCTTCTTTCGTCATGTCCATCCATTTGTTGAGATTTAAATGGGTAAAATCCTTCTTTTTAGAAAGTGCAGTAAGGAAAATAATGATTAAAAATATAAGTAAGCCCGTAATAAAGAGTAAGGCAATAGTCATTAGCAAACCTATTAATGTAGTTATGAATTAATGATAGACCTAAATATGAAAAAAGTCAGTTTAACTACTAGTTAGAATTAGCGATATTCTTCAAAGGTTCGATTAGCCCAATGGTGGTGAATTCTTTGTGAATCAAATAAAAGATGCCCTGGTATTGGGAATTCCTGAGCAGAACCTCTTAGATCGAAAGAATCTTTTGTGACTCTGCCCTTATAGATTTTTGTCAGTTTCTCTATAGTAAAACCTTGAGGAGAATGCCTAGGAGGCCAATAATTGTTCAATTTTCAATAAGATTACTTTACCAATAAAGCGTACATAAGATTATTTCGCTAGAGGAGTGAAGAAGTTTAGTTGGGCGGTAAAGGCCTTCGGATGTTTAAATGAAGAAAGATAAGAAAGTAAAAACGAAT
Source organism: Prochlorococcus sp. AG-363-O06 (assembly GCA_003280085.1). Taxonomy (GTDB): domain Bacteria; phylum Cyanobacteriota; class Cyanobacteriia; order PCC-6307; family Cyanobiaceae; genus AG-363-O06. Next base: position 98,313 of record QCFY01000004.1, on the reverse strand, counting down.
AATCAACGTTCCCAACACAGACCTCGCAAATAGACTGGACTAATTACTTTTCTATGGCTGAATAGAGGTACATAAACTTTTTTCTATGAGTGAGCGCTTAGACCTTATAGAGTTTTTTGAACATTTTGATCCAGGGGATCCCTACATGAGAGCCGCAATATCACAGCTCCAGGAAGGGATGTCACAAGACCTACTAACAAGTCAATCACCTTGGTTTGTTACCTGGAGTCAGGCTGGAAAACGCATCTAAAATCTGTTTCTGAAAGAAGTTCTTTCCTTTCTATAGAGGAACCACATTAATTAAGACGAAAGCTTATACTTTTTCTATTTGACTTGGAGTAATCAATAATAAATATTTAAGTTAAATCTCTTACTTAAATAGTGTTGGATTTCTAATCAAAAAGATATAAATCATGAATTAATATCAGATTCTAATCCTGGGCCTTTTTTCTTTTGGCTGGGATAGAAGAGCCATTGCATAAAACAACAGCAGTAGCCTTAATTTCCTGCTCAGAAGCTCTAATGGCCTTTCTTTTAAGATGATTTTTTGTTGTATTTACACAAGTGTTCCAATTAGAGGCCTGGCGAGAAATAGGGATAAGGGAACTTGCGATAATCAAAAAGCTTATGGTACTGAAAAGTGCAAGGAATGGGTAAGAATTTGAAATCCATAATCTCAAGTTATTGTTAATAACATTTTTTTCATTCATGATCTGAATCTACTATAAAATAGATAATATAAAAATCTTATTCCCTAAAGATAGGAATGGAAGAAATTTATATTTAATTCTTATCATTTATGAGAAAGCACGTCCAATCAAAGAGATACCAACAAGAATAGTTAGGAACTCAAATGCTCTTTTAACGAAAAAGCTTCCCTTTGCAATCGAGAGATGTGCTCCAAAGTAGCCTCCGGCCAATGATCCAACTAAAAGTATAGGAATCCAGCTCCATTTTATTTCTCCAGCTGTGCCAAGAACCAACGCCCCTGTTCCATTCCAGAAAATACCAACCAAAACCAATGTATAAGCAACAGCTTGCGCATAGCTCAGGCCAAACCAGCTAACAAGCCATATTGTGACAAAAAGACCTGTACCTGATGTCAATGAGCCATTTATAAAACCAATTCCAAATAAAACAATACCCCCAAAAAATAATTTCTTATTACTCAACTTGGTAGATCTATCTGTGGTACCAAGTTGGGGAGAGTTTGCTGAAAAAATTCCTAAGAAAAGAGTAAGGGCGCCTAACAAGAACATTGCGAGTTGCTCTGGTATAAAAAGGATTGTTCTTGCTCCTAACCAAACACCTGGCAAGCCAAAAGAAAGAATCAGCATTACCATAAATGGATTTAAAGTCCTTTCTCTTGAGTGCCTAAAAGTAGCTCCTATCCCTAAAGCAACACTTGCGACTTTGTGTGTTGCTAAAGCAATTTGGAAAGGAAGGCCCAAAAAAATCAATGCAGGCAACTGGACCAGACCAGCACCGCCACCTGCAAATCCAGAAAGTAAATTAGAAATGAAGGAAATCGCACCAAGAAAAAAATGAAACAGAATTGACTCGAGATTCATAAGAGGCTCACTGCTATTAGAAATATCGGAACGAAAAAGGCAGCTACCAACGAAGTGGTTTCAGTGCAATAAATCTTGGTGCTTGGAATTAAAACCTTTGCGAAGCTTGGTAAGAAGGTAAAGCTTTGAGCCATGAGCAAAAGTCCAAAATCTTCAGATCTGACCAAATCCAAATCCAATTGGTTGTGGCGTTGGGCAGAACCTGAAAGTGTTTTAACAGTAATACCTAATTCAAAATCCTCACGGTTATCCAAACAGGCAAAATTAGCCAACCATGACGCAGAAAAAGCTATTGCCAGAGCATATCAAGCTGAATTAATAAGAACCAAAGCCATTGGAGAAGCAATGTTTAAATCAGGAAAAGCTCTTAGATACAGCATTATTAGTTCTTTTAGGCAAATCTTCTTGCGGACTGAGGGAGCACGTAGGCACTTTGAACCTTGGTATAGAAAAAACAATTAAAACTACAGGCCATTGTAAGAAACTCTGAATATTTAAGTAAGTCTGATATGCCGAATGATAAAACCAATGAAGACTGAGTTGAATCAGCGTCAATAGATCTCAACCTAGATCACTCGCAGATATTTCCATTTAGTCATTGAAACCTTATATTTCATAGGTTTTGGAATAGGGTCATTTCGTATTAATTAGATCATGCCAGAAAACTTTGTATATTCTGTTCCTTGGAAAATTGGATCAGCAGTCAAAATAGATCTGATCCAGATTCAAGATCGGATTCCAATTGATCTTAGAGAACAACTGACTAAAGACCCAGTTGGAGTGGTTGTTGATTACAAGATGACTGATGGGCAATCTATTGGGATAGTCGTAGAATTAAAAAACGCATCAAAATGTTGGTTTTTTCCTGAAGAAATTCATTCCACCTCTAAGGAAATTTCTAGCAAACACACAAACGATTTAATGAAGACAAGGCCTATTTTTGAGAGCAGAAATAATAGAAAAATAACAACCCCTGTTAGATTATTAAACCCTATAAATTTTATTAAATGGTTTTTATTTACTTCAAAAGATATTTTTTAAAGCAAAGCTAAAGTTAGCTCCATCTTTAACTTATTAAGTACCTAAATATTGTTAAATATAGAAAGATAGCCTAGTCACCTCCTCCATTACAGCTCCATACTTTCGCCGGAAGGCCTGCATTATTAATACCATCACTTCGGAATGTTCTTTCAATACACTCGTTTTGACTTCTGGTCCAAGTAGCAATTGGCAAAAGAGATGTAGCAATCAAAACAAGGCTGACGGTGCTTACACCTGCTAGCACTGGGTAGGCATGTGCCCTAATAATTTCTCTTGGGTTCATTCGCTAAAAGTGAATGGATACAGTCTAGTAAAGATTGCTTTAGTTGGGACAGAGAGCATTCATATCAATCAATTGATATCTTGAAATCCTAAAACTTTAATTAAGTTTTTCCGTAAATTGGCTTAAGATTAGAAAAACGACCTCTAAAGGGCAATCATGCCAGCCTCTTATCCAGTTGATCATAAAGGGAGATATATAAGAATCCCAACTCCACTCAAAAGAGAGTCAAAGCCTCAAAAAAACTCAATGACTGGCAAATGCCTTAACTTTCTTAAAAAGATTTTCAAGAAAAAAACTATTCTAATAGATATAAAGAAGACATTTATAAGCTGATTAAGTTCTCTTTGCCAACCACTACTTACCATTTATAATATTAGCATAAGAAAACTAAAAGTATAGAGATTACAAGAATAGGTAGTAAAATCTTTAAAAGCATATAGAAAGTCAGAGCTCCCATTATGAACAATGAAACCAGAGAATTAAAGCCGATTGCAATGTACTTAAAACCCGAACTAACTCAGACCCTTACATCATTTAGCCTTGCACTTTGTGGCTTGAGCCTTTTAGTTATTGCAATGAGACTTGGCCCACTCACACGCCAAGCCGACACATGGAATAGTTGTGTGAAGACAACTTCAAGCTTTCTTTCAACACTCCCAGGCTTTGGCACAGCGAACATTGATGACCTTAAAGCTATGTCCGTATCTCTATGTAATGGCTCTACTCCACAAAAAGAAGAGCCTCTACCCCCTTCTTAGTCCTCCTGCATTTGATTAACAAGCGTCAGCAGTGCTCTTTTAACTGAATCAAGCTCTTGCTCTAAACGTTCCTTTCTCGTTTGAAGAGTCTTAAACCGCCTAGCAATATCAATCCTTCTCCTCTTCGCGTATGCAATCATTGATGAATTCGACCCATCAAGGGAGCGAGGATGCCCTTCGATAAATGAATTTGAGTCATTAAGCGCCATTTACTCACCTTCAAGATCATTAGCGAGGGCCAAACAAAATGGCCCCCTAAAGCCTTGGACCCATACCTCTAAAGATCACACCCAGGGCTCTATATCATCTGTAATCGAATAAGCAATTGTTTGTCATCAGTTTTTTCGCCGGAGTGTTTACTACTACGTGTTTTCACCTTAGCAATTATGCCTTCTCTACTAATTATAAAAACAAAGTAAACCTCAGTAGAAAATATATAAAGCACGCAAATAGACTGCCAAGCAATAGATCTTAAGACTAATAGAATCTTAAGAAGAATACATTTATAGTCTACACAAATTACAAATATATATCGATTAAAAGAATTAAGAAAGTGCTACCTCAAGTTTAAAGCTTGTTAAATAGTTCCTTTTGTAACTTTTTTACCAGATACATCCCAAATCATCAAAAGAGTATATGGGCAGAGAGCTACGCCCAATAGTGGAATAAGAAAATAGTGCCAAGTCATCGCATTAAACTAATTACTAAATTATTAGCAAACATAAAAGCAAAAGGGAAGTGGCCCAATTCACATTTAGAAGTAAGTGATAATGCTATAGGTATATTTACAAGTCAACAATGTTATTACCATGATTTAGTGATGATTGCACCATATTGCACAGGTTGTAGTTACAACGGCAATAACCAAACCACCCCACTTAATAACCTTCTGAGGAGCATTAAAGCTTGAAGCCACAAGAATCGCAGCTAAATTAATCACAATCAACTGATCTAAAGAGACATTAGTTCCAAAAGCCCCAGTAGTAGCAAGCAAGTTCATTTGAATTAAGCAGTAACCAAGGCAATTATCTTACGAAAAGCTTATGAAAACATCTACCTCTTATCAAAGAGGCTTGAAAAGAATTAAAGATTGATAATTGGAATAAGGCTTTGATGAGATATCTGTTTGAGCATCCCTAATAACTAGAATTTCAGCTAAAACCAAAAAAAAAGACCCTTGCGAAGCAAAGGGCCTGGGTGATGGGGATCTTATTTCTAAGTCAACCAAGAGAATCATGCAACCCCCCCCACAGCTAGTGTCCCGACCAACTCGTAACCACCTATCAATAGTGCTTACTACTCATGACATCTTAAAGATGACTTAATAAGCTAGTAATGCCTAGTGATGGGGATCAGGCCAGAACTCAAAATCACCTGATCATCTTTTCACAACTAGAAGCTCAAGTATTTATTCATGCTACGAGGCTATTCATCATGAGTTTCAACCGACTCAGTCACATTGAAATCATCCATGGTCGAATTGCAGCATTAAGTCTTTTTACCTTTATGATTATTCAGCTACTAAAGATTTCTATAAGAAATTAGAAACCAGAAAAACCCATGATTTTACATTCATAAAGGTTATTAAAACTAGCGTCTAGAGCTTAATTCCTTAACAATAGAATCCCATTTTTTAGATGCTCTTCGTTTACGAAAAGTATCTATAGGTCCGAAGGATAAAATGAAAACCCAAAGCCTAAAAAGGGATGACTGGAAATAAGAAATATTACGCGCACTTGAAATAAACCAAAGCATGCCAATGCTAAGTAAAAAGGCAATTGACTGTTTTGATAAAAAATAGATGTGTTGATTTAGCCAAAGATCAATGACTGGATAGGACAAAAAAAACCTAATCAAGCTAAAAGCCAAAGCCCATAAAGCTATTGCATACAAAACCCTAGGTCGTCTAAGCATAATGTATAAATCCTTATGGAAAGATCATTTCTTTAAATAGTTTAAATTCCTAATGTCAACATGGAATCATGAAAAATCAATTAGGTTTGAACCCATCCTAAACCTTATCTATGCAAAAGAAAAAAACCATTGCTCTTAACTTTAAAAAGAAGAAGCCAAGTGTTCAATCAAATCCAAAAACTAGAATATATAGAAATAGAATTCACAGAAACAAACTTAGAGCTTAACTGTTAGAAAATCTTAAGTGTATGAGCTTTAAAAAGTCGCAAAAGGAAGTGTTAGCTGAAAGAATCGCATTCAACTAGTGTTTAACTAAGCTATAATCAATTTTCATAGTGTTGTGACAATCATTGTGGGGCATCCTTAATCTGCTTTATTGATCTAAGCATGACCCCAAATCGTAAGCACCTACTCTTGTAATGTCATTTGTCGAAAAAAGTAATTACCGGCTGATACAAAGCAAAAATTAAATGTTGACTTCAACAAGCTTGAAAATTAATTAATGGTCTAATCAATGGTCAAGCTGTAAACTTTGTAAAACGGGGCGTGGCGCAGCTTGGTAGCGCGGGTGCTTTGGGAGCACTAGGTCGCAGGTTCGAATCCTGTCGCCCCGACTGGCTTTTAGGCGATCTTAAGAGGTAATTGCACAGACTTCACCTGACTACCTTTAATCAGATTTGAGATCAGGTAAAATCTAACTACCCTGAAGAAGAAAACATTCCTCAAGTTCAAACCTTCGAATTAATAAGATGAAATCCCTAGGCAGAAGTAAACATTAAAAAATGTCCTGAATACCCCCCTGAAAGTCGTCTGTATATCAAAGTTAGGCTCCTAAAATTAGATCTGTACCTGCACAATTTTTTTCAGTTTTTTTGTAAGGGACTTACTTCCGAAGGTGAGCCAGGCATGCATTCAGTTGGGTAAGAGATCACATTCTTAGCTGTGAAGCCTGCAGCGATTGCAACGATTCCAATTACAAATATCCATTTATATCTTTCGCTTAATAGAAGGGGTTTCATAAAATCAGGTGGTTGAAAGCGATGTCTTTGAGATGCCACCGACATAACCAGACTTTTATAATATTATGAATATCACTTAAACGCCCAGAAAGGAAGGGGTACATACTGCTGCTTATAAATTAGTTGCCCAGCGACTCAGCAATCAAAGAGCTGAAGGGCCAGAGGACGCACTCTTTAGATTGCTCACGATCATCACAATAATTAATTTCACCGTCAGTTTTGAAAGATCAAACAAAAAGATGTGTAGAACTTTGGGCAATCAATATTAATAGTGCTGTTGCAGCAAAGGGTCTGCTTATTATTTCTCATGGATATACTTATCGAGAGTGAACCGGTTAGGACATCTGTTGACAGCTTCCCCCTGCCTGGCTAGAACAGATGTACTACAGGTAGGTCTATGCCGTCATCCTCTTCCCCTTATTCGGTTTTCAAAGCTGAAGATTGGATGCTGCCGCCTGCTCCTATTGGATTAGGCCAATGCGTACGGGTCAGAGCGCCAAAGCGTTACTACAAAAAAAATTCAACGAAGAAGCCGAATGGGACTATTTCGACTACGGAACTCTCAAAAAATCACGTTCAGCTTGCGTTTGCATAACTTGCCAGCATTTTTCCTATTGCTGTGACAAGCATTGCCGAACACTTTTGACTTGCAAAATTCAAGAACGGTTAATTCCCCACGGTGAGCATCTAACTTCCAGATGTACGTTGTGGCATCAAAGACTTGAGGAAGAGATCGGTTGCTGTCCCGATTCTGGCTAACATGCCAGTCACTCCGGAACCGAGTTTAGATCTATTCAGATTTCAACTATTGGTCCTCTCTCAAGGGAATCAAATTACTCTTGGAATGCCTCAATGTTTTCTCTTAATTCTTAATCGGTGGAGTGTTCTTCGAAGATCTTGAATCCCCGAACCAGGAATCAACTTTGGCAAAATAACAACTTTGATTTGGCATATCGACATTGAATGGCAAGTTAGCAACCGATTTGAGAGGATTGGTAATATCTCCCATAACTTCTTCTTTGTACTTTTCTCAGAAGTTTTCTCTTCTTCTTGGAGGTCTCTTCTATAGGAAAAATATTCGAAATGGTCTCGACATTTATAAAGAGTACATATGTGTCAGCTATCAGCATCTGCACTCTCCTATCAAGTCAATTCAGTCTCCTTGATATTCCGCGCAGTAAAGAACTTGGGAGGAACTTCTTAGAATGAAACTTGGTCTTCTCCTTATAATAACCTCGTACTTACTAAAGATTACAGTGATTTCCATTAGTTAAATAATTAATTTTGTCAGTAGAGCCTAAAAAGATGCCCTTTTTGCTTAGGAATTACAAGAAAGGTATGTAAGGTTCTTTCTAGCTGTAACTTCTTATGATGTGCAAATTTGATAGCTCAACTCCCTTCATCCTTATCGCTCGTATTCAAGTTAAGCCAGGCAAAGTTCAGGAGTATTTAGAACTTGCCACTAAAACTGATGCTGCGGTAGAGACTTCTGAACCAGGAATGTTGCATCACACCTTTGATCAAGACCCAGAGAATCCTCTTTGCTTTACATGGACAGAGGTTTACAAAAATGATGACGCTTTGCTTGCACACTTATCTAATCCAACAGTTGGAGAGTATTTACAAAGTCATTCGCAATTAGGAGATGGATTCAGTATTGAGGTTTATGGAACGATTGGAGATAAATGCAAAGCCACCATTGAGGGCACAGGCCTGCCTGTGAAACTCTTCGTGAGCAAGTGTGGATATAGCAGAGTATAAAAATTAAAGGGTCAGAATCGATGAAGTATTGCTATTAAAAGGTGTTTTTAGCAGTGATGCAAATGATCTTGAGACTCAATATTGCCAGAAATTTAAACTTAATTAGTGTGGGTCTAACAACTCAGCCAACGCAAACGCTAACTCATCTCGGGGAATAGCAGTGACATTTTTTAAAAGTAGATTTAGTTTGAATGTCTACTAATAGATTTCAAATTGGACTATTAATCATTATAAAAAAAATAAAAAGTCGATGATAACCTTAGCTACAGAGCATGCCCAGGCAGCTAATTACCTTATAGCCAAGTGATGAGCCCATGCCAAGCAACTCAAGCAAGGTCGAGAAGCCTGAAATAAAGACTTTCGATGAGTTTGGACAACAAGCCAACTACTCGCTCATGGATTCACTCCAAGTCGATCCTCAAGCCACAGCCAATGGAGATGATTACACCCCTCGCCAAGTTTTTAGTGGCCATTATGTACCGGTTAAACCTACTCCAATCCCAGCGCCGGAATATGTCGCACACAGCAAAGCATTATTTAATGATCTTGGTCTGAGCCAAAAGCTAGCACTCGACGAAAGATTTGGTCGACTATTTTCTGGCGACATCACTGTAGCTAGCGCGCCTATGCGTCCGGTTGGTTGGGCGACCGGTTATGCCCTTTCGATATATGGCACTGAATACATTGAACAGTGCCCGTTTGGAACCGGCAACGGTTATGGCGATGGCAGGGCAATTTCTGTGTTCGAAGGTCTCTTCAAAGGCAGACGTTGGGAGATGCAATTAAAAGGCGGAGGCCCTACGCCTTATTGCCGAGGTGGAGATGGAAGAGCAGTACTCCGTTCCAGCTTGCGCGAATTTCTTGCACAGGACTTTATGCAAGCCCTGGGAGTTCCGACCTCACGCTCTCTGACGCTATATATGTCCAGATCCGAAACAGTACGCAGGCCATGGTACGCAGAGAACTCGATTTCTATCGATCCAGACATTCTGATGGACAACCCTGCGGCTATTACAACCCGCGTTGCACCATCATTTATACGTGTAGGACAGCTTGAGCTATTTGCCCGTCGTGCAAGAAGTAATGCACACGAAGCAGCTCTAAAAGAGCTGCATATGATCGTGAAGCACCTTATCGAGCGAAACTATCAACAGGCAATCAATCCGAATCTTGATTTTACAAATCAATTACTAGAACTCGCCCATTTGTTTCGTGGGCGACTCACATCACTAGTTGCCAACTGGGTACGCATTGGCTACTGCCAGGGGAATTTCAACAGTGACAACTGTGCTGCTGGTGGCTTCACTCTTGACTACGGGCCCTTTGGATTCTGCGAAATGTTCGATTCAAGATTTCAGCCATGGACAGGAGGTGGCGATCATTTCTCATTCTTAAACCAACCTGCTGCCGCAAAAGCCAATTATCAGATGTTCTGCGAAGCAATACGACCTTTGCTCACCGATGACAGAAAGGCACAGGCAAGTCTGGAAGACCTCCGAGAAGGCTTCACTGAAGCAATGAATCAAGAAATGGAGGCTATGTGGACCAAAAAACTTGGTCTGATCAGCTATGACGCAACTCTGGTCAACGAACTACTGGAACTAATGATTCAGACCAAGGTGGACTACACCATCTTTTTCCGAAAGCTTTCTGATATACCAAACCAACTCACAACCTTGAAAGAGAGCTTTTACCTCCCCAGTTCAGAGCAAATAGATGCTCAATGGATTAACTGGCTACAACGCTGGCGTACTTGCATTACGAACTGCAGTGACATCGGTGTGGCATCCGCAGCAATGAAACGGATCAACCCTAAATACACCTGGCGCGAGTGGCTAATCGCCCCCGCATATGAAAAGGCAAAGCAAGGTGATTACAGCCTAATCAAGGAACTACAAGCAATATTCTTGAATCCATATGAAGAACAATCGTCAGAACTTGAGAAGAAGTACAACCGACTAAGGCCGAAGGAATTCTTCAACGCTGGTGGAATTTCACACTACAGCTGTTCATCATGAAAGAAGTAAAACTAAATAACATGGACAATTGATTACTTATGTAAATGGCTTAGGAAATTAATAATCAATCATAAAATATATTATGAATAATAAATTGGAATTTTAAATCAATATTTAGATTTAAGGCAGAGAAAAGGCGAATACTTTATTAATATCTGAAGTAAATACTAGCTATCAATAAAATATTAAAGCAAAGTATTCAACTCCTAACTAGAGAAAAATTCATCATTCATTCAAATTATAGTGGTATGGAAAATTATTTCAGCAGATATAAAAGGTCAAAAACTTTCAGTTAATAAAATTGACATCACTTGATTAGGCCTTATAGATTGTGGCCTCTTTAAATCTTGAATAAAAACTAAAGTTGTAATGATCAAAGGAGCTATAAAAGCTGAAGCAGATATTAAAGCAAATATTTGAGTTGACTTGATTACGGAAACTCTTACTAATGGGTCACCACATTTCCCACAAGTCAACTTACAATCAGAGCACTCTATACTGATCTGATAACGAGGCGAGCAGTATGGGCAGTAGTATTTAGGCATAAGTGTATTTTGATGTCATTTGTTTTTCTGGCAAGAAAGACTAACAGCCAAAGCTATAGGAAGGAGGTTTTGCATCAATTCACTCTAGACCTTTGCGAATTCGTATCAAGATGACATTATTTCTTAGCATTATGATCATGTAATAGTGATGTGATATAAAATTAGATAAGTTTTAACATACCTAAGTACATCATTACTACCAAATAAACATGCAGTAGTGCCCACAAAAAGAAAAAACCACATTCCTAACTGATCGAATATTAGCTTCAATGACCACAAATCAATAATTATATGCTTTAAAAAGAACATTTCAACTAAATTTATCAAGCAATAATTAGATGGATAAGAGGACTATTAATAGACACTATTCAGCAAGCTAATAATAGTAGAATAAGATTCATCAAAATTATGATCAGGATGTATCCTTTTAAAATCTTTCATAAAATGTTCGTCATTCTCACGTGAAATATCAATATTAAGGACTTGAGAGCCGAGTATTCCAGCCAAGTAGGAGAAGGATGAACCAGCACTTATTAAGATATCAGAATTAAGCATTAGGATAAAGGCATCTACTTCGGAATCATTAATAAACAATTCTTGGGTTGAGAAAAGTCTTATTCGACTTGAGATTTCCTTAGAAAGGTCTTTTACAGCTCTGTTCCTTATCCAGGAAACATCTCCTTGGGTACAGATCACAATTGGCATATCTGGAGGAATATGGCGTGCCATTAACTTGATTAATTTAAAATAGAATTCATTACTAACAAATAGATGTGAGTTATGTAGTTCCGTAACATCTCCCCTTCTAATGTGAATACATAAATAGGGCGTAGAAGGAATATATTTTATATGCGGAAATTGGAAGATAGACTGAACATCCTTAAGGATTAGCGGATCATTCAGAAGGGTCATCATCTTTCCAGGTGCCTGATCAAAAGGAAGGTTAATTATGGAATGCTCTTCTTGTTTTTTTATTGTCGATATTAGTTCTGAAAGACCAACTTGGCTATTCGTATCCCAAACTCGACATTTGAGACTGTTTACATTAGCGTTTGATTCAGGACCAATAATCTTTATACCTTCTATATGACTTTGATCATTCTGGATATATTTTATTTTTAACCTCATAGAAGAATTTATAGAATCTAGCACAAATGAACTATTACTCCAATCGGTAAAATCATTCCATTTATCTGAGAAGTACTTATAAGTAGGCTTAATCAAGAAACTATTAGTTAGATGTGCAAGGAATAGACCTGAAAGAATAGTTCCAGTTTGATGTCCAAAGCGTGAATAACCGTCAGGATAGACAAGAAGGTACTTAGATTTTTCCATACCGGTAAAGGAATAGGAGAAACAATTCCAGTAAAGAACTTCAAGAATAATATAATGCTTAATTATATTACCGGCAAAAACATCAAATAGAATAACAAACGAATATTATTGGATTATTAGAACAATAGTGTTTTGTCACTTAGTAGACGCGAAAATTAGACTTTATACCACTTGAATAACATTGGGAATAATTTACATCTAAGATATATTAAGAAATTAAAATCTGATTTCTTTAAATATTCAAGGAAAGTCATCTAAATCAAGTCAAAAGTAATTAAAGCTATTGATGGTGAATAATATAAAATTATTGCAATTCGTACTCCCGTTTAGATATTTTGCAGTAAAATAAAAATTATCATCCTAACAAATGACAAAGATTCTGCCTTTGATCTTGACTCTCGCAATGACTACAGGACCAGTACTGGCCTGGGGTGGTGGAGACTGTCCATTCTCCAAAAAAGGAAGTCCTCAAGAAACATCAAATGAGAAAGTAGATGAATCAAAGTCCACCAAAAGGAATTAGAGATGGGGAAATTCTAAGAGCCAATTTTAACTAGTCAAAACCAAAGAAACCCAATCTGAATATTCATAAATATATTTAACTGCTTCTTACTAAATACGAATTTTGACTAATTATAGCTTTTTAAGACCTTGAAAAATTAATATCAAATAGCAAGCAAATAAAGGGGCCATTTTGACCCCTTTATCACAACAAATCCAATAGCCTAGACTATTGAATAATCAGGTTTTGTCTGCTTTATCTTGAGCAGGAGCCAAGGCCTTGAGTTCCTCTTTTAGTTCATTCTCTCGTTCATTAATTATTTTAATTCGAGAATGATAGAGCTCCTCAAGCTTCTTACGTGAAGCTTCAAGGTTAGTAAGTTCATCTTTACGCTGCTCTCGCTTAATCTCCTCTAATTGGCTTTCAGAGACAACATAAACAGTCTTCATAGGAGAGTAGAAAGAATCTGAGAAGACAGTTTCAAATAGGGATGTGTACATGATGTTTGTGTGGGAACTTCTTTACTTTGCCCGAGGAATTTAGAAATAATAATGATGCAAACCGAAGGATTATATTCGGTATATACGAATCACTTCGGTTTGTACTACTAAAAAGTCGAAGAAACCCACAAGTATAGATATTGGGTCTAAAACCTAAAAAACATTTACACAGAAAAACGAATTAATTGTTGTCATTTTACATTATCTTTATACCTACATCTACTCATGATTTGCAAACAATTCTTACCTTTTTAACAATTAAGAAATTTAGCCGTAATCAATAATTTTCTTAAGTTAATTGCTAGAGTAAAAAGTGTAAAGCTTAATAGAATAGGGAATAAAAAACCTAGTTCATTAGACTCTCTCTAAGAACCAAATCAACTACTTATATAGTCAAGTGGCTAGATTAAATCATATGGAAATCAATCCTGGAATGACATCTGCCCAAAGAATCACAAGATCTACTATGAAGTAGATCTAAAAGGTTTTGCATCTTTAATCTTTGCCATTTTTAGCCTTTATTAAATTTGTGATCAAAGCATAGGCTGCTCCGAATAACCAAGAGCCTGCCAAAAGAGCAAGCACTACTATTACAATTTGCAGAGCAGTAGCATACCCCCCGTCATTTGGGCCATACTGCATCAAAGGGTCAAGGGGATCCATAAATTAATGAGTAAACAACAACTTCTATAAAGGATCAACAGAAGTTTTTGGGTTATAAAATCAACCTAATAGGATTAGTATAATTATCAAATAGGAATTTATAGCCAAGTATTTATCACCAATAGTTCATGGACCCTTAAACAGGTATTTATATTTATTGACGTCCTTCAACAGGTGGCAAGGCGAATATATGAGCATGCATGCAGGGAAATAAGTGCTTGACCCAAAGGGGATAAGTCTGTCAACTCGCCCTTTTTTCATGACTTAATAATCGGTGTAATGAATCCAAACTTTCAAAAAGGTGGTTTATTCGCTATTTAGCACTAGTCTGTTTTTAGATTCCATATACTGAAATGACCGTAGCCGCAGCAACTAAACCAGCAGCTAAAGCAAGAAAAGCGCCAACGCCTAGAACTCAATCTCTATACGCATCAACTCAAGCCAGGTTCGCATCAAGCAAACTTATTCAGAACCTAGGCTCAGCGAATGATGGGGTCCATTTCACATTCACAGGAAATTTAAGAACTGCGCATGGAAGAGATTAATGAGGTACATAATAGCTGGGTTTATAAGCCTATTACTTTTGCTTCTGCCAGCTGTAACCACAGCAAGTGGAAGTGAAATGGAAATCGATGACCTATTAATTCCAGAAATCACTTCATTGACAGAACAACTACACGATGAAATGCAATTTAAAGACAAATCATATGAAGAAAAAAATATTGATGACCTTTTAGGTCCAAAAGATATTTTCCCATTTCTTCCAGACAATCACAGAGACTCTGGTACTGGGAAATTCAACACTTATTAATGTTTTTGAAAGTCTTTAAATTAAATTACTATGGAAAAAATAAAAAGCTTTAATTTAAACTTCAAAAACTTGATTTAATAGAGGTCCTAAGCAAATGCAAGGAATTAAGTTTATTTCACTGGCAGGAAATGACGTAGCTATTGGTACAGCCGACACATTAAAAGCCTTAGGATTGATTGGTTTAGCAGCAATAGTTGGTCCGTTGGCTATTGGTGGACTATTATTCCTTCTTCGAAAAAGAGGAAATTAACTTTATGGAATTTCCCTTCAACCTAAATATTCGATTCAGATCTAGACGGATAAGAAAGAAATTCTAAGAAAAGCTAATAAATGGCATTTCTTAAGTCATCTTGGAAAGGTTGACATTACAAAGTAGATTATGAACAACTCAAGAATTCCTCTAATGAAAAAAATAATTGGTGCAACAGTCCTAGCAATACTTTTGCTTTGCATCCAATTTACCAGAGCAACAGACGCTAATGCAGTTGTCAAAGGATGGACACCTCCAGAGAAAGAAATTGCCTCTATAGAGATGAATGTGGATAGAAACCCTAATCTAACTATCGATCCTTCAAACGAAATCCAAGGTTCAGAAACGCAAAATGAACTGGAAGTAATAGGCCAAGACGAATATGCAGACTTGGGGAGCGACCAAGTATTTCCTTTTGCTGCAGGTTTAGACTCATACTAATTCTCACCAGACACGGACTAATAAATACAGTTCGTGTCTGTTCACTAAGCATCAACACCAAATCAAAGCTCCAGAACCTTGAAATTATGGCTAAATTCCTTTTTCATAAGCTCGTAATAAGCAAGTCAATAATCCCTAAAAGAAGCAAGCACTTAACTTTTCTCTATAAATCATCGGAAGCTTACAATTGATTAACTATAATATTTAAATGGAAGAAAAAGACTCAGACAGAAAAAAGGTACTCCAGGTTTTGGGCATAGAAATAACAGCTCCCAAAGGAATTAAAAATCCACTGTCTATAATAATAGGTTTAGTTTTAGTAAATATTATTTTCGTATTTCTACTTAGTAAAACCTTTTAAATGTGATGCTCGAATAAATACAAGAGATTAGTGCTACTATACATTATTTATTAAAATTAATATATTAAATTTAATACCCTATGCGACATTGTGATCATTTAGATCTCTAAACTTTGCTGCCATCGTAGGATTATGTCTAGTCAACTTTTTAACAGAGACGTCCTGTGCTTTATCATTAGCAAGTCTAAGATTCCTATCTGCGCCAAGAAGTGAATCCTTGGTTTTTTGCAAATGGTCTATTGATTTATCAATTTCTAGAATTGCAGTTTCGAATCTTTTCGAGGCAAGGCTGTAATTTCTGCCAAATGCATCCTTGAATGACTCAAGTTTATATTCGAAATCATTAATATCAATATTTTGTGCTTTTACTAAGGCTAATTCTGATTTATAATCCATTGACTTCATAGAGGCATTCCGTAAGATCGTAATTATAGGTAAAAAGCATTGTGGGCGAACAACATACATTTTGGGGTACCTATGAGAAACATCAACTATCCCTGAATTATAGAATTCGTTGTCAGGCTCCAAAAGTGAAACCAAGACAGCATACTCACAGCCTTTCTCAACACGATCTTTATGGAGTTCCTTTAAGAAATCATCATTTTTTCTCTTGGTTTTAGTCAAATCATTTTCGTTCTTCATCTCAAACATGATAGAGACAATCTCTGTACCAGCCGAATCAAGATCACGAAAGATATAATCTCCTTTACTACCAGATGACATATCATTATCTTTCTCAAAGTATGCTGAAGGGAACGCAGTTGCGCGAATTTTATTAAACTCAATTTCGCAATGTTGCTCTAGAGACTCGCCTACCATTTTTGTAGATAAACGTAATTTCATATCTCGGAGTCGTGTAATTTCATACTCTCTATCCTTAATTTGTAACTCATATTTTTCCTTTAATGAAGTCTCAGAGATTTGTCTTTGCAAATGAGCTTTATCAAGACTATTTTGCAAATTATCTCTTTCTTTTTTAAATTGAGTGACCGCGTCTGAAATTGCAAGTTTCTGTGATGCTTCATTACTAACCTTTATCTTCTCCAGCTTAAAAAGAAGAGTATCTCGCTCTTTTTCTAATAGGCTCTTGGCTTCATTTACGGCTAAGCTCTTTTCTAAAAAGGCTGATTCAAGCTTTGCTTTCAAATCTTGTATTTCCCTGTCCTTATTAATGGAGGATTGATTCATTTGTATTCTAATATTGTTCTTAGCCAGTTCTATAGACTTAATCTTATCTCTTTCAGCTAATTCAAGCCTTTTTTCTAATTCTATTTCAAAGTGCTCATCTCTAACTTGTTTAAGAAGGTTAGCATATCCAGTCTCATCGACCTTAAAGATCTTGCCACATTCAGGACATTGAATTTGATTCATTTACGTGGTCCGTCGATTTCCTAGAATTTTATACCCCATTTATATCCCTACCCAGGTTGTTGAGCAAGAAAAAAGTTAAAGATAGAAAGAAGATTTATCATAGATCAGTTAAAAGATAAAATTGGTAGAGAAGTTGAAAAATCCTGATCGGATACATCAAATAGTTAAAGAAACTTAAGAGCGGATAGTCCCCTAAGGGGAGTTTTTAGCTAATTCAGCTAAACAAGACAATGAGAACTAAGAAGGAATAAAAACTGCTACTGAAAGACGAGTAGTGGAAAAGTTCAATCGTAGAGAAAGTTAGAATCTACCAATGATCCAGATTATAAGTGCAAAGACTACAGATCCCATGTAGAGATATGCCAGAAGAGTTCTCCAACGGAATGGTTCTTCTATATCAGTTTTTTTTTGGGGGGGGTCTTGTGACACTTGCTAAAATCAATAAATTTGAATGGTAGTGGATTTATTACTTAAATAACGATACTAGTAATAATTATTAGATTAATATTTTAATAGATGATTGGAATTAAAAATATGTTAAAAGGAATTCTCTAGGAATAGCTTCAGAAAGAAAGGTATCAATTGATGTTACTCTAAACTTAAATATGAGATAAAATCAAATGTCTATAAATCTGAATTTAGTTTCCTAGGTACACCCTTAAAGAAAAGGGTAAAGCGCCTTGCCAAAAGAAGAAAGGGGAAAAACAATCTAGATCTTTGCTTTGAAGAGAAGGTCATCAAAAGGAACTCGAGCAAGGTGCTAGATGGATTCTTGATCTTAGAACAGATTCTATAAATTGCATCTGCTCCATATAAAGCTGTACCATTCTCAATGAGGATGGCTCCCTTCATATCCATATCGTAACCATTAGGCAGTTCAGCAGGATGGGTTCTTGCATTCTTAAGTTCTATATTTGGAAGATTGCTTCTAAGCTCTAGCAATTCAGCAAAATGATTACAAAAAGGACATTCGCCATCATAGATAAATATAAGATCAGAAGACATGTCTCTGGGATAACGGCCTAGACAATAAGCCATTTTAGAAAAATGTAAAAGTATATATGAGATGTTTATGTGGATTACATTAAATATCAATATAAGGAAACGGGGCTTTAACTATGCGATCTTTAAAAGATAAAGAAAATTAGATTTCCTAAGAATAAATATGAATCTTATTTGTAGGGAGATCCTCGCCAATAATTATTAAAACCCCAAAAAAACCTAATGCCAACTAAAATGATTAAGCCAGAAATTTTATTTTAATGAACGATGAAGGCTCCGGAATGGTTCCTGGGTTAGTAGCCATAGCCATTTCAACTGTTTTTGCTGCAGGGCTAGGGTTTCTTGTACTACATTTTTTACCTAGCACACCTTTCTGACCAATTAAGTTGCCACAATGCGATAACTCTTGATTTCACTTATAAGGGACTCAACGAACTACACCTTCATGCATGAACCAATTGGAAATCCAATAACTCTTCTTATAGAGAGGCTGGCATACCTAATTATTGGCATTTTCTTTATTACGGCAGTCATTACATCCTTCTTAAGAAACAAAGAAGAAATTAAGCGCAATGGAAATCCATAGCCAAATTTATTAAAGATGCTTAAATTGAAATGGAAGCAACAGTTACTTCCAAAAGATATCAATGTAGAGATTGCATTTATGCATACAACCCCTTAAAAGGAGATCCAAAGCAAGGAATAGCACCTGGAACACTGTTTGAGGATTTACCAGCTGAATGGAAGTGCCCAGTTTGCGGAGTAAAAAAGCATCGTTTTAAACCTTTACCAAGATGATTATAATTAAGGAGCAATTAATTCCAATATGATCATTGATTGATTGCCAAGGCTTTTCCTAAATTTAAAATGGGTAAATTTCTGCTGACCTTAGGCATAGCTATATCTCTTATTTTAGGAATAAAAGGCCAAGACATCGCTTCTGCTTTTGTTTCGTTTATAGGTGGAGGCATTCTGATAGGTATTTTATTTACTCTGTATAAAGTATTGTTGTTGTTTAAAGAATCTATGACAAATTAAATATTTCTTTATTTGATTTATTTAGGCCTTAAAGAGGGGGAAAGAATCAGTTTGAACGCCAATTAGAAATCCTAGTGGATTTTAAGAGGTGGCCTGTATCTCTAACTAATTTAGAATTAGAATTTAGAAATTTAGCTACAACTCCTGAATCAGCCTGATGGATTACTATAACCTGACTAGGATTGTCACTACTAACTCCTCTATATAAAGGGGTAATACCATTGATTTGATGCAAGTTTGCAGCCTCTGGACTATCAAAACCTTTAGCCCAAGCTTGAAATGGAACATTAATTTTAAAAGTAACTACTGATATCGAATCTGAAGTAACTGGTTTGGGAAGTTGGGATCCAACATACAAACCTATTGCTGCAGTAAGAATTCCAAAGGCTGCTGTGGCTTTCATAAATAGCTCATAAATAAATAGTAATATAACAAGTATAAACACCAAAAACTAAAAAATTATGATGGGATAGATTAGGAAACCTTCACAAAGTGGAAATTTTAAGTTATCAAGAAAAATATCCGAAGTTTGTGGTATACATTAATTAGGTCGCTACGAGTTCAAACTAGCTGTGGGTATCATTGAGGTAAAGGTTACAAAATTTTATTTCCTATATAGGTAGTCAAAAAGACATTTAATCTAAATAAAGGTCTTACTAGCAAAGCCATCCGCCACCCTGACGTATAGCTAAAAAGAATTTCTCATGTCTTAAGTTATTTGTATTGTCAATTCTTTGGTCATAAGTACGGTTATTAATTTGATTTATAGCAGTGAATATTCTTGTAAAAGAATAAAGACCTCTGAAAAAGAAGTTTCTTTGAGTTGAACGACCATAACTCATGAACAGAAGAATATAATCTATTTATCTGATAGCTATTAAATCAATTTTAGGCAAGTGTTTACTTGGAAATCGTAAATCCTGAATTCTTGAATAAATAAATTAAGGATTGCGTAACAATCTAATGATCTACGCATATTAAAGATTAGCAGTAAGTGTTACTGAACGAAATTCAATTCCATCAATTACTTTCCATGGTTGTTCAGAGCGCTCAGCAAATTCCACATTTTTAAAGCCTAGAGAGGTAAAGTCATTAAGAAATTCATCCTCTTGCCAAGAGCCACTTATACAACCACTCCATAAATCAGGATCTTGCTGTAATTTAAGAGGTACAACCTTATTGGAAACGATATCGCTTATAGCAACTCTACCTTTAGGCTTCAAAACTCTTCGGATATTAGAAAGTAGATTATTGCGATCAGAAGGATTCACAAGATTAAGGACACAATTACTTATTACAACATCAACACTTGTATCCTCAACAAGAGGGAGGCCATTCATTTGAATTGAGTCAAGCTCATGAATAGAGCCCTGAAAAAAAGAAACATTTGAAAAGCCCAAATGATTTGCTACAAAAGGCAATGCTGAAGTTGCAAGTTCAAGCATTTGCGAGTTCCTATCAATGCCAATAACAGCACCAGAGTTTCCAACTATTTGTGCGCAAATGAACGCATTTTTGCCACTTCCACTTCCTAGGTCAAGAACAGTATCTCCCTCTTGAATCCAACGTGTGGGGTCTCCACATCCATAATCTTTATCAACGACGTTATCAGGAATAATCTCGAGGTACTTTTTATTAAAGGGAATAGGAGTGCAAAGACATGGTTCCTTAGAAGCTGCTGCTGCTCCATACCTGTCTTCAACTGCCTGAGTCTGATCAAAAGAGGAGGGTTTTAAATCGTGAGAAGGGTTGGTACAGCATGAATCCAAAATAAAAGTCCTTCAATAATGCTTTATAAAGCCTATTACTTAAAAAGCTCGTTTTGCAAGAAAGTAGCGAGTACAATTAAAGAAGATTATCGAAAAGGGGTTGGCCAAAAAAAAATGGCCTACACAGGCAAATGAAAGATAGTTAATATAAAAAACTTGAATTGATTCTTGATAAAGAATGGGAAGGCCTCTGCAAAACTGAAAAGACCTTCCTAAGTATAAAGAACTAAACAGCACCTCCACAGTTAAAGATTGCACATGCAGTTGTTGCTACTGCTATTACTAGACCTCCCCATTTTATAACTTTCTGATTAGAAGTGAAAGTTGTTGCAATCAAGATTGCTGAAAGATTGATTGTGATCAGCTGATCAGTGGTCATGATTTTATTGTAAACCTTTCTTTATATTAGTATGATTTTTGAATTCAGCAAATTCTTATGAAGTGTTATAAAGTTTTTTTAAGCCGATCATTCCTTTTATCATGCAATAGTCCTTAATATTTAATTAAAAGCCAAATTAATACGATCAAATTATTTATTTATTTATTTATTTATTACTGAATTCATTTGAAGCTATGGTGAGACTATTCTGACAATCATTGAGCAGGCCCTATAAAAGGGTGGTCTTTATGTAAGATGATTAAAGCATCAGATTCCTATGAAAGTCTATTACCTGCTATTAATTTTAGTATTTGTAAGTACTTGGTGGATTAAATCCCGACTTGACAATACAAAGAATCAAAATCAAACCTTGGCAAGAAACGCAAAAAAGATGGAGTCGGCCTCATCTAATGAACTTAAAAACGTGACTAAGTCTTTAGAAGAAGGGGAGGAGGAGACTAATCTTATTCCTAAAAATTCAAGGTTGATCAAGATAATAGTGAATAATGGTAAGATTATAGAGCGGGTCTATCAAGATTTAAATAAAGATTATATTATTATTAAAGATCAAAGTTCTGTCTCATAAGAACTAAATTGCCTATTCTCATATTATATTCTCTTAAAGTAAGCTGTAATAAATAGAATATGAAATAGAAATAGATAAAGTCATTTTTCTCTTACCAAGGTAAGTGCAAGCCCAAATAGCCAAATAACCATATGCCTAAGGCAAGTTTTAGCCCAGTGGCTAGAAACCCTAAAGCAATGATTTGCTTTTTTGACAAGCCAAATAACATATAAAGAAGCATTAACCTTTCTAGTTCTAGCTCAAAACGATAAGAAATCGTAAAATGTAATGCCATTCAGCAACAGACTTCATATGTTTATCTTCTAAACGAGCGCAATGGAAACTCCAAGAAAAGATGTTAAGGCTGATACAATAATGACTTTATTATCATATTTAGATTCATTAAGAATAAATAGTAGTGCAAATATAGGAGAGGTGTTTAACAGTATTACTCCTAAGCCAAACGCCAATTGACTAAATACAACTTGCTGCAGGAGGATCCCAAGAAAGGTTCCTAGAAATGCTGCTAGAAATAATTTATAGGAAAGAATATATTTAACTTGTATAACTCCTAAAAGCCTTGGATATTTATATATGTATAAAGGCAAGAGAAAAGCCAAGGCGGATGAAATGCGGATGAAAGAGCTTTGGTAAGGACTCAATTGACTACTTACAAGAACCATTCTGGAAAGTAAAGCAGCCACAAGACCACAACCTAAAGAAATAAAAGAGTAAAAAATACCCTTTAAAAACGAAAAGTTAGTACGTAAAGATGGAATATTGTGTGCGCTAGTATCAGATCTAGCTACTAAAAATAACGACAATGAGACAAGAGCTGATCCGATATATACATTAAATGGTGGATACTCTCTAAGAAAGACAAAGCCTGATATAACAGCAATAAGGGGGGCTAAAGAGTGAATTATTAGTGTCCTACTAGTACCTATTAAATGTAAGGACTCAAAATAGAAAGTATCCCCAATAGATATTCCTAGAACTCCGCTTAAGATCAAAATTAGAACAAATTGTTTTTCAGACTCCCATGGTATAGAAAGGAAAGCTGGTAAGAATAGGATCAAGGCAAAAATATTCTTAATAAAGTTTAATTTAAGTGAAGGTATCGAAAAGCGTTGTTGCTTCCAAATCAAGCTTGCTATGGTCCAAGCAAATGCAGACAAAAGAGCTGCGAAAATACCAATCACTATTCCCTTAAGACTTCTTTATTAAGTTGATTCCTCAATTCTAACTAACCCAAAATCTAACTCTTAAAAAACATACTGGTACTTAAAAAAATGAATAATTTAAAAATGCAATCTTATAAAGCATTAACTATTCGTTCAATTCTATGGGTCGCCTGAGATTCGAACTCAGGACCAGCCGGTTAAAAGCCGGATGCTCTACCGCTGAGCTAGCGACCCGTGCATCAAGCATAAGTTTTGCACAACAGAAAATTATCACGTTAAAGCTCATTAATGTCAGATAGCTGTCTTTCCAACACTTGTCATTCAAGAGCGGGGAAATGGATATTCTCTTGAACTAATGCTGCGATATAGGTCAAAGTAATGGTCCAGTCGCGACGGGCAAAGGGTATTATCTAAACTCACTAAAGAAAATTCAGCATCCAATCATGCTCAAGCTCATCCTGGTTGCAGCTCCAATCCTCGCAGCGCTGAGCTGGGTAATCTTTAATATCCAGCAGCCAGCAAGAGACCAGTGGAACAGGCAGTTTGGAGAGGGGAATAAGCCCTTCTGAATCCAGAATCAAATGTCGGGTGGTCGCTCCTTTGGTCGAATAATGGCCTGAAAAATTGAGCTGCTCAACACAAGTATTAATAATTGGAGCAGGCCTTGCGGGCACTGAAGCAGCTTGGCAAGTTGCAAGTGCAGGTGTAAGGGTCACCCTTCTGGAGATGAGGCCTAACAAGCGATCTCCAGCTCATCACAGCAGTGATTTTGCCGAATTAGTATGTAGTAACAGTTTTGGGGCTTTAAGCAGCGACAGAGCCTCAGGACTTTTACAAGAAGAGCTACGCCAATTAAACTCTTTAGTAATTAATACTGCTGATAAGCATTCAGTACCTGCTGGTGGCGCCCTAGCAGTAGATCGAGAAAGGTTTAGCAAGGTACTTACTAAAAAGTTATGCTCACATCCACTTATTGAAGTACATAGAAAAGAATTGAACAAACTGCCAGAAGAATCGCAGATAACAATAATTGCAACGGGTCCTCTTACTAGTAGTGACTTAGCTGAAGATATTGCTTTATTTACTGGCCTATCTAGCTGTCATTTTTATGATGCAGCCAGTCCAATAGTCGAAGGAGAAAGCATTAATCATGCTATAGGTTTTCGTGCCAGTCGATACGACAAAGGAGAGGCCGACTACATAAACCTTCCACTAAACAAAAGTCAATACATTCTATTTAGAAATGAATTACTGAATGCACAGCAAGCCGAGCTAAAGGATTTCGACAAAGAAAAGTCTAGATTTTTCGAAGGGTGCCTGCCTATAGAAGAATTAGCCCGTAGAGGAGAAGAAACAATGAGGTTTGGTCCTTTAAAGCCAAAAGGGATTTGGGATCCTCGTTGGGGGGATCTAAACGACAAAGAAAATCGACTCGCTAAGCGTGCTCATGCAATAGTTCAACTAAGGCAAGAAGACAGAGAGGGAAAGCTTTGGAACATGGTTGGATTCCAAACAAATCTAAAATGGGGTGAGCAAAGCCGCGTCTTTAAAAAAATCCCAGGACTTGAAGATGCTTCATTCATCCGTTTTGGAGTAATGCATCGAAACACATTCCTTGAATCCCCAAAACTATTAAACCCAACTCTTCAATTTTTCAAAAGACCAAAACTATTGGCTGCTGGTCAAATAACTGGCACTGAAGGGTATGCAGCTGCTGTGGCAGGTGGCTGGCTAGCAGGGACAAATGCTGCCTTAATTGCCTTAGGGAAAGCACCTATCACACTTCCAGAAACCACAATCATTGGGGCGCTTACTCACTTCGTAAGTAATGCAAACATAACTTCAAAAACTAAGGGAGGTTTTCAACCCATGCCAGCAAATTTTGGCCTATTACCAAACCTTTCTGAACGTATAAGGGATAAGAGAAAGCGCTACTCTGCTTATCGAGACAGATCTTTGAAAGACCTCACAAACTTTTTAATAACCAACACTGAATAAGATTTAGACTCAAATCCAATCTCAGGTAGAAAAGAAAACACAGTTTTAAAGCCAAAGTTAATTACTTTCCAACAAAATCCATGAATGAATTGACGACCAAAAGAGCAAAAAAGTTTATCTGGGATGTTGTTGTTATCGGATCAGGCTTAGGAGGTCTAGTCACTGCAAGTCAACTAGCGTCGAAAGGACTAAAAGTACTAGTTCTTGAGCGATATACAATTCCTGGAGGAAGTGGAGGCTACTTTAAAAGAAAGGGCTATACATTTGATGTAGGAGCATCAATGATTTTTGGATTTGGATCAAAGGGTTATACAAACCTTCTAACTCGAGCACTTTCAGACGTTGGAGAACATTGTGAAACCATACCAGATCCTGTTCAGCTTAGTTATCATCTACCTGGCGGATTAGAGATCTCAGTAAACAGAAATTACAATCAATTTCTAGACAAACTGATCACAAAGTTCCCTCATGAGGCTAACGGGATAAGAAACTTTTATGGAACCTGCTGGAAGGTCTTTAATTGCCTAGATTCCATGCCTTTACTTTCAATTGAAGACCCTACTTATTTAGCTAAGGTTTTTCTAAAATCCCCCCTTTCATGTCTTGGCCTAGCAAGATGGTTGCCAATAAATGCAGGGGAGGTGGCACGAAAATATATAAAAGATCCAGCCCTTCTGAAATTCATTGATATTGAATGCTTCTGTTGGTCAGTAATGCCTGCAGATCGTACACCAATGATTAATGCTGGCATGGTCTTTTCTGATCGACATGCCGGTGGAATCAACTATCCAAAAGGAGGAGTTGGAGTTATTGCTGAAAAACTAGTAAAAGGAATAATTGCACATGGAGGTGAAGTTAGGTATAGATCTAGAGCTACAAAAATCTTAATAGAAGAATCGAAAGCCATAGGAGTTCAAATAGCAAATGGAGAGCAAATTTATGCCAAGAAAGTAGTTTCAAATGCAACCCGCTGGGATACTTTTGGAGGCATAGGATCAAAAGTAAGTTTGATAGAAGAAAAAGAAACTCCTGCTGCAGAATTCAAATGGAAAGAAAGATATATTCCTTCTCCTTCATTCCTGTCATTACATCTAGGTGTAAAAAGTGAAGTAATTCCTAATGATAGTCACTGCCATCATTTAATGCTAAATGAGTGGAGTCAAATGGAAGCTGAGCAAGGAGTTTCATTTGTTTCAATTCCGACTCTGCTAGACCCATCGCTAGCCCCTCGAGATAGACACATAGTGCATGCATTTACTCCATCATCGATGGATGAATGGTTAGAATTAAGCCCTAGATCCTATCAAGATAAAAAACAAGTAGATGCAGACAAATTAATAGATAAACTTGAGAAGATTTTCCCTGGTTTAAAAAATAATGTTACTCACAAAGAAGTTGGAACTCCTAAAAGCCATCGCCGCTTTCTAGGTAGATTCCAAGGAAGTTATGGCCCAATTCCATCGTCAAAATTAATGGGATTGCTTCCTATGCCTTTCAATACAACTGGAATAAAGAATTTATTTTGTGTCGGGGACTCATGCTTTCCTGGGCAAGGCTTAAATGCAGTCGCATTCAGTGGTTTTGCATGTGCACACAAAATCGGTGCTCAACTAGGTGTTAACCAATGGAAATTACCAAGCTAGTTGAAAATTAAAAAGAATTCAAAGAAGAATAAATGCAGCTTCCAGAAGGAATTTCGCTCTTCAATATCAAACATCTAAATTATCCAAGCTGAATCTATATCCTTGTTGTCTAACAGTTGTAATCCCACCTCCTTCTCCAAGACCAGCCTGCTCAAGCTTACGGCGAAGAGTTAAGACTTGGGTGTCCACAGACCTTGGTCCTCCACTGAATGGTGGCCAAGCCATTCTTAAAAGCTCCTGGCGGCTTCTAACCATGCCAGGGGGCATTAACAAAGCGCATAGCAAGGCAAATTCTCTAGGACTTAATTCAACAGGTTTTTCACTCAAAGTTACTTGCCTAAGCAAAAGGTGAACCTCAAGAGGCCCAACAGCGACTCGTTCCTGTAGGCCAACACGACCACGTTTCAAGAGTGTCCTGCAACGAGCTGCGAGCTCTTCTAAGCCAAATGGCTTTCTTAAAACATCATCAGCGCCTTCATTTAGAAGACCTACTAAGGGCTCTACACCACCACGAGCTGTAAGAACTATTACTGAGCAACCCAATTGCTGAGCCAAGCGAATAGCAGAACTTTTATCAATCAATTCAGCACATACAAGCAAGTCAGGAGATTGATCTCTACAAAGATCAATGGCCTCTAATGAGGATCCAACAGCTGCTGTCAAATGCCCATCCTGCCTTAGGCGCTGAACTAAGACAGTACGAAGCGTGGGGTGAGGCTCAACAACAAGCACCTTTGATGGGCTAGGAGTTGCAGCCTCCATTTGCACAGGCGCCAAAGGAGAAACTTGACTCTGCTCGTTTGGGAGAAGATCTGAAGGAATGGATGTCACATGCCATTTCGGAGACAGCTTAAGCTAAAACATTTCAAGAGCGCTCGTTTAATACAGAGTTGCCTTACTCGCAGACCATGACATCTCTACAACATCCTGAAGCGATAAGGCATTTTCAATCACTTTGTGATGCTTGCCAAGAATTAACTAGTCGCCATCACAGCCCTTCTGAACTAAGGCTTTATGCTGATGGTTACTTGCATGCTGTTCGGAAATCCGGCCGGCTGGAGCGTAATGAGCAAGAAAAATTAGAAGAACTTATAAGCAAATGGATTATTGATCCATCAAGCTTTATAGGGCCAGATGGAGACATAAACTCACTTTATTTTAAAAAAGATACAGATTGGTAAAAAATAGTTTACTTAAGTTATGAAGCTAATGCGATGTCTAACTTTTCTTTTAATTCTCCAGAGTTATACATTTGAATCAAAATATCAGAACCACCTATAAATTCGCCCTTCAGATACACCTGAGGGATAGTTGGCCAATTTGAGTACTCTTTGATACCCTCTCTTATCTCCATATCTGAAAGCACATCAAAGGTTTGAAAGCTAATTCCAAGGGCATTAAGAATTTGCACAACATTATTAGAGAAACCGCATTGAGGCATCAATTTATCGCCTTTCATAAAAACGATTATTGGACTTGAATTGATAAGGGTTTCAATTCTAGAAAGTGTGTTTGGGTCCATAAAAAAAGTTGTTAGGTGAAAAACTAATCAGGTGTCGAAGTATTCAATGCCAATGCATGAATTGCTTCACTAGCTAATTCACTTTGAAGAGAGCTGTAAACAAGTTGATGCTGTCGAATCAATGTTAAACCAGCAAATGCACTAGATACTACTTTCACTTGCAAATGGTCTCCAGCACCACTTAAATCATCAACAGTTACCTTGGCATCTGGGATAGACCGTTGAATAGCTGCAATAACTTCCTCTGATTGAACCATTTGTAAAAAATCAAACCTCTTAGTAATTTTGATTAATAATAAAGAAAACTAATTCATAAAGTCATTAATTCGAGGCTCCGTAAGGAGTTTCAACAAAACCCAAATCGATCAGATTTTGATAGGCCTTCTGAGCCATTGGACTGGCTGGTGTCATAACTCGAATAACTTCTATCAAGACTGGAACGGCAATTTCAGGTTGATTTTGACGGCGAAAAAGAGCTGCAAGTCGCAAATTTGTCTTTGCTAACAACTTACGCGTCTCCCTACCTTTAGAATTCATTTCCCTAGGAATTCGGGCATCTAACCCCCTAAATGAACCACCCAAATCACGGTAAAAAGCAAGGAGTTGCTTTGAGACATCCCTAGCTTTGTCATAGTGTTTTTTCGCCTGCTGCAAATTTCCATTAGATGCAGACTTATCTCCTTTTTTTATTAGGTTTTGAACTGTGGAAACATTAAAGCCCCCTTCTTGTCTTGCAAGAACTTTCAACCCAGATGGGGAAGGACTCTTAGCAGGTGCCGGTTTAGGAACAAAAGCTATACCTGCAGAAAGGGCAATTGCCGCTAAAAAGAGGGGACGGTGCATATAAAAAAAATCAAGATGGGCGAACTCTAAGGCTCTTTCTTGCTACGCCCAACAACATTAAGGGCAGCTTGCTCAGCTGCATGCATCTGCTTGGAAAGCTCTAAATTAAAATCGACTGCTGAGTGTCTGTTTATGCCATTTACTTTCATAGGCTTGGAAAAACATATAGCTGCTTTTGAACAAGGCCCAGGAACGATTTGACTATAAGCAAGACCTACTGGAACCACTTGTACTTCAACTCCTTTTTTATAGGCCAACTGAGCCAACCTTGGCAGGCCTTGTTTAAGCCTTATCAATCTACCGGTTCTATTAATTTTTCCTTCTGGGAAAACAACGAGCTGCTGACCATCAACCATCAAATCAATAGCAAAACGAAGTGTGGTTAAAGAAGGCCTAATCTGATTAACAGGGAAGCATCCCAATCTCTCAAGGAACCATCCTTGCAACCCTTTCATTTCTGTAAGAGTGACCATAAACCGACAGTCTCTTCCGGTAATTCTTCTACCTGCTGCCATCGTGAGCATCAACCCGTCCCATCGTGCCCTATGTGTTGGTGCAAGAAGTACAGGACCCTGTTTTGGAAGGTTCTCAAGACCGAGAACCATAAGTTCACGGAAATAATTTTTCAGGACAATGTCCTGAGTAGTAAACATCGCCAGAGGGCTCCAAAATGGATCCACTCCAAGACACAAACTAGTTTCTCTTTTAACTAAAGCCGAGGGCAATGCTAATTAGAAGTCCAATCATCTGAACTTAATAGCCAATGAGACTCTTTACCTCTAACGATTGGGCAGTTGCATTGGCGGCTAAATAGACTTGATAAATTGCAGAGACAAGACATACGAATAAGATCAAGCTCAATTCAAAATTGATATGACAAGCCTAGGGGTCAATATCGACCACATCGCGAATGTGCGCCAAGCACGTCAAACCACTGAGCCTGATCCTGTGCAGATGGCATTGCTTGCAGAACTAGGGGGAGCAGATGGCATTACAATCCATCTAAGAGAAGATAGAAGACATATTCAAGATAGAGATCTAATTCTTCTTAGGGAAACAATTCAGACTCGACTAAATTTGGAAATGGCTGCCACTAAGGAAATGATGGATATATGTATTAAAAACAGGCCAGATATGGTGACAATTGTTCCAGAAAGAAGGGAAGAAGTGACAACTGAAGGGGGATTAGATATTTCAAATAATCAAAAGAATTTAACAATACTAGTTGGCTCGATTCAAGAAGCTGGCATTCCCGTAAGTTTGTTTATTGATCCTTTTTTAGATCAATTAGAAAAGTCATTAGAGGTTGGCGCAACATGGGTAGAGTTGCATACCGGTAAATATGCAGATGCAGACTGGAATAATCAAACAGCAGAGCTATCAAGGCTAAAGGAAGCAGTGACTGCTGCACAATCACTTGGACTTCGTGTCAATGCTGGTCACGGATTGACCTACCAAAATGTAGAACCTGTTGCTTCTATTGATGGCATTGAAGAACTCAACATTGGACATACAATCGTTTCACGTGCAATCGCCGTGGGATTAAAAGATGCAGTACAAGAGATGAAAAGACTTGTCACTGAGCCCAGAAACAACAAACTATTTGTAGAGAGTCTGAATAAAAATCACAGTTAAACTAAAAAAGTCTGTTTAATTTAAGTCTCCCAAACCTCATTTCTCCTAGAATCCAGTAAGCATGCCCAAAGCAAAAAGAAGTGCGATTAATAAACCTCCTCCAATAAATCTTAAATCTGCCGAATTCTTATCCTGCTGATATCTAGGTATTCCATCCCCAACAGTCAAAAGCGCTCCGCCATCTTTGTACCAAATCCAATCTCTAATGGGTGCAGTTTTCAACAAATCTTCCTTTGTAAGTGCTAAATCGAGCTTGTCAGAAGTGCCAAGAAGAATAGTCACCATTGCATCACCATCTTCACATCGAGAAAGAGCCTCATTAGTTTTCTCTGCACCGTCCAGTGCAGCAACCAAAAGCTTCACCCTCTCATTAACGGAAAGACTTTTTGGATCCATAGAGACCACCAAGGAACTGCAAAATGTACTAATAGCTCTAACAACTTAAAACCAGTTTGTAGAACCTTGAAAAATGTATTTTAAAGAAGCTCATCAAATCCATTGCCCTGGTGGCTGAGACCCTCGCCACCACAACTCAATCACGCAATCAACCTCCTAATGCTTTTGTAACCCTTGCTAACTATTTATCGAAGCAATAGAGCTGAATGGCTGGCTAGCCTTTTTTCACAACAACTTCAACTAGAGCCACCTGAACCTCTAGAACAAGTTGATGTAGTTGTAAACACCTGGCCTACTAGTCGCTGGCTAGGAGACCAAATTTCAATAAGCACCGGAATTAATGCTCAAATCAATTTCCCATTCCCAGGTGCATACTTTAAAAAATTGGTACGGACAATTCTTGGGTTAGAAGCAATAGCTGAAGACCCTTGGAGGGCAAATAACTTAGTCTGGCCTGTCATAGATTTAATGCCAGTACTTCTCCAAGCGGATGAATCAGCTTATTTAAAAAAATGGTTAAACAATCAGAAATCAAATACAAATGAAATAGATAAACAAAAATGGCAGCTTGCAAGACTTATTGCTGACGCAATAGATGACTATATTTTATACAGACCAGAACTAATAAATGCTTGGATAGAAATTCCATCTAGCAGGTTTTCAAAACTTCCTGAACATTTAATCTGGCAGCCTTTCTTAGTTAGGTTACTAGCTAAGAAAATTTCAACTGAACCTTTTTGTCTTCAAGTAAGAAACGCCATTCAAAGACTTAAAGAAGGATTAGCTTCTGAGAATGAATTGCCAAACAAACTCTATTTCTTTGGACTTAGCAGTCTTGCTCCAATCCAAATAGAAGTAATGCAGGCACTTTCTGGATTATGCAATATCAAAGTTTTTCTATTAACACCCTGTCCTGATTTATGGCAAAGATGTAAATCTAGAAGGGAAGGTTTAGTTACAAGTTGGAATACACCACTTGATGGTGAATGGTTATTAGAGGCTCCAAGAATAGAAGCCAATCTTGGTCGATTAGGTGCGGAATTTCAACAACTTCTAGAAGGGACTGGAGAAAGTCAATTAGGAACCTGGGAAGAGGGAGACCTTTTTGCAGCTCCATGCAGAATTGCAGAGACAGAAGGGAGAGAAGCAACTTTGTTAGAGCAAATACAACAAAACCTAGTTACACCATCCAAAAAGGAATTGCTCCAAAGAAATAAAAGTGACAAATCCTTGTTATTTCTAGCGTGTCCAGGACAAAGACGTCAGGTGCAGCTTATTCGGGACCAACTAATTCAATTACTAGCTGAAGATGACAGCCTACAACCAAGAGACATATTAATAATGACGCCTCAAATTGAGCACTTTGCACCATTAATAGCCTCAGTCTTCAATGATGTTTCTGCCACAGATATTGATATTCCCTGGAAAATCACTGATCGAAATCCAGAAGATAGTCCAGGGTTAATAAAATACATACTTGAATTATTAGAGTTGGCTGCTGGTCGCTTCACTGCTACAGATCTAGATTCATTTCTAGAAAATCCAGTTCTACAAGAACAAGAAAAATTTAGCGGAGAAGACGTCCAAAATGTAAGTAAATGTCTTCAAGCCACAGGATTTCGTTGGGGACTAGACAAAAAAGAAAGATTAGGAGACGAAGAGCACAGTCTTAGTTGGTGCTTGGATCGCTGGTTGCTGGGACTGATTCTACCTAGCGAGCCTGGACTTGCTCCAGATGGAGTCGCTCCATTCTCAGAAGGGATAGACATAAAAAATCTAACAATTTGGTGGAGCTTCCTCTCCAAGCTTTTAAAGCAAATTAAACAATTGCGTGTCAAACATTCAATTCCTGAATGGGTAGAACTTCTAAAAACTCTTGCAGGTGGAATGTTTAGCAATACCGACACTTGGGCCTGGGAAAAACAATCTTTTTATAAAGCAATAGAAGATTGGCGAAAATCAGCAGAGGAGTGCACTCTAGAAATAGAAGTTAACGTAATAATTGAAGTATTAAAAGAGACATTATCTACAAATAGTTCACGCTTTGGCCACAGAAGTGGAAAGATAACCATCAGCGCTCTTGAACCTATGCGTGCAATCCCACATAAAGTAATAGTACTAATGGGCCTAGATACAACTATTTATCCACAGCATAATGACAGACCAAGCTTCCATTTTCTAGAACAAAGTCATGAGTTAGGTGACCCCAGAGGTAGCCATCAAGACCGATACGTCCTCTTAGAAGCATTAATGTCTACAAGACAAAACCTACTAATAACGTGGAATTGCAGAAATGAAAGAACTGGGGAAGAGTATCCACCTTCAAGTCCTATTCAACAATGGATAGATCAGTTAAAAAATGAATTATCAGCCGTTGATTTTGAAGGTCTTGTTCAATACCCTCATGCCAATCCGCTAGATAGAAGTAACTTTATTGTCAACCATCAGAATGACCACCCTATAAGTTGTGATAAAAGGGACTTAGACGCCCGTCAATGGTTAGACAACTCAAGAAGGAATAAAAAGAATGCCTTATCTTTTCCCATAGAATGGAGTCTTCCTAAACCAAGTAATTTCGAAGAAACTCCCCCTGAATTAGTTAAAAACTGGATCAATTCACCTCAACTTTCTTGGCTAGATCAACTACAAATCAAACCAAGGACTTGGAATAATCCAGTCGAGAATCTAGAGTCACTAGAATTAAAAGAGTTTAAGAGAAAAGAATTACTTACAAGGAAACTGGAAAAAGTATTAGAGAGTAACATTAAGTTAATAACTCCTGAAAAGGGGAATTGGAGATCAGAATCACTAGGTCAAGGTATATTTCCACCTGAGGCTGCCGGAGAAATTGAAAATGAAATTCTAGAAAATCGCTGGTTAAATCTACAATCAACAATTCTAAAGCTAGGCGCATGTCAATATAATCAAATAGAAAGTAAAAATGAGACATTCAAAATTCTTCAAAGCGAAAGAGCATCTATAGTTGTTGAAATGGGTAGATTTAATTACAGTGTAGGAATGCAAGGATGGTTGTTACACCTTAAGTTGTGCTCAAATAGCTCTTCACAGAAATCAACATTAATCATAGCTAAAAGCGAATCTAGAACAAAAAGAAATTGCTTTGAAATTGCACTAAGATGGAAAGCAATATCACCTGAAAAAGCAAATCATTATTTAGACATTCTAGGATTACTAGCAACGCATGGAATGACAAAGTGCTGGCCTGTCCCACCTGAGAGTGGTTGGGCCTATGTGTCAAAAAATATAGACGGCTCAGCTGATTCTATTAAGGAGTTTGAGACAGTATGGAATGGGACATACTCATTAAAAGGAGAGAGAAATAGACCAGAAATGCAGATTTGTTTTGGAGAGGACTGTGAAGCATCAGATATAATCAATAGCAAAGGATTTCGAAGTGCAATAAACGCACTATATAGTCCTATTTTCGAGAATCTTGAAAAGACAAAGAACTAAATTCAGACTATTAATAATCTTTAAAACCTTTACTCAAAGAAGAACATTAAACTCAATTTCCTTAGTAGGAGGAATAACTTTAGTTGTATTTATTTAATGAAGAGAAAAGTCATCAAAAACAAGTATAAGCTCATAATTAATGTTTTTTATACACAGAATTGGAGCAACCAAGCAAAAACTCCGCCAAGGACTTCCTTATAGCATTTTCAGGCTGGGAACTTACTTGGGCTGGGTTGGTCAACAATAGAAAAGGAGAGTGGTGGTTGGTTGGCCAAATAATTTTAATCACATTCCACTTATTGAAGGCCTATCCTGAACCAGGTGATATTGGAATCGATTGGCCAATTTCTATAAGGTATTTTGGTTCTTTTATCTTTCTACTAGGAACTTTGCTTGCATGCATAGCATTCTATAGCCTTGGCAAAAGCCTTAGTCCACTTCCAGATCCAAAGCAAGGCGCAGATCTAGTAACAACTATTGCTTATAGATATTGTCGACATCCTCTATATCAATCACTTTTGATTTGTTCTATAGGAATAACAATTGCGATAGGAAGTTTACTGCATGTATTACTATTTATTTTATTATGCCTTCTTTTAAAGGGGAAAGCCCATAGAGAAGAAGCAAAGCTTATTCAGCTACATCCAGAGTACAAGATATATATGAACAGAACTTCTGCAATAATTCCATATTTACCTCTGCTTGATTGGCGGTCATAAGTATGTATATTTACTCTAATCAATCACAACCTCTGGAGATTGCTTTGTGTTTGATAGTAACCATGGGATTATGCGAAGCAAAATAAAGCAGGTTTCTGAAAAATGAATCACAAAAGTCAACAAGTAGGAATAAGGTTTAATGCAAATGAGTACCCTCTCAAGCCAGGCAACAGATTAATAGAAGCTAGTGCAGGGACAGGAAAAACCTTTGCTCTTGCTCACTTAGTACTCCGATTAATCACTGAAGGTAACCACTCAATAAATGAAATTTTAGTAGTAACTTTTACAGAAGCTTCAGCTGCAGAGTTAAAAGCAAGAATTAGCGAACGTTTATCAATGGCATTAGAAGGTTTAGAGACAACAACAGTTAACAACTCAAAAGATGAGGTTCTAAAAGAATGGCTTGAAAGTTATGGTCATCCAGCAAATAGACGATCAATTTATGCAAGTAGGTTATTAGAAGCACTAGATGGTCTTGACAGAGCCGACATAACAACGATACACGGCTTCTGTAGACGTACTATCCTACGTAACTCATTAGAAAGTGAAACACCAATACGACCTAGCTTGGAAGGAGACAGCAAACAACTTATCATTGAAACAGTTCATGCATATTGGAAAGAGCAAGTCTTAGGGCTACATCCTGAAGATTTAAAAGGTCTCATCGATGCAGGTCTAAGTATTGAAAATTTGGAAGATAATCTCACCAAAATAGATAGTGATCCAAGTCTTGAACTTAAAAGAGACATTGTAAAGCTCAATGCCTCAGAACAATTAGCCAATTACTTTGAACAATCCCTAGATCAATTATGGGGAAACTTTGTCGCTCAATGGAGAACAGACGGTAAGGCCCTAGAACTAGGCCTAAGGGACTTTGCTACTTATTGGAGAAATCAAGGGCTATCAAATACAAAACCTTTTAGCCCTAAGCCTAAAACAGATCGTTATCAATTGATTAATGAATGGATTGAAGAATTGAAGCTGAATAAAAAGAATCTAATCAAAGAAGATAAAATCTATTATGGAGACATACGGGCTCAGAAAATATTAGGAAATTATTACCACCCTGGAATTTTTTCTGCAGCAATCTCTAGGAATGGTGAAAAAAGTGAATCTCTATCAAATCCAATATTGCATAAAGCAATTGCTGATTTATGGGATAAACCAGCTGAATTAGTTTGGTGTCATGCTTTGCATTGGACCTATAAAACCCTAAATGAACGAAGAAAAGAAATTGGTGTAATGAGTTATGGAGATTTAATTAGGACCTTAGACCCTTTGCCTGCTACTAGAAAATCTAGTCCTCAAATGGTCTCACAACTATTAAAGAAAGTGCGCAATAAATATCGAGTTGCACTTATAGATGAATTCCAAGACACTGATCCAGTCCAATGGAGAATACTCAAACAAGCTTTTGGACTTAGTAGTGAACATCTACTTCTAATGGTAGGCGATCCCAAACAAGCAATTTACAGTTTCAGAGGTGGAGATCTAAATACATACATAAATGTACGCAATGAAGTAGATCGAATAGACGTCCTAGTGGAGAATTTTCGGGCCTCAAGTTCTCTAATGAATGCACTTAACAAATTCATGGCTCCTGGGCTTATTCATTCGCAATTAAAAGTACCAGCATTAATATCTAGGGCAGATGAAGATCCTAGGACCATACCAGATGAGCAGCATCCCCTAAAGTTAATAACAGTGAATAGCATTGGGGATGTTAAAAAAGAGGCCTGCTCTGTTTTACAACCTAAAAGTAAAGTTGAAGAACTAATACCAGTTGCTGTAGCCAACTGTGTCTTAGATGTATTAAAAAATCAAACACAAATTACACCCTCAGACATATGTGTACTAGTCAGCCGACATAGCCAAGCAGAAAAGATTCGTTCATCATTAGCAAAAACTAAACTGCCTAGCCGACTTGTTAGTCAAGGAGACGTTCTTACTAGTAAAGCCTCAAGAATGTTGCAATGGTTTCTAAACTGTCTTGCAAGTCCAAGTAATACAAAGGCCATCCGACTCGTTGCATGCTCTGACCTCATGCAATGGTCAGCAAAAAGATTAACAGCCGCTGAAGTCAGTGATGAAATTGACGAATTATCAAACCGTTTTAGAGACTGGAGCAATAGTTTAAATAGAAAGGGCCTTTTGGGTTGCCTCGGAGAATTATTAGAAAGTGAGACCATTGCAAACCTTTCAGAAAGAGGGAGGATGCTTGGCGACCTTCAACAATGTGCCCAATTGGTACAAGAAGCAATTCATCTAAAGGAGTTAGATGCGACAGGTGCAGCAAGATGGCTCAGACAACAACGAATACAACCTTCAGCACCAGTAAGTGATAATCGACAACCAAATAGCGACGTCTCAAATAGTGCAATCAATATAGTAACTATACATAGAAGCAAAGGCCTTGAATATCGAGTAGTTATATGTCCATATCTATGGGAAGCTCCCCCCATCCCAAAAGGTCCGTTATGGCGGATAGAGAATGAGAAGAATTGGTTGATAGCCCTGAATAATAATTGGGGTGCGGGTAAAATTGCATTCAACAAAGCTAAAATATCTGCAATCCAAGAAGCCGAGAGATTGTCTTATGTGGCAATGACACGTGCCAAATATGAATTAATAATTTTCTGGGCACTAGCAGCCAACCAAGAAGGTAATCCATTAAGCAATTTTATTTTTGGAAATAAATCCTCTCAAGAGAGACTTCAGAGACTATCTCATATGGAAATGAAAAGTAGGTTTCTGGACAATGACATCCCGATCACACTCAGCGCATCAGAACATAAGCAACTTAAAGGGCAATGGGTCCAACCTCAGCCAACTGGTAGTCTTTCTTTGGGCCCCTTGCCACAAAGGAGACTTGAGAAGCACTGGGGTAGAAGTAGTTATTCCTCATGGATAGCCAACCTCAACTCAGACGAACACAAAATTTATTTAGATCCAATAGCCCTTGAAGAAGGTAAAGATACTGACCTAAGCAACAAAGAATTGCCTAGGTCTATTGAAAATGAAAGGTTGAACAACCACAATTCAATGCCATCTAAAAAAAACCTATGGCCTATAAACGGACCTTTAGCAAAATTCCCACGAGGCACAGCTGCAGGTGAATGTCTACATAAAATTCTAGAGCGGATCGAATACACTGACTCACCTAAAGAAGATTCCTCAAAGCAAATAATTGAAGAAGAGCTTTTAAAAGCAGGACTGGATTGCAGTCTAACTAATGCTGTGCAAGAAGGCCTATCAAATCTATTGTCTACGCCAATTGGGGGACCACTTGGAAACTTGAGTTTTGACCAGATAAATACTAACCGAGGAATACGTGAGATGAGGTTTGATCTTCCTCTCGCACATGAAAAAAAACCCATTACTGCTATAGATATTGCGAATACATTTAGAAAAAACCCTTTAGCAAAATTTTCCGCCAATTATGCAAAAGAAGTTGAATCTTTAAAAGTTATCAGTCAAGGATTTCTTACTGGGTCAATAGACCTTGTCTTTGCTGATAATGAAAACACTAAAAAAGCGCGTTGGTGGGTTACAGATTGGAAAAGCAACTGGGTTGGTAATCATGACTCAGAAGGAAATTTAGTTGAATGTGGACCACACAATTACAGTGCTCAAGCCATGGAAAATCAAATGGTTTTACACCACTATCCATTACAAGCACATTTATACTTAGTAGCCCTTCACCGTTTTCTTAAATGGAGGCTTCGAAATTATTCACCTTTTGAGCATCTTGGCGGATATATATATGTATTTCTTAGAGGTGTACCTGGCTCAGAGGCAATGAGCCAACAAAATAATAAGGCATTTACACCTGGTTTAATTGTCGAAAAAGCACCTATAGAACGTGTGTTGCTACTTGATCAAGTTTTAAAAGAAGGTGGCAAATGAGTCAACACAATTCTATAGGCGAATCTCAAAATCTCTCATCAGCACTCTATAAAACATTGCTGAAACGGATGCCTCCCAACAAACCATCACCTTATCTTGAAGATCTAGTCAATGCAATGATTGGAGCATTACTAAAAGGTGGACTGGAAGTTGATTTAAGTTTAAATCAGCCCCCAGATGAAATCAAAGAAAAAGGTTGGCCAAAAGCACATAAGGATGCTCTTGAAAACAGTGGTTGGTTAGATGGTGAAAGTCCTCCGATGGTTCTGGTTGGGAATCAACTCAGGTGGAAAAGATGGCATGATGATTTGGAAAAAGTGATAAGTGGATTGATAAAGAGATCAACTAAAGAAATAACAACTTTTCAGAGCCAAAAAAAAGAAATAATTCCATCAATTAATCAAGAACTAAGCCAAGAGCAACAGAATGCTGTTCTAGCGATAGAAACAAAAAGCGTCATTCTGCTAAGTGGTGGTCCAGGAACTGGAAAAACAAGAACAGTAATAAGTATTTTGGAAAGAGCTCTTTGGCTTAATCCTAATCTAAAAATAGGTCTTACTGCACCGACTGGCAAGGCCACACGCCGACTAAAAGACACCCTACACGCGAATTTGGAGACATTAGATCATCATAATAAAGAATCTCTATCAAATGCCTCCTGTAAAACACTGCATAGCTATCTCGATGCAATACCAGGAGGTTTTAATCGAAATAAAAAGAATCCTTTACCAGTTGACTTACTTGTAATTGATGAGATGTCAATGGTGGAATTAGCCTTAATGAAAGCACTATTGGATGCATTGCCTGAGAATTGCCAACTGGTTTTAGTAGGAGATCAGAATCAATTGCCTCCTATTGGGAGTGGTTCCATTTGGCATCATCTGCAAAAAAAAGATGTCATTAAGCAATTCACAAACAGCTCAATTCGCCTAAATAAAGTCTATAGGAATCAAGGAGCTCTTGCTTCTCTTACTAGTTTAATTACAGAACAACCTATATCATCATGCTGGCAATTTATCTCAAATTTACCGATTGAATCTAATATTAAAAGCTTTATTTGCAAACCCAAGGTCATTCCTTATTTGGCTCTAAAAACTATTCAGGAACACTATTCAAAACTTAAAGACCTTGCCCAGACCATCAATCTAAACTCTTCAAATTCAGTCGATAAGCATGACCTCATTAGCAGAAAGAAAATAGACATTCTAAAAATATTCTCACTCTTAGAAGATTTAATTGTTCTTTGTCCAAGAAGGAGTGGTCACTGGGGAGTCAATCATCTTCATCGAGAGCTATTAGGAAATGGTTTTGAAAATGATTTTAAAAACTGGCCTGAAGGAACACCAATAATTTGTGGAGCAAACCAACCTGAATTAGGTCTTGCAAATGGTGATATAGGTATTCTTATCGGCAATGGAGATAATCGCCAGTTAATTTTTCAAACCTTTTCAGAATCTCAAAATTTCATACCTGTCTTAATCCACCCCACACGTATCAGACAAATCGAGCCTGCTCTAGCAATGACGATCCACAAAGCACAAGGAAGTGAAGCTAAAAAAGTACTTCTTTTATGGCCAGACAGAACAGCACCACAAAACAAGAAAAGTGCTTTAGCTTCACAAGAGGAAGAATATGCAAAAAGATTAATTTATACAGCGTTGACCAGGGCCCGAATAAGTGCAGACCTTTTCCTAACACCAAATTCAATGAATCTGCCTACTGAATGAAGAAAATTATTGAATTCCATAATGGGTTAACTTAAAATGATAAATTAAAATCACCTTTAAAAGGGCGACCAACAAAGGGCGGTTAAATACCGATTGGAAGTTGTCTGCCTGATTTGAAGGGTTAGTCAGGCAACCCCTATTTAGATGAAAAAGGCAAAAGCGGACGCGGTGAAATCGTGCCCAGACGATCTCCCACTGTCAGAGATCTCAAAATCCAGTGAAAGAAATATTTCTTCCATGGATTTAGAAATAAAAGAAGAGAGTTCAGATCCCAAAGAAGATGTAGAAACCACTGGATCTAAAAAAGAAGAAAACACACTAAAAGGATTTAGTGGATTTGGGTTTAGCACCGCATTACTTAAAACTATCGAGAAAAAAGGCTATACAGAGCCTTCTCCTATTCAGAAAGCTGCTTTCCCTGAGTTAATGCTAGGCCGTGATCTTGTTGGTCAAGCCCAGACTGGAACAGGAAAAACAGCAGCATTTGCACTTCCAATTCTTGAAAGGCTTGAAAAGAATGGGAATAACCCAAAGGTATTAGTTCTTGCTCCAACACGTGAACTAGCTATGCAAGTAGCAGATTCATTTAAAGACTACGCAGCGGGACATCCTGATTTAAAAATACTTGCCGTTTACGGCGGTGCGGACTTTCGATCCCAAATTTATGCTCTAAAAAAAGGAGTTGACGTAGTTGTTGGAACACCGGGAAGAGTTATGGACCATATTCGGCAAGGCACTTTTAGAACGAATGAACTAACCAGCTTGGTTCTTGATGAAGCTGATGAGATGCTAAGGATGGGATTTATTGACGATGTTGAATGGATCCTCGAACAATTACCAGAAAATCGACAGATGGTACTGTTCTCAGCAACCATGCCATCTGAGATAAGAAAGCTTTCAAAGAAATATCTCAATGACCCTGCAGAAATAATCATAAAGAAACGACCTCAGGAGTCTCATCCCATTAATCAGAGATTTATAACTCTACAAAGTGGTCACAAGCTAGAAATTTTAAAAAGAGTTTTAGAAGTAGAAGCAGATGAATCAATAGGCGTCATTGTTTTTGCACGTACAAAGGTAATAACTCTTACTATTGCCGAAGTATTAGAGTCGTCAGGATATAATGTTGCCGTGTTAAACGGTGATGTCGCACAAACACAGCGTGAAAGGACTGTAGAACGACTAAGAAAAGGAGGTGTCAATATCCTTGTAGCAACAGATGTTGCTGCAAGAGGACTTGATGTTGAAAGGATTGGCTTGGTAATAAATTACGACATCCCATTTGATACCGAAGCGTATGTTCACAGAATTGGTCGTACAGGACGCGCAGGCAGAAGTGGAGAGGCAATTTTATTTGTTAATCATAGAGAAAAGCGCTTTATTAGAAGCCTAGAAAGAGCTGTTGGACAACCAATAGAACAAATGGAAATACCCAATAATGCTGCTATCAATCAAAGCCGCCTTGACAGATTGCAAGCCAAATTATCTAAAGCAGCAGTTACCGGGAGGGATCATGAAGAGGAAACAGACCTAATTAAAGACTTACTGCAGAAACTCAGTGAGGAACTAAATCTAGATCCTGAAGGACTGGCTTTGGCAGCGGTTAATCTTGCAATTGGTCCATCTCCACTACTTGCACAAGGTGATGAAAATTGGCTAAGACAGCCAAGCCCCAGGTCGCGTCGCACAGACTCAAGAGAAAACGGACAAAATTATCGGAGAAGAAATGATAGGCCAATTAGTCCACCTGAAGAAAACATGGATAGATTCCGAGTTGAGGTTGGGCATCGTGACAGAGTCAAGCCTGGAAATCTTGTTGGCGCAATTGCCAATGAAACTGGAATTCAAGGAAGAATGATTGGCAGAATTCATATTTTCGACTGTTACAGCTTCGTAGACCTCCCTAAAGGAATGCCAGAAAAAACCTTTAGAGACCTCAAGAAACTAAGAGTAATGAATAGAGAGTTACAGATCCAAAAAACCTCATGATTAAACTATTAGTTATTTACAGCAATCTATTGATAATAGCAAACACATCTTCCAGCATTAAAATAAAACATGATGAATATAATAAGAATTTAAATACAAATGAGCAGACTGGTATTCTGAAAAGAATATGTCTTAGAAATTTCAAAAAGCAGATGGAGAATTCTAGTCTTTCATTGCCTTCTGGAATGGGAATCTATACATGCAAGTGCTTTCTTAAACAAGTTAGAAGTGGACAGTCCATAGCCATAGCAAAAAAAAGCTGCAAAGAAAAGGCTACCAGGATCTTCCAGCTCTAAAAGAATTATTTAATCTTTAGAAAGATGGTCAAAATAGAATTATATCAAAAGCAAAAGTAAAGTTAGTTTGTAAATCATGGGTTACTTAATAGACACAAATCGCGAAATAGTTCTAAGAATTATCAAGAGAAACACTCTGCAGGAAATCATAAAGCAACTTAATTATCAGCATTTCCAAATAGCAAAACAAACAAACCTGTAACTTAGATGCTAATCAGCCCCTTCAAAAGTCTCCAAATGGCTAGATTCCTATAAGCTTGGTGTAAAGCCAAGTACTTAAGGGTTTTCCTTTTCGGACTAAGGCCTTCTGATCTCACCCCATCTGTCCCCTTAGGAATGACCATCTACATAGGAAACTTATCCTTCCAAGCAGAGCAAGAAGACTTACTGAATCTTTTCAGTCAATATGGAGAAGTAAAACAATGCACTCTCCCTATTGAACGTGACACTGGCAGGAAGCGTGGTTTTGCCTTTGTAGAAATGGTCAATGATTCAGACGAGCAAAAAGCAATAGATGATCTTCAAGAGGTTGAATGGATGGGACGAAATATCAGGGTAAATAAAGCTACTCCTAGAGAGAGATCTGGAGGAAATCGCAATTTTAATAACGGGTGAGTTGGAATTAGCCCTTTAAGAATCTAAAAACCAAGCAACTGAGTACTTAGAAACCTGCTCAGCCTCAAGTATTTTCATCAACTTGGGGCTCCATCAAGTCTATTAAAAGCTCTTTACACAAAGCATTGTCAAGAAGCTTGTGGGCGTCACTGATAGGGCTTAGTTGCTTATGGGAGCCTTCAGAAAGTCCTGGAACTGAAGATCGGAGAGCTTCTCTGCGCTTTTTAGCGGCAAACCGATTAAACCTATTAGAGGCTCTAGAACGGGACATCAATGCTCCTTAAGCGATAATTATTTTCTAGCCACGAAAACACATGAATAGAGAACTAATTAAAGATCTGATGGATTTTGAGTCAAATAAAGCAAAAGTTATTACCTAGCAACTTCCAAACTTTTTCTACATACCCTATGAGAACCCCAGTAAAAACGGATAAAAGTGCCTTACTAAGACTTCTTAGCAACCTAAGAAGTGAGCGAAAGCTTGTCATCTCTGCAGCAAGCTGTTCAGTCCTAAACAAATTCTTTGATTTAGCACCACCTGTATTAATAGGCCTATCCGTTGATGTTGTTGTTAACGAACAAACATCGTGGTTAGGAAAGCATGGGTTTTCCGGGGTACCAAGCCAATTAG
Organism: Prochlorococcus sp. AG-363-O06; assembly: GCA_003280085.1. Taxonomy (GTDB): domain Bacteria; phylum Cyanobacteriota; class Cyanobacteriia; order PCC-6307; family Cyanobiaceae; genus AG-363-O06. The sequence goes on along the minus strand of QCFY01000004.1, from coordinate 53,838 downwards.
GAGTAATAGCATTCCTATCATTTTTTATTTGGACTGCCGAATCATTATTCGAATACCTATATGGCGTACTTTGGCGAAATCTAGCTCAAAAAACACAACACAATCTAAGAATCAAGGCTTACAAGCATCTTCAAAAGCTAGAGATGGCCTTCTTCGAACAAGATAGTACTGGTAGGTTGCTTGCGATTCTCAATGATGATGTCAATCAACTAGAGAGATTTCTAGACCACGGAGCTAATCAAATACTTCAGCTAATAGTAACAGTATTACTAGTAGGAGGAGCTATGGCAATATTAGCTCCTGGTGTTGCATTACTTGCATTTCTGCCAATACCAATAATACTTTGGGGTTCAATAGGATTTCAAAAAAAATTAAGACCTAGATATAAAGAAGTAAGAGAAAAGGCTGGTGATTTAGCAGCCCGGCTAAGTAACAATATAGGAGGGATGCTTACCATAAAAAGCTATACAACTGAAATATTGGAATTAAATAGGATTGAAAGAGATAGTGAATCTTATAGAAGAAGTAATCAGAGAGCCATCAATTTATCTGCTGCATTTATTCCCTTAATACGATTTGCAATATTATTTGCTTTTCTTGCAATACTATTAATCGGAGGGCTACAGGCTTGGCAAGGAAATATGACAGTAGGCACATATAGCTTTCTTGTTTTTATAACGCAACGGCTCCTCTGGCCTTTGACAACTTTAGGAAATACATTAGATGAATACCAACGTTCGATGGCGTCGACAAATCGTGTTTTAGACCTCATAGACAAGCCAGTCATGATCTCTGGGGGGTTGGAACGTATTAATAGAAAGGATGTAAATGGAGAAATTAAATTCGATAATATTGGATTCAATTATATAGGCCGAGAAAATATATTTAATGGCTTTAGTCTAACTATACCAGCTGGATCTACTCTTGGAATAGTTGGTGCAACTGGATCAGGAAAAAGTACAATTGCAAAATTACTTTTAAGACTTTATTCAATTAATGCCGGAAGAATCTTAATTGATAATACTTCAATAGAGGATTATCATCTAAAAGATCTTCGGAAGTGCATAGCTCTAGTAAGTCAAGAATTTTACCTATTTCATGGCACGATTAAAGAAAATATTGCTTACGGGTGTGAGAATGCTTCCCAAGCATCAATTGAAGAAGCAGCAGAGTTTGCAGAAGCAGCTTCATTTATAAATGATTTGCCAAATAAATACGATACACTTGTTGGAGAAAGAGGTCAAAGGTTATCTGGAGGGCAAAGGCAAAGAATAGCGCTTGCTAGAGCAATTATAAAAAATGCACCCATTCTTATTCTGGATGAAGCTACAGCTGCAGTTGACAATGAAACAGAAGCAGCAATTCAAAGATCCTTAATTAAACTTGCAAGTAAAAGAACAACTATAATAATTGCTCATAGATTAAGCACAGTAAGAAACGCTAATAAAATTATAGTAATGAGTCAGGGAAAAATTATCGAAAGAGGAAGTCATGAACAACTTCTAAGTAAGAATGGGGCCTATAAAGACTTGTGGCAAGTTCAAGCTGGTTTACATTCTTGATCTGAGAAATAGGATATTACTCAGATCAAGAATGTAAACGATTCGATTACGCGATTAAAAAGGTCCTTAACTTTAGGCCATCTTTGCTGATTAGTACTAGTTGCCAATGTATATAAATATCCTCTATCGATTACCAAGGTTGCTATTTCATGTCTATCTCGATCCTCAAGATGAACTGAATACTCCAAATCATAAAAAGTGTGGCCAGATGCATCTCGCTCTTTTGCATCCAATAATTCAACGTCTCTTCCTGCACCTTCAGGCGCAATAACTTCTTTCACTAATCGTTCTCCCACAGTCTCAGGACTTCCAAGACCCTCTAAAAGCACCGAATTCTCAACCTTTGACACTACCAAGCTAAGCGTTTCATCACTATTAATCAAATCGTGAAAAACTACGGCAGGCCCACCCTCGACTGCAACACGAGTCCAACCATTTGGATAAAGAAAAGCATAACGGCCATCTGGGCTTTGGAATGAGTTCAAGCCCGAAGTACCGCTTGCAGAGCAAGCAGTGACAACCAAGGCAAGCAGAATAGAGAAAAGAGCTCTCAATGAAAAACGAAGTTTTTTGACCATAGGTCAACCTTTACACATTTACTATTCTGCCGGAATCTCCTGATGACTGGGAAGAGTTTTTAAATTTCAAATTTTTAGTCTTAAAATACTTGAATTCAGATCAACTGCACTAAAGACCCTGAGCAGCTTTACAAGACCTCTTTCTCGACTGATAGACCACTTCGAACAACTACCTGGCATTGGTCCAAGAACTGCCCAAAGGCTTGCTTTGCATTTACTGCGGCAACCAGAACACAAAATTCATGAATTTTCAAAGGCTCTACTTGAAGCAAGGACCAAGGTGGGACAGTGCAAAAGTTGCTTTCATTTAAGTGAAGCTGATGAATGTGAAATTTGTCGTAATCCTCAACGAATTAAAGACCTAATCTGCGTAGTAGCAGACTCCCGAGACTTAATTGCACTTGAACGTACAAGAGAGTTCAAAGGCCACTACCATGTACTCGGCGGACTAATTTCTCCTATGGATGGAATTGGGCCTGAAATGCTGCAAATTCCTAGCCTTATTAAAAGAGTCGATCAAACCTCTACAAAGGAAGTAATACTTGCCCTTACACCAAGCGTTGAAGGGGATACCACAAGCTTATACCTAGCGAGACTTCTAAAGCCATTTACTAGTGTAACTAGAATAGCTTACGGACTTCCCGTTGGAAGTGAGCTTGAATATGCGGATGATGTAACCCTAACTCGTGCTCTTGAAGGACGGCAAAAGATGGAATAGCTAAGCAAAGTCATGCCACAAACAAATAAAAAAACTATTTACAGCAACACCCTTCCAAAGGAAAGACTTCCTCAATGGATTCGTCCATCCATTGGGAAAGTATCTGATATCGAGAGAGTTCAGCGACTAGTTAAACATCAAAAATTGCACACAATATGCGAAGAAGGGAGGTGTCCCAATAGAAGCGAGTGTTATGCCGCTGGCACAGCAACTTTTTTAATAGGCGGGTCAATTTGTACGAGAAGCTGTGCCTTTTGCCAAGTTGAGAAAGGGAAAGCTCCTCAAGCCATCGATCCATTAGAGGCAAACCATTTAGCAACTGCTGTCAAAGAATTGGGACTTAAATATGTAGTCATTACATCAGTTGCACGTGATGACCTACATGATCAAGGGGCTAGCCTCTTTAGTTCAAGCATCAAAGCAATTCGAGAAACCAACCCAAATGTAGCGATTGAAGTATTAACTCCCGACTTTTGGGGAGGGTATACCAATCAAGAAGAGGCAATAAAGGCACAAAGGCAACGTCTAAGTACAGTTCTCAAGATGAGGCCCATTTGCTTTAACCACAATCTGGAGACTGTAGAGCGTCTTCAAAAAGAAGTTAGACGTGGGGCTACATATTCTCGATCACTTGGGCTTTTAAAAGCCTCAAGGGAACTTGCCCCTCAAATTCCCACGAAATCAGGTCTAATGCTTGGATTAGGGGAAACCAGTGAAGAAGTTATTAAAACAATGGAAGATTTACGTAGAATAGATTGCCAGTATCTAACTCTAGGACAATACCTACGTCCGTCTCTGGCTCATATTCCTGTACAACACTATTGGCAGCCAGAAGATTTCAGGCACTTTGCTGATATAGCTAATAGCCTAGGATTCAAGAAAGTAAGCAGTGGGCCTCTAGTTAGAAGTAGTTATCATGCAGCGGATATCTAAACCTTTTAGGATTACTATATTTTTTGCCACAAAAGATAGCTTTTCATAAGAACCTCTTTACAGTCACCTGTCATTAATGTTCCAGCCCCTCCCCAAACTATTCTTAATAACAAATCAAGCGGAGAAGCCCCAACTTCTCGAACTGAATGGAAACCTCTTCGTGAAAAATATCTCACCAAGCGTAAATTCTGTTTTTCGTTATCTCTAATAGCTAATAATCGTGCTTTCCTGCATGGTGTAGCCTCTAAGACCCAAGCCATAGTAGACGTCCAAATCAAATGGCCTACACTAGGAGGTGAATCTTTGCTAACGCGCATAGTATCCAACTGAAAACCATTAATTGAAGAATAAGCCCAAGCCTTCATTTCTCCTAAAATAATCACCTTCTCAGGTTCAATCTGCTTTGCAACAACAATTCTAATTATCCACAACCCTAATGGCCGCCTAACTTGTACTCGAAGTAAAAAACCTGCTTTTGAAGCCTCTCTTTCTAAGGCTTGTAAATTAATACAATTCAAGATTTTTTACTATCTTCTATTACTAAAGCTTGAACTGATTGCTGCTCAAATTGCCTTTGTCTCTCTGCAAAGCGAACACGATCTTTATCACTATAAAGATCCTTACAGTGATTACATTGAACCCCAGCAATATAACTAACATCAGTTACATCTGTTGGGCTTAATGGCATGCCACAAGCATGGCATAAGATATGAACTCCTGGGATTAGGTTTTGATTCAAGGCGACTCTTTGATCAAAAACAAAACATTCTCCTTCCCAAAGGCTATCTTCTTTAGGCGTTTCTTCTAAATAACGTAATATGCCTCCATGAAGGTGATATACATCCTTAAAACCCTCCTTAATCAAATATGAAGTAGCCTTTTCGCAACGGATACCTCCAGTACAATACATGGCAATTCTGGCAGTGGGTCTATCTTTGACCAAAGGATGAAGTTCTTTTTGTACCCATTCTGGGAACTGTCTAAAACATCTTGTATGTGGATTTAAACTGCCTTCAAATCCCCCTATCCCAATCTCGTATTCATTTCGTGTATCAATAACGATTGTATTTGGATCATTTAGAAGTTCATTCCAATCAGATGGTTCTACATAAACACCAACAGAGTCGTGAGGGTTAACATCCTGAATCCCCATGGTAACGATTTCAGCCTTACGACGAATACGAAACCGTCGAAAGGCTTGCTTATCAGTCCAACTAATCTTTACTTGCAAGGAATCATTCGATAACAACTTGCCAATAAGTACCAACAAAGCATCAACGCCTTTAAATGAACCACAGATTGTGCCATTAATACCTTCTAAAGCAACCAAAACAGTCCCATTTACGTTATATTTATCTGCCGAAATAGAAAGTTGATCCAATATCAACGAAACAGCATCTTCATCTAAAGGCTGAAATAAATAAAAGGCTGCAACCTTAAGTTGAAGGCCCTTAACATAATCATTCTTTAGATTCATAAATCATCAACTATTGAAGTAATATCAACACCAGCCTGAGAGAGCAATTCTCTATCAGCAGCGACTTCAGGGTTAGAGGTTGTCAACAATGTATCTCCATAGAAAATTGAATCTGCACCGGCTTGAAAACAAAGTATTTGAGCCTCTCTACTAAGACTTTCTCTCCCCGCACTTAACCTTACACGGGTTGATGGCATAAGAATTCTTGCAGTAGCAACCATTCGAACCACCTCTAAAGAATCAACTGGTAAAGAATCTTCTAAAGGAGTTCCTTCTACTGCCACTAAAGAATTAATTGGTACACTTTCAGGATGAGGTTTTAAAGATGCCAATATTTTCAATAAAGATGCTCTATCAGAAATTGATTCTCCCATCCCAATAATTCCACCACAACAAATGTGAATGCCATGCATACGAACTCGTTCCAAGGTTTCAAGTCTTTCTTGATAAGTACGAGTAGTAATTATCTCTCCATAATGCTCAGGACTTGTATCTAAATTATGATTATAAGCAGTCAGACCAGCATCAGCCAAACGGGATGCTTGATTATCTGTAAGCATTCCAGCAGTAACACAAGCCTCCAATCCAAGATCTCTTACACCACTAACCATCTCAAGCATTGAATTAAAGGCTGCTCCATCACGAATTTCTCTCCAGGCCCAGCCCATACAAAAACGATCAGCACCAGCCTCTTTAGCTAATCGAGCTTTTTCAAGAACTGGTTGGACATCTAATACTGGTTGCCCAGACACATCGCTACTGTTATGTATTGATTGAGGACAGTAAGCACAATCTTCTTCACAGCCTCCTGTTTTTACGCTTAGCAATGAAGCTAATTGAACTTTATATCCTGGGTTCGCCTCACGATGGATTTTCTGGGCCTGCCACAACAAGTCCATTAGAGGCATCTCAAGAAAACCTACGATTTCTTCAATAGTCCAATCATGACGAGTAGAAACTTTCTTAGAAGTGGGAATTTCTTTTTCGATAAGAGTCATTAGAGTCTAATCCAATTTTTATGCTTAAAGGTGATGATGTTCTGAGCTCATTGGATCTAACCCACCAAAACGCCTACAGCGTGATTGATAATCAAACAAGGCCTTTGACAATGCTTGTTCATCAAAGTCCGGCCATAGAACATCTGTAACATGTATCTCCGCATAAGCCAATTGCCAAAGTAAGAAATTACTAATGCGTCTTTCACCACTAGTACGAATAAGTAGATCAGGGTCGACCAAACTAGCAGTGAAAAGTTCTGAAGCGAAAATATTTTCATCAATCATGTCAGGATCTAGATCTCCATTTAAAGAGCGCTTAGCCAGTTTCTGAGCTGCAAGCACTAACTCACGTCTCCCTCCATAATTTGTGCAAACATTAAAACTTATACCTTTATTCATAGCAGTTAGATTTCTAGCTTCCTCAATTAATTGCTGCAATCGTCTTGGAAGAGAATCAAGATCACCAAGGAAATTTATTCGCACTTTCTCGTTTTGTAATGATTCCAATTCATTCTGCAAAACACGTTCAAATAGAGCCATCAAAAAATTGACCTCATCTTCAGGTCTAGACCAATTTTCAGTTGAGAAAGCATATACAGTCAAAGCTTTTATACCCCAATCACTACATAGGCGAAGTGTTGTCTTAAGAGCTTCAACTCCTGCTCTATGTCCTAGGGCCCTTGGGAGACCTCTAGATTTAGCCCAACGCCCATTGCCATCCATAATTACAGCAATATGTGATGGCAAACGACCCTTATCCAAACCAGTGGGTAGGGTGCAGACCTTTGTCTGATCAGTGGTTATTGCCGAAGTGCGGCTCACTGGAAATTTTCCTTCTTAGGTTTTTTTAAACCAACACTACCTCTAGAGATAGTTTTTGGCTCAATAGGGATTACAGCAGATTTAGCATTACTAGTGCCAGAAATACCAGACTTGACATTGGATGTACCCATAGGGGCTCCACTCAACTCCTTTAACAAATCAAGCAATCGGCTACTTGTAATGGGTCGCTCAAGCCTTCCTTGATTGGCTAAAGATAATGTTCCTGACTCCTCCGAAACAACAACACATATACATCTATCAAAACGCTCAGTTATACCCAATGCAGCTAAATGTCTAGTTCCATATCTACTAATTCCTTGACGTGATAAAGGTAAGATAACTCCTGCAGAAACAATGCGATTACCTTTAACTAATACTGCGCCATCATGGAGAGGGGTATCAGATGCAAAAAGGTTAAGAAGTAGTTCTGTAGAAAATTGTGCATCTACAGGAATACCTGGATACAAGAAATCCTCTGGTCTTAAATCACTTCCTAAATCAACAACCACAAGTGCACCTCTTCTGCTCTGAGAAAGACGTCCAGCCGCCTCTGTTAATTGATTGACGGTACTAGCATTAGATCTAAATTCTCGTTGTGGATTACCTAAAAGTGCTGGCAAGCGACCTGTTCCCAAGAGTTCCATCAATCTTCTAAGCTCACCCTGCCAAAGGATTCCAAGGGACAAGGAACAGGCAAGTACTAATGCATCAATCAACTTAGAAGTGATTGGCAAGGTGGCAAATCTATTTACGACCCAAGCAAAAGAAACGAGAAATAGATAGCCCCTTAGAAGCCATAGGGTTCTTGGCTCGTTAACCCTTGAGAAAAGAAGTATTCCCAAGCCAGAAGCGAACAGAACATCGAGAAAAAGGCGTTGATTTATCAGCACCCACAAATTCACTCAATGGCCCCGACGTTAAATTTAGTTTACGCCCTAAAGCGCTCAGGTAGTACATCGAACCTCAAAAGATCACTAGGCTCTTCTCTTTTTTGAATCAAATCAGCTTCTCCAGAATTAACTACTACTGCCGCAGGTCTAGGGATACGATTGTAATTAGAACTCATGGAGTAATTGTATGCTCCCGTTCCAAACACAACAAGTAAATCACCAGATTTACATTTTGGCAATTTAAAGTCCTTAAGTAAAACATCTCCAGACTCACAATGTTTGCCAGCTATAGTAACTATTTGTTCAGTTAGCTCTAAGGGGCGGTCAGCAAGGCAAGCTGTATAAAGTGATTGATAAGTTATAGGCCTAGGATTATCACTCATACCTCCATCAACAGATAAGTATTTTCTAAGACCAGGAATATCCTTTTTAGACCCAATTGTATAGAGGGTTATTCCTGCAGATGCTACTAATGAGCGACCAGGTTCACACATTAACCTAGGCAGCTTAATGTTCTTTTTTTTGCAAGTTTGAACAAGCTCCTCAGCAATAGTCTTGATCCAATCATCGATAGAAGGTGGTTTATCTGAATCCACATACTTAATGCCTAGCCCACCACCTACATTTAAATCTTTAACTGGATGACCTAGCCCCCTTGCCAGCTGCAATACATCGGTCATTACATTTATCAAATCTCTATGTGGCTCTAATTCAAAAATTTGGGACCCTATATGTGCATGCAACCCCATAAGGACCCCCCAATTAACGTCTTTCAAACTAATAAGAACCGACTCAAGTTCATCGGGATCAAACCCAAATTTGCTATCTAAATGGCCAGTCCTTATATATTCATGTGTATGGCATTCAATACCAGGTGTAAAGCGCAGCATTAATCTTGCAGGAGGGCTTCCAGCAGGAATAAGTTGTTGTAATCGGATTACATCATGTTGATTATCAAGGACAATTGTCACGCCATTTTTATAGGCAAATAACAATTCACGATCAGATTTATTGTTCCCATGAAGAACTATTTTATCTCCCGCGACTCCGCCATTCAATGCAGTTATCATCTCGCCCTCGGAGACTGCATCGAGTCCAAGCCCCTCTGAAGCAATCAAACTACTCATAAATAATGAGCTGTTTGCCTTTGAAGCGTACAAAGCAAGCGATTCCCCAGGGTAATACTTCTTCAAAGATTCTCTATAGGTCTTAGAAGCCATACGGATAGTTGCCTCATCAATCACATAAAGAGGTGTCCCAAAGCGCTCTGCAAGCACACTAAGAACACAACCACCGACCTGAAGTCTCTTTTGAAAATCCAACTCCGTAGTAATAGGCGATATATTTCTATTAGGGCTAATTAAATCTATATCCGATTCATAGGAGCTTTTCTTAGTCATGGGCTTTGATCAAATTGAAGAATAATTAAAAATTGCAAGCCTCTATTGGAAATATTAAGGAATAAAATTACCAATTAGGGATTTGATTCCACCAACAGAAAGATGAATTTAAAAGCATTGGGACCTAATGATACAAAAGCATGTCTTGAACTAGATGCTTTGGCTCTAGGAGGATTATGGAGTAAGCAGCATTGGCAAAAGGAGCTAAGTGACTGCGAAAGAATTTGTGTTGGAATTGCAAAAAACTCAGACCTTTTGGCGATGGCTTGCGGATGGATCGTAATTGATGAGCTTCAACTAACAGCTATTGCCGTTCACCCCAAATATCGCAGGCAAGGATTAGGAAAATCTATCCTTAAAAACTTGTTAAATCAAGCCAAGCTAAAAGGAGTAATTAAAGCTACATTAGAAGTATCAAATACTAATGATGCGGCAAAAGCACTTTATAAAAGCATGGGTTTTACAACCAAAGGGGAAAGGAAGTCCTACTATCAAGATGGAAGTGATGCCTTACTTCAATGGAAAGATTTAGAGACTGTAGTATCCACTTAAGGCAATTTTAGTTAATTGAAAACGTAGTTTTCAGCAATATTAAAAATTCAAATTTACAAACATTATATTAGTAACTTAAAAAATACATCCATTTATTGGCAAGATATTTAGCCAAAAGGACGCAGCCCCAACAATTACCTCGCAATCCTGATAAATTAGGAGTACCTGTACGTGGCATAGCCCATGTTCGAGCGGTTTACTGAGAAAGCCATCAAAGTGATAATGCTTGCCCAAGAAGAGGCTCGTCGCCTTGGGCATAATTTTGTAGGCACTGAACAAATACTTCTAGGACTGATTGGAGAAGGGACAGGAGTAGCCGCGAAGGTTCTCAAGTCAATGGGCGTGAATCTTAAAGATGCACGAGTAGAAGTTGAAAAAATTATTGGTAGGGGCTCAGGGTTTGTTGCAGTCGAGATTCCATTCACACCAAGAGCAAAGAGGGTACTTGAACTGTCACTTGAAGAAGCCAGACAGCTTGGGCACAATTACATAGGTACAGAACACCTACTGCTAGGCCTTATACGTGAAGGTGAAGGTGTAGCAGCCAGAGTGCTTGAGAACGTAGGAGTAGACCTCACAAAAATCAGAACTCAAGTAATCCGAATGCTTGGCGAAACTGCCGAAGTCACAACTGGTGGAGGTAGTGGGAAAGGGGCATTAAAAACAGCCACCCTTGATGAGTTTGGAACAAATTTGACCAAACTAGCCAGTGAATCGAAACTAGACCCTGTAGTTGGCCGACATAACGAGATAGACAGGGTAATACAAATCCTTGGGCGCAGAACGAAAAATAATCCTGTGCTGATTGGCGAGCCTGGAGTTGGCAAAACAGCTATTGCAGAGGGCCTAGCACAAAGAATCCATCAAGGTGATATACCAGACATACTTGAAGATAAAAGAGTATTAACCCTTGACATAGGGTTATTAGTTGCAGGTACTAAATATCGAGGAGAATTCGAAGAAAGATTAAAAAAAATAATGGAAGAGATTAAGTCTGCAGGTAATGTAATTCTTGTAATTGATGAAGTACATACTCTTATAGGTGCTGGAGCAGCTGAAGGTGCTATTGATGCCGCAAACATACTTAAACCAGCTTTAGCGAGAGGAGAACTTCAATGCATAGGTGCAACAACATTGGATGAATATAGAAAGCACATAGAAAGAGACGCTGCTTTAGAAAGACGTTTTCAACCTGTAATGGTAGGAGAGCCTTCAATTGAAGACACAATTGAAATTCTGAGAGGATTAAGAGAACGATACGAACAACATCACAGACTAAAAATTACTGATGAAGCGCTTGAAGCAGCTGCAAATCTTGGAGACAGGTATATATCTGATAGGTTCCTACCAGATAAAGCTATAGATCTAATTGACGAAGCTGGAAGCAGAGTAAGGTTACTAAATTCAAAGCTTCCACCCGAAGCCAAAGAAGTAGACAAAGAACTACGCAAAATACAAAAAGAGAAAGAAGAAGCTGTAAGAGATCAGGACTTTACCCAGGCAGGAGAACTTAGAGAAAAAGAAGTTGAGCTTCGAAGCAAAATAAGAACACTTCTACAAAATATTAGGCAGGGAAAAGAAGAAGAAGTAAAAGTAAAGGAGAATATAGAACCTGTTATAGATAAAGAAAAAACCTTAAATGCAGAGCAGGAGAAGATCACAGCACCAACAGTTGGAGAAGAGGATATTGCTCAAATAGTTGCATCATGGACTGGTGTTCCTGTTCAGAAACTAACGGAAAGTGAGTCAGTCAAATTACTAAATATGGAAGAGACATTGCATCAAAGGTTAATTGGTCAAGATGAAGCTGTAAAGGCTGTTTCCAAGGCTATTCGAAGAGCCAGAGTAGGACTTAAGAATCCCAATCGCCCAATAGCTAGCTTCATTTTTTCTGGGCCTACAGGCGTAGGTAAAACAGAATTAACAAAAGCACTTGCAACATATTTCTTTGGAAGCGAAGAAGCCATGATTCGTTTAGATATGTCTGAATTCATGGAGAGACATACTGTCAGCAAACTAATTGGATCTCCTCCAGGATATGTTGGATTCAATGAAGGTGGGCAACTTACTGAAGCTGTAAGAAGAAGACCATATACAGTAGTTTTATTTGACGAGATAGAAAAAGCCCATCCAGATGTTTTCAACTTACTCTTACAACTTCTAGAAGATGGACGATTAACTGACTCAAAAGGAAGGACAGTAGATTTTAAAAACACTCTAATAATAATGACTTCAAACATAGGTTCAAAAGTCATTGAAAAGGGTGGTGGCGGACTTGGATTTGAATTCTCTGGTGAAAATGCTGAAGACAGTCAATACAATAGAATTCGTTCTCTAGTAAATGAAGAGCTAAAACAATACTTTAGGCCAGAATTCCTCAACCGATTAGATGAAATAATTGTATTCAGGCAATTAACTAGAGATGAAGTTAAAGATATTGCAGAAATAATGCTTAAGGAGGTTTTCTTACGAATCAAAGAGAAAGGAATTACATTAACAGTCTCAGACTCATTCAAAGAACGGCTTGTTGAAGAAGGGTACAATCCATCCTACGGTGCAAGGCCTTTAAGAAGAGCAGTCATGCGATTACTTGAAGACAGCCTAGCCGAAGAAGTTCTTTCAGGAAGAATTAAAGATGGTGATGAAGCAATAGTAGATGTTGATGAAAACAAGGCAATTGTTGTTCGCAATTTAAATAACGCGAACCAAGTGCAAGAACTAGCAGGGATAGGACTATAAATAGCGTTGACTTCTTATTATCTTTATATGTAGACAATGAAGGATAAACTTTATTCTCACTCAATAGCTCCCAAAAAATTACTCCATGGAGAAGGTGCTTGGGTTAAAGGAAGGTATCTTATAAAGCAAATAGCTAAAAGACCTCTATTGCTAGGAAGAAGCGACTCAACTCAAGCAATCAGATCACTTATTGAAGAAGATCTAAAAATAATTCAAGTCAACCCAAAAATATCAAATCTTGAGTTTGACTGCTGTGAGGTTGATCTTAAAAGAATAAAGTCTTTTGCCATTAGCAATAAATGTGATGCAATTATCGCTTCAGGTGGAGGTAAAGTTCTTGATGCAGGAAAGCTTTTAGCTCATCGCATAGGAATTCCATGCATAACAATCCCTCTCAGTGCTTCAACTTGTGCAGGATGGACTGCGTTATCAAATATCTATACACATCTAGGAGCTTTTGAAAGGGAGCAAGAATTAAATTCATGCCCAGATCTATTGATATTTGATCATAAGTTCATAAGGACAGCTCCAAAGAGAACGCTTGCTAGTGGAATAGCAGATGCCTTAGCAAAATGGTATGAATCATCTCTAAGTAGTGGTCATAGTGAAGATGGACTTGTACAACAAGCTGTTCAAATGTCGAGGGTATTAAGAGACCAATTATTAATAGATAGCAAAGAAGCTTTTACAAACAAAAATAGCTCTGCCTGGATAAGAGTCATAGAAGGTTGCTCGCTTACAGCTGGTCTTACAGGTGGAATAGGGGGCTCAAAATGTAGAGCCGCTGCTGCACATGCAATACACAATGGTCTTACCCAGCTACCATTTTCAAGCAATCATCTGCATGGAGAACTTGTAGGTTTTGGCATCTTAGTTCAATTAAATCTAGAAGAAAAATTGTTAAATAATAAGCTTGCTGAACAAGCTAGAAATCAACTAATTAAATTTCTAAGAGATATTAATTTGCCAACGAACATTAATGATCTTGGTTTAGATAATGTTAGCATTGGTGACATAAAGAAAGCTTGTAGATACTCTTGTTCGAAAGTTTCAGACATGAAAAATCTTCCTTTCGAAGTAAATGAAGGTGAGTTACTGGAAGCAATGTTTAGGAGCCAAGTAGAGATACCAGTAGATTCCTAGAGAAACAGTAATTAAATTCAAATTCTCAACGAGAAAATGAGCAAATCTAAAGAAGAAGCTATTTTCAAAAAACTTAGGCAAGGACTGCTAGACCCACTAGCCTCTGAGTTGGCAAATCAATTGCAATGGTGGGAATTAAAAGAACTCTCTAAAGAAAAATCCGATATATACCCTATAGCAATTATTGGCAAAGGGAGTCCACTTTTACTTTTGCATGGATTTGATAGCAGCTTCCTTGAATTCCGTCGTCTTGTCCCATATTTAAAAGAACATCATCAATTATTTATTCCAGACTTATTTGGGTTTGGTTTTTGTCCGAGGCCAAAGAATGCTAATTATGATAAAAATTCTTTACTACTCCACCTTAAAATAATCATAAGCCAAATACCAAGTAATCAAAGCATTGGTGTTATTGGTGCCTCAATGGGAGGTGCAGTAGCATTAGAACTAGCAAAAATCCTACCTAAAAAAATCAATCGAATACTACTTCTTGCGCCAGCTGGGTTAACAGAACCACCGAAACCCATCCCTCCAATTCTTGATAAAGTCGGTGTATGGTTTCTTAGTCAGCAATTTGTAAGAAAAAGTTTATGCAGACAAGCCTTTGCAGATCCAAATAAAAGTGTGGGTAAAGCAGAAGAACAAATAGCATCTTTACACCTTCAGATACCAGGTTGGAACAGTTCACTAGCAGCATTTGCTAGGAACGGTGGTTTCTCCTGCTCTATGAATTCTTTACCAAGTCAACCATTACATAGTATTTGGGGAGTAAACGATAGAATTATTACAAGCAAATTAAAAAAACAATCTATATGCTTACTAAAGCCAAATGTTGAGGAATTCACTAATTGCGGTCACTTACCACATCTTGATCAGCCTAAAAAAGTAGCTAATCGGTGGCTAAGCCTTAACAAAGAAAAATTTTTAAATGTCAAAAGAATCTTTAAAGGTTAACAAGAACCCATTCTTAGGTGTAGTTGAATCAGCTATTAAGATATGGATCATCAACAGGTGCAAATCAATAGAACACCTGCATATCAATCTTAACGGGGGGATATTTGAACTCATAAAAGGATATTTACAATATGTAAGTTTAGATGCAAAGATGATAAACTTCGAGGGCATTTTACTAAATTCTGCAAAGATAAGAAGCGATTCAATTTATTTCAAACTTAATTTAAGAAGTGCTGATAATAAAATTAAATTTGCAAAGGATTTCAAGATCTTTGCTGAAGTTTCTATAGGAGAAAATGGTATAAATGATTGTTTAGACTCTAAAGATTGGTTCTGGCTAAAGGAATGGATAGGAAATAATTGTCTAAATACAAAAGACTTTGAAAGAATAGTAATAAACAATGGAAAGATAAAGTTAATCAAGGAATCAAACTCAAAAATATTCCTGTTAGACGTCCTTAATAGAAAGCTCGTTCTGGTTAATGAGAAAGATAATTCAAGTTTCTATTTCCCAATGGATCCAGCTATACATATAATCAAGGCAGAAGTATCTTCTGACGAAGTGCTAATTAAGCTAGAGAGCTCTGTTAAGGCATGAAGATCAACCTCTAACAATTGGCAAGAATAACTTAACTACATAGAAAACCACAGCAGGGGTGAATAAATAGCTATCTATTCTGTCAAGAATTCCTCCATGTCCAGGCAAAGCATCTCCAGAATCCTTAAGACCTGCATTTCTTTTCATCATTGATTCTGTTAGATCACCAACCAGGGCGAACAAAGCAACCAAAGCACCTAAACAAGCGCCAAAAATAACCCCCCACTTCCAACCAAGTACTTCACCTGAAATGGCCCCCATTACCATTGCAGATAAAAAACCTCCAAGTGCACCTTCTATTGTTTTACTTGGAGATATCGGAGACAAAGGTCTTCTGCCAAATCTTCTACCAAAAAAATATGATCCTATATCACTTGCTACGATCATCAAACAAGCAAGAAGGGTTATTATCATTCCAAGAGGAAGAGAGCCTTGGAACTTCTCAGTAAAAAAAGTTAAGTTATTTGCAAAAGTTACATCAGTAAAATTACGCAATCTAAGCCAGTGACTTGGTAAAAAGCCTAAATAAAATAAGCCAAAGATTGACGTTGCTATATCAGAGATCGAACCTGTTATAGGTTGCAATAGCAACCAACCACATATAGCAGCTCCAGACAAAGGCAATATCGCCGAAGCCAAATCAGAGGGCAAGCCACCGTTAACGCCTAGCTGAGTACTTATAAGTAACAAATGACAAGCCACAAGAGTAGTTTTTGTTGCTGGCCTTATACCTGTGAATTGAGCCATCCTAAAAAACTCCAACAATCCAATATGAACAATCACTCCTAAAGCAATAGCGAACCACCATCCCCCAAGGCCAATAACCAAAAGGCCAAACAAACCAGCAGCAATTCCGCTTAGAAGGCGTTTTTCAGAGAACCGTAACGCAAAAAGTGTGCTCGATTTCAATCCTTTAATCCTCATCACTAAGCAAAAGCAACAAGCACCTTCAAACAATTAATAATAAATCAGATGTAGAAAATTGATCACAAAAAGCTTCTATTGGATTAATAATATAAAAAAATAATAATTACAACTAACTTACAACAAGCAAATTTGCGGGTATGTGATCTAACCAAAAGCGCTTTTGACTAACAAGCCAATTAATACGTTCTTGATCAAATTCTTCTCCAGGGACGACGAAAGGGATACCTGGGGGGTAAGGACAAACCAATTCTGCTGCAGTCAATCCCAGAGCCTCATCTAATGGGACAGTATGAGACTTTGCCCTTAATGCCATACCACAATCCATCCTAGGTATTGCCACCAAAGAGTTGGGAGGTCTATCAAATGATTGCAATGGCTGCAGTTCTTCACTGGCTGCCAAAAGAGAATCCCATGCATTATTCATTTTGAAAGATAAACCTTTTTGCTGAGCGAATCCCAAGCAAAAAGTCAAAGTTGCCGGCTCAGGGAGCTCAGCTATCAAACCATGATTAATAAACCAAGAGTCAGCATCAAAACCATTAATCCCTTTAGAGCCAGAATTTAAAACAAGCCTTAATGGATCTTGATTCTCAATCAATGGAAGACCATCCTTGGTCAACTTTTTGTGGAGATCTTTGGCAAAGTCAAGTTGTCTGGTCAATTTCTTTTGTCCTTTACTTGTTCTCCATTCACTTAAAGATGCATCACAAGAAGCAAGTAATAACGCACTGGGGCTAGTTGTCTGCAGTAGCCCCAGTGCTCTTTCAACGCAACAAGGGTCAACAAGTTCGCCTTGCAGCCAAAGAACAGCTGTTTGAACTAAGCCAGTTGATGATTTATGAAGTGAATGAACAATTAAATCTGCTCCGGCCGTTAAGGAAGATTCTGGCAAATCACTTTCAGTGTTAATAGCAAAATGGGAGCCATGAGCCTCATCCACTAAGACAGGTAATTTCATCTGATGAATTTGAGAGATTAGCGGCCTAATTGCTTCTGCATATCCTTGATAAGTTGGGTGAACAAAGACTGCTGCTGCTATCTGTATTTGCTTATCGCCTAATTCATCTAATACCTTTTCCAACCAAATCCCATCAGGTGGAAGATGATGACCAAGGTCAACCGAAAAAGGAATATCAAAAATCACTGGTATCAGGTCCCCGAGGACACAAGCATTAATGATGCTTTTGTGGACATTCCTTGGCATTAATACAGCTTGACCTGGTCTGGCTATTGCGAGTAAGGCTGCCTGCAATAGCCCAGTAGCTCCATTTACGCCAAACCAGGCTCTGGAAGCACCAATGGATTCAGCTAATTCGTTCTGACATTTTGCAATTTCTCCTTTTTCAAGCAATGGTCCTCCTATTTCAGCAAGCTCTGGCAAATCCCAAATACCCGCTTTCTTTTTTAGAAGTATTCTTAATTGATCTGGCAGTGCAGCACCTCGACCATGCGCAGGGAGGAAAAGCCCCCTACCAAGATTTCTGCCCAATAGTCGGTAAAGCCCCATGAAAGAATCTCTGATTTTCTAAAGTCTCAGGAACAACGATCTCGTTAATTCTGTCAAACGTGCCAAATACAGTTTCCCCTATTGCAGAAGAAGAGGCCCTCATGGAGTATGAGCCTTCTAGAGATATGGGATGGCTGCTAGTTCGTCCATGGATATGGATACCAAGACTACTAGAAATCATTATCACAATATTTAGCCTTGCGGTTCTTTTGCTTATAAATAGCAGAAGCCCAAAAAAGGAAAATCAAAAAGAACTTGCGAATAAAATCCTTGTAAGTATTACCAATCTTGGCCCATGCTTCATAAAAGTAGGTCAAGCACTATCTACAAGGCCTGATCTTATAAGAAGCGACTGGCTCGAAGAGCTGACAAAACTTCAAGACGACCTACCACCCTTTGAACACGAGGAAGCCTTAAGGATTATCGAACATGAACTTGGTTCACCTGCTGATCTTCTATTTGAAGAATTTCCAAAAGAGCCCATAGCAGCAGCTAGTCTTGGACAAGTTTATAAAGCACGACTACAAGGTAACTACTGGGTAGCAGTTAAAGTCCAAAGGCCTGATTTGAGGTTTATTGTCCGGCGAGATTTAGTAATTATTAAGTTACTGGGGATTGTTGGTGCGCCAGTTTTACCTCTTAATCTTGGTATCGGCCTAGGTGAAATCATTGATGAGTTTGGAAAAAGTTTATTTGAAGAAATTGACTATAAAAAAGAAGCAGAAAATGCTGAAAAGTTTGCTGCTCTTTTTGTTAACAATAAGGCTATTACCATTCCTAAAGTTGAGTCAATGCTCTCATCCCATAAGGTTATCACAACCTCATGGATTGAAGGAACAAAACTAAGGGATAGAAATGAACTTAAAAAAGAAAGTTTAGACCCATCATTAATAATTAAAACTGGGGTTATTAGTGGCATTCAACAATTGCTCGAATTTGGATTCTTCCACGCAGACCCACATCCAGGCAATATGTTTGCTTTGAGAGGCAATACAAATGGGATGGGGCATCTAGCCTATGTAGATTTTGGAATGATGGATTCTATTAGCAATGAAGACAGGTTAATACTTACTGGTGCAGTTGTACATATAATAAACAAAGATTTTGCCGAACTTGCAAAAGACTTCCAAAAACTTGAGTTTCTAAAAGAAGACTATGATCTTTCAAGAATAACTCCTGTCTTAGAAAAAGTGTTAGGAGGTTCTCTTGGAGAAGAAGTCAATTCATTTAATTTTAAGGAAATTACAGATCAATTTTCAAAATTAATGTTTGATTACCCATTTCGTGTTCCTGCAAGATTTGCATTAATAATCAGAGCCATAGTCAGTCAAGAGGGTTTAGCTCTTAGATTAGACCCTAACTTTAAAATAATTGCGATAGCCTATCCTTATGTTGCTAAAAGGCTACTTTCTGGCGATAGCAAGGAAATGCTAAAAATCCTTATGGAAGTAATTTTCGATGAAAATGGCGGCATTCGTATTGAAAGAATTGAAAGTCTTTTAAAAGTAATAATCAAAGAAAGTGAGGATCAATCATCAGAAATAATTCCGGTAGCAAGTGCAGGAATAAAGTTATTATTTAGCAAGGATGGCTCATTGATCCGCAATAGTCTATTAATGAACTTAATTAAAGATGATCGACTTGATGCAAAAGAACTAAAGGCTCTAATAAAACTATTAAGAAAAACATTTAGAGCCAGGAAGATTGCAGCAGAGTTAATTCAGAAAGCGAACCCTATGGTTGCCTAAAAATTTATTATAATGAGAACAGAGAGGGTGCAAAAATTAATAGCTTCTTCTGGCCTATGTTCAAGGAGAAAAGCTGAGGAGCTTATAAAAGAGGGTAGAGTACTTATTAATGATCATCATGCACAGCTAGGAGATATTGCAGATCCATTTAAAGATAGGATTAAAGTGGATGGAAAGCCTATAGAGATAAAAAGGAAGGATAGAGTTTTCTTAATTAACAAACCAATTGGGGTTATATGTAGTTGTTCAGACAATCATGGCAGAAGAACGGTATTAGAATTACTACCTAGAAATTTACGCAAAGGTTTGTACCCCATAGGGCGGCTAGATCTAGATAGTCGAGGAGCCATACTCCTTACAAATAATGGGGAATTAACACTAAAACTTAGTCATCCAAGATATTCACACAAAAAAACTTATCTTGTTTGGGTTAAAGGTGTACCATCCATGAAGAGTCTAGATAGATGGAGGAGTGGCATTAACCTCGATGGAAGAATTACTTTACCAATGATAATAACTCCTCTAAAGCATTCAGAAGGAAAAAGCTTATTAAAAATAATCCTTAAGGAAGGAAGAAACAGACAAATAAGGCGAATCGCAGAGCTAATAGGTAATCCAGTTCTTGACTTAAAAAGGATCCAAATAGCAAATATTAGATTAGACAGCTTAAAAGAGGGGTGCTGGAAAGAGTTAGGAAGAGATTCTTGGGAAAATCTTCTCAAGAGTCCATCAATATGATTAGGAAATTCCTAGGATTAAAAATCCCCTTTAAAAATTCAATTAGCATTGATAAAAATCAGATGAATTTAAATACCAATAGCAACATCCAATCAATTAAAGAAGCAGGCAAGGCCCTGAAAGAAAAACGGGAGAAACTAGGGATAAGTATAAATAAACTAGCAATTGAAACAAAAATCTCACCTACCGTTTTGGAAGCTTTAGAAGAAGGATGGTTAGACAAACTACCAGAAAGGACATATCTTAATTCTATGATAAGTCTTCTAGAAAGACATTTAGGACTAACAGTTGGCAGTTTAAATAGTATAATAAACTCTCAAAAGAATATGAAGTTTGACAGTCATAGAAAGTTTCTTACCCCTAGCAGCCTAGAAATCTTTCAAACATTTCCAGGAAGTTTGATCTACTTTTTTGTGATGTTAGTGACTATTCTTCTCTTAAACAATTACTATAGGAGATTAGCTGTCTCCAAAACCAAAACAATAGCTCCTATAAATCTAAGTTTAAGTACTTCAGCAAACAAATCAGATCGAATTATTAATAGTAAAAGCCCAAAAGAGAGCTTTAGAGATAATTGGATTAGATCAAACTTTAAGCTTCTATTTGCAGAAAGAGGTAAAGGATGGCTCGAAATAAATATCCGAAGAGCAAGTGAAATAAGGCTTAGAGATTCTTATGGAGAGAAGGCTTACCTAACAATAAAAAATGGTAGATTTAAATTAAAGGTAAAAGCACCTATAACCCTAACGATAAGACCTCCGTTACAAAAATCAGACAAATTGGTTTGGAAAGGCAAGGAATATTTCCCAAAGAGAATAGATAAAGATATTTATCTTATTGAAGATATTTCTAACAAGCCAGAGGCACCTGCCAAGTCTCTCCCCCAAAGATTGCCTCTAGAACAGTAGCCCTTCAAAGCATTATCCAAAGGTTGGTCAAATGATTCCATACGCCAAATCCAATTATTGCCTATGACACCTGGTTGGTTAAACCGTGCTTCCGCATCTAAACAAAGCAAATCTTGTAAAGGCGCAATTACAAGATTTGCCTCACTTGCCAAACCCATTTCTAATAGCTTCCAAGATGGGGCATAGATTTGATGGTCTGATCTTTCTAAAACCCTTTCTCGAATTTGATCATCAATTGAATTCCACCATTCAAGAGTAGTTGGGTTGTCATGGGTTCCTGTATATACAACCCAATTTTTTCCCTTAATATTCTCAGGAAGATATGGGTTTTGAGGGTTTCCATCAAAAGCAAACTGAAGAACCTTCATTCCAGAAAGCATGAAGGAATCTCTTAACTCCTCAACTTCAGGGGTAATGATACCTAAATCCTCTGCAACCAATGGAAGAGCATTGCATCCACAATCTTGTCTTAAAAGACCCAAAAGTTCATTCCCAGGAGATTTTTTCCATTCTCCACTTTCTGCTGTCTTTTGATTTCCAGGAACAGCCCAAAAAGACTCAAGAGCCCGAAAATGATCTAAGCGCAATAAGTCAACTTGATTCCATTGATTAGCGAATCGACTACGCCACCAGCGAAATCTAGTGAATTGGTGCACAGGCCAGGAATAAACGGGCGTTCCCCAAAGCTGACCAGTACTAGAAAAATAATCAGGAGGGACTCCACTTTGAATCTCCATATCCCCATTAGGCGATATGGAAAACAAACCTCTTTTGCTCCAGACATCTGCGCTATCTCTAGAGACATAAAAAGGCATATCGCCAAAAAGCAAAATTCCCAAATCTTTTGCTAAAGATCTAAGCGAATCCCATTGGCGATGCAAATGCCATTGCAATAGGCGATGCTCTAAAAGATTTAATTTATATTTCTTACGCCATTTTGCTAATGAAATAGATCTATGAAGTGACAAATTTTTTTCCCATTCCCACCAAGGTCGACCTTTGTACTGTCGTCGTAGTTCCATAAATGCGACATGGTCTTCAAGCCAAAACTGTTGTTGACACCAAGAAATAAATGCAAAATGTCTTGATTCATCCTGTTTATCCCAGTATTCCCTTAAAACCTTTCCTAAAACATAACTCCTATTTTCTGCAAGACTTAAGTTTACGACTGAGTTTTTAACCTCATCAAACCCAGGAAGTTGATTAATGGCGCATGAATCTATAAAGCCTTCAGATACAAGATCATTAGCATCTAAAAAGCATGGATTCAAGGCGAAACTTGAAGGCGAGCTATATGGAGATCCAGTCCTATCAGTAGGCGCAAGTGGTAAGAACTGCCAAACACCTATTTGATTTTCAGCCAGCTTGTACAACCAAGACCTGGCTGCCTCTCCAAAATTTCCGCATACAGGACTTGAAGGCAATGCCGAGGGATGAAGTAATACACCTAGAGTGCGAGCCTTACCTTTGTTAGGCAGAGACATTAAAAAGATCAAGGCGGTACAACTATTAAAATTATTTTCGAATCTGCTTATCTCATCCAACCTTTATCAGCAAATCAAATTTTTAATTTAAAAGTTTTTTTTGAATTAGAAAGTTCATATAACCTCATTGACAAAAAAAAACAAACCTTTACGCAGGGTTATTATTGACCAATATATATAATATAGAAAATAAATCTAAAGATTTAATAATAATTAAGGATGATTCCATTAAATGAACCCTTTAAGCAACAAATCTTGTTTTCCTATTTTATTTTCTTAGAGCTATAATAGATCAACCTTGTGAATTCATTCTTGATTTCAAGTCAAAGTATTGGGTACTATGCAAATCAATAAATAAACCAAAATAATTATGAGCATTAAGCTTCTCCTTAGAAATCCAGGACTAGCAATTCACTATTTAGGTGCAGGCTTACTTGGGATTTGGCTTGCAACAACAGCTATAAATTTAATTTGGCCTAGAGGAGATGAATCAAGGCCAAGCATTGATAAACAATCCGCTATTAAAAATATAATTCTTAATGAAGAAATCAAGTCAAGTCATCCTAATCAAAAAGATATCAAGCAATTAAAAAATTCTTTCTATTACGCAAGCAACTGGCAACCTCCTCAACTCTAAGATCCAAACTATTACTCCTCAAATCTGAACCTGAAAAATTAGTCTTTTCTTGTAATGGAATGTAGCCGCACCAAGGCAGGCCATCGCAACGTCTCAAAGACTCATTCCAATGTCCTCCAACTTGCACAATTCCAAGCAGAGGTACTGAAAGCTTCTTCGCAAGACAAACATAAGCACCCGCAACACCAGGCATTTCCCCAGAGGACAAGGGTTGAGCCATGAAAATAGTTGGCTGACGCCAAGAACCTAAGGCTTCCAGCCAAGTTCCATGTTTAAGGTCAAATATCGCTGCATCGCCTATCAATTGAATTAATCCATCATTGCAAGACAAAGAGTTAAGAAATAAATCAGGGTTTTCTTTGTAGCTAACGCTAAATAGATCTCCACCCCAAGCCTTTGATAAAGCATTACAGGCCAAAGACATTGCACGCTCAGGAAGTAAGCCTGTGGCAACTAAAAAAGGCGTATTACAAACCATGGTCAGAACATCAGCTTATTAAAAGATTTGGTGTTGAGCGATTCGAGCATTACCATCGGTATACAGCAGATGTTCCTTAGCTGCACCGTGACAAGTTTTTTGACTGCAGCACGGACTGAACAAGAGAGTAAGAGTATCAGTCATGACACAAGAAGGCTGAGAATTTTTAGTGGGACATCAAACCCAGCATTAGCAAGAGAGATAGCTGCTTATTTAGGGGTTACTGATGGACCAAGAGTCTGCAAAAAATTTGCTGATGGTGAACTTTACGTACAAATACAGCAATCAATTCGTGGATGTGATGTTTTCTTGATTCAGCCGACATGCGCACCAGTAAATGACAATCTAATGGAACTGATGATCATGGTAGATGCATGTAAACGTGCTTCAGCCAGGCAAATTACGGCTGTAATTCCTTATTATGGCTATGCAAGAGCAGACAGAAAAACTGCAGGCAGAGAATCAATAACTGCAAAGTTAACTGCAAACCTGCTTGTCAAGTCAGGAGTTGACAGGGTATTAGCCATGGATTTGCACTCTGCCCAAATTCAGGGTTATTTCGATATTCCATGTGATCACATTTATGGCTCTCCTGTTCTAGTGGATTATCTTTCTACCAAAGATTTAGGGGAGGTTGTGGTTGTTTCCCCAGACGTAGGAGGGGTTGCAAGAGCAAGAGCTTTTGCAAAACAAATGAAAGATGCTCCTTTAGCAATAATTGACAAGAGGAGATCGGCACATAACGTTTCGCAAAGTCTTACAGTCATAGGCGATGTAGCAGGCAAAACTGCAATTCTTATAGATGACATGATTGATACTGGCGGGACAATTACTGCTGGTGCAGAGCTTTTAAGAAAGGAGGGAGCAGAAAGGGTAATTGCTTGTGCCTCACATGCAGTGTTCTCTCCACCAGCATGTGAACGTCTTTCGTCAAAAGGGCTTTTTGAGCAAGTCATAGTTACAAACAGCATCCCTCTAGATTCTGATCAGATTTTTCCTCAACTCAAAGTCTTATCAGTGGCAAATATGCTTGGAGAAGCAATCTGGCGTATACACGAAGAAAGTTCAGTTAGCTCAATGTTTCGTTAGATCCAATCAAAAAATAATCAATCTTAAGTTAATAATCAATCTTAAGTTAAAGGTTAAGAGTCAATCTGTACTTCTTCATCCTAATAAAAAAAGTTATCAACCATAAAAGATAAGAATACACATTCTATATTTCAGAAATCTCAACCTTAGGCAAGAACATTATCTTTACTTATCTTCTTTTAGACTTTGGTTGGCTCTTAATAGCTTCATTTATCTTATCTTTAACATCACCAGGGATCTCTTTAGGGCAATATTGCAATGCGCCAGTAATAATCTGAAATTCAGCGCCTGCAAACAATTGTTTCTCGGTAAGTTTTTTCTTTCCTGCAGAGGCCACAAACCCACCATGTCTTCCATTAAGAACTTGAGCATACGTAGCAGCCGCAATCCAAGCAGCCTTTGGAAATTCGACTCCTGCTGCTCTTGCATTACAGATATAGGAAGCTCCAAGACCCCTATACAAAAAAACATCATCTTTAGTAGCAGGTCTGGTTTTGGGTTTAGCTTCTGCGCCTATGCCAGAAGAGATGAAGAGAACTAAAAATGGAATGAATAGAATCAAGGGCTTGGTCAAAACCCTTCCAAATAGAGTTGTAGTAAAGCGCACCAGAATGAGTTATGAATTCATACTTGGCAATTTAGCGGACATTCAAAATTCGTCTGTGACAAAAAGCTTTGTATAGTCATCTGCTTTGACCAAAAAAATGGACTCATCAATATTTTTTCTTGAATTATTTTTAGCAAAAGACTTCCGAATCTTTTTATGGCTGAATATCAAATAAAGATACTCATTAATACCAAAAGTGTTATAAATACAACTTAAGAAAGACAAAAATAAATTACAGTTAGACGCTAATGGTACAAATAACTGTTCATAGTTAGCTAGATTTCTTTTAAATTATGACTCCTAGGGCTCATAATAAGTAACTGAATTTTTGCCAAGTGCTAGACCCTGTGGATGGGGCCGATAAACAAAATCAGCAGCACTTAAAGTTGCTGCTAGTAGCCTCTCGCCACCACCTCTCAAGAGGTGACTTAGGTGCAGTCATCCAATTCCTTGAGAAGGAGGACTGTGGCTTCAGAGTCACTCTTCAAATGGCTGATCCAAGTGATCAACCTGAACTTTTAGAGCTGCATAGACTTATAGCAATACCAGCGCTGATTAAATTATCCCCTGCACCTAAACAAGTTTTTGCTGGAAGCGCTATCTACCAACAATTAAGAACCTGGCTGCCAAGATGGGAGCAAGAAACAGTAGTAAATGGATTAGGCCTCAGTTTAAGGCCAACAGAAATTGCACCCAGCACAACTCAAAAAGAACTGCAACTGGAAGATGAACTATTGGTCCTGAGGCAAGAAAACCAAACCTTAATAGAACAAATAAATTCTCAAGAAAGGCTCCTTAGAATGGTTGCTCATGAATTGAGAACACCACTAACAGCAGCAGCATTAGCAGTTCAGAGTCAACAACTAGGCCAAATAGATCTTGCAAAATTCCAAGACTTGATTCAGAGGAGGCTTGGAGAGATTGAAGTTTTATCAAAAGATCTCTTGGAGGTAGGTACTACAAAATGGGAGTCTCTATTCAATCCTCAACGTTTAGACCTTGCAAACCTTGCTGCAGAGGCAATTCTAGAGCTGGAAAAACTTTGGCTAAGAAGAGGAATACAAGTAAATACAGATATACCTCTTGATTTACCAAAAGTTTTTGGAGATCAGAGAAGAATGCGTCAGGTCTTATTAAACCTAATAGAAAACGCATTGAAATTCACACAATCAGAAGGTGAAATTTCAATAACAATGCTTCATAGAACAAATCAATGGGTTGAAGTAAGCGTTTGTGACAGTGGACCTGGAATCCCTGAAGGAGAACAACAAAGAATATTTTTGGACCGTGTTCGATTACCTCAAACGTCTGGATTAACTTCAGGTTTTGGTGTTGGACTTTCAGTCTGCAGAAGGATAGTAGAAGTCCATGGAGGGAAAATTTGGGTTGTATCAGAACCTAGTAAGGGAGCTTGCTTTTATTTCACAGTTCCAGTTTGGCAAGGTCAAGGCAAAGAGATAGATACCTTGACGGAGGGCGAGGTGGGCCCGTAGCTTTCGGATGAGACTATAGATTAAGTCTGTTAGATCTCGGCCTCGCCCCCATCGTCTAGAGGCCTAGGACACCTCCCTTTCACGGAGGCGACAGGGGTTCGAATCCCCTTGGGGGTATTGATCCAATTAGAAAAAAACCTCAAAAAGCAATTAACTTTTTGAGGTTTTTTTGATGCAAAGTCCGCTTGAAAGAGCGATTCTTGTGACTATTCATGAAAATTTTTCATTTAAAGCTCTGCAATTTTGAGGCCGCAAGCTCTACAGCTTCAAGATTGGCCTTTAAGTCTTGCCTAAGTCGTTTTTCAATTAGCGCTACTGGCATTCCAATACAACCTTGAACCACTAGCTGATAAAGCAAACAAGTCCCTATTCCGTTTGGCAAACTGCTAAGCATCCAAGAGCCTTCAAAGCGCCTGAAGTCGCCTTTTAGTAAATGAAATTGCAAAAGACCTTCTGGTAAATCTTCTAAAAGCTCTAAATGAACTTCTGCAGAAAAGTTAAATCCTAAAAACTTCTGAGAACCAACTTGCCTTAAATGAACAAGGTTCCCTTCCCTTGAAATCAAGCTACTTGAGGCAAGATTAGGGATATGGTTGCTCAACTGATCATAATCAGTCAAAACAGACCAAATAGATTGAAAATCAATCGGGGTTCTTAGTTGAGCTGCCAATCTTCTAACACCATTTGGAAGCTTCTCCATTGTCTGCTCAATGGTTTGGGGCAAAATCACTTGAGAATTAATTTCCCCAAGTTCATTTGAAAGCACAAAATCCTTATAGGTTGAAATAGTGGACAACTCAGAATTTCTACCACTCAGCTTGTGAACAATACAGAAAAGCCCTAATGAAATTCCACCAGCCCTCCAGTGGATCTGCTGTGCCAATCACAAAACGTGAACTCAAGAGATGGATTTCGCTACTAATTACGTCAATGGATTGGTATTCTCGCCATCTGTTTTGAGTTATTAATGGCTTATTCGCAAACAACAGTGGTAGTCGGCGGACTAATCCATATACCCATCCTTATTGGTGTTGCTTGGCTAATTCAGAGTTTCATTTCTCGGAATAGCAACGGAGGAAACAATGCAGAGTCTTCTTTGCAGCCTTCCAAGGTTCCGTCTGCACCTCCAGCAACTATTTCCAAAGAAAACAAATTAGGAGCACCTAAAAAAGCTAAGCATGCAGATGTTCCTGTTAATACGTACAAGCCCAAAGACCCATTTTTGGGGAAAATACTTGAGAATTACAGCCTTTTAAAAGAAGGTGCTATTGGAAGAGTTAATCACATTACTTTTGATCTTTCAGAAGGTGACCCCCAGCTTAAATATGTTGAAGGCCAAAGTATTGGAATAATCCCTGCTGGAGAAGATGCAAAAGGAAAGCCACATAAAATAAGGCTTTATTCAATAGCCAGTACGCGCCATGGAGATAATTTCAAAGGCAAGACAGTATCTTTATGTGTTCGTCAACTGCAATATGAAAAAGATGGCCAAACAATAGATGGGGTTTGTTCAACTTATTTGTGCAATATCTCCAAAGGTCAGAAAGTGAAAATAACTGGCCCAGTAGGCAAAGAGATGCTTCTTCCTGAAGAAGAAGATGCGAATGTAATTATGCTTGCGACTGGGACAGGCATAGCTCCAATGAGAGCCTATTTACGACGAATGTTCGAAACCAAAGAAAGATCTCAAAATAACTGGGATTTCAAAGGAAAGGCTTGGTTATTCATGGGAGCACCTAAGACTGCAAATCTTTTATATGATGAAGATTTTGAAAGCTACAAAGAAAAGTTCCCTAACAATTTCAGATATACAAAAGCAATAAGTCGGGAGCAAAAAAATTCAAAGGGGGGACGCATGTATATACAAGATAGGGTTCTAGAACATGCAGCGGAAATTTTTGAGATGATAGAGAATCCAAAAACGCATATCTATCTGTGTGGATTGAAAGGTATGGAGCCTGGTATAGATGAAGCAATGAATACAGCAGCAGCAGCCAAAGGGTTGAACTGGTCAGAACTAAGGCCCCAACTAAAGAAAGCCGGTAGATGGCATGTCGAAACATATTAAACTTTATACGACTAATACTCCTAATCAAATCAAATTAAATTAACAGCTAAGTCGCCTGTCTTTATTAACACAGGCGACTTTTTCAATTTTTCCCGAAAGATTTCTTGCTTTTTGGGCATCCGAGAACAAACTATGGCGAGATGCTAATTAGCACTTTGAATTTAAATATTTAAAATCTTTATCGGCAATTGGCCGAAGTCCAATAATTATGCCGACAACGAACCCCTTAAGGATTGGTCTTCGACAAGAGCGGGTAATTGCACCTCAATGCCTCGTTATTTTTGGCGCAAGTGGCGACCTTACGCACCGCAAACTGGTGCCAGCCCTTTTTGAGCTTTTTCTGCAAAGGCGACTACCTAGTGAATTTGCATTACTTGGTTGCGCCAGAAGACAATGGAGTGATGAAACCTTCCGCCAAAAAATGGCAGAAGCCTTAGGTAGCAAAGTTCAAGAAAACTCTTCTTCTTGGGAGCTATTTGTTAAAGGACTTTTCTACGAACCTGTTGATCTTCAGCAACAGGAGGATGTATTGCGGTTAGCCAAGCGGTTAGAAGAAATAGATTATTTAAGATCCACTCATGGGAACAGAACTTTTTATCTTTCAGTTTCTCCTAAGTTTTATGGAAATGGCTGCAAAGCACTTTCTTCTGCTGGACTGCTAAATGATCCAAAGAGAAGTCGTGTAGTAATAGAAAAGCCCTTTGGACGGGACTACAGCAGTGCACAATCTCTCAATCAGCTAGTTCAAAGTTGTGGGCAAGAAAGTCAAATTTTCAGAATAGATCATTACCTAGGTAAAGAAACTGTACAAAACATTTTGGTACTTAGATTTGCCAATACTATTTTCGAACCGATTTGGAATCGCAATTTCATATCAAGTATTCAAATAACAGCTGCAGAAACTGTAGGAGTTGAAGAACGCGCTGGGTATTACGAGACTTCAGGAGCACTTCGTGACATGGTCCAAAATCATCTCACTCAAATGCTGGCAATAACTGCTATGGAACCACCTGGTCACTTTGACCCTGAAGCTATTCGAAACGAAAAAGCAAAAGTTTTACAAGCTGCGCGGCTGGCAGACGAAGCTGAACCTTGGAATTGCTGCATAAGAGGTCAATACACAAAAGGAGGTGCGAAGAAATTCCCATTACTTGGCTACCAAGATGAATCTGGTGTTACTCCTGGCAGCACTACAGAGACATATGTAGCAATGAAGCTATTTGTAGAAAATTGGCGCTGGCAAGGGGTTCCTTTTTATTTAAGGACTGGAAAACGTCTACCAAAAAGACTCAGTGAGGTTGTCCTTACTTTTAGAGAGGCTCCTGTACACCTTTTCGATTCAACAGTTGGGCAGCCTTCATCAAACCAACTAATACTAAGAATTCAGCCCGATGAAGGAGCTAAATTTCGGTTCGAAGTAAAAGCTCCTGGCTCAGGGATGAAAAGCAGGCCTGTGGAAATGGAGTTTTCTTATGACCAATCTTTCGGAGAACCTTCTGACGAAGGCTATGTCCGATTATTAGCTGATGCCATGCTTGGAGATCCCACTCTGTTTACAAGGAGTGATGAAGTTGAAGCAGCCTGGCGAATTTATACACCTCTTTTGGAACTAATTGAAGACCAGCCATGGAAACTGCCTATATATCCTTATGAGTCTCGAACATGGGGACCAGCTGCTTCTGACGAGCTCCTAGCTAAAGACAAATTGTTATGGAGACGTCCATAAACAATTAAAAAATCATTCCTGCAAAATACGACAATGTCACCTCAATTAACTCTTCAAACTCCCCTACAAATACCACCAAGCGAAATCCCTAGCTATCTAAAACAGCTTTGGAGCAAAGGCCCAATTGGAAACAAAGGAGCAAATACATTTT
Organism: Prochlorococcus sp. AG-363-O06; assembly: GCA_003280085.1. GTDB lineage: Bacteria > Cyanobacteriota > Cyanobacteriia > PCC-6307 > Cyanobiaceae > AG-363-O06. The sequence goes on along the minus strand of QCFY01000004.1, from coordinate 22,913 downwards.
GTTTATTAATATGGCAACCAGCCTGGCTTGAACAGGAATTAGTCAGAACTGGCAGAATAAAAGGGCCAATAACCGGTACACAACCTCAATCATTAATTGACGCAGCGCGCCAAGTGATCCTGGATAAAGACTTGCCACATAGCACGCCACCACTGGACCCAAAAATCACCGCTTGTCTAAAGCAATGCCAAGGTGACATCAGTCAACAAGATCTAAGAGGGCAACATATAGACACTTCAATTAGCACACTTAAACCAAGGCGTTTAATTACTCTTGCTCCAACTCTTCGCACAGGGCAACCACTTGAAACCCTTGTAGCGGCATACTGTCCTTTATCGGAAGATAGTGACAAGTCTGCTTGTGGTGATGTAGTTGTTTTAAGAGGTGGACAAAATTCAATTGATAATGGACTACAAATTCTTCCAACCTTGTTGCCTAAAGATCTACCTTCATGGCTTTGGTGGAATGGAAATCTTGACGAAGCACAAAACCTATTTGAAGAACTAGCTACACCTAACAGAAGATTAATTATCGATACTTCTCTGGGTGAGCCAGCTAATTGTCTAAGCCTATTAGATAAAAAAGTTGTCGGAGATCAAGCGATAAACGACCTTAATTGGCTAAGGCTAAGAAGTTGGAGAGAAAGCCTTGCAGAAGTATTTGATCCACCTCACAGACGTGAATCTTTAAATACAATTACTAGCTTGGATATAGATGTCGAAGGTGATCATCCTGTACAAGGTCTACTTTTAGCCGCATGGATAGCAAGTAGGTTGTCCTGGGAAGTCATGGAAACAAGCCTTGATTCTGGTGAACTTTTAAAAGCAACATTTAAGCGCCCAGATGGGGGGATAGTTTCATTACGACTAATAGCTTTACCAGTTGGAAACCCAAGCATTCATCCTGGTCAAATAGTTGGCATGCGAATGATCTGTGAATTAGAGCAAGTAAAGCACTCTGCACTATGTGTAATTCTCGGCTCAAAAACTAGTGAGTGTATGAGACTGGAAGCTGGTGGGATGGCAAGTATGGAATTAATTGAAGAGATGGTTTCCAATCAAATTGATTCAGTTGAAATGGATGTAGCGAGGCTTTTAGAAAGTAGTCGAGGTACCACTAGTCCACTACTAGCAGCTGCTGCACCGATAGCTTCTAAGCTGTATTCCACTTCACATGTATAAAAAATAAAAGCCTTTACCTACCTAATATTTAATGTCTTGTGTAATCGCAGCTCCATCATCAGGAAGCGGAAAAACATTATTAAGTCTTCTAATTGCGTCTTGGGCAACAAGAGAAGGTTTAAGTATTCAACCATTTAAAGTTGGGCCTGATTACCTTGATCCACAACATCTATCAGCGGTTTCAAAGAGACCATGCCGCAACTTAGATATTCATCTATGTGGAGAAAAGTGGGTTATAGAAAGCTTCCATGGCTTTGGAGGGAATGCAGATTTAGCCTTAATCGAAGGAGTCATGGGACTATTTGATGGAGTTGGGAGCTCATCCAATGGAAGTACTGCCAATATTGCCCGTCTGCTAAATGTTCCAGTAATATTAATAGTTGATGCACGTGGCCAATCCGCCTCATTAGGTGCATTGATTAAAGGATTTCGAGATCAAGACCCTGAAATACACTTGGCTGGCGTAGTTCTGAATCGTATAAGCAGTGACAGACACAAAGTATTACTAAAAGAAGTCCTAGATCAAATTGATGTACGGCTACTTGGCTGTTTACCAAATAGGTCTGAATTACAATTACCTAGTAGACATCTAGGACTTGTACCAGTTAATGAAATCAAAGGTTTAGACCACTACATTTCTAAATGGGCAGAAATCGCAAAATCGAATTTAAATCTTACTGAATTAATAAGACTGTTAAAGGCTCCCCCACTATCGAAAAGTCCAATTGAAAGCCTATATAGACACCAAAAAAAATTAAGGCAATTTCCCGTCGCAATTGCAGAAGATAATGCTTTTCACTTTCGATATGAAGAGACCAAAGAATGCCTTGAATCTTACGGAATGCCTCTACTAAAATGGAAACCGACAGAAGACGAACCCATTCCCAAAGAGGCTAAAGGGTTAATAATTCCTGGAGGATTCCCAGAGCAATATGCAAAACAATTAAGCCTCTCCAAAAGGAGTCTAAATGAACTAAAGCTCTTTTGTAATAGCAATCCGGTATATGCCGAATGTGGTGGCATGCTCCTCCTTGGTCGAAACCTTACTGCCTTAGATAACCAAACATATCGAATGGCAGATATACTTCCATTCGATGCCCAAAAAGGCAAGCTTCAAGTTGGGTATAGAGAAATGAAAGCAAAAGGTAATGGACTCATCCTTAATTGCAAGGAAAACCTACATGGACACGAATTTCATAGATGGGAAATAAACCCTACTCCAAGCAAAAAAAAATTAACCGAAAGAAAGGCTTCTCTTAAAAAAAACCAAAAAACAAAATCATTATGGGTAGTTAAGGGTTATTCCTTGGGAGAAACAAGTGAAGGGTGGGGAAATAGCTTGCTACACGCAAGCTGGATTCACATCCACTGGGCAAGCAACCCAAACATAATTACAAAGTGGCGATTAGCTCTAGAAAGAAGAGAGTCTGAATAACCAAATTCAAATCAATTGGTTTAATTGGTCATACCAAATGGAGTTCTGAGAATCTAGTTGCTTATTCCCTAAGAACCAAACACCTTCCCTTGCCCTGCTAACAGCAACATAAATCAATTGCTTTCTTAGGGATAATTCTTTAGGCCAAAAAACATCTGAAGAAACAAAAACCTCGCCAAAGCTACTTCCTTGACTCCTATGAACCGTCAGAACCGAAGCTGGACCAAGTGACGCAAATGCATCACGAACTAAAAAGAACTTGCGCCAAATAGTTCTGCTGTCTTGCTTACCTCCTTGCTTGGCATTCTGCCTTAATCGATCTAAACAATTGTCAAGAAGAGATCTTGGAGAAGTCCCAGGAGGAGGCAGTAACCTTAAAGAAAATGCCTTTTCACCTGCACAAACTTTGGCAACCAGAGTTTCAATTACAGGAACAGTCCAATCAGACTGAGAAGTAATTCCAAACTCAGCCAAATCACACCTTTCCGGCACAACATCAGTAACAACAAGCTCTCTATTTGAGCCAAGAAGCATATCTGGTTCTTCTCCATTCTCCACTCCATCCCTTGAGGCTGGAGCCATAACAGCCATTCTCGTTATAAGTATTTCTCCAGGCAAAACGGGTAATTGATCAGCCATTTCCCCATGTATAGCTCGTCTCGCGTGAGGAACTAATTTTTCAAGACTTTTATTGGTGTAGCAAAGAATCCTTGCCGCATCAGGATCCTCCTGGATAGACGCTTCTTTTAATGCTTGCTTTGCACGAGCCAGCCAGTCCTGGCTATCCAAGCAACCAACAACACCTTTGTCACTCTTACAGATTGGGAAACATGGAGGTTGCTGGCAGGGTAGGCGACCATCCCTTAGTCGACTAGCCAGATTCAATACAGGTCCCTGGTGTCTTACAACCTGTTTTAGCTCAGATGTAACGGCCCTTTTCAATGAGAATACAGAGCTCTTCGACTCTCCGACCGGAGGCAACTGAGCTGGATCACCTACAAAAACAAGACGAGTTGAAAAGCAATATGCGCATTGCAAAGCTATCTCTAGAAGCTTGCTATCTATCATTGAGGCCTCGTCAATTAGAACTAAATGCAAATTTTGTAACGAATTTGCGGTTTGTTCAGTTTGCTCACAAGTTTCAAGGTCACCTTTTCTTTTCAACTTGAGTCGCAGCAACCTATGAATAGTAGAGGGATACCAAACAGGTCTTAATCCCTCCAACTCCATCGAACAACGCAAAACACCAACTGCTTTATGAGTTGGTGCCGCTACTGTCCAGCACAACCCTTTAGAATCGGCAATCTTTAGGAACCTTGTAGATAGAAATGTTTTTCCACTGCCTGCAAAACCGCTCAGAACAAATGGAGAACCTTTAGGTGAACTATTTAGCCAAAGCTTAAAGGTTTCAAGAGCATTGCTTTGGTCTGTAGTTAATTCAAGAGAAAAAGTGCCCAAAAAAAATCCTCTTATCCAATGTTTAATCCAATTGTTTGAGCAAAATGTAGTGGTGAGCCAACAAACGCCAACCCTGGCAAAGCAACCAAAGGACCAATAAAACTTCCTACCAAAACCTCAATTCGAGTATGCCCAAGGGATTCCTTCAGAAGCTTATCTGGCTTATCCGGCCAAATATCTTTAGGCAAAAGATTTACCCTTTCGGCAATCAATCCGGAAGATCGTCTTATGCCACTAGCGTCATACATAACTACAAAAGCCAGGGTCGCAGCTATTGCAAACCCTGGATGATTAAAACCTAATTCCCACCCAACTCCAGAGGCTGTACCCGTTACAAGAGCCGAATGACTTGAGGGCATGCCACCAGTTTCAATCAAAACAGAAGGGCGCAATTTCTTAAATCGAATAAGTTCAAAAAACAATTTGAGAAATTGAGCTATTCCACAAGCCAACAAGGCCCATGCCAAAACAGCATTGTCAAAAAATTGAGAAGCAAAAGATAGAGAATGCTCAGTAAGGTTCATCTGTCACGACTAGTGATGTAATCAGCTAATGACAAGAGAGGTTGAGAATGGGTTGACCATGGAGACAAGGCCTCTTTAGCCTCAGTCACTAGCTCAACTGCACGCTTTCTCGACTCATCAAGTCCAAGCAATTTGGGATAAGTAGTCTTATCTGCAATTACATCTTTCCCAGCAGTCTTCCCAAGAACATCGCTGCTTGCAGTCACATCAAGTATGTCGTCAATGATCTGAAAAGCCAATCCAATGCCTTTTGAATAAGTTCGCAAAGCATCCAACATCTCTTCAGAAGCACCGGCAATTAATCCTCCACAAGTAACGCATGCTTTCAAAAGAGCTCCTGTCTTATGAAGATGAATAAATTCCAACGTTTCCAAATCAACCTGTTTACCTTCACATTCAAGGTCTACAACCTGGCCACCGACTAGTCCAGGTGCCCCAGCCAACAAAGACAACTCTCCGACCACTCTCAGCAATCTTTCTGAAGGTACTCCTGAGCTTCTCAAAGAAACCATCTCAAATGCACGTGTCAACAGAGCATCTCCAGCAAGTATTGCAACTGCATCTCCATAAACTTTGTGATTAGTAGGCCTGCCTCGTCTTAAGTCATCATTGTCCATAGCAGGAAGGTCATCATGAATAAGAGACATGGTGTGAATCATCTCTAAAGCAACTGCCGTCGGCAAAGCGTGCTGAGTTTCACCACCTGCAAATTCACAAGCTGCAAGACAAAGAATAGGTCTCAACCTTTTGCCACCAGCCAAAAGGGAATAGCGCATAGCTTCCCTTAACTTTTCAGGCCTCTCTGGACCCAAAGAACTGTCTAGGGCTGCTTCTACACTCTTTCTGGCCTCAGCCAGATAAGAAGGGAAATCAAAACCAGGAGTTATTTCTTCTGCCATAAGATTGGTCTAATTGTCGCGTAATTACGATTCTCTCAGGCTTGACAGGTTCATGGGAACAAATCCTCCAAGTCAAGGGACAAACCGCAATGGTTTTTCCAACTATTAACTGTATTAACAAGAAGCATTGCAACTGTCATAGGACCTACTCCACCAGGTACAGGAGTAATTGCACTAACAATAGGTTCAACCTCGTCATAACAAACATCTCCACATAATTGCTGCTTTGATCCATCTCCCGATGAAAAAGAACTTTGAATCCTATGTATCCCAATATCAACAACCACAGAACCTGGACGAATATATTCTGGGCCAATCATTTTTGGCTTCCCAGCAGCAACTACAAGCAAATCAGCCTCTTTAGTTAGTTCAGGTAAATTATTTGTTTTTGAATGTGCAACAGTGACTGTCGCATTGGCTGATTGAAGCATTAAAGCCATTGGCTTCCCAACCAAAATACTCCTACCAATAACCACCACCCTTTTACTTTCAACTGATAAGTTATTGCAGGCTAATAACGCCATAACCCCAGCTGGGGTACATGAACGAGAACCCTTTTCACCTTTAAGTAGTTTCCCAAGGTTGCAACTATGCAAACCATCAGCATCTTTATCTGGGTCAATTGTTTGTAACAAGATTCCTTCATCCAAACCCGAGGGCAGAGGTAGTTGAAGAAGAATTCCATCAACTAAAGGATTGCTATTAAGGGACTGAATTTCTTTAATAACAGTTTCAGAAGAAGCTCCTTTAGGTAAATGACAGCCAAGGCTGGCAACACCGATGCGCTCACATGCTTTCTTTTTATTTGATACATATACTCCACTAGCAGGATCATCTCCAACTCGAATAACAGCCAACCCCGGAGGCCTCCCTGCCACAGACAATTCGTCTGCAATACCTTGCCGAAGACGATCTTCTATCTCCAAAGCAAGTTTTTTACCATCAAGTTTTAATGCCATGAACTAAATCTTCGCCAAAACAACCATGCCTTGAAGATATAGCTAGCGTAACTAATAGGTGCCAAACCATGTGGCAAAGATTCCTAATTTCAAACGCCTTTGGCAAAGATGGCTTCGAATAGAGTCGCCAAGACGGTCAGTTGTCCGATGGTCAAATCCTCATAAAACAGGGTTGCTATTGGTTTGTTGCTTGGTAGCAATCATTTCAAGTTGGCACTTTCTAGTAGAGCCTGACCTTAAGCCTGGCGTAATGGCTCCATTTGATGCTATCGCCCCTAAAGATGCTCTTGTCGAAGATAGTCAAGCGCTTCAACAAAAACGTTCTGATTTAATTCCAAGAACCTTTGTTCAAGTAATTGACAAACAAACCTCGCAAAAACTCCTACTGCAATTAGAAAAACAACTAATTCAGTTAGAGCTTGTAGCAAATAGTAGTGATAGGGACAGAATAGGGCCAATAAATCTTCTACCAGAAGAAGAAGTTTGGCTTAACAAAAGATCAAGTTCAGCAAAAAAATTCTGGGAGGATGAAATATATTCAGCAGCACAAAGGATGCTTAGTCAAGGACTAATTAATACACTTGCAATAGATCAATTAGAAAATGCATCTTCTCTACAATTAAATCAATTAGGTGAAAAAGATGGTCCTGCAAAAACTCTTGGAAGCAGAATTCTTGCCAATACATTCTTTGGCGCTAGCAATCTGAAGATAGATGCGGTCAGAAGCCAGCGCCTTTTAGAAGAGTTAATTACAAAACAAGGCATTCCAAACATCCAAGTAAGTAAAGGGGACCTTATAACAAGGAAAGGGGACGTTATTAGTTCTCAAGCATTTGATGTACTTGATTACTTTGGATTAGTAAAAAGAAGTCCTAAACCATTTATTTGGCTATTTAATTTCAGTTTGGCACTAGCAGGCTGTGGAATATTAATTTTAATAATGAGAAGGGAAAAGCCATGTCTTCAACCACGTCATGGTTTTCTTGCTTTAGGACTTCTAGTGATTACACAAGCGAGCAAAGTTTGGTTTGGTGCTGCTGTTAGTCCATTAGCAGTACTCGTCCCTCCGACTCTTCTCTTATCCCAAGGTATAGGCACACCATCAGCCCTCGCATGGATGTCAATAGCAAGTCTATTTTGGCCTGTTCCAGTTAGTGGCATTGGTGAAGGACGAATGCTAGTTGCCTGTATTGCTGCCGCAATAGTTGCTTTTCAAGGAGGGAGAATGAGAAGCCGGGCTCAATTATTACAAATGGCAGTTCTCTTACCATTTGCTGCCCTGATAGGAGAATGGGCCGTTCTAAGAACTCGCTTCGATTCAGCTTCTAGCGCCTGGGGGAAATTAGCTCCAAATTCAGAAGAATTGGTTTCTGAAGCTTTAGTCATGGGGGCAATGCTAATGCTAACTATTCTCCTCATTCCAATTATTGAAAACGCATTTGGACTAATCACTAGAGCCCGTTTAATGGAACTGGCAGACCATGAAAGGCCTCTCTTACGAAGGCTTTCATCAGAAGCTCCTGGAACATTTGAACACACATTGATGATCTGCGGCATGGCAGAAGAAGGGGCAAGAAGCATTGGAGCTGATGTAGATCTGATTAGAACAGGTGCTCTTTACCATGATGTGGGCAAACTCTATGCACCAAAATGGTTTATAGAGAATCAAACAAATGACACAAACCCTCACGACGAGATTAACGACCCTTTTGCTAGTGCAAATGTTTTACAAGCTCATGTAGATGAAGGACTGAAGCTTGCAAGACGTCATCGTCTTCCTCGACCAATAGCAGATTTCATTCCTGAGCATCAAGGGACTCTAAAAATGGGATATTTCCTTCACCGAGCAAAAGAAATTGATCCTTCCATTACTGAGAGCCAATTTCGTTATAAAGGTCCAATTCCTCGCTCACGAGAAACAGGAATACTAATGCTTGCCGATGGATGTGAAGCAGCACTTAGATCTCTAGATCCTAAAACTACAGATGAAGCTGCATACTCGACTGTTCGCAAAATAGTTGAATCGAGACTGCGTGATGGGCAACTCAAAGAAAGCAGCCTAAATAGAGCCGAAATAGAACTTGTAATTCGCTCTTTTGTAAAAGTTTGGAGAAGAATGCGACATAGACGAATAGCTTATCCAATCAATTCTCCTAGTGCATCAACCCCAGCATGACCGACAGATAACCTGAAAAAGAATATAAAAAACTTACATTCAACTTCTTATCAATGTTTCTAACTGAAAGTCAAGTCAGATAATAGGATGAATCTAAATATAATCGTCTTAAAGTCTACGATAACGCCTATGGACTGGCCTACACCAATAAATTAATGCCATTAAATTCAACATTGACATTAGAAGAGACAACCCGCCTAATGATTGAGGATCTCTAATTAATACCAATCTAACAACTCCATAAGGTAAAGAAGCTGAAAGAGCCATTGAAAGTGCAACTATTGTTAAAATCACACCCCAACGGCGCTGGGCCAACAAGCCAGCAGAGGCAACAATCCCGACAACGGCAGCAGGCCAAGCAACGCTTATAGCTAAACTTATATTTGCTGTTTGCAATGGTGGGCCAGCAAATGCAACAACCGCGATAACTGGTAAAGCCGCAATGTTTGCCAAAAGGCCAAGCCATGTCAGCAGCCAATAACCCCTTACTTCCTTATTCATTTAAAGAAATGCTCCTTCTTTCCAAGCTAAGCATCATTTACGCAACTTATTAGAAAGCATATAAATTTTAAGACACTACTTGGAATAGTAAAGCTCTGGCTCGAAAAAATAAAAGAGACATAGATCCATAGATTTAATTTTCTTCATTCCCAATATATTGCTTAACTTTAGCGCGTATCAATGCTTATCCAAAGAAGAAATAACACTGCCAACCTTCTCACGAAAAGATTGCCTTCGGTCAGTACGGGTATTTACTTTCAAGGTTGCATATATCCTATCTACACCTAGACGATGAACTTCCTCATGGCATTTTTTAATACATTCAAAAACTTCTACCCATTCTCCTTCAACAGAAGTTCCATTAGGTCCTAACTCATACTCAAGCCCATCTTTATCAATCACACGTTGACAAGCAGCAATATAAGGGGAAAGAGATACACCGACCCCTAAAGGAACAAGACAGAAGTCAACACTCACCCACATCAGAATAAAAAGGTCACGCGATTGTTCAAGACAAACTTACCTTAAACAATTTTCTGGATAACCAACTGTTCTCCACACACCACTTCTAGTCAAAACCTCTACACCTATGCCTCTATAGCTCAAAGTACATTCCGAACCCTGACCGACACACCATTGATTAGCTGCGCCCATAGCCGCATCCTTTGTCTCAAAAGGAGTATCCAGGACTGGATGAGGATTGCCATCAAGACCAACAATTCGATAGAGCCTTTTTCGAACCTCCATTGATATCCAGTCAAACAACTGTCACTGATTCTCCCATAGAGGATTTAATATTGGCAATCAAATAGTTGGGCGTGTAGGAGCTTCAACAACATCAAACTGCGGATGAAGGGCTTTTGACCCTTGAACAGAAATAAGTCTGTTCAAGGCATTTATATATGCCTGTGCAGCGGCCACCACAACATCTGTATCAGCGGAATGTCCTGAATAAAGTTTCCCTTCTCTGCGAAGCCTAATAGTCACTTCGCCCATAGCATCAATTCCTTCTGTTACTGATTTGACTGAAAATTCAATCAATTCATTTGGCTCACCAGCTAAATCATTTAAAGCTCTGCATACCGCATCTACAGGACCGGTTCCAATTGCAACAGTAGTCTTCTCCTGCCCATCTTGATCAGCAAGAGTTACCGTGGCAGTAGGTCTCAAGGCATTACCACAACTAACTTGAACCAAACGCAATTGAAAACGCGCCTCAGGCTGCTGAACCTGCTCACTAACTATTGCTTCTAAATCTCTATCAGTTATGTCTCTTTTTCGGTCGGCAAGATCTTTAAATCTTGCAAATGCCTCATTTAAATCTTCACGACTCAAGTCATAACCAAGCTCCTCAAATCTTGCCCTAACAGCACTTCTGCCACTTAGTTTACCTAGAGAGATCCTATTGTCTGTTAAACCTACAGTTTGAGCATCAACTATTTCATAAGTTAAGCGATTTTTGAGAACCCCATCTTGATGAATACCTGATTCATGTGCAAAGGCATTGGCTCCAACAATTGCTTTATTGGGTTGAACAACCATGCCAGTAAGGTTCGAAACCAATCTGGAAGTCTTTGTGATCTCCTCAGTACGAATAGCTGTAAGAGGAGTAGGACTATCCGCCGCCCTTCCAAAGAAAGGATTGAAATAACGACGTCTTACATGCAATCCCATGACCAACTCTTCCAAAGCCGCATTACCGGCTCTCTCACCAATGCCATTAATAGTGCACTCCAGTTGTCTTGCTCCTTTCTTTACAGCCTCAAGGAAATTAGCTACAGCTAAACCTAAATCATTGTGACCATGAACTGACAAAACAGCCTCATTTATATTTGATACATTTTTATTTATTCCTTCAATCAGTTCTCCAAATTCTGATGGTGTTGAATATCCAACAGTATCTGGAATATTTATAGTCCCTGCACCAGCTGCTATGGCCAATTCTATAACTTCATATAGGAACTCCGGATCACTTCGTCCTGCATCCTCACAAGAGAATTCAATGTCATCTATTAAAGAGCGCGCAAAGGAAACCATTTCAGGAACTATTTCCAAAACTTCTTTTCTTGATTTTCTGAGCTTATGCTCTAAATGAATATCGCTTGTAGCAATAAATGTATGTATTCGTCTTCTCGGAGCAGGCTTAACTGCTTCAAAACAAGCTTTTATATCTGCACTTGAAGCACGTGCTAAACCACAAATAATTGGTCCATCAATTCCACCTACCTGTTCAGCAATTTTTTGAACTGCCAAAAAGTCGCCTTGACTAGCGAAAGGAAAACCTGCTTCTATAACATCAACACCTAGCCTGGCTAATTGCTGAGCGATTGCAAGCTTTTCCTCCAAATTAAGACTTGCACCAGGAGATTGCTCGCCATCACGCAAAGTAGTGTCGAAAATAAAAACACGGCCTGGATCTTTGGCCATAAAACAGCCTTATGAGAAATTTGGTCTTTTACTGGTATTTAAACTCTAATTCAAAGCCTGAATTTTCGGGTTAGGAGAATTTGTAATTTTGGAATCAAGTTTTATATCAAAAAGCAAAATAGAAGATTTGCTAACTTTATCCCTCCAAAACCTGCAAGCTTTTAAAGCAGCACGACTGCAATCCAAGAGTTGAACTCAGTAATTAATAGTCATGTCGCTTCAAAAAAAATGCTCAATCCAAGTAAACAAGCTTGTAAAAACTTTCTAGAAACATCAACTAGAGCTATGAAAATTTTAATAGGAATACAAGCCGGTATAAATTTAATCAATCTGTGTTGGGAATTTGGCCAAAGGCGAACTCGCCATAGTGCTGCACGCTCATCTTCCTTATGTAAGGTCAGCAAAAGCGGGTTCTCTAGAAGAGGACTGGTTTTTTCAGGCCCTAATGGAATGCTATCTACCTTTACTGGAAATCCTTGAAGTATCAAAAGCCGCAAAAGAGCAAAACCCGAAAATAACAATAGGACTATCTCCAACCCTCTTATCTCTACTAGATGATCCAGAACTAAAACAGCGCTTCCCTGCTTGGATCAGAAGACGAATGTGCCTACTAGAAGAGTTGCCGCAAGAGTTAAAAAATGCAGGCAGTCATCTTTTGGAAAAAATCAAACATCAATTGCGAAATTGGCAATCTTGCAATGGAGAAGTGATAAAGCGTTTTTCTAATCTTCAAAAGGCTGGTGTCGTTGATCTTTTAACCTGTGCTGCAACACATGGCTACCTTCCTCTTCTAAGAGAAAATCCAGAATCCGTAAGAGGCCAATTAAGAACAGCTGTAAGAGAACATTTACGTCTCTTAGGAGAACGTCCATTAGGCATTTGGCTCCCTGAATGCGCTTATTACGAAGGACTTGATCGCCTAATGCTTGAAGCTGGTCTTAGATATGCAGTACTTGATGGCCACGGCATTTTGCATGCAAAGCCAAGACCTAGGTATGGGATTTACTCTCCAATATGTAGCAAAAACGGTATTGCCTTTTTCGGGAGAGATAGTGAGTCAACTCTGCCAGTTTGGTCTGCGAAGCAAGGGTATCCAGGCAATTCTTCTTATAGAGAATTTCATAAAGATCTTGGTTGGGATCTTCCACTGGAAAGGCTTAAAGAAATAGGGGTTTTAGATAGACGTCCTTTAGGTTTAAAACTCCACAGAGTGACTGGATTAAATTGCCCATTAGATAAAAAGGAAATTTACGATCCTAAAATTGCAAATATTCGAATCAAAGAACATGCCAAGGATTATTTAAAATCACGTCGTTTAGAAATGGCCCGTATAAAAACTACTATGGGTAAGAAGCCATTATTAACGGCGCCTTTTGATGCTGAGCTTTTTGGACATTGGTGGTTTGAGGGGCCAGAGTTTCTTGCCGAACTTTTTACCCAAAACAATAATGAGGAAATAAATTTTACGCATCTAAGAGAACAACTTTCAAGCAGTTCTAAACTTCAATTATGCGAACCTTCTCCATCGAGTTGGGGGCAAGGTGGCTATCACAACTATTGGTTAAACGATACAAATGATTGGCTAATAAAAAAATGGAGCAAGGCCAGTAAAGCAATGATCAAGTTTTCATCTATTGAAATGAAAGATCCCCACCATCAAAGAATGCTTAAACAAGCTGGTAAAGAATTACTTTTAGCCCAATCATCTGATTGGAGTTTTATCCTTAGAGCTGGAACCACAACAGATCTAGCAAAAGAAAGAATTAACCTTCACTTAAATAGATTTTGGAAACTAATTAAAACTATTGAAGAAAAAGAAGAGTTATCTATAGACTTCCTAGATTACATAGAGAAAGAAGATTCTTTATTCCCATTAATACAAACAAAAGATTGGGCCAAGAGTTAACTCTTAATTTGCTTTACACCAAAAATCATCCCAAACCGAACCTGCCAAGGTGATATTGAGAAAAGCTTAAGCATAACCATCAAAAGACGAGGCAAAGGAAGAGTATTAGCCAAAAATCCCGACCAATCTTCTCTAGGTAATCGGAAAAATGTGGCAAAGAAATGCCTTAACCTTGCCTCATCGAAACTCATAAGTCTACGCAAACCAAACTGATACAAACGATGACGTTGAATTAATTCTCGAGTCCACAAAGACTTCCAGCCTTCCCGGGCTAAAGATGCAGAGTCAAGGGCTGGTTCCTTAGACAATGCAACAGCCAACTGACTTGCCAGAGTTGGCGCCCTTCTTAAAAGAGCACCAACCATATATCCAGATGCGGGATGGACCATACTTGCTGCTCCACCAAATGCCAAAACAGGTTGAGTACGATCTGGCAAAGGTAAATTCATTGGGAACAAACAATGCTCTTCATGAATAACTTCTTTAATTTCAACACCTCTATGTGCTAATCGAGCATGCAATCTTTTTTTTAAAGTACTAAAAGAAAGGGGCGGAGCACATGCAAGCGAAGTTTCCTCTACAAAAAATACTCCTTCTCCAAAATCCATTGCATACAAAAAGGAAGGAGGTTCAGTAATTTCCTCCTTGGTCAAGTGATCTGGCCGAAAATCCATTAAAACGAATTGAGCATCCTCAACAGGAGGAGCACTAAAACGGCCAACCACCCCATATGCAGCTTGCTCTGCCACAGGCCCGAGATATGGACGCTGAATAAAGCGACTCCTATGACCACTGGCATCTATAACAACTCTTGCCCGATAAACACTTCCTGATTTGCAGAAAACTTCAGTAGTCGCACCTAAAACACGAACTTCCTCTGCAGTTTCAATTCGCCAAGTCACCTCACTGCATCTCTCAAGAAAAGCTTTTTGCAAAGCATCTTGATCGAAAAGGCCATAATCAAAATGATGGTTTACTAGCGCAGAATCATCATCTCCTAAACCATTTCCAAAATAGCTAACGGTATTAGTCCAACGATGCCCCAATAGAGAAGCTAAACCCAGTGATTCCAATTCCTCTGCCCAAATACCATAGGTATTGGGCCAAGGCTGGTCTGGTGCCTGAGAAGCTATTGCCGTAACTGCAAGATTCTGTTCAACTAATTCTGCAACTATGCAAAGAGCAGCTGGGCCTGCTCCCATAACTAAAACATCAGCACAATTATTCAATTTCAACTAATTGAAGATTTAGCTTGTCCAGGGTTATTCGTAGCATTTTTCTCGGGTATATCTTCAACTCCCAAATGATTGTCTTCCTGCGACTCAGGCTCAGGCGGCACCAAAACCACCTCCGAAAGACGATCACCAGAATCTAAACGTTGAAGCCTAACCCCAGTAGCAGCTCGAGATTGTTGAGGTATTTGATCAGCACTTGTCCTGACTATTACACCTTTCTCACTAACTAATAAAAGTTCTTCACCTTGCCCTAAAACTTTTAAACCAACTAATTCATCACCTTCTCGCCTAAATTTGATCGCACGCAAACCCATGCCTGCACGCTTTTGCAAACGAAATTGCGTGACTGGCACTCTTTTGCCTAGTCCTGTAGCAGAAGCAACAAGAACCCATGGTCCTTCAGCAGAATTATTAATCTCTGAACCCTCATCAGAATCAATAGTAGAGCTTTGATCTACCTGGTCAGCAAGTTCAATGGGTAAAACATCCATACTCACTAGTGAATCTCCAGAACGTAAATTCATAGAGCGAACGCCTCTAGCCGTCCTACCTAAAGGCCTTAATTCATCATCATTTAATCGAAAGTGAATTGTCATACCAGCTTTAGAGCCAATCAAAACACTATCTCCATTAACAGCCAATCTGACCCATGTAAGTGCATCTCCTTCTGCTAATCCAATCGCAATTAACCCGTTAGAACGAATTCTCTCAAATGCTGAAAGGGGTGTTCTTTTAATAAAACCTCCTTGAGTAAGCATTAAAAGGTGAGTTTCATCATCAAAAGAACTGACTGAAAGAAGGGAAGTAATAGCTTCTTCACGAGGGATGGGAAGCAATTGAACTACAGGAGTTCCTTTAGCAGATCTACTACATTGAGGAACTCTGTAAGCGGGTAATGCATAAGCAACTCCACGATCACTAAACAAAAGAAGAGTGTCATGATCATTGCAACTAATAAACAACTTAACTTCTTCTTCTCCCTGACTTCTAGTACCTGCCTTCCCTCGAGTTCCTCTACTTGTGGCTTCAAACTCACTAACAGGCATCCTTTTTAAATAGCCTGTTTCAGTTAACAAGACTACGGATCTCTCATTCGCAATCAAATCTATATCTTCAAGACCACCACCAAGATCAAGTATTTCTGTACATCTAGGTGTGTAATACTTTTCTCTAAGCTTTAACAATTCATCTTTTATAAGGTCTAAAACGCGCTCTCTTCGGTTCAAAATATCTTTAAGGTCTTCAATCTTATTAACAAGATCTTCATGTTCTAGTCTTATTTTATCTGCTTCTAATGCAGTTAGCCTTCTAAGCTGCATTTGAAGAATGGCATCAGCTTGGATTTCCGTAAGGCCATGGTGCTCCTGTAATTGCATTTTTGCAGTTGCTGTATCTGAAGCAGCTCTAATAAGAGCAATTATTGGATCTAATTGATCTAAAGCAACCAACAAGCCTAATAAGATATGATTTCTCTCTTCTGCTTTACGTAGTAAATAACGTGTTCTTCTTTCAATAGTTTCAATCCTAAAGTCAAGAAAAACCTGAAGCATTCTACGAAGAGTCAATAAGACAGGCTCTCCATTAACAAGTGCAAGCATATTTGCACTAAAATTTGTTTGGAGAGGAGTTAACTTAAAGAGATTATTTAAAACAACTTGTGGATATGCATCTCTACGTAATTCAACCACTATTCTCATACCATCGCGATCACTTTCATCACGAATATCAGAAATGCCCTCTAACTTTTTATCATTTACCATATCTGCAATTCGTTCTATTAATGCAGCTTTATTTGTTTGATAAGGAAGCTGAGTGATGATGATTGCATCCCTATCAGGCCTACCAGGCGATTCAAGTGTCTCAATATTTGCGACTCCTCGCATAGTCACAGAACCTTTTCCAGAAAGGTAAGTTTCGCGTATCCCACTTCTACCTAAAATTTGACCACCTGTTGGGAAATCAGGCCCACTAATTATCTGATTCAATTCTTTATCACTTAAATCAGGGTTACAAATAAGTGCCTGAAGTCCATCTATTAACTCCCCTAGATTGTGCGGAGGAATATTTGTTGCCATTCCTACTGCTATTCCAGAAGAGCCATTTAGCAACAACTGTGGAATTCGTGCAGGCAAAACAGTTGGTTCTTGCTGAGATCCATCGAAATTATCTGAGAAGTCAACAGTCTCAGCCTCTATATCTTCAAGAAGACTGTCAGAAGTAAGCGCCTGTAAACGAGATTCTGTATATCTCATTGCAGCAGGGGGATCATTATCTACAGAGCCAAAATTTCCATGTCCATCAATCAATGGCATTCGCATGGAAAAGTTTTGAGCCATCCTCACCAACGCGTCATAAACAGCTGTATCTCCATGAGGGTGGTATTTGCCAAGAACTTCACCAACTACACGTGCACATTTCCTGTAAGGCCTATCACTAGTCAATCCAAGTTCATACATCGCATAAAGGATTCGACGATGAACTGGCTTTAGACCATCCCTTGCATCTGGCAAGGCACGCCCAACAATGACACTCATCGCATACTCCAAATAGGAGCGCGACATTTCGTTTCTCAAATCTGTCTGGATGATCCGATCGTCGGACTCTCCGGGACCTCCATTGCCAGGCCCCACTGGATCAGCCATATAAGAGCTGGTTACCAGCCATCAGGTTATCTCGGCAAACGGGTAGTTGTTCAGTTTTAGAAGGGAAAAGATTCAAGTATTAGCTCTTAATACAACTAAGTAGTCAACCTCAAAAGACATATTTAAAATTAAAATCAAGTCTTAAGTAAAAAATGGGTTCCTCAGAAGGATTGAAGCCAGAAGGGAGTCAAGACAATTTAGAAGGAAAAAAAACACCCAAGAAAACTTCTTTTACAACTAATTTGCCAAACCTAAAAGTTTCTTCAGATCCAACGGAAATCAAAAGCGAAAAGCCATTTAAGTCTTCAGCTCCTGACATTTCAAATAATCAGGAAGTTATCACAACTGAAAAGGCAACTATTCGCGAGCAAGAAGCCCTATTAAATCCCAATATCGACGCTGAGCAGGGTGGCGAATGGCAGCTGCTCCAAAGCAAGGTTAAACAGTGGTGGGATAAGGCATCTAGCTCTGAAACCTCAATTAAGCCTTTCCAAATAATTCTTCCACTTTTAACTATTGGAGTTCTTGCAATTTGGATTCAGGTTTATGGAAGACTCCTAGGGGCAATAGAACTAATTCCATTAGCTCCTCGCATGTTTCAGCTGGCAGGAACATTTTGGCTGGCAACATTCTTCTTAAGCAAGCTTGCTCGAGCTAAAACACGAGAAGAACTTTTTGCTGCATTTAAAAAGTTCCTGCTTAGATTTAAAAACACTGAAAATTAAGGGTTTTTCATTCTCTATTCACCACAAAGAGAGATTAAGGCCCAGTACTTGGTAACTTGGCGAGACTGTGTTGCATCAGATGTGGATCTTCAGCTAGGTCACTCCAAGGTTGTACGCCGAGCCTATGGAATTGATGAAATTGCACTCGTTCCTGGGGGCAGAACCGTCGACCCGGAGATCGCTGACACCACCTGGCATGTTGGGGGAGTCAAACGTGAAATCCCAATCATTGCAAGCGCAATGGATGGTGTTGTGGATGTAAATATGGCCATAGAGCTATCCAAGCTGGGAGCTTTAGGAGTTCTCAATCTCGAAGGGGTTCAAACAAGATATGAAGACACTTCATCCGTTTTTGATCAAATCACCTCAGTAGATAAAGAAAACTTCGTACCTTTAATGCAAAAGGTTTACAGCGAACCAATCAAAGAAATTCTGATTACCCAACGAATACAAGAAATAAAATCTAGAGGTGGAATAGCCGCTGTTAGCGCAACACCTGCTGCAGCAATACGTTTTGGAGAAACGATTAAAAGTGCAGGTGCTGACATGTTTTTTGTGCAGGCCACAGTTGTTTCGACCGAGCACATTGGACCAAAAGGGCGTAAGAAACTTGATCTAAAACAGCTCTGCAAAGAGATTGGGATACCAGTAATTATTGGAAATTGCGTGACTTACGAAGTAGCTCTCCAATTAATGAAAGCCGGAGCAGCGGGAGTCATGGTTGGAATCGGCCCAGGAGCGGCTTGTACATCTAGAGGAGTATTAGGAGTTGGAATTCCACAAGCTTCGGCTGTGGCGGACTGTGCAGCTGCCAGAAACGACTTTGAGAAAGAAACCGGGAATTATGTTCCGATAATTGCTGATGGTGGAATAGTGACAGGTGGAGATATTTGTAAATGTATTGCTTGTGGAGCAGATGCGGTGATGATTGGTTCTCCTATTGCGAGAGCGGAAGAAGCCCCCGGAAGAGGGTTTCATTGGGGAATGGCCACTCCAAGTCCAGTCCTTCCAAGGGGTACCCGAATCAAAGTAGGCTCAACTGGCAGCATTAAGCGAATCCTCCAAGGCCCTGCGCTATTAGATGATGGTACTCACAATCTTCTTGGTGCCTTAAAAACCTCAATGGGGACCTTAGGGGCACAAACAATCAAAGAGATGCAAGAAGTAGAAGTTGTAGTAGCCCCGTCTCTTCTAACAGAAGGAAAAGTTTATCAAAAAGCACAGCAGCTGGGAATGGGCAAATAAAAGGAATTTCTATGACAAAAAACCAATGTATACATTCAGAACAAGCGTTAGTATCAATACGTGAGGGCCTCGGCCCACACACTCCTCACACCAACCAGCCCGATGCATTCGGGCTTTTTTATTTGGCATTTTTGATCTTCGCAGTTCACATGTGATGTCATTAAAGCCTTTATTTAGAAAACAGTTGCTACATTTGCCCGAGATAGTCTTTAGCGAAGGTATGTCAAGCGCAGCTGCAGTCACAGATGCTTCCTTTGAACAGGAAGTCTTAAAAAGCGATGTACCAGTATTGGTTGACTTCTGGGCACCTTGGTGTGGTCCCTGCCGAATGGTTGCTCCAATAGTGGAGGAGATCTCAAAAGAATTTGAAGGCAAAATTAAAGTCTTTAAATTAAATACAGATGAAAATCCCAATGTTGCCAGTCAATACGGGATTAGAAGCATTCCCACTTTGATGGTCTTCAAAGGAGGTCAAAAAGTTGACACAGTAGTTGGTGCCGTACCCAAGGCAACACTCTCTGGAACCATCTCAAAATACCTTTGATCTTTAAGCAAACTTTTCCAAAAAAGTTTAATTTGATCAGGTAGAAAATTTTAGGACAAAAGAAATTGCTGGATTCACGCCTAGGCTTAATTGACTACGGCATGGGCAACCTACACTCAGTTAGTCAGGCTTTTCAGAGGCTTAAAAAGCCACTGCTAACAGTTAAATCTCCTAATGATTTAGATAAATGCACGGCCCTCATACTTCCTGGAGTAGGGGCCTTCGATCCAGCAATGAAAAACTTAAGAATGACAGGGCTAATACCTTTCCTAAAGGACTGGTCAGCAAATGACAGGCCTCTTTTAGGAATATGCCTTGGACTCCAATTACTATTTGATTCAAGTGATGAAGGCATGGAATCAGGTCTTGGTCTTTTAAATGGACATGTTCAACGATTACCACCTGATCAAAACGAAAGGATTCCTCATATGGGCTGGTCAATGCTCAAGCAAGAAAAGGAATGCCCTTTATTAGACGTAAATGACAGTACAAATTGGATGTACTTTGTACATTCGTTTGCAGCAAAACCTTCGAACCCAGAAGTCATTGCAGCAACAACCAAGTTTGGCAATAGCTCCGTCACTGCGATGGTGTGGAAAGGCAGATTAGGAGCATGTCAATTTCATCCTGAAAAGTCATCTATAGCAGGTCAAAACCTTCTATTACGGTGGCTTCAATGGTTAAAAGATGGTGCTAAAAGCTTCCAATGAGTGGAAAACTACGTGTTTCAGGAGGCAGTCGACTTTTGAGTCCAAGTGGGAACACCACAAGACCAACCACTGCAAAAGTAAGAGAAGCACTAATGAATATTCTTCAAAAAAAGCTTATAGGCGCGCATTGGCTAGATCTATTTAGCGGCAGTGGTGCAATTGGATGCGAAGCCCTGCAAAGAGGAAGCCAAAGGGTAGTTGCTGTTGAGCGAAATAAAAAAGCAGCTTTTATTTGCAGAGAAAACCTATTAAATACTGCCATCAAGCTTTCAAACGAAAAATATGTAGAAGTTATTCAAGGAGATGCAATTAAATGGCTCCAAAAAGGGTGGAATAGTTATAAAGAAAAATGTTCATCAAACCTTGAGGCTCAAAGGTTTGATCTTATTTATCTAGATCCCCCATATGATTGTGACATTTATCCTCTAGTGCTTGAAAATCTTCTGCAAGGTCAATGGATCAAGAAGAATTCAATTGTGATTTGCGAATACTCTCCTCTTAAGACACCAAATGTCCCAAAGGAATGGAAGGAAGAGAAAAGTCGGTTTTATGGAAAGAGTGCATTACTTTTGATTAGCCCCCCAAAGGAGTACTCCGTCGATACTGATTCCATGCCGCCACAAAAAGACCTAAGAGTGTTACCGGAATCAGCCCAAGAACGATTCCACAAAGAAGAGGTTCAATCATTTAGTCGCAAAAGCTAGGACTATCTAGCACAATTGTTTCATGTTCCCCCTCTTTCCGTGACGGCCCCGTCATCAACCGCTGCAGACAAGTCAGGAAGCAAGAAAGGATTCCCTAGCTTATACATCGTTTTGGCTGGTGTTGTGTGCCTTCTTTTTATTTTTGGCATTTCAACAATCTGGCGAATTGATCCATATATAGATTCAGCATTGAAGCTAGAAGGATCAACAGAAAAAGGAAGTCAACTATTTCGAATGAACTGCGCAGGGTGCCATGGTGTCAATGCTCAAGGCCTTATTGGACCAAACCTTCATGACGTAAGCACTCGACTCAGTAAAACCAAGATAATCAATCAGGTGACTAAAGGGCGCACACCACCTATGCCCAGATTTGAATTAGAGCCTCAGGAAATGGCAGATCTTTTAAAGCATCTAAATTCACTAAATTGAAAAAAAACAACTTTCCAAAAGTAATAGTCATACTCGTTGAACCCAGCGGGCCAATCAATTTGGGGAGCATTGCAAGACTTTGCGAAAACTATGGTGTCCACCAATTACGTCTCATATCTCCAAAATGTGACCCTTTAGACCCACAGGCAAAACAGATGGCTCTTAAGGGGAAATATTTTCTTGAAGCAGCAAAGAAATCAAATTCCCTTATAGATGCAATCTCAGATTGTCAAAGCGTTATAGCGACTTGCGGCCGAATAGATCATGACTTAGCGATACCCCTTTATTCTCCTGAAAAGGCTCTTGAATGGTTCTTTAAACAAAGCAAATCAGAAAATATTGCCTTAGTTTTTGGGCGGGAAGATAGAGGTCTTACTAATCAAGAACTACAAATGGCTCAAAAAGTAATAACCATAGAAACAGAATCAGCCTATCCATCACTTAATCTTTCCCATGCGGTAGGAATATTGCTACACCAACTATATTGTTCAAACAATAAAGTTGGTTTTGAATCAATCAAAATAAAGGAAGGTCAAGAAATTGCATCTCCTAAAGAATTAAATGATTACATTGAAGATTCCAGGCAGCTCTTATTGGAAATTGGATTTCTTATGGACCATACTGCTGAGTCAAGAATGCAGAAAATCAAAGCTTTACTTCAGAGGGGCGAGGTCAAAGCCAAGGAGATCTCAATGCTAAGAGGTATTTTGCATCAAATGCGGTGGGCAATTGACTCACGCAACTCTTAACTAAAACTACAAACAAAAGCTCATAAAATTGGCCAATAATCAAGCTCCGAAAAAAAAATCAAAGATATTTACTCCAATACAAGCTTTTTTGCGATTAATGATCTTTGGAGTTGGCCTTGGCGTTATCGCAGGCACAACACTAAAATCATTTTCTACATCTGAAAATAAAAACTTATTCAAGCAATGGTTATCTCTAAAGAATTCTTCAATAAAGCATTATAACAAAACCAATTCCTACCTTAACTTGTTATCTTCAGGAAATGGATTAATAAATAGAAACCCTTTATACAGTAGAGAAATTAAAAGTCTAAGCAAAAAATGGAAAGAATTGGCTGGCAAGAGAAATTCATTAAAAGCTAGTGCTTATCTTAAGTTTATAGGCATAGGAAGCTATGCAGAGTTGATACCAAATGAACCTCTATCTGCAGCAAGTTCTATCAAAATGCCAATCCTTTTAGTAGCTC
>QCFY01000003.1 GCA_003280085.1 Prochlorococcus sp. AG-363-O06 | reverse complement strand
TTGAGAACCTGCATGTAAATCAGCTTGAGCTAGCCGAATATCCGCGGTGGAGGAATCCAATAAATGTATTGAGGGAATTAGCTGATTTTCAGAAAGTCCAAGAGTTGAGCCAATAAAGCGAACATCTTCGTCGATTAAAGGGTTCGGAAGTTGTTTGGATAAAGGGTCAATATCAATAGTTGTAGCAAGCGGCTTCCCAAAACGAATGTCATGTTTTCGTAGCATTAGTTGCCTGGCCAAACCAAGTACTAACGCTGATTTTCCACTAAATGGCTCGCAAGAGCCGATCATCAAGGTACTTCCCAAGACCGGACTCCTGATCTCCTATACCCAAATAATATAAAAGGCAAGCTCGTAAGTCTCAAGAAATAGTAATAGAAAACTGATTTAGAAGCCTTTAAAAAGCTAAGAGTTAAAAATATTGAAGGCTCCTTATTCTTCCAAGGCTAAACTCGTATGTGTATGTTTCGTTAAAAAGCATAAGTTAATCAATCAAGATTATGTATAAAAAAGCTAAAAATCAAAATCCCTGGAAAGATCTTCGCATAGGGGTTACTGGCATAAATGGAACACTTGGAAATGCTATATCAGAAAAACTTCATGAAAAAGGTGCTCATGTGATCGGTTTAACTCATAGCAAATCTACACAAAAGAGGTTAACTAAAGAATTAATAAATTGGAACTGTGGGGAAGAATCCAAGCTCGATCCAGTCTTAAAGACCCTAGATATCTTAATTATCAATCATGGTGTTAACAGGCAAGGCATTAAAAGCAATCAAGCCATTGATGAATCACTAGAGGTTAATGCACTTAGCACTTGGAGGCTGATAAAAAGATTTGAAGCAATTACGCTTAATCAAAAAACAACTTCTACTCATCGAGAGCTCTGGGTAAATACTTCAGAAGCAGAAATCCAGCCTGCTCTAAGTCCTTCCTACGAAATAAGCAAAAGGCTTATTGGTCAACTCGTTAGCATCAAAATAAACTATCATAACAAAACACAAAATAAACTTCTAACAATACGAAAATTAATACTTGGTCCGTTCAAGTCAGACTTAAATCCAATAGGGATTATGGATGCAGGCTTTGTAGCAAGTCAAATAATATTCCAAGCCGAGATTGGATCAAAGTTAATAATAGTAACTCCAAACCCTGTTACTTATATTGCAATGCCAATAACTGAATTAGT
Organism: Prochlorococcus sp. AG-363-O06; assembly: GCA_003280085.1. Taxonomy (GTDB): domain Bacteria; phylum Cyanobacteriota; class Cyanobacteriia; order PCC-6307; family Cyanobiaceae; genus AG-363-O06. Next base: position 126,460 of record QCFY01000003.1, on the reverse strand, counting down.
TAGAACAATTTACTTCAGATTAATCAACCTTTTAAACAATAAAGAATAGCGACTGATATCAATTAAGCTATATTCAGTCACCTCTATCTGTAAGTATCTCATAGCCTGTAGAAGTAACAAGAATTGTATGCTCCCATTGTGCAGAGAGACTGCCATCTTTAGTTACAACTGTCCAATGATCTTTTAAAGTACGGCAATCTTTACTCCCCGAATTTAATATTGGCTCAACCGCAAGGGTCATACCTTCCCTAAGAGCAACATTTGGAAGCTGGTCAGTCCTAAAGTTAAATACCGAAGGCTCCTCATGAAGGTTGCGGCCAACTCCATGCCCCGTGTAATCCTCTACTACACTAAAGTTATTTGCTTTAACGTGATCTTCTATTGCCCCAGCAATATCTAGTAGACAATTCTTTGGCTTTATTTGTGAAAGTCCTGCCATTAATGCCTCCCTTGCAACAAGACTCAATTTCTTAGCTAATGGAGTCACTTCCCCTACGCAAATCGTTATGCAACTATCTCCATGATATCCATCAAAATAGGCACCAGTATCAACCTTAAGCAAATCCCCAGTTTTAATTACTTTCTTACGTGAAGGTATTCCATGAACAACTTCGTTATTAATACTTGCACAAATACTTGCAGGGAAGCCATGGTAACCCTTGAAACTAGGAGTTGCTCCCATTTCTTTTATCCTTTTTTCAGCAAAAGCATCAATATCAGAAGTAGTCTGACCTGGTTCAACAAACGAATTAATTTCTCGCAAAACTGTCGCTACAATTTGACTGGATTTACGCATGATTTTGATCTCTCTTGATGACTTAATTTCAATTCCTCTTCTTTGTTGAATACGTGGACCAGTATTAGTCACACGTCCAACAGATCCTGTAGATAAAAGGTCGGCGAACAGTTTCATAAAGCCGAGAAAAAATTAAAGCAATAGCGAAGGTTAAAGACCTAATCAGTAATGATCAGTTCATGTCCCTTACTTCAAGTTATCAATATCTCGCAAGGTACGCTTATTAACGAGAAAGTTCAAACATATTCGGCAGCTTTGCTTTTGATTGCTCCACTTGGCAACATTGGAGCTTCCAACTTGATTTTCAAGGAGTGAGCTTTAAAGTCAAAATTACTTCAACTTGCCCTGAGAGCATTCTCACCCGTCATTCAATTGGGTTGAAATGACCACTAAAACCCTTTGAGCAAAAAGAAAAAATGCCAATCAACTAAAATCGGTTAATGAGCAGTTACAATTACTGCTTGCGGATTTAACCCGGAGCCGGGATGGCAGCTGATTCGAAAGAGACCTCCGCTAGTGAGGGCACAAATATTGAGACTCCAGAAAAACCACTTGAAAGTGGAAAAGATTCAGGAGCTTTGAGCAGCAAGCCTGCCAAAAAAGCCACAAGCCTCAACCTAAGTCCTCAGGATTTAATTAAGGGTTTTGAGCTTTCTCAACAAAAGAAAGACTTACCTGAAATCTATGTAGGAGACACTGTCCGCGTAGGAGTCAGAATTAGCGAAGGAAATAAAGAGAGGGTCCAGCCTTACGAAGGTGTGGTCATTTCCAAACGACATGGGGGCCTAAACGAAACAATTACTGTTAGGCGTATCTTCCAAGGAATTGGCGTAGAAAGGATTTTCATGGTTCACAGCCCCCAAGTGGCATCGATAAAAGTTGAACGCCGCGGTAAAGTTAGAAGAGCGAAGCTATTTTATCTTCGAGAACGGGTAGGCAAAGCCACCCGTGTGAAGCAGCGCTTCGACCGCTGAGGTCTAGGCCTCGTTCAATCCAAACCCCATCGCAAGCTCGATGGTCCACGGGTCAGTACTAAGCGCCGTTAGTTCAGTTGGTAGAACGCAGGTCTCCAAAACCTGATGTCGGGGGTTCGAGTCCTCCACGGCGCGTCCGTTCCCCCTTCCTGCAGTTTCCTAGTTTTGATGATGGAGTTGGATCTTCAACCTGGTGATGTCGTGAAGGTACTGGAGTCGGCCGCTCTCGGTTGGGTTCGTGCACGCGTCATACGAGTCAAGTCTGGAGGCCGAGTGGTCGTCCAAAGCGATCAAGGTCGTGAATTTACAGCTCGGGGGAATCAAGTCCGTCTCATAGAGCCTGCTGGTTTTCGTCCCTGAGTAAATCCTTCTTACACGAAAGGCAAGGACTACACACATAAAAAATTGAAACTATTTAGTTAAGGGGAACCCACTATCCTCAATAAGTTTTTATGTTTAGTTCCCTTAAGAACCTTTGATTTATAAAAAATTACGGAAAAATATTTCTTTTTGCTTCGTCAACTTGATTAAGCATTTTGGTTATTTTCAGCTGACGACATCAACCTGAGTGGAAAGTTCCAACAAACCTTTCACTTCAAAGTTGACTTAGAGCATGGCATAGGTGGATACTTCATTCGTTGCATAGACGACACAGGTCAAAATCTGACAAGTGATTTAGTCTGCTAAACATCCTGGGACCGTAGTTCAACTGGTTAGAGCACCGCCCTGTCACGGCGGAAGTTGCGGGTTCGAATCCCGTCGGTCCCGTTCCCACTAATGAGAAAAGCTTTGAATGTGCGCGTAAGACTGGCTCCTAGTCCTACAGGCACTCTTCATATAGGGACTGCCAGGACAGCTCTTTTTAACTGGTTATTTGCATGCCATGAAGAGGGTAAGTTCCTAATACGTATAGAAGATACAGATAGAGAAAGGTCAAAGAATGAATACACAGACAATATTCTTCAGGGTCTTGAATGGCTTGGATTAACTTGGGATCATCCCCCTGTCATTCAAAGCACAAGGATTGAAAATCATCGAAGTGCCATAAGGTTTTTGCTTGAAAAGGGTCTTGCATACCGTTGCTACGCGACAGATGAAGAGCTTGAAGAAATGAGAACTCTTCAAAAGTCCCGAGGCCAAGCCCCTCGCTATGACAATCGACATAGGAATCTTTCCCCCAAGCAAGAACAAGCATTTAAGGGTGAAGGGAGAAGCTCTGTAGTACGTTTCAAAATAGATGACGAATCTAATATCAGCTGGAATGACCTTGTGAGAGGTCATATGACATGGAACGGAGTTGATCTTGGTGGAGACATGGTCCTCTCCAGAAGAGCCCCTAATGACGAGATTGGAGAACCGTTGTACAACCTTGTAGTTGTAGTTGATGATGCAGATATGGATATAACACACGTAATCAGAGGAGAAGATCACATAGCAAATACTGCAAAACAAATTCTTTTATACAAAGCTCTTGGACTAAATATTCCATCCTTTGCACATACTCCATTAATACTTAATTCAGAGGGTAGAAAGTTATCAAAGCGAGATGGGGTTACTTCTATTAGTGATTTCAAGTCAATGGGCTATACCCCTAAGGCTATGACCAATTACATGGCCCTTCTAGGCTGGTCTCCGCCTGATGGAATGTCTGAAACCTTCTCAATAAAAGAAGCAGCCCAGGCGTTTAGCTTTAAAAGAGTCAATAAAGCTGGTGCAAAGTTTGATTGGGACAAATTGAACTGGCTGAATGCACAAATTCTCCATAGTTGGACTCCAAAAGAATTGCTTAGTGCTATTCAGCCGCTATGGGAGCAAGAAGGGTGGCAAATAATCGATAATGACTGGGGGCATGCCCTAGCAGAGTTAATTGGCCCATCTATGACTTTGTTAAATGATGGAGTAGATCAAGCACGTCCATTCTTTGAAACCCCAAAAATAGAAAAAGATGCAAAAAAGCAATTAGATAATGAAGGCGCAATCTTGGGAATCAAAACCCTTTTAAATCAATTAGAAAAAACTCCATGGGATGGGCTTAATTTTGAACACGCAAAAGAACTTATTAGTAAATGTTCAGAAATATGTGGGGTCAAAAAAGGAATTATCATGAAAAGTCTTCGTGCCACTCTTCTTGGAAAAATGAAAGGACCTGATTTGATGACTACCTGGGGGCTCCTAGCCCGAGTCGGGAAAGATACGACTCGAATGGCTCGTTGCATCTAATTCAATTTCCAGAGATTCTTTCTCCTCTTCCTTCTCCAATAAGCCAAATGCGTTTGCAAGAGGTTTCGCAGTAAGACCTTGAATCCCAACCGTCATAAGAATCGTAAGAAAAACCAATCCCTGAAGGCGACCTGCTCCTAATACTCCAGCCTGCTCTAAACGAATAGAAAAAAGAGATGCAACTGCAGCCGTAACTATTCCTCTAGGAGCAAGCCACCCTAAAAAAACCCGCTGTTTAATATCTAAAGGCAATCCAATCGTCGCAAGGCTTACTGCAACTGGCCTAACAATAATCATCAAGAACAAAACACATGTAATACCACCCCAACCGAGAGGACTCAATTCACCCCATGAAACGTCAGCCGCAAGTAATGGGAACATCATTGTTATGGCCAATTGAGCTAATTCCCTAATCAATTCATCCAATTGACGCGTCTGGGTCGAGGGTCTTCGACCAACTACAAAACCTGCAGCAACTGATGCTGGTAATCCTGACTCAGGCAAAACTGATTCGCAAAAGGCATAAAGCAAGAAAAGAACTCCAAGCGAAATTTGCAATCTGAGTCCTACTGAAGAATCTGGCTCTACTCGCTTAAGGCACTCAGCAAGAACCCAGCCAGCTAAAACACCCAATAGGACCCCTCCACCGAGACGGGCCAATAAACCCCATAAGACCTCTCTCCATCCATGCAAGTCTCCTACTACTAATTCCAAAAGCAACAATGCTAAAACCGCTCCTACGGGCTCAAGAACTAAACCTTCGGCCTCAAGAACATCTCCCAAAGGGGATGCCAAACGAATTTGTTGAATTAAAGGAGTAACTACTGTTGGACCAGTTGCTAAAACAATTGCGCTATAGACCGAAGCGACTGACCAGCCTAATCCCGCCAACCAATGAGCCGCACAAACGGCGGCTAAAAGGGAGATTGCAATCCTAATTAATGAAATACGTAAAACAGTTGACTTAATTGTTCCGCCTGGAAGGCGAAGATTTAATCCCCCATCAAAAAGCACCAAACTTACCAATAAACCAACTATGGTCTCCAAACCTTGACCTAAATCAAGTGGTTCAACTAAACCCAATCCAGATCTACCTATTAACAAACCAGAAAGAAGCAACAAAACAACTCCTGGCAGGCCAGACAAAGCCGCAAGCAATCGTGCCCCTGCACCTGCGAAAACAGTTACGCCCCATAGCAGCCCTAACCGCTCAGGAGTCATAGAAATAGTGATACAAAGGTTCTATTCCAAGTAATTGAATAGGTTTTAAAAATCCAAAGCCCATAAAAAATTGGCCACACATTGCCTCGGAAATCTCCAAAAATGAAAACTGAATATTTATTTGTTTATATGAATCGAGCTTACTCAAAGAGCAATGGTTGGTAAATTTTTTGGCATTAAAAGGCAAAATCCTGGAAGCTATAAAAGCTAATTACAATTATTTCATCATCGTAATTGGTTTCAAGGCCTAAAGCTCTAGAAATCATAAAGAACCTACCAAGCAAATGGTTCTAAGTCTTCTTTGCGCGAAAGATATAAAGGATGACGGGGGTTACCTTTAAGAGTCATCCCTAAAGCCATTGGGCCATACGAATTAGGAAAAGTTTTCGACCTAATCACTCCAAACAACTTCAAAAAAGAAATAACTTCAAGATTTCTATCTTGGAAAAGACCTCCATCGCCCCAACCAAGCCAGAGATCCCAGAACTGAGACCTTGACCATTTAAATGCATAACTAGCCAATATTGAGTCGTTCTTTTTGCCCACAGGGTCTAAAAAAGTTCTAAGAGCGCAAGGAGACGTGCTAATTCTTGCAAAAAGATTTACTACCACTAACTTCTTATATCCCCAGTATCTGGAAAAAGATAACAACCTCCTCAAAGTTGGGTCATTTTGAATAGCATTCGCATTGGAAGGGTTTAACCCTATAAAAACAATTGTTTTCTTTCCAAGATTAATAGTCCGACTAAGTGACCACCTATAATTCATATCAAGACTAAAATGAGCCCCAGAGCCAAATAATTTGAGGTTATGATTAAAGTTTTTGATAAGAAAAAGCGAGTAATTAAATAAAGACTTTTAATTATTCCCAAGGAATAAGTGACCCACGATCAATACACCCAGACCTACAACAATGCCAAACATAGCCATTCGACCGTTCCAAATCTCAGCCTGAGGAGTAAATCCTCTCCTCCAAGAGTTCAGCTCTCCTCTACTAACAGGTTCAACCTGCTCACTAGGCTTGATGTTGGATTCGGAATTCATACTTACATCATATTGAAGATTTAACCGTTGAGAAGCTTTCTAAAAGGGAGGAGGGAATTTATATAGCGAATCACATTCAGTCAAAGGGCATCTGGGAGATACCCCTAACTCAAATGAGCTAGAAGTTATTCCCGAACTCAATCTCTGTAATGCTGCCGCGCCAATCATAGCTGCGTTATCTGTGCAAAAAGCTTTTGGGGCAAGGCAAACATTAATTTGCTTCTTGATTGCTTCTTCACGCATCATTTCTCTCAACCTGACATTTGCAGCGACTCCTCCAACCATTACAAGAGTATTAACACCATGATCTAATGCACACCTCAAGCTTCTTTCAACAAGCACTTCTGCAACTACCTGTTGAAAACTAGCTGCCAAGTCCTCCTTATAAGAGGCATCACTTTTGGAGACAAAGCACTCGACTTGACGAAGCACCGCTGTCTTTAATCCGCTAAATGAAAAGTCATACGGATAAAACCCACCTTCTGGCCTAGAGACCTTGCCCTTAGGTAGAGGAAATCTATAAGGATCTCCATTTTGAGCGAGCTTTTGTATTTCAGGTCCTCCTGGATAAGACAAATCCAATAAACGCCCAACCTTGTCAAAAGCCTCACCTACAGCATCGTCATGACTTCTACCCAGTCTTTTGTATTTACCTACTCCTTCAACAAAAATCAATTCTGTATGCCCACCGCTCACAAGCAAGACCAAATATGGAATCGATGGGGGTGAGCTATCAAGCAGGACAGAAGAAAGATGGCCTTCTAAATGATGCACGCCCAAAAATGGTAATGAATGCAGTGCAGCTAGCGTCCTACCAGTAATTGACCCAATCATCAAAGCCCCTGCTAAACCTGGGGTAACTGTTGCTGCAATCGCATCCAAATCTTTTAATAAAAGACCAGATTCTCCACAAACCTTACTTATCAAGGACGGTAAAACTTCGAGATGACGTCTTGAAGCAATCTCAGGTACGACACCGCCCCATTTGGAATGTTCATCGGCTTGAGAAGCTATAAAGCTAGATATCAATTGGAATTTGCCAGAATCAAGCCCTACAAGAGCCGCAGCAGACTCGTCACAACTTGTTTCGAGGGCAAGTACTCTTTGCATCTTGATGGCCTATCTCAATTAACGTTTACATGTGACATCCTGTCTACATCGGCAGGTTTAAACAGGACTCGAACTAATGCGTCGTCTCTTTGCCATTCTGCTCTCAGGTTTTCTAATACTAGGCTTAGCGCCTCTAGTAAATGCTGAGGCAGGCCCAGAGTTAAATCCTGACAGGGAAAGTACAGCTTTCCAAGCTGAAGGACTTACACCTTGTTCAGACAACGCTCGCTTCCAACAGCGAGCAAATGCAGCCTCAACTCCACAAGCTATTGCACGTTTTGAGCGTTATAGCCAAGCATCTTGTGGTGATGATGGTCTCCCACACCTAATTATCGCTCCAACTCTTGAACCTTTTGGTGCAATAGCCAATAGGGGACATGAAGGTGACGTATTAATTCCTGGACACATTTTCCTATATGTTGCTGGAATTATTGGTTGGTCAGGGAGGGAATATCTAAAACTTTCTCGCGCATCTAAAGATGCCGCAGACAAAGAAATCTTCCTAGACCCTGACCTAATGAGAATTGCCTTATTCAAGGGTGCTCAATGGCCTCTGGAAGCTGACAAAGAAGGAAGAAGTGGAGCACTTCGTGAGACTGATGACAAAATCACAGTTTCACCTCGCTAGATAAACTTCTAAAAAACTTCTGCAATCACTAACAAACACTAAACATGTCAAATTCACCTCATAAAGGCACTTTCTACGACAAGCACAAGATCTTTAGATCTGCTCCCGTAGTGGCTGCAGGCTGGGTGCTATTTACAGCTGGATACTTAGTTGAATTTCAGCGCTTCCACCCAGATCTCCTCTTTCACCCTTTAACTGGTGGCCTAGGATAAAGTAAATCAAATAAAATTTGAAAAACTAATTTCAATTAAAAAGCCCCATAATTGGGGCTTTTTAATTGCCTTTTATTCAGATTTTCAAGAGACAAGGCCCAATAAAACCTCTAAATCAAAAACTGATTTATTCAAATCCTCATTAATAACAATGGCATCGAATTCAGCCTGAGCCTCTAGTTCTTCTTTAGCTCTTTTCAATCGAGCTTCAATTGCTTTTTCACTATCAGTACCTCTATTCCTTATTCGACGTTCAAGCTCTTGAAAACTTGGGGGTGCCAAAAAAATCTGGAAAGCCTGTGGGAAGCTTCTCCTCACCTGCCTAGCACCTTCCAGCTCAATCTCAAGTAAAACATTTACACCACTGTCAAGCTTTTGTTGAATAGGCTTTCTAGGAGTGCCATATGAATTACCAGCAAATTCAGCCCATTCAAGAAAGCCTTCTTTATTGGCGAGCTCATTGAAACTATCCTTTCCTAAAAAGAAATAATCCTCTCCCTCAATCTCTCCTTTCCGTGGGAGACGTGTTGTGGCTGAAACTGACAACCAAACCTTTTTATGCTTTTGGAGAAGTTGCTTGACAACAGTGCCCTTGCCAACGCCACTTGGACCTGTAATAACAGTAAGCCTAGAATCTGATCCATTAGAAACCATACTTTCACTCAATTCGTCCAGTCAGATTAGGAAATTCTCTGCCCCAAAAGTCGAGACTCATTAAATGGAACTGAAAGGCTTACAGGTAATGGACTTGACAAGCCTAAGGGCTGTACTAGCAGATCTTCGAGCAGAATTGATTCCAAGCCGCTTTGAAAAAGCTATACAACCTCAATCAAATACTATTCAGCTTGGATTAAGAACTTTAAAAGGCCTAAAGTGGCTAGAAATTAGCTGGTTCGCAGAAGCCCCAAGAATTGTCCAAATTTCGGCACCTGCCTCTTACGGAAGTGAAAGCACCTTGGCTCAGCAGCTTCAACATGGATTGCAAAATTTAGCCTTAATAGAAATCAAGCAAAAAGGGTTTGAACGTATTGTCGAACTAGGTCTAGCACTAAGACCAGGAGGAGAAGTTTGTAAAACTCTAGTGTTGGAATTAATGGGTCGTCATAGCAACATATTATTACTAGGACAAGATAGGAAAGTTATCACAATTGGACGGAAAGTTCATAGCCATCAATCACGCATAAGACCAATTGGAACAGGAGATTATTATGTATCACCTCCATCACTTCAAGGAATAGAGCCCAACTCAAAAGAACCATTCAAAACCTGGAAAGAAAGACTTTCTCTATTGCCTAAAAGCTTAAAGCAGTCGTTAAAGGAAACATATCAAGGCATAAGCCCTTCTCTATGCCTGCAAATAGCAAATGATGATTTTGAAACTGCAACTTCAATGCTTGAATTGCCAGTGCTCAATCTTTCAGAAGATCAGTGGGAGTTCCTTTACCAAAGATGGTCGATTTGGTTAGAGAAGTTAGAAAAAGAAGAGTTTTACCTTTCTTATGAAGGTCCAACTAATTTTAGAGTTTGGGAAGATTCAAATAAAAAGAAAAACATCCCAAATGGGATAAGCCTAATTCTAGGCAAATACTATAAGGATTATCTAGAGGAAAAGAATTTGAAAGAAATATCTAACTTGCTAAAGCAAAGAATTTCAAAGCTAAAGGAAACCAATCTCAATGCATTAGTAAAACAAGAAAGCCTTTTGGAGATGACTTCAGAGGCTGGAAAGATTCAGAAGTCTGCCGATCAAATATTATCGTTGCCATCCCCTAAGAAAAATGAAATTCAAAAAGCTCAAGGCTTATATAATAAGGCAAAGAAACTAAAACGTTCAATCAAAATCCTTACGGAAAGAATCTCCTATCACAAAAGAAAAATAAAAACCCTTCAAGAAAGTGAACTTTATTTGGAAGATCTTCTCATTAATCCAAATGAAAATAGGCCAGAGAGGTTAAAATTAGCAAATGAATTATTCGAAGAACTTGACGACTTAATTAACATTAAGAGGACAAAAAAAGCCTCTACAGAAAGAAAAAATATGAATACTCCAAAGCCACTTTTATTTAAAAGTCCTAGAGGCTTGTTGATACAAGTGGGGCGAAATCATCGGCAAAATAATTTAATCAGCTTGCAGCAGGCTCGAAAAGGCGATATTTGGTTTCATGCACAAGAGTGCCCAGGAAGTCATGTTGTACTGAAAGCTTCTATTGAGATAGCCGAAGAAGAAGATATCCAAATGGCAGCCGATTTAGCAGCCTTTTTTAGCAAAGCCAAAGGTAATAAACTAGTTCCAGTGATAATTGTTCCTACAGACCACCTACAAAGAATTCCTGGCGAAATGCCAGGAGTGCTAAGGCATCGCGGAGGGGAAGTCTGCTGGGCAAAACCTTCACGAGTAAAACCTCATATTTACCCATAAAAACTCCTAGCCTTAATCAATTCAATTAACTAAGCATCCTGACGATCCCAAAGGAAAAATCTAAAGAGCCTTTTTTGCCACCGCCACCAATTCATATTGAGAATGGCAAAACAAACAAAAAGGGGTCAACCAATGACATTGAAATGCCATTGGTTGACCATCTTGAGGAACTTCGTCAAAGAGTTATTAAAAGTCTTTTTGCAATTATTTTTGGCGCCTTCTGCTGTCTTTTGTTCGTCAAGCCACTCGTACGTTTACTAGAGGCACCAGCAGGAACAATCAGATTTTTACAACTTGCACCTGGAGAATTCCTTTTTGTTTCTATAAAAGTTGCTGGCTATGCGGGGCTAACAGCTGCACTGCCTTACATCCTTTACCAAGGCCTAGCGTTTGTATTACCAGGCCTAACAAAACATGAAAAAAAGCTTATAGCCCCTGCCGTAGCAGCATCTGCAGTCCTCTTCCTTTCAGGAATTGTATTTGCATGGTGGGCACTTATCCCCGCTGCGCTGAGATTCCTCGTTAGCTATGGAGCTGATGTAGTTGAACCCATTTGGTCAATAGAACGTTATTTGGACTTTGTAATACTTTTAATGCTTTCAACGGGCTTATCCTTTCAAATTCCGATACTTCAATTGATTTTAGGGATCTTAGGAATAATTAAATGGAAGTCCATGCTTTCCTCCTGGAGATGGGTAGTAATTACTGCGGCAATAGCTGGAGCGGTATTAACTCCATCTACTGATCCCATAACAATGTTGCTTTTAGCAACTGCAATAACAGTTCTGTTTCTTGCAGGAGTTGGCCTAGTTGCATTGACAGAACAGTTCAAAGAACAAACTCATCAAGACGATTATCCGTCTTAAGGTGGAGTCCAATCGCCTTACCAAGCCTAGGTTTTTTAGTATTTGCAAACAACCATTCCCTTACATTTTGGGCAAGACCTAAACGATTTACCACCTCAATCACTTCTCCAAGATGAAGTCTGTAAGCCCTTTCATCCAAAGGAAAGGATTGCTGCTCTAAATATGCCCACATCAATTGCAAATAAAGGCGTCCTTCACGTACAACCAATTGCAAATCATAAGAAACACCCCAACGTTCTTTCAAGCAAGAAACAACCTCATCAACCTCTAAAGGTGGAGTAGGGACACCAATCTGAGGGTTCAGCAAAACATTAAGTCCATCAGGAATTAAAGATCCCAGTCTCTGCAAAGCGTGAGAAGACCTTCACAGTCCATAATGGTCAATATTGTTCGGTGAGTGAACATTCCACATGACACAAATGAGCTCTAGTGATGTGCCCTCCATGGGTCGCAGGCAGTTCATGAACCTGCTCACCTTTGGGTCGCTTACAGGAGTTGCACTAGGAGCCCTATACCCTGTTGTTAATTACTTCATTCCACCAAGGGCTGCAGGAAGTGGGGGCGGCACAAGCGCCAAAGACGAGCTGGGAAACCCCGTCTCTGCCAGTGGATGGCTTTCAAGTCATCCATCAGGGGATAGAAGCCTCGTACAAGGTCTAAAAGGAGACCCAACCTACTTAATAGTTGAAGGAGATGATGCAATTGGAGCCTATGGAATTAACGCAATATGCACCCACCTTGGTTGCGTGGTCCCATGGAATAGTGGCGCCAATAAATTCATTTGCCCATGTCATGGCAGCCAATACGATGCAACAGGAAAGGTTGTACGCGGGCCAGCGCCTCTTTCACTTGCATTAGCAAATATTGCTATCGAAAACGACAATGTATTTGTTAGCCAATGGACAGAGAAAGACTTCCGCACAGGCGAAAAGGCTTGGTGGAGTTGACTTAGATAAACCTCAAAACCTTATTACCAACAAATTTATTTAGATCCATGCGTCGATTCATCACCCTTATTCTAAGTTCTCTATTACTTGGAATCACAATATTTTTGGCTCCTTCAGCCAGTTGGGCCTATCCATTCTGGGCTCAACAAAATTACGAAAATCCAAGAGAAGCTACTGGGAAAATAGTATGTGCAAACTGTCATTTAGCAAAAATGACAACTCAAGCTGAAGTTCCTCAATCAGTAGGAGCAAATAGTGTTTTCAAGGCAGTTGTAAAGATCCCATACAAAGCAGGAACAACAGAAATTGGCGCAGATGGAAGTGATGTACCTCTACAAGTAGGAGCAGTTGTAATGCTGCCTGATGGCTTTAAGCTCGCGCCACAAGATCGTTGGACAGAACAAATCAAGGAGGAAACTCAAGGCGTGTTCTTTAGTCAATACAGTGAGGAGAGAGATAATATAATTCTTGTAGGTCCCTTGCCTGGCGATCAAAACAAAGAAATAGTTTTTCCAATTCTTTCACCAGATCCCTCTAAAGATAGCAACATACATTTTGGCAAGTATTCAATACATGTTGGGGGCAATAGAGGAAGAGGACAAGTTTATCCAACTGGCGAAAAAAGCAATAATTCTATTTTCACTGCATCTCAGTCAGGCACAGTTAGCTCAATTGAGGCTGATGAGAATGGCGGCAATATAGTCAATTTAGAGAATGAAGATGGTCAATCATTTAACGAGACTATTCCAGCTGGACTAACACTTCTAGTTGGAGTTGGAGACAAGGTTGACGCAGGCCAAGCATTATCTAACGACCCCAATGTTGGCGGCTTTGGACAGATCGATTCTGAAGTTGTTCTACAAAGTCCCTTAAGAATATATGGTCTTCTGGCCTTCTTCGCATCCGTATGCTTAGCCCAAGTTCTATTGGTTCTCAAGAAGAAGCAAGTAGAAAAGGTTCAGGCAGCTGAGGGAATCTGAAAATATTTTTTCAGTAGGCTATAGAGCAAAGTGAATTACTATCTTGCGGCATTATCATCGCCAGGTCCAGTAATATTTAATCTAGGTCCAATTACTTTGCGCTGGTATGGATTATTAATTGCTTTATCAGTTCTTATTGGTCTTTATTTATCAGGCTACCTAGCAAAAGTTAGAGGCTTGAATAATGATTTCATTAATGATTTACTCCCAATCCTAGTCCTTTCCTCAGTCATAGGTGCAAGAATCTATTACGTTGCATTTGAATGGGAAAATTATAAATACAACCCTGTAGATGCTTTAGCTATTTGGCAAGGGGGCATCGCAATACATGGAGCATTGATTAGTGGAACCTTTGCTGTTTGGATATTTTGCCGATTAAGAAAACTAGAAACTTTAGAGGTCTTAGATATCTTGCTACCATCAGTTTGCCTGGGTCAAGCAATTGGACGATGGGGCAACTTCTTTAACAATGAGGCCTTTGGCATACCTACAGAACTACCATGGAAATTATCGATTCCTTATATTTATAGACCTCAAGAATTTATAAATTATGAACATTTTCATCCAACATTTCTTTACGAGTCAATATGGAATGTTGCTGTATTTATTTTGCTATTAGTTTTATTTTCTCTTGGCAAAAGTAGATTTATTCGATTGCCAACTGGAGCTTTAACTTGTTTTTACATGATTGCTTATAGCATGGGAAGGTTTTGGATTGAAGGCTTAAGGATAGACCCCCTCTGCATTGGTGGAGTTGCCCCTTTTTGCGAGGGGGGGATCCGAACTGCACAATTAATAAGCTTAGTTTTTATAATATTAGGCTTAATTTGTCTATATTTCAGATACAGTCTTGGAACAGAATTTACAACCAATAAAAGGCTAAATAAGGGTTCTCAACCATGAAAATATCAATCGTGGGGGGAGGTCCAGGTGCTCTAGACCTGCTTACATTGAGAGCAATAGATTGTCTAAAAGAAGCTGAAGTTCTTGTATGGACAGACTCTTTGATTTGCCCTGCAATCACAGACCTTGCCCCTGAAAATTGCGAGCGAATAAGTACAAGCTCTTTAACCCTGGAAGAAATTCTGACAGTTCTTATAGACCGTTGCAAAAAAGGGAAAAAAGTAGTTCGATTACATGATGGAGATCCTTGCCTATATAGCACTCTTGCAGAACAAATAAATGGCCTCTCTAAAGAAGGCATAGACGTTGAGGTGGTCCCAGGAATAAGTGCATATCAGGCCACAGCTTCAGCATTAAAAGCAGAACTAACTATTCCAGGCATAACGCAGACAATTGTCATCAGTCGATCAGGAGGAAGAACTGGAATGCCTTCCAACGAAAAACTAGAAAAATTAGCTGCAATCGGTGCAACTCTTTGCTTATATCTAAGCGCAAGACATATTGAAGACGTAGAAAAGGAGTTGCTTAAGTACTATCCCAAAGAAACACTTGTCGCTATTGGATACAGAGTCACCTGGGAAGATGAAATTTTAAAAGTAGTGCCCCTCAACCAAATATCGTCCGTATCAAGAGAAAATGGCTTTATTCGAACAACTTTATTCATAGTCAGTCCCGCTCTAAACTCTACAGAAAATCGTTCAAAACTTTACGACCCTAGCCACTCACATCTTTTTCGAAAGAGATAATTACTTCAGTCATAGTATCCAAGGTGTTTCTGCTAAAATTATTGACAGGTCTAGACTTATTTATATTTATTATAGTTAAATCTAAAACCAATAAAATAATTATAATTACATTGCAAAATCTTCAAAGGTACCTAAATTTAGAATTAATTGATTTTTAGCCTTGAAACGTAAGCGCAGAAAATACACAAACAGTTCTGAAAAGGATTCGGGCCACGAGCTAAATAATCTTAAAAGCCTTGGTGATCTAATAAAGGAAGGCAGGTTAGCGCTCAACATGTCAAGAGAAGAGCTAGCAAATATTTTAAAGGTAGGAGAAGAGCAATTAATTGCACTAGAGGAAGGAAACAAAGAGCTATTACCTGAGTTGGTTTACATTAAAGCCATGATTCGTCGTGTAGCAGAAAAGTTAAAACTTGATGGAGATCTACTTATCAAAACTCTTCAAGAAGACAATCCTGTGAACGGAGAAATAGTTGAGAACAAAGATTGGGCATCCAAAAATTCAAATAAAAATAGGGTTTTTCAAAGGTTTAGAGTGTCACTTCTGATCGCGATTCCAACAATATTACTGACATTTATTGGCCAAAAATATATATCAAATCTCGACAGATCAATTACTAAAAACACACCCGAGCAATCATTAATATTTTTAAGCAGCATTAAACCTAGCAAAGTAAAGGTGATAAGCATAAGTGGATTAACTTTATTTGAAGGTATAATAAGAAAGCCTCTAAGTTACCCTCCCAATCAGATCAAAGAGATCTATGCAGAAAAGCCTAATCTGATATTAGTAAAGAGTTCAAATGGCCAGGCTAAAAAGCTTAATAAAATGAGCAGCTTAACATGGTATAAATTAAAATCTTCGGGAAGATAAAATGCAATTTAATTCTTCAATTCCTAGACTTAAATACTAACTCAATTCCCTTAAGTTGTTTGACAATTGGATTAATCTTCTTAAGGTTCCACAATTCTAGACTTACATCCTTATTTAAGCTTTCCGGTATCAGCTCACAAATAATTTCAGAGTCATCTGTCCTTACATCAATAGAAGCTATAGCATTTTTGGGACGGAGGTTTAATGCGACTGCAAGCCTAAGCAATAGAGCCATCTCCAAAACAATTTCACGTTGACTATCATTAGTCAGCAATTGCCAAGATTCATGTCTCTTTTTAGGAAGACTCTTTCGATGATATCTCGCAATTGCTGCAACAATTAGATGTTCAGACTGGGAATACCCAAGCAAGTCTCCATGCCTAATTAAATACCAGGAATGTTTATGATAACTACTAATATTTATATGAATACCACAGGCATGAAGCATTGCTGCTGCCCAAAGCAATTCACGACCAAGATCATTTTGGAAATGCAATACGCCATATGTACTGTCAAAAAATTGAAGCGCATATTTAGCAACTCTTTCAGCACGTGAAAAATCAACTGAAAAGCGTCTTACCTGATGAAGAACAGTTCGTCTTCGAATACTTCCCTGAACAACCAAACGATCCTCCAAAAGACCATGCCTAAGCATCCAATCAACAACCAAACCTTCTCGCAAAGCTCTTTCACTTAAAACCAAATTTTCAGTTTTAAGCATCTTCATGACCACTTGAAGAATTAAAGCTCCTGGCACAATTATGTCTGATCGTCGTTCATTTATAGACCCAAGTTTTCGTCTCTGCTGTGGAGTAAGCACAGCTAAATCCTCAACCAAATGATCAAGTTGCTTTTTAGTAAAGCCATAGCCATGGAGTCGCGAAACAGTAGGAGATTCCTCAGCTGCTATCAACGCACCCAAAGCCATAGCAGTCCCACTTGTCGCCACTAATACAGGGTTTTCGTCTTCATTTATTCGACTTAGAATCTTATCTACAGCAGGTTCCAAGGATCCCTGGATGAAACTCATTAGAAACGCTCTTCTTTTTGGAGGGATTGGGTCTTCCTTGACTAAATCCCGATACAAGCGAACTGCTCCCACCTTGGTACTTGTAAGGGCCTTAGCATCCTGACCATCTGCAAGTATCAGTTCTGTAGACCCACCTCCTATATCGACCAAAAGATGAGAGCGGTCTCCAAAAGACATGCCAGATAGAACACCTAAATAAATCAATCTCGCTTCTTCAGCACCAGTTACCAAGTCAACATCAAGACCAACTTCCTCCTTGATTTTTGCCAAAAAATACTTTCCATTTGGCGCCTCCCTAACAGCACTTGTAGCTGCAACAACAAGCTCATCAACCTCATAACTATTTGCTAAGTCTTTAAAACGACTCAGTACTTGTATAACTCTCTGCATTGCCAGGTCTGTAAGATTTTCAGATTCAAAATCTCCTTCACCTAGTCGAGTAGTAGCTTTCTCAGCGAGTTGAATACTAAATGTTTTCAAAGCCGGCTCTATCAAAACAATCAGAAGATGTGTTGAGTTAGTCCCAATATCAATTGCTCCTAAATGCAATGGCTTATTTTGGGGAGGAATCTCTTTAGACAAGAGAGCATCTCCTCGTCCCGAAACATTCATTGGCTCAGAAACTGACATAGATGGACTAGAGCCTTGCCTAAACACTTTCGCATTAGATGTTGCAGACTGGAGAGAAGCTAAAGTTTTAAATTGGAAAATATTCTTAAAACCCGAACACTTCTCAACTTGATAGCGCTACTTCGCTGGAACAAACCAAGTGGGCGGTTAATACTATTGATACCAGCAGGATGGTCTCTTTATTTGACGCCAAATGCACCGCCAGAGAAAAGCCTAATATTATTAATAATTTGTGGGGGCCTATTCGTCAGCGGAGCAGGGTGTATTGCTAATGATTTATGGGATATGAAGTTTGATAAAGAAGTTGAAAGGACTAAAAACCGTCCCTTAGCCAATGAATCTGTCAATCAAAAAACTGCTTTAACCTTACTTTTTTTAATGCTCTTCTTAAGCCTTCTAATAATTGGCTTATTACCAGAAGAAAGCAGGGGGATTTGCCTCATTCTTGCTCTATTTGCATTGCCACCAATCTTGTTGTATCCAACAACAAAAAGATGGTTCCCTTTCCCTCAAGTAATACTTTCAATCTGCTGGGGCTTTTCTGTACTCATTCCTTGGGCCGCTAGTGAATCAAAATTACAAATCTCATTTCCATTAATTCTTTGTTGGGTTGCAACTTGTCTTTGGACATTTGGCTTTGACACTATTTATGCAATGGCAGATAGCAGTGATGACAAAAAACTCGGTCTAAAAAGTAGTGTAATTAGTCTTAAAGATAATGTGCTTAAAGCAGTATCAATATGTTATGCACTTGCATGCATATTCCTTGGAATTGCAGCATTAAAAACAGAATCAAGCTTCTTATTTTGGCCTATTTGGTTTATATCAAGTATAGGCATGCAACGTGAATGTTTCCTCATAAAAAACTCTGGAAATCCTATAACAAAATCAGCAAAACATTTCAAAAGTCAAGTTCTACTAGGAGCCCTCTTGTTACTTGGGCTAATCATCAGTCGAACCAATTAATATGCTTCATATAAATCCCAATTCCATTCCAAAACCTCTAAAGGCTGGAGACGAAGTAATGACCATAGCAGTGAGTTCACTGGTCAAATGCAATGAAAAATTGTTAGAAGGAATAGATATCTTTAGAGACTGGGGTTTAGTATGCAAAAACAACAATATTACTGATAGGAATTGGGGATATCTAGCCGGGAAAGATAGTGTTCGATATAGAGAACTATACCCAAAGAGAACTACACCTTTGATCGCATTTGCCCGCGGCGGATGGGGGGCAGCTCGTTTACTTGAAATGCCTCAAAAATGGCAGTCAGGTTGGCTATTAGGGTTCTCAGACATAACTTCACTCCTTTTCGCCAGAGCTTCAGCGGGCTTTGGAGGTGGTATACATGGCCCACTAGTTAACACACTGTCCGGCGAGCCTAATTGGAGCAGGGAACGCTTACGAGCACTACTTTTTGGGGAACAGCTGGAAGACTTGAATGGCGAGCCATGGGCACCTGGACTCTCCGAAGGTCGCTTACTGGTTGCAAACCTAACAGTGAGTACTCACCTATTAGGTACAAAATACATGCCTGATTTAAAAGGAGTAATTTTAATCCTTGAAGATGTTAATGAAGCTCCTTATCGAATTGACCGCATGCTTACCCAATGGCGACTAACGGGAAAATTAAAAGAACTAGCTGGATTAGGTTTTGGGAACTTCAGAGACTGCAAGAATGACAAAAATGTTCCTCTGAATGAAACATTTCAAGTAAATGAAGTGCTAATAGAAAGAACCAAAGACCTAGGTATACCAATAATTGGGAATCTTCCAGTTGGACATTTGCATGGAAATGCCGCATTGCCTATTGGAGCAAAAGCAACAATCGATGGGAACAAAGGGATCCTTACTGTCCATTCCTTTCAGCAATGATTGCTTCTGCAACAATCAAATCAAATGGGGTTGTTACTTTGATATTGGAAGGCCCTGAATTTATCACCTTTACGGGCCATCCAAGTTTTTCATATAAAGATGCATCGTCAGTAACAGTCAAACCTTGCTTAATGGCTAAAGCATGACCTTTCTTTAATTCTGATACTGAAAAACCTTGAGGTGTTTGCGCACCCCAGAGCTCTGATCTGTCAGGTGTATTAATGATAAATCCATTTTCATCTACCTTTTTAATGGTGTCTGTAACAGGTGAAGCAGCTATAACGGCTTCACCACCTAGCAATAAATCTGAACAACGATTAAACAGCTCTGGTTCAACTAAGCAACGAGCTCCATCGTGAATAAGTACATAGTCAGCATCTAATGGCAATGCTGTCAGACCCCTATTTACTGACTCTTGTCTTGTACTACCTCCATCAATCCAAACAACTGCCTTTTGGCGTTTATTCACAATTTTCATTATCTCATTCTTATCAATTGGTTGACCCACTATCCCTATCCAGCCAATTGAATCTGCAGCTAAAGCAGATTCCAAAGTCCAAGCTAAAACAGGCCTGCCTGCCAAAGGCAAAAGCAACTTGTTTTTAGTTGCGCCCATACGACTTCCACTTCCAGCTGCAGCGATTAAAAGATGCAAAAGGAACCCTCCCAAACTGTTCTTCTATACATTGTCCATAAAATCAGTCCAAATAGCTTTTAAAGTCAATCAATGTCTATCCTTACTTATATGCAAATACGATCTAAATCACATTCAAGCCATAAATATATTTCCAAAGCTTTAGTGGAGTCTTAAATGATAACCAAGCAACCAAAGAAACATCTTGAGAGCCTGAGATCAATAAAGCTGAGCAGGTTTACAAAGCCTTGGCTAGGACCTTTAGTTGCTTTAACAAGCTTGATCATTCTGGGTGCGATTGGATACGGCCTGACCGAGGGATGGGAATTTAGTGAATGCCTTTGGATGGTCCTTTTGACTATTAGCACATTAGGTTTTGGAGATATCGAACCACTTACTTACGGAGGAAGGATTGTTACTGTTTTAATAATCGGAGGTGGGTTAGTAGTTGTTCAAATAACAATAAAACGTGCCCTATTGCTGGCAGAATCTGGCTATTTTCATCAAGTAAGGGAACTTAGGTTTCGCCGAAGAATGCGGCGTATGCAAAATCACGTAATCATTTGTGGATATGGTCGCATCGGCCAAGAAATAGGAGAACAGCTTCTAAAAGAAGGTGTTGAAATACTTGTTATAGAGAATGAGCCTTCTAGGAAAGCATCTGCAGAAGCAAAAGGGCTAAAAGTCCTTTTAGCAGATGCCACATTAGATGAATCTTTGCTAATGGCAGGTTTAAACCAATGCCAAAGTCTTGTAGCTGCATTGCCTAGCAATGCAGCTAATCTCTATGTTGTTTTAAGTGCAAAAAGCCTTCGACCTGATTGTCGTCTTATTGCTAGGGCTGAAAGTGAAGAAGCTGCTTACAAGCTCAAGTTAGCTGGTGCGACTGCCGTTGTAAGCCCATACATAGCTGCAGGGAGGACCATGGCTTCGACAGCACTTCGGCCACTAGCCGTCGATTTCATGGATCTATTAGCTGGTTCAAACTGTGAGATTGAGGAGCTGAGACTGACGAAAGATCTCAATAAGTTCCAAAGACTTAAGGACAGGAGCCTTTCTGGTCTTGAATTAGGTCGCAAAAGTGGCGCGATGGTACTGGCAATACGAGACGGATCAGATCTCATTACAAATCCTGGTGGTGAGATAGAACTTTCACCTGGCCAATTGCTTGTAGCTTTAGGTAGCAAGGATCAACTTTCTTACCTAAGACGATTGCTAGGAGAAGCAATAGAAACTTATGGGAGCATAAGCAGTTGAGAAATGTACAGCTTTTTCCTTAGCATCTCTAAAAACACACCTAAAAATGACTAACCTTCTCCTTGATGGCCAAACTGCTCTTGTTACCGGTGGCAGCAGGGGGATTGGGAAAGCTGTAGCACTAGCGCTTGCAGAATCAGGCGCGGAAGTTGTATTAAATTACTCAAGTTCTTTTGAAAAAGCTGAAGAGGTTATACAGCAAATAAAAGCCAATGGTGGCAAAGCTTATAAGATAAAGGCAGATGTCTCTAATGAGGGATCAGTTGATCAACTAATCAAAGAAGTCCTCAACCAAAGTGGAAAAGTTGATGTCCTAATAAATAATGCAGGTATAACAAAAGATGGTCTTTTAATGAGAATGAAAACCGAAGATTGGCAATCAGTTATCAATCTCAATCTCACTGGTGTTTTTCTATGTACACGTGCTGTATCCAGACCAATGATAAAACAAAAGAAAGGAAGAATCATAAATATCACATCTGTTGTTGGACTAATGGGTAATGCTGGTCAAGCTAATTACGCAGCTTCAAAAGCTGGTGTAATTGGCTTGACCAGAAGTGCCGCAAAGGAATTTGCCAGTAGAGGCATCACCGTAAATGCAGTTGCGCCTGGTTTTATTGAAACTGACATGACAAAAGATCTTGAAGCAGAGCCAATCCTTGCTTCCATACCCTTGGGGACATTTGGCAAGCCTGAAGACATAGCAGGTACTGTTAAATTCTTAGCAGCAGACCCTGCTGCTGCTTATATAACAGGGCAAGTCCTTCAAGTGGATGGTGGAATGGTTATGAGTTAACAAGAGATTTATCTAAACTTTGATCCAAATGCCATGTTTAAATCAAAATTTAGATAAATAGATAGACTTATTAAACTTCTGAATTCTATTATTAGGGACTAGAGTAAAATCTTATAGAGTCAAGGTGAATCAAAAAATCCTTTAGAGAAAAGAAACCAACCTACAATTAAGATTGGCCCAATGCCAAACAAAAGGAGTGCAAACTTTTGACCAAGAAGTTCATTAGACTGTTTAATCTTAACAACTTTCTTAGCCTTTGATTTCTTAGATTTTGTTTTTTTTGCCATAAGCCTTTACTCAAACCCAATAAAATAAAGCATATTTATTTGATTACCAAAGTCACTTAAGATTTAATAGGTTGACCTAATTCATCACGAAGTCTTCTAATACGCTGAAGCAATCTCAAGCGCCTACTTCTAGCAGTCGCAGTCAAAAATATCCTTAAAGGAAAATACACCAAGGTCATTATTCCGGCCATGCCGGCCATCAACACAAAAAACAATGTCCCTGAGTCGTTCATAGTTTGACCATACCTGGCTTAAACAAAACCTATTACTAACAAATTAGAAAGAATTCGGCTTTCCCCACTTAGTTCCCCTCCCAAACACCCTGCTTGCTATGGGAAATTGATCAAGGTATCAGTTAACCATGGCCAAATTACTAAGTTTTTCAGACGATTCCCGCAATGCACTCGAAAGCGGCGTAAATGCCCTGGCCAATGCGGTGAAAGTTACGATTGGACCTCGTGGTCGAAATGTGGTTTTAGAAAAAAAGTTTGGCTCTCCAGATATCGTTAATGATGGAGTGACCATTGCTAGAGAAATTGAGCTTGAAGATCCCTTCGAAAATCTTGGTGCAAAATTAATTGAGCAAGTTGCATCCAAGACCAAAGACAAAGCAGGGGATGGAACTACAACCGCCACAGTCCTAGCTCAAGTAATGGTTCATGAGGGGCTAAAAAATGCCGCTGCAGGTGCCAGCCCTATAGAGCTGCGTAGAGGAATGGAAAAAGCAGCAGCTGAAGTAGTAAAAGGACTTGAAAAGAACAGTAAAAAAGTTAGCGGAAATGAGATTTTGCAGGTTGCAAGTGTTAGTGCGGGAGGCGACCAAGAAATAGGAGAAATGGTAGCTGAAGCAATGAAGAAGGTCAGTGTTGATGGCGTCATTACTGTTGAAGAGTCAAAGTCACTAGCAACAGAATTGGAAGTAACAGAAGGCATGGCATTTGACCGTGGATATAGTTCCCCTTATTTCGTAACCGATGGGGAAAGGCAGATTTGTGAATTTGAGAATGCCTTACTACTAATTACCGATCAAAAAATCAGTAGCGTTTCCGACCTAGTTCCAATACTAGAAAGTATTCAGAAAAACAGTTCTCCCTTAGTAATTCTTGCTGAAGAAGTCGAAGGGGAAGCATTGGCTACTTTGGTTGTCAATAAAAATCGAGGTGTACTTCAAGTTGCTGCAGTAAGGGCGCCATCATTTGGGGAGCGTCGGAAAGCTGCCTTAGCAGACATTGCAGTGCTTACTGGAGGCACATTAATAAGCGAAGATAAAGCAATGACCCTCGAGAAGGTTTCACTAGAAGACCTAGGCAAAGCAAGACGAGTAACTATTAGCAAAGACTCAACAACCATTGTTGCTAATGAAGACCAGAAAGATGCTGTCGCAAACAGAGTCGCCTCTATAAAACGTGAACTTAGTGAAACTGAGTCTGAATATGACAAGGATAAGCTTAATGAACGAATAGCAAAACTTGCTGGTGGTGTCGCAGTCATCAAAGTAGGTGCTCCTACTGAAACCGAATTAAAGAATCGGAAACTTAGAATCGAAGATGCCTTAAACGCAACACGAGCCGCCGTCGAAGAAGGAATTGTTGCTGGCGGCGGTTCTACTTTGCTCAAGCTAAGCAAGAATCTATCTGAGTTATCAAAACACTTAGAAGGGGATCAAAAGACTGGAGTAGAGATTGTCCAAAAAGCATTGTCTGAACCTACAAAACAAATAGCAATTAATGCTGGGATGAATGGCGATGTAGTTGTCTCTGAAATCGAAAGGCTAGGGAAAGGCTTTAATGCAATCACAGGTAAATATGAAGACTTACTATCTGCTGGAATCGTTGACGCCTCAAAAGTAGTGAGGCTTGCTATACAGGATGCTGTTTCTATTGCTTCCTTACTGATTACTACTGAAGTAGTGATAGCAGATAAACCAGAACCTCCTGCCAGTCCTGGAGGAGAAGGTGGTGACCCCATGGGTGGCATGGGTGGCATGGGTGGCATGGGTGGCATGGGTATGCCTGGCATGGGTGGCATGGGTGGTATGGGCATGCCTGGCATGATGTAATCACCTAATGATCAACTGCTCTAACTCCTAAACACATACTTTGAATGGTCAACTAAGCTAAACAATTTTTTGACCATTTTTACATAATTAATAAGTACTTTTTTCGAAGGGATTGTTTATTCCATAAGCTAATAAAACCAAGAAAATTCTATTAAGATGCTTTAGGTTGATTGCCTACAACACCAGGCAGCCATCTACGCAAATGCTTCAGAGTTGGTGGTGGTGGTGGTATTACTGGTCTGTTTAAAGGCTGAATCTTATTAGGATTGTTATTAGCGACTAAATCAACTTCGTTTACTTCGTCTTCTAAAAGATTATCAACTTCATTCAGGTAGTCATAGTCGCCATCAATCGCTTTCGAAGAGACTTCACCAATAGAGTCCTTACAAGGCTTGACTTCGGCCAACCCATCTTCATGATTTAGCCAAGCTTCATCCTTCAAGCATTGATCATCAGAAAGCATTGTTTGATCAAAGTGTTTACTTAAACAATCTTCTCCCAAGGAGACTTGCGAATGAGGCAAGACTGGCAATGACTCAATTCCAAATCTATGAACCCATTGGGATTGAAGAGTCAACAGAAGACTTTCTTCATTTAATTTTGAAGCCTGAATGATTTGGTTGCGAAGATGAGTTTGTCTATGAAAAGAAAAAGTGGAGAGAGTTTCTTTCACGGGATCAAGAAAGTTTGCGGTTCAGTAAGGGGGCGATCAAAAAGAAAAGCCCTATAGCAAGCAGCATCAGCACACTTAGGCATGCATAACCATTCACATCTCCATAAGGAGCATGAAGGAGAACATGTTGAAGATCCAACGGACCTGCATAAGCAGCACGGATGGGCTCTATAGCAAAGGTAAGGGGATTTAGCGTCGCTAGCCAGCCCAACCAATTAGGCATGAAAGAAATTGGAGCCAATGCCGTACTGGCAAATAACAATGGCAAGTTGACAACAAAGATGACGGCTATAAGTTCAATATGTCCTGGCAACGCAAATGCCAAACCAAGACTTAATGCAGTAACTGCAAAAACTAATAATAAAAGTGTCCCTATAACAACAAGGAACCCTACCGCCCCTGGCCATCCATACCCCAACAGGAAGGCAGTGGCCATAATTGCAAAACTCTGGATTAAACTTATCGCTGTTATATAGATAACCGAAGCAAGAACTATCGAGCTACGACTTCGTAAGGGCGCAACCAAAAGACGGTTAAGAAAACCAAATTCGCGGTCAAACATAACTGGCAAGCCTGCATTGAGTGCTCCACTAAAGGCAGTAAATACAATCACTCCTGCACCCAAGAATCTTCCATAGCTAATTCCACCTGGCAACAAAGCATCTGGGGCATTAGCAAATAAGGCCCCAAAAAACACGAGCCAAATAAGCGGTTGGAGGATCCCGGCAATCAAAGTCGAGGGTCGCCGAAGCAGTTGCAAGAAAAGCCGTTTAGTAAGAGCAAGTGTTTCCTGCCTTAATTCCGAAATCGCTCCAGAGGATAAAGTAGAAGTGTTGGTAACAGAAGGCTGACTAGACATGTTCAATAAGAAAGTAATGTTGAGACAAAAACATTTAGAGAGTTAACTTTTACCTCATTGAATTTTTATTCTCAAGCTTTAGATCTCTCTTCCCAGCAGTTGCCAATTCAGCATCCATTAGAGTTCTACCTGTTGCCTGCAAATAAACATCATCCAAGCTTGGACGACTTTTAGACATTGCAAAAATCTGAAAATCAGAATCATCTAATCTGCCTTCTAACCGCTGCAAAGCCATCTCATTATCAACAACAAGATTCAAAGAGAAACCTTGTGCGCGGTTAACTACAACCTGACTAACACCTTCTATATTCTCAAGCAATTGTTTTACTTGGAAAGACTCATTTTCATCGCTAAATTCACGAACTCTCAAAGTCACACGGTCACCACCTAACTGCTGCTTAAGCTTATGCGGAGCTCCTTCAGCAATTACCATACCCTCATCAACTATTGCTATCTGATCAGCAAGAGCATCTACTTCCTCAAGATAATGGCTACTAAGCAAAATAGTAGTACCCTTCTGTTTTAACTCAATTAATAACTGCCATATTGCTGCTCTACTTTCTATATCTAAACCAACCGTGGGTTCATCCAAAATCAGAATTTGAGGATGATGTAGCAAACCTGTTGCAAGATCTAACCTCCTTCGCATTCCTCCAGAAAAAGACCCACTTCTACGGTCAATCCAGCTATTCATCTCTAAACATTCAATCAATTCCTGGATTCTTGACTTGCTTATCTCTAATGGCAAGTGATAGAGATCGGCTTGCAGCTCAAGGAGCTCACGCCCAGTAAGGATCTTATCAATTGAAACTTCCTGAGCTACATATCCTATTTCCTTACGAACTTCTCTTGGATGAGTTAATGCATTCAACCCAGCCACTCGTACACTTCCAGAGTCAGGAGCTAATAACGTACAAAGGATCCTTATGGTTGTCGTCTTTCCAGCACCATTAGGGCCAAGTAATGCATATAAACTCCCACTGGGAACATTAAGGTTCAACCCATTCAAAGCCTTAATGTTCCCGTAAGACTTTTCTAAGTTTTGAAGCTCAATAACAGACATCAATAAAAAAAGGTCCTGCTAAATATTTTGGCAAATCTAATGGGCAAAGTAAGTAGAATATTTAAATAGGCTCAGATTAAATCTTTGGATATCTAGAAAGATGAAAAGTTTTCAGCCATATGGCTGAAAAGGGTAGTGGCCTGAGCGTCAAATTCAACGGCCATTATTGACCTACTCATTACAAGCAAGCCACAGATTCCAAACATATAAAAAATGGACCATCGAAAAATCCCCTTGGCGAGTCCAGAATCTTCAGGGCTATCAACTAGTCGCCTAACCATTTGGAGAAGCCTTGCATTAAATGGCAGGACCAAAATCCCATAAAGCAACCCTCCTTCAGGAAGGGCCCAGACTCCAAAACCACTTAATATAACTGTTGCCAAGCTATACCTTTTAATTGCATTTGCAGTAACTACTGGCCCTTTAATTACTGGAAGCATTGGGATCCCGACAGCTTTGTAGTCGTCTTTAAGTAGAAGCGCTAGCGCCCAAAAGTGTGCAGGTGTCCATATCATTATCAAAGTAAAAAGCCACCAACCACCCAATCCAATAGACCCAGTAGCTGCAGCAGCACCTACTAAAGGTGGAATAGCTCCAGCGATTCCACCAATAACGATATTTAAAGAAGTTCTTGGCTTTAAAATTGCAGTATATAAAACCACATAACTACACAAACCCATCAAAGCCAAACTTGCTGCCAAGCAATTAACTCCACCAATCAACAAACCCGAAGCAACTAAAGTACAAAAGATTGCTCCGAGAAAAGCAGCCTTAGTAGATATTCGGCCAGATGGTAAAGCACGATGACTTGTTCTCTTCATTCGTCCATCTAGATCCTTTTCCCAGAGGCAATTAAGAACAGCCGCCGCCGCCGCCGCAAGAGATCCTCCAACTAAAGTGCAAATTAATCTCAGAGAAGGAACTGGCCAGCCTTCAGTCAAAGCCATCCCCCCCAAAGTAGTTGCTAGCAAAAGGGGGATTAAGCGCGGCTTTGCAACCTCTAACCAAGGTGGAAGCTTAACCACTTTGCGAGAAGGAACAACCTCTTCCCTAGAAAGAGGAATTCCTGTAATTAGTGTCTCTGGTGTTGAGCTAACCATGAGTTGAGTTCAAAAAAGATTTAGAGTTGAAGTCGGATGATATTGAACAAAAGTCACTGGGGACTTAAAAGTAAGAGCCGCTAAAAAAGCAACTAGAAGAACAGCCAACAACTGGTGTCCAATAGTCAAAAATGGTTGAGAAAGGTCCAATTTGACAGATATCAAGCCAAGAGTTATCTGCCCAAAAACTAACCCAGAAATAGCTGCAAAGAAAGGCCATTGGCTACGTGGCCAACCTCCAAAAACAATCGAAGTAACAATAAAAACCAAAATCAAAATCGATGCGATTCCAGCAAAACCGCGATGAAAGTCAAGCAATTGACAATCTTGAAGCTGCAAAAGACATCTTTGGGCACCCCATGATGTCGCCATACGAGCACCGATTAAACTCTGCGCAAATACAGAGAGCAAAGCAACCCCACCCATCATTCTCCACCAAATAGGTACATCAGCAAATGAACTAGGTGATAACAAGATCTGAGTCAATCCACTCATAACTGCAACTAAAACTAATGCGACAGCTAAATGAGCAGTGACCACAGTAGTAGGTAGCAGCTGAAGAACTGTCATTGCGCCAAGACCTCCTTGAATGGCGACTAAAAGCAAGAGGCTGGCACAAGCCCATGGGAACCAATTTGGCAAATGATTGTGCCAAACAATTGATATCCAAAGTTGCGCCAAAAGAGCAGTCCCTACTAAAAAAGCATCAAGACGGTGCAGCCACTCTAAAAAAACCTGGACATTCATCTGATTCCCAGGAAAAAAAGACCCATAGCAAAGAGGCCAGTCAGGGCAAGCCAACCCTGCCTCCATAACGCGAGTAGCCCCCCCAATCACCACGAGAGCTATTAGAGCCACTACAAGGTGTGAAGCAAGTTGGGCCATTCGCCAACGAATAGGGACTAAAGAAGGGGCCTTCAATTGATCAAATCAGAGCCTTGCTGAGTAGAGAGCTTTTTTGAAACGTAGCGATTAGTCTCTACACGTCACGTTGTATGGACCTCTACAACACCAATTGAGGTCTCAAAATCTCCCATTCCTGACAGAAGCGAAATCTTAAGTTGGCATAAAGACAGGCAAAACCCAGTCTGCATAAGCCTTTCAATCAAATCACCCACTGCCTTAATAATCCCTCAATAATTAAGGCAGCTGTTCTCAATAACCTGGATTATGTAAATGCGTTGATTAATTGTTCAATAGATCAGCTATTTATATTTTCTTGCTTGGACTTGGGCTTATAGCAGGGGGGGTTTGGAGCGGACAAAACCTCAATCCCCTTCCTATTGATGCAAGCACCAACGCACCTATCTATGACGAACTTTTCAAGGTTTTATTCACGATTGGGATCATCCTTTTCGTAGGAATGCTTGGACTGGTTGTTTTTAGCTTAATTAAATTTCGTAGACGCCCTGGAGATTCTGGTGATGGGATTGCATTAGAAGGAAATCTACCTTTAGAAATTTTATGGACAGCTGTGCCAGCCGTAGTAGTTTTGTTTGTAGGGCTATATAGCTATGATATTTACGAGCGAATGGGGGGGATGCAACCTCTATCCCATGGAGGACACAATGAGAAATCAATAGAAGTTGAGCAGAAAATTTGGGGGGGTATTGGTTCTAAAGAAACATCATTTACTAATAGTTCAGACAAAACTATTTCTCCTCTTCCAGTAGAAGTAACCGCAATGCAATTTGCTTTTCTTTTTCATTATCCAAAAGGTGACATTATTTCAGGCGAGCTTCATGTTCCATCGGGTCAACCGGTAACGATGAAAATGATCTCCAAAGACGTAATTCATGCTTTTTGGGTCCCAGAGTTCAGACTTAAACAAGATGTAATACCAGGTCAGACAACAATCTTAAACTTCACGCCAACAAAGCCAGGAAGATATCCCATTATTTGTGCTGAACTATGCGGTCCCTATCATGGTGGAATGAGATCAACTGTAGTAGTCGAAGATCCCGATTCATATGAAGCTTGGTTCAAACAAAATGCCAAAGAAGAGGAAACTCCTTTACAGTCATGACTATTGTAAGTTCAACACCAAACAACCAAGAACCAAAAAGTCTTCAGCCAAAAGGTTGGCTTAAATATTTTAGCTTTAGTCTTGATCACAAAGTAATAGGAATACAATATTTGGTTTGTGGTTTTCTTTTTTACTTAATTGGAGGTGCACTTGCTAGCGCAATTCGAATAGAGCTAACTAGTCCAGTTTCAGACTTTATGCCCAGAGATATATACAACCAAGTCTTAACACTTCATGGAACAATAATGATATTTTTATGGATAGTTCCAGTAGTTAATGGGGCATTTGGTAACTATCTAATACCCTTTTATGTAGGAGCAAGGGACATGGCATTCCCTCGCTTAAATGCGGTGGCATTTTGGCTAATTCCCCCTGCAGGCCTAATGCTAATAAGCAGTTATTTCATTACTGGTGCGGCCGAATCTGGATGGACTGCCTACCCCCCTTTAAGCATTACCACTCCTGCTGCAGGTCAAATAATTTGGATACTAAGTGTTCTACTTCTTGGAGGAAGTTCTATTTTTGGAGGAATTAATTTTATAGCAACCATACTAAAATTACGCAGACCAAATCTAAAGTTAATGCAACTCCCAATGTATTGTTGGGCGATGCTTGGTACTAGCATTCTTGTTGTACTATCTACTCCTGTCTTAGCTGGAACATTAATACTTTTAAGCTTCGATATAGTTGCCCATACTGGATTTTTTAATCCAACTCTTGGTGGCAATGTAATTGTCTACCAACATCTTTTCTGGTTCTACTCACATCCAGCCGTATACATAATGGTATTACCAGCATTTGGGTTGGTAAGTGAAGTGCTTCCCGTTCATTGCAGAAAACCATTATTTGGATACACAACTATGGTTTACTCAATTATGGCCATCGTTGTCCTAGGCCTTGTTGTTTGGGCTCACCACATGTTTACAAGCGGTACGCCGCCATGGATGAGACTATTTTTTACTATTGCCACATCCTTCATTGCTGTACCAACTGGAATCAAATTCTTCAATTGGGTCGCAACATTATGGGGAGGGAAAATATCCTTAAACTCTGCTGTACTATTTTCCTGTGGTTTTATAATTAACTTTGTCTTAGGTGGAATAACAGGAGTAGCTCTTGCTCAAGTGCCTTTTGATATTCATGTACATGATACCTACTTCGTAGTTGCCCATTTTCACTACATTGTCTATGGCGGCTCGGTATTTGTAATATTCTCCTCAATCTACCACTGGTATCCCAAATTCACAGGAAGAATGTTGGATGAGACTCTTGGAAGAATTCACTTCGTCATTACATTTATTGGCTTCAACCTTTGTTTTGCTCCTCAACACTGGTTAGGCCTAAATGGAATGCCTAGACGTGTCGCTGAATATGACCCTCAATTTGCGTTTGTAAATCAATTAAGTAGCGTAGGAGCACTGCTTATGGCTATAAGTACATTGCCATTTCTATGGAATGTTATTAGCAGTGCGTTTAAAGGTCCCAAAGCAGGTGACAATCCGTGGGAAGCACTTACACCCGAATGGCTGACAAGCTCTCCTCCTCCTGTTGAGAACTGGGATGGAGAAGCTCCTCTCGTAGTCGAGCCTTATGGCTATGGCAAAAAAGAAGATCAACAACATTCTGAAGTAACAGATCAGTCCAATGACTTTGAAAAAACAATGCAAAAAAAATGACTATTTCATCTTCTGTCGAAAAAAAATCTGAATTAGAACAACCCCAGCCTGAAGAGCATGGTGACCATCGATTATTTGGATTAATAGGCTTTTTAATTGCGGATGGAATGACCTTTGCAGGTTTTTTCGCAGCATATTTAACTTTTAAAGCCGTCAATCCTTTACTCCCCGATGCAATTTATGAATTAGAGCTTCCTTTGCCAACCTTGAACACAATTTTGCTGCTAGTCAGTAGTGCAACTTTTCACCGTGCTGGAAAAGCTCTACATCAAAAAAATTCAAAGTTATGTCAGCAGTGGCTAATAATCACGGCCGGGCTAGGTCTGGCCTTCCTCATTAGTCAAATGTTCGAATATTTCACACTTCCTTTTGGATTAACAGACAATCTCTACGCGAGCACTTTTTATGCCTTAACAGGCTTTCATGGACTACATGTAACTCTTGGCACATTAATGATTTTAATTGTTTGGTGGCAAGCACGATCTCCAGGCGGGCGCATAACAAATGAGAACCGTTTTCCATTAGAAGCTGCAGAGCTGTACTGGCATTTCGTCGATGGGATATGGGTAATTTTATTCATCATCCTTTACCTCCTTTAAGTTGAATATTTTGTGGCCAATAGAAAAAATGGAACAATCCCTTGCCAGCGTTGAACTTACAAGTCAGAATTCATTCAATTAATACCGCGATATGCTGGTAGGAAAAGAACTTCTTGACAAAGCCAGGTCACTCAGCAATCGTCCAGAGGATGAAATTGCTAAAGGATGTGGTTACGTAGGGCCTAGTGGAAGGGTCTTGCGCAAAAGCTTCTATAAAGCCCTTGTGGAAGCAAAAGGATACAAACTTCGCTCTAGTACAGGCAGGCCAGGAGGTCGCTCTTCTCGTGGCAGGCAAGCAGAATTCCGGACATGCGTTCACGGGAATGGAAATTTGCTTATTGGGCATGCTTATACCCGTAAACTTGGCCTAGAGCCTGGCCAAGAGTTCCGCATTGAACTAAAACGAGATTCCAAAGCCATCTCACTAATACCCTTAGAAGGGGAAAAAGACTAAGGTCATTTGAACTCACCAACTGACCTTTACTTTTTCTTTGAGTACTTGACTACAAATTTCAAGGGGAACTTAATTTAAAAGCAGTTTGGTTATCAATACCAGCCTTGTTTATTCAGCCATTCTTCAGTAATAGTTTCATTTTTAGAGTTCATTAGTTCTTTAACATTTTGAGTATTTTTTATCATTAAACTTTCTGCATATTTAGCCATTAAGTCAAACTCAAGATTTACTTTTTCTCCGGCCTTAAGGTATTTCAAAGTGGTCGCTTCCCAAGTATGAGGAATTACAGACATCCAAAAAAGATCGCCTTCATATGAGCTGCCGGCTATCGTCAAGCTGATTCCATTTAAAGCAATACTTCCTTTTTTACAAATATATTTACCAAAATCAGGTTCATACAACCTAGTTTCAAGATGCCAAGAATTTTGCATTGATTTAACCTCAACGATTTCGCCAAGGCCGTCAACGTGTCCGCCAACCAAGTGACCTCCTAATCGATCAGACAAGCGGAGTGCTGGTTCTAGATTAACCAAACCATGCTGATTCGCTTTTTCTCCCAACGTCGTCCTACTGAATGTCTCTTCACTAACATCTGCAAGAAAACCAGCTTTTGTTAAAACTGAGGCTGTCAAGCAAACACCATCTACAGCGATACTATCTCCAATCTTTAGAGAGGGGAAACCTTCACGAACTTGAACCTCAAGACCATTGCCTTGGCGTTGAATCTTCCCAATAGTCTGAATTAGCCCTGTAAACATTAAATTAAGCCTCCACAACTTTCATTAGTCATAATCAAAGAAAAAGGAGGAGGAACCCGTGGTCGAGATGAGCATTGCCGGTCTCGCCTTAGATGCATCAAAAAAAATGCCAATTGTGCTACTTCGTGATCCTTCAGGGCGAAGACAAGTCCCCATTTGGATAGACCATGCCCAAGCACATAACATTATGGCTGGCTTCCACCATAGAGAGAGTCCTATTACTCATGACCTAATGATATCGATTTTGAAAGCAGGCAATCTTCATTTAGATCGCGTTGTTATTCCTGCAATAGAAAAAGGCACATTCCAAGCAATTCTCCAATTAAAGGTCATTAAAAAAAAAGGTGAGCAACCTGATGCAAAGAAGAGTCCATGCAAAGACACAAACAAGCTGATTGAAATTGATGCGAGGCCAAGCGATGCAATTGCCTTGGCAGTAAGAAGCAAATGTAGTATTTGGATGCTTGAAGAAGTTGTCGCAGAAGCGTCAATTCCAGTGGATGCTGATGCTGATCTAGAAGATCAGCATGAATTCAGACGTTTTCTTGAAACCACAAGCCCAGCTTCTCTAATAAAGCATCTAAAAACTCGTGACTCATCCTACAAAGACCTAGATCTTCCTAATTCAGACTCTGAGTAATAAGCATGAAAGCCTTACGCCGAAATTTTGGCCAAGGGCCAAAAGTAAGTTTGTTTACATTGGGCACAATGCGCGCAGTCGGTTCAAGAGAACAGATGTATGAAGTTAGCAAAGCAGCCTTCAATGCAGGTATAAATCACTTAGAAACCGCGCCAAGTTATGGCGTAGCAGAAAAACTAATTGGAGAGGCCTTAAGCGAACTTAGAAAAGAAAAGTTAGAGCCGAAAGGTGGATGGGTATTAACTACAAAGCTATTACCAGGAATAACTGTTGAAGAAGGGAAAAAGCAGTTAGAAAATTCTCTAAGAAATCTAGCTTTAAGCAAAGTTGACAACCTTGCTGTTCATGGTCTTAATCTTCCTGAGCATTTTGAGTGGGCGGTCAAAGGAGAAGGAGCGAAATTATTAACTTGGGCAAAAGAACAAAATCTTGTTGGCCAGGTTGGCTTTACTTCTCATGGCTCACTGCAAGTAATTACTGAAGCCATTGAAAGTAAGGAATTCCAATTTTGCAGTCTTCATCTTCACTTATTAGACCCTGAAAGAATTCCCATTGCAAAAATTGCACTTAAAAACAAAATGGGAGTTCTCGCGATCTCACCAGCCGACAAGGGAGGTCACTTACATACTCCCAGCACTACTCTGATCAAAGATTGTAATCCTTTCAAGCCAATTGAATTAGCATATAGATTCCTTATCACTCAAGGAGTAAGCACCCTTACGATTGGAGCTTCTAAGCCAAAAGACCTGGAAATTGCAAAAAAGTTCAGCAATGACAACTCACCTCTTAGCAGAGAGGAGGAAAAAGTAATTTTAAAGCTAAAAAAAGCAAGGCAGCTAAGGCTCGGCGAAGAATTCTGTGAGCAATGTAAAAGATGTCTCCCCTGTCCAAACGATGTCCCAATCCCATCATTACTTCGTCTTCGGAATCTAGCCATAGGACATGATTTGATGGATTTTTCAAAAGAGCGCTACAACCTAATTGGGGAAGCTGGACATTGGTGGGAAAGTGTGAATGCAAGTTCTTGCGAAGAGTGTGGAGAATGCCTACCTCGTTGTCCATATCACCTTCCCATTCCTCACCTCTTAAAGGAGACTCATAATCTCCTTTTTACGACTTCAGGGAGACGTCTATGGGGTTGAATTGTTCCATTTATATTCAAGCTGTTTACGACTGCTAACTGTTAAAGGAGTAAGAGACCAACATTTCTCCCAAGTCTCTTTAGGAAGAACAACGGTTGATTTATACTCTTGTGGAACTTGGGACAAGTGAGTTCTTAACTCAGATTGCTTAATTGAAGGGATCCATCCGCCTGCAAGCAATTTCGGTAGCAATGGAGAGCTGAAAGTTTTCTTAATCCAATCAAGTGACAAAGACTCATTGCTTCCTACAGGCCTAACCAATAATGTCCAGTTTAAAGGAGCTCCTTTTTTTGGTACCGCTAAACTCAAGCGGGGGTCCCTGCTCAAAGCCCTAAAACATGACTGCAAAGGCAAAACAACAACCCGTGCATCACCAGAAAGCAGCCAATTCAAGCCATTTCGATCATCAAAAGTCAACACTTGTCTTCGTAATCTTCTAAGGGCATCATCTCTTGCAATAGTCTGAGCAATAGACATTATTAGGCGTGGACTTTCAGGTAAGACTAGATGTCCTTTTAAATTAGGGTCAAGCAAAACATCCCACCCTTCACGCGCATCAGCTATCCATGAGTTGCCGTTACGAAAGAGCATTGCCCAAGGACTTACTGCTAGTGGCAAAACAGAACCTTGAAACTCTAATGGCATAGTATTTAGAAACTCTAATGCCTTTTCATCGAAAAATTGTAGGAACTGTTCGACATTGATCGATGTAATGATTTCTGGAGAAATTGTTGACAACCAACCGTCTCCGAAAGCAACCAAGTCATTACCTAAAAGATCAGCAGGTCTATATGGTTTGTTGCCTGCCTTGTTAGACAAGAGCTGAAAGCGCCAGGGTGATGGCAATATCTTGAGCCATTCTTTCGGCAAAGTGTCTTTCGTCGATGCTAAATAAGCTTGAGGTACATTCCTACCGCAACCAGTTAGTCCAGAAACCCCAAGCCAAAGCCCATATTTAAGAAGAGTTCTTCTATTGATTTTTTGTAAAGTCATAACTTCAGATCACCATGATAAAAGTCTCATCGCACAATCCTTCTATCTAACTCCTTTAGAGCAGCCTCACAACCTTCAATAATTTGTTGGCAAGTCACTCCATTTAATTGAGCAAGAAAAGCTAACGCCCCTGCTCCAACACCTTCCTTGACATAACCCAACTCATAATCTTTTAAAGCATCTTCAGAACTATTGTGAAAACGAAGACCACAAGAAATACCTAAAATATCGACCTCAAAAAACTTTTCAATATTTTCTATTAGTCGTTCAAATTGACCTGAGCCATTACAGGAGGTTTTGTTCTCCTCAGCTAGCCAAGCAGTCGTACCAATGGCCACTCCTTCAACAAAGCTTGCACGTTTTTTTAAGGGCAAGCTTTCAAGTGCCAAAGATAAAACAGCCAACATTTGACTGCCTCCTCCCATGAGAACTGGTTGGCCGGCCTCTCTTGCTCCAAGCAACAAACCAGCAGCCAGAGGCTGAAAAGGGTCTCCAACAGCTGCAACTAATTTCTTAGATGAGGCATAAGCTCCAATCCCAGCAGATCTCAGTCCTTTAGCTACCAATTCTTCTTTGATTAACACCGGTGGATTAATCAAACTACTACTAACAAGACCCTTGACTGGTATACCCAATCCCGTCAATATTGCTTGCGCTGTTGTTGTTCCTCCAGGAACACACTCAGCAATTAACAGAGGCTCTCTAGATTCTAAACCCATAGAAAAACCACACTTCCAAAGTTTTTGCACTCTTAAGAAATCCATTGCCTTTCCTGTACTCAAGCAATTTGATGGACCCAGAGATGAAGGCTCTACTGAAATAAAAGGGAAAGAAGGCGATTGCTGAATTCCCAATGGAATTATTAAAGGTTTCAGGCCAATAAATCGAGATGCGACAAAGCTGATTAGAGCAGGTGATACACCAGCTACAAGGGGTGGCAAGGGCCACTTCCTTGAAAACAATGGTCCCTTAATAAGAAGCTCTGCATCTGCAATAGCCGTATAACGTCGGGATTCAGGTGTAGCGCCTGCTGCGGAGATTCCTTCAACTTCTGATGTCCTCGAGCCAGCCAATATTAAAATAAATTTGCAATTCTTTAGCCCTAATCTCCAATCAGAAAGCCAATTACCTAAGGCAGATGGCTCTGATCTGGATCCAAAAGCTTTACATCCTGATGGAAGTCTTACAAAGTTATCTCTCAAGGTGAACTTGTATCAAAGGGGATCAAGAGCAACTAATCCATTCAAAAGACTTGGAGGTTGAGGAATAGGTGCCTTTAAGCGAGGGAAGATCCAAAAAGCAAGTACATGAAGCGCAAACACATAAATCAACTCCTGAATAAAGACAAGAAAAATAGCCATTACCTGAACTTGAACAAGATCGGGGGAAATGGGCAAATTCAACAATTCAACAAATCTTTCAAGCAAAGCCGAACCTGCACGAGTAATCACAACCCATAAATTTTCACCAACTAAAAGAGATAGAACTAAAACCCTTATAAGAAAACCAGAAGTGCCAATTACGACACCAAAGCTCCAACTGATCCACCAACTATTCCTACGTTGCCAGTTCCAACCCAACCAAAATGCCAACAAGCCGTAAGGAAAAATCACTAAAGGTCCTCGGACGGGGCCCATAAGGGCTAATAGCAAAAGAACTATCAAACCAACCCCTTCAAGTCCAGCCCAAGCACCCCTACGAATCATTAATAAGGCTATAGGTAAAGGCAAAGCAAGCCTAAACAGCGCTCCTCCTATTGGTAAGTAATAGAGCGCCACCCAAATCAAGGCAGTCGCAGCAGCTAAATATGAAGTTTCCATCATTATCAATGCCTGTTCCCTAGTCATTCCAGACGAAGGTCTTCTCCTTATGTTTCTATGAATATTTTGTTTAGGACCAATCAACGCCTGTTTCCCCTCACTGAAGTGGTTTTAAGAGATTGCGGAAGTTGAACCTTTTCAATTTTCTCCACCTCAAAACTAACTCCTGCTTTTCGCAATGCCTTAGTAACACTTTCAGCAGGAGCAGAAGGGTTTGCACCTGAAAGCTTAATTGTTATTCGATAGGGTTGTGGAGAAAACGGAATTGCTGATAAATCAAAAGGCATTGATTTCTTTTTCTCTTTTGCCAAGCCACCTTCCTTTCTTTTGCGAGTCACAGGAAGTTTATTCTTCTTATCTTTATTAATAGCTCGAATATTTCTGGGATTTTTTTTTGCCTCAATCTGATCACCTTTAATCGTCTCAGTACTTTCTTCTCTTGGGACATCAAAACTCTTGGACAGCTCTTCTCCAATTTCAGTCTTACTGCAAGATTGAATCAAAAGGACTAAAAAGATCAAGATTGACTTCCTAAAGGGAAGATTCCTCACCCCAGAATTAAATAAAAACATTAGTTCTGAGCGGGTTTTATTACTCTCACAGCACTAGCCCGCAGCCTTCCAGATTTAGTAGTTTTTGGAGCCTTTCTAGGCTCTGTTTTTTTAGTGGTTTGAGTTTTCTTTGAAGATTTCTTTGCTGTAGTTTTTTTCCTGCTTGACTTCTTGCTAGCAATCTTTGTAGCCAATAATTCAACAGCATCCTCAAGGGTTATATCATCTGCAGTCTTCCCTTCAGGAAGAGAAGCATTCACCTTGCCTTGCTTAACATAAAGTCCATATGGACCATCAAAAAGTTGAATATTTTCTTTACTTCCCTTTGGCAGGCCTAGATCCTTCAAGGCGGTTCTACCTCCTCGCCCACGTTTAGGCATGGCGAGCAATTCCATTGCCCTATCAATAGTTACCTCCAAGACATCGTCATCGCCCTTAAGAGAGCGGTAATCCTTATCACCTTTCCCTTTGTCCCAAACAATGTACGGTCCAAATCTACCTAGACCAGCCTGGACCTTGCCTCCCTCTGGGTGCTCACCCAAAAGTCTTGGAAGACGAAGTAAACCAAGTGCCTCTTCAAGAGTGAGCGATTGTGGATCAGTACCTTTTGGTAAAGATGCTCGTTTTGGCTTAGGGCTATCTTCACTAACCTGACCTCTTTGAACATAAGGGCCATATTGTCCAAAAAGCAAATAAACTTCCTCTTTTGTATCTGGATCTACTCCTAACGATTCAGGGCCTTCAACTTTCTGCTTAAGAATAAGCTCGACTTTCTCCTCATCCAAATCACCAGGTGTGATCTCCTTAGGGAGCGTTGCCTTGATCAACTCTTCTTCTCCTCCTTCCCCAACTCTTTTTGATTCAAGGTACGCACCAAAGCGTCCTATCCGAACAACACAAGACAAGCCTTTTAAATCAATAGTTCTTGATGAACCCGGGTCAATATCTCCTTCTCTTAATTGGACCTGACTCTCTAAACCTTTATCACCTTTATAAAAGCCTTCTAAGTAAGGGAGCCATTTAACCTTGCCAGTAGATATTTCATCCAAAGTCTCCTCCATTCGAGCGGTAAAGCCAGTATCAACCAAATCAGGGAAGTGCTCTTCGAGTAATGCGGTAACAGCAAAGGCTGTAAAGCTCGGTATCAAAGAGTTGTTCTGAAGTGAGGAATACCCCCTGTCAACAATTGTTCCGATAATGCTGGCATATGTAGAAGGTCGTCCTATTCCCTCTCTCTCAAGCATCTTCACAAGTGAAGCCTCGCTATACCTTGCAGGTGGTTGAGTTTGATGCCCCAAAGCCTCAACTGCTTTCGGAATAAGTTCATCGCCTACCTGCAAATCAGGAAGAAGAGCTTCCTGACCTTCGAGTGCTGCTTCAGGATCATCACTTCCTTCAACATAAGCTCTAAAAAAGCCTGGAAAATCAATTCTCTTACCAGTTGCCCGAAAAATAGCTTTTTTTGCACTGAGTTCAATAGCAAGCATTGTCAACCTGGCATCTGACATTTGACTTGCGACAGTTCGTTTCCAAATAAGTTCATAAACAGCTAAATCACGTCCATCAAGTCCTGTTTCATTGGGTGTTCTAAAAGATTCACCAGCTGGACGAATCGCCTCATGAGCTTCCTGAGCATTTCGAGACTTATTACTAAATTGCCTTGGAGATTTACTTAAATAATCAATTCCATATTTGGATTTAACACATGTTCGCGCAGCATCAACAGCTTGTTCAGATAACTGAACCGAATCTGTTCTCATATAAGTAATAAAACCCCTTTCATACAATCCCTGTGCGCATCGCATAGTTTCCCGCGCAGATAATCTCAATTTTCTATTTGCCTCTTGTTGAAGAGTGCTTGTAGTAAATGGCGGAACAGGCTTTCGCACTGTTGGCTTCTCTTCAACACTACAAACAGTCCAAGTTGACTTATGAAGATTTAGCGCAAGGCCTTCAGCTTCTTCTTGATTAAGAAGAAGGACTTTGCTGTCCTTTTTAAGTTCACCTGTGGATTCATCAAAGTCATTTCCAATCGCAATTCTTTGACCTGAAAGGCTAATTAGCTTGGCTTCGAAACCATTATCTAACTTTTCTAACTGCGCCTTTAAATCCCAATAACTGCCACTATGAAAGGCCCTACGTGCTCTTTCCCGCTGTACTAATAAACGTACGGCGACAGATTGAACCCTTCCTGCCGATAAACCCCAAGCTACCTTTTTCCAAAGCAAAGGAGAAAGCGTATAACCAACTAAACGATCAAGAATCCTCCGAGTCTCTTGAGCATGAACAAGCTCCATATCAAGATCCCTTGTACTTTCAAGAGACTTGGCAATAGCCTCTTTAGTTATTTCATGGAAAACCATCCTTCGCACAGGGACTTTTGGCGCAAGCAGCTGCAATAAATGCCAACTAATACTTTCACCTTCACGATCTTCATCAGTTGCTAATAGCAACTGATCAGCCCCCTTCAAAGCAGCTTTTAATTCCTTTACTACCTTCTTCTTATCTTTCGGAACCACATACAAAGGTTCAAAGTCTGCAGTGGTATTCACGCCAAGATTTGCCCATTTCTGCCCTTTTTGAGCAGCTGGGATCTCACTGGCGTTGTTAGGAAGATCCCTAACATGCCCCATAGAAGCTTCCACATGGAAACCCTTTGGCAAGAAACCTTTGATAGTCCTTGCCTTTGTAGGGCTTTCAACGATGACAAGAGTGTTTGCCACAGGCGAACATATAACCTTCTTCATACCTATCTCTATCGCACTGACGTGCTAGATGCATATATCAAATTAATTTCTAATAGATCATTTAGAAACGCAGTTAGAGTGATTTACCTACTCTGACCTGTTCTTGTGAAGTCCTAAATGGATGTAATTCTTACCACTGATCAGGCCGCAAAGGCTCCAGCTGAGCTTTTGAACCTTGCCTTAAATGCCAAAGCAATTGCTCCCGAAGGCGCAGTCTTAATTGCAATGCTGGGGACGTTGTTGGTTGATTTGGCTGGAGAAAAAGCAGCCGCACGTTGGTCACCACCAATTTGTTATGCAGGCCTAGGTACCTCCTTAGTACTTCTTGGAATGCAATGGAATGGTCCAATTGAACCATCATTTCTGGGATCCTTTCTTGCTGACAACCTGGCTATTGCATTTCGTGCTGTTGTTGCGCTTTCAACACTTATCTCTCTATTAATAAGCTGGCGATATGCAGAACAAAGCGGCAGCCCTGTAGGCGAATATGCCGCAATTCTTCTTGCAGCGACGCTTGGAGCAATGCTGCTGTGTGGATCAACCGATTTAGTTAGTGTTTTTGTCTCTCTTGAAACTCTTTCAGTAGCCAGCTATCTGCTTTCTGGCTACATGAAAAGAGATGCTCGAAGCTCTGAAGCAGCACTTAAGTATTTATTGATTGGCTCGGCTGCCGCTGCAGTGTTCCTTTACGGATCCTCTCTCCTCTATGGGATAAGTGGAACAACCAGTCTTGAAGGAATAGGTACTGCACTCCTAACCAGCCCAACACCACTAGCAGCACTAGCGTTGGTCTTTGTTCTGTCTACCGTAGCCTTCAAAATTGCAGCAGTGCCTTTCCACCAATGGACTCCTGATGTATACGAGGGCTCTCCGACACCAGTTGTTGCGTTTCTATCAGTAGGATCAAAAGCTGCAGGATTTGCCCTTGCTTTAAGGATTTTAGTCGGGTCATTTAACGCTTACGACCAAGAATGGAAATTGCTTTTCACTGTGCTGGCTGTGCTCAGCATGACTCTTGGGAATGTTGTAGCGCTAGCCCAAACATCAATGAAAAGGATGCTTGCTTATAGCTCAATAGGACAGGCTGGTTTCGTAATGATTGGACTTGTCTGTGGAACTAAAGATGGCTTTGCCTCAATGGTTTTATATATGGCAGCCTATCTGTTTATGAACTTAGGAGCTTTTGCCTGCATAATACTTTTCTCTTTACGTACAGGTAGTGACCGTATTTCAGATTATGCAGGCCTATATCAAAAGGATCCATTAATAACTCTTGGCCTAAGTTTATGCCTTTTATCCCTAGGAGGAATACCACCAATGTTAGGCTTTTTTGGAAAGATTTATCTCTTCTTTGCTGGCTGGGAAGATCATCAATATCTTTTAGTAATTGTTGGACTGATCACCTCTGTAATATCTATTTATTATTATATTTCTGTCATCAAAATGATGGTGGTAAAAGAACCATATGAAGCATCAGAAATTGTGAAGACTTATCCAGAAATCAAATGGGAAACCATTGGTCTACCTCCTCTTAGAGTGGCATTAATATTTTGTGTTTTTGTTACTGCAGTTGGTGGAATACTTTCGAACCCTCTATTTCAATGGGCTAATAGTGCTGTAGCAGGATCACCTCTGCTTCAACAAGCAATTGCTATTGGAGGCCAAAAAGCACTTGGCTAACCACGACTTATCCACCCCCCCAGTGGCAAAGCTAATAAATGTAAGCAAGATTTATGGCCATGGGTCATTAACAGTTAAAGCCTTAGACAAATTAAACCTAGAAATAAACCAAGGAGATTTCCTTGCAGTAATGGGTGCTAGCGGCTCCGGGAAAAGTACTGCTATGAATATTTTGGGATGTTTAGATCGGCCTACTCATGGTAGTTATAAGTTAAATGGTATCGCAGTAGAAGAACTAAACGACGACTCCCTAGCAAGTTTGAGAAATCAAGAGCTTGGATTTGTTTTTCAACAATTTCATCTTCTTCCAGAGGCAACTGCATTGGAAAACGTGATGCTACCAATGA
The DNA here is from genome assembly GCA_003280085.1 of Prochlorococcus sp. AG-363-O06. Lineage (GTDB taxonomy): Bacteria > Cyanobacteriota > Cyanobacteriia > PCC-6307 > Cyanobiaceae > AG-363-O06. Next base: position 82,823 of record QCFY01000003.1, on the reverse strand, counting down.
TTTATGCAGGTATTCCACTTTCCACTCGAATAATTAAAGCTAAAGAAGCGCTTGATAGAGTTGGACTGGCAGATAGAACAGGAAATCGACCCAATCAACTTTCTGGTGGCCAGCAACAACGAGTTGCCATAGCAAGAGCAATTATCAATCAACCGGCTTTATTACTAGCAGATGAGCCAACCGGGGCTTTAGATTCAAAAACAACTGAAGATGTTCTAAACCTCTTCGAAGAACTTCATACTCAAGGCATCACTTTAGTACTTGTAACGCATGAGGATGAAGTCGCTACACGTGCAAAAAAAATAGTCCGCTTTAGCGATGGCAAAGTAATTGACATGCCATAACAATTAAGCAATTGACTAATTCCAGCGAGTACAACTTTTAACAAGTGAGCCCTTGCCTAATTTCAAAGATCCATCAATTTGAAGACCCAATATTTGCCATAATTCATTGGTTTCAACGTCCAAAACCTCATCAGCCCAAAGATATTGCTCTGCCAGCCTACAAACCCATTCTGGTTGGCCAACTATTTCAATCGCTCGGTCAAAAACCCTAAGAACTTCTTCAGACCAAAAGTCGACATCTACATTTTTCTCATGTTTAAGGATCTGACTTAACTGAATACCCTCAGGTGGCACAGTATTGGAAATATTTAATCCAAGGCCTATACGAGCGAACCTGATTTGATCACCACGTCGCACTATCCTTGGCAACAAGCCAGCCAACTTCTTGTCATCAACCATTAGATCATTTGGCCATTTAATCTGAGCCCTAATTCCATTCAATTCAAGCCTTTCAACTAACGCAACTGCAGCAGCCAATCCTAAAACTCCTGCTCCAGACCGATTCGTTAGGAATGGAAAAGCTGCACTTACCCACACACCACCAGGCGGAGAATGCCATAACCTCCCCTGCTGACCCATACCTTTTGTTTGGCACGAAGCAAAGAAAGCTCTTCTCTCATCATTTAGCAAAGGCTGTTCACTGAGCCATTCGGTCAAGGAACTTTCTGTGCTGGCACATAGGTATTTCCAACGCAAGTTCCAAGTCTTATTAAAAGTATCTTTAAGCGAATTAACTGTTGACATTCCACCAAGGCTTCATTTGATCTATTGCATTCTCGATCTCAGCTGCAGGTCTAACCAATGCAATCCTCAACCACCCATCACCACCGATACCAAAACCAGACCCTGGTGTTACAGCTATGCCCGTATGACTCAAAAGTTTTGCTGCAAATTCCTCATCAGTTAACCCTTGTGCTTTGGCCCATGAAGGCAATGACGCCCAAAGATACATAGCCATGGAAGGAGAATCAACTGGCCAACCAAGCTCCTTCAGCTTGGCTACTGCCTTATCACGCCTCTCTCGATAGGTTTCCAGAATGAAAGAGGGCCAATCATCTGCAATGGATAGGGCCGCAATTCCCCCTGCCTGAATAGCCAATGATTGATTAAAATCAATCACTCCCTTTACCTGCTTAAGCGCAGAGATAATTGATTCAGCTCCTACTGCAAATGCAAGTCTAAAACCACCCATACACCAACCCTTAGAAAAAGAGAAAAACTCAATCCCCCATTCACGCCAACCAGTACAGCGCATTAAAGATGGGGCCTGCCCATCAAGAGCAAGGTCAAAATAGGGATTATCATGAGCAATCACAACTTGATGCTTTTTGCCATTTTCCATAATTTCATCAAGCCAACACTGTGAACCAACTTGAGCCGTTGGATTATGAGGGAAGCCAAAGATTATTAGACGTAGCTGATCCCATTGACTACATGTCAAGGAATTAATATCTGGTTTCCATAGCTGACTAGCCTTAAGAACAAGAGTTTCGATATTGGCACCTGCAAGGAGTAAACCTGCCTTATGGGATGGATATGAAGGGTCAAGAATTAAACCTGATTGACCTTGATTCAATACCGCAAGAGGTAAATGCGCAGTACCTTCTTGGGAGCCAACCAACAGCAACACCTCCTTCTCAGAATCAACTTTTACCCCAAAACGTCTTTGTATCCATAATGCAACAGCATCACGGAAAGGCTTGGTAGAAGCATGGAGACAATAAGAAGAACTGCTCTTTAGCTCAAATGCACTCTGGATAGCCTTAACTACAACTGGAGGTGGCAAAAGATCGGAAGATCCTAATGACAGATCAATCAACGGAAGCAAATCCTTTTCTAAAGCTTCACGTTGATAAGCCTGCTTACGAAAATCATTACGTGCAAAGACTCCCGCCCCTAATTGCTTCACCCTTTTAGAGATCGCCATATAGCAGTCCCTATTTAATTTGTTGAATCAGGCAAGGATAAGCATAAAGATCAAAAGAGGATGATGCAATCCAGTCGAAACTCATAACTTATCAATCGAACGTTTTAACTCTTCCAAATCAGCATCAACCTCTTCCACATTGACTGGCTGAACATCTAAACGTGAGCCATTCTTATCGATTTGATTAGAAGAAAACCCCTCAGCCGCAGGTAAAGCAACTGCTTCTGCACCTCCTTTTAACTTTCGTCGTAAAACAGTTAATTCATCGTCTATATCATCCCCACCTTCTAAAGCCACAAATTGACTCTCTAAGTCGGCACCAGCGAGTTCTGCAGCTGCCTGACTAGATGCTTCTAAAGCCTGAACCTTATCCTCCATTCTTTCAAATGCAGCCATTGAAGAATTAGCTCCCATGTTCCCCACAGCACTTTGCAACTGCTGCTGTGCCTGCGCAGCCTGAGCACGTGCCTTCAACATGTCTTTCTTTGTTTTTGCCTCTGCAATCTTCCCTTCAAGCGCAACAAGACTACGTTTAAGCATCTCCACTTGACCTTCTTGAGCTTGCAGTTGATTTGTAAGGGCAGTCGAAGATTCCAGAAAAGTTTTTCTTCGACTAAGAGCCTCCCTTGCAAGATCTTCTTCTCCCTTTTGAAGTGCCAGCTCAGCTCTCTTATACCAAGTTTCAACTTGAGATTTAGCCTGATCTGCTTGCGAACGAAGTCTTTTCTGACTGGAAATCGCCATAGCCACAGCCTGACGAAGCTTGACCAAATCAGATTGCATGTCAGCAACTGACTGTTCAAGGATTTTTACAGGATCTTCAGCCTTGCTAACAAGATCATTGAGATTTGCTCTAAGCAAACGGCTAAGGCGATCAAAAAAGCCCATAGGGCATACATCACATATCCTTGGAGGCTAGCGAGCTAAACCAAATACTCCACCTAGAGTTATTAGATGGACAAAGCAAAAGCTAAAAAAACCGATCAAAAAAGACCCAAAAAAGACTTTGCACAAAGAAAAGCAAGCGCACCTCTTAGTGAAATTTCGAGCTGCATTTCCGCCGTAAAAGCTTCCTGGAAAAGGGATGGCAGCCTTGCTGGCCTTTGGCAAGACTGGCCAAAATTATGCGGAGAACAATTAGCTAAGAATTGTCAACCTTTAAGCCTAAAACAAGAAACTTTAATAATAGGGGCAAGCCATCCCCAATGGTTGCAAGCACTCCAATACACCAGAATTCAACTTTTAGCTGCTATTCAAGCCAAAGGATATAGGGTGAGGAATTTAAAAATTCAACTACACTTTGCCACTTCAACAAAGAAACAAGAAAGTGAGATCAGTATTTGGGACAAACACCCAAGCAGAGCTGATGTACATGGCATTGACAACTGTGGTAAGTGTGGAAGCCCTTCTCCTGCAGGGGAACTAATACTTTGGGGAGTTTGTAGTTTTTGCAAAAGGAATATGCTTTAAAGCAAAACTTACTTTAGAAGCTAAGTTAAAATTATACGAAGCTAAAATCTTTCTGGCCTAGGAAACTTCCAATCTGGAGATATGCCCTTACGAACCAACTTATTAGCACTTTTATCAAGATCAAGACGATTCAAGCGCCAAACACTATAAATCCCATATTGACCTATCACTTCACGTTTAATACTTGACCAATAAGAGCGTTTAATAGTGTATCTATCTATCAAAATCAAAACAGTAGGTGCTCCCCCTTGGCCAGAAATTGGCCTCCCAATCCAACTCTTTCTTCTTTCATTCCACAATCGATCGGAAAGATTTACAAGAGCTCGCGCTTCCCTACCCTCATAAACAATTACCTGATTAGTATAAAAATGTAATGAAGGCTTTACTACTCCAATCATTGCTAAAGGTTCACCCCTCCTCTGATTGGCAATCATTAATTTGGCGGCATTCCTTATAGGCAAATGCCTTACAGAATCCCCAATTTTGAATATTGGCAGAATAGAAAAAAGGTGGAAAAATAAAATTGGAAATTGTATTGCAAACAGCCTCCATGGCTTAAGCCTATAAGAGAATATCAATCCAGATATTGCAACAAATGCAAAAAACAACCCTGCTCTTAATACAAGCTTACTTTCTATCAATTCAAAGGCTAGAGTTGGCATTTCAGGGTCACTAATAAAGTGAGTCCAAAAAGGGAATGTCAATAAAACTATCGAAATTGTAAAAGCACAAAATATTGAGCCAAGCCAGGCAATTTTAAATGCTTTTAATTCTTGATTGGATTCGTTAAGTGATAAGGATATAAGCAATGATGCAGCAGGGGTTGCAGGTAGCCAATAGCTTGGAAGTTTAGTTGCAGAGCATGTGAAGAAAAACAGAATAGCAATAAGCCAAATAGCTGAAAAACTCTTCAAAGACTGGTTAGGATCTTGATTCAAATCAAAATCCATCCTTGGAGAGAAAGGATTAAACACTCTAAATAAGCTTAAAAATAATAATGGGGTAAAAGGAAGAGAAGCCATAACAAGCACTAAAAGAAAAAACCACCAAGGCTCATGATGATTATTTACAACTGAAGTGAATCTTTGTAAGTTATGATAACCAAAGAAACTATCAAAAAAAGGTTTACCCTCAACAAGTAATTCTATTAAATACCAAGGAAGACTTACAAGCAATGTAACAAGTAAACCCCGCAAAGGAGACAACCTCTTCCATAACAATCCAAGTTGCCCTTGATATAAACCAAAAGAAAAAAGGACCAGTCCCATTAAAACCAACGAGACTGGTCCTTTAGTAAGTACAGCTAAGCCCAAAACAAACCAGGCAGGCCACCAAGATTGATTTCCAGGATTGGCGTATCTCCTCCAATTCAGAAGCATGCTCAACCCGAAAGTACTACAAAGCAACGCATCACTAACAGCTATACGGCTCCAAATTAAAACCAAAGGTGATAGGCCAAAAACCAATGCCGCCGTAATACCTGTGCGCAATGAGAAATTGTCAGTCTGTTGCGGAAAAGCTATGACGGTGTCACCAATAAACAGCATCAACAGAACTGTTGAAAAAGCAGAAGGTAAGCGTGCTGCCCAAGTACCTAAGGGATCCCAGAGGTCGTTTAGAGGCAAAGAGTAACCAATGCCCATCAGCCAATAAACCAAAGGAGGCTTATCAAAGCGAGTAAGGCCATTAACCCGAGGGGTAAGCCAATCTCCTGTTGAACTCATTGCGCGTCCCGCAGCCGCAAAGAGAGGGGGCGTCTCATCTACTAAACCTGTATTGCCCAAATCCCAAACGCAAATAGCTAGTCCTAAACCCAATATCAACCAAAAAGCTTTTTTGCGTTCTCTCAAAGATGCTTCAACTCCATTCTTTTTAGAGCTTTTCACTTGAATTACTTAAATATAAGCACGCCTGATACTTATGTCGCCTTTTATCCAATTGACAATGCTCCTTGCAAAATTTTCATGAGAAGCCGACCTTTCAACCCAAGAGCGACAATCTTTACGGTTAATCCGAACTATTTGGGATACAGCTTTCTTCATAGAGTTGACATCATCTGGTGTAACCAAAAAGCCTGTAAGGCCTTGAATTATCAACTCTCCAGGCCCTCCTCGATCGTAAGCCACAACAGGAACTCCACAAGCCAAAGCTTCTACAACAACATTTCCATACGCTTCGTTCCATTTAGGAGTATTCAAGAAAGCCCTGCATGCTCCTAATTCCTTTTGAAAATCATTTGTCTTTAAAAATCCTCTCCATTCAATTATTCCTTCTGAACAGCTTTTTTCAATTTCAGAGGCATATTCAGGATCTTCAATAATTCCCCAGACCAATAACTTATCTCCAAGAGATGAAGCAACAGAAACTGCATCTTCCAAACCTTTTTCAGGCGCAACGCGTCCTGCCCAACCCAAAGGGCCTGTATTATCTAATTGAAAATTATAATTACTTAAATCGAATCCATTCCCAAGAACAATTGGCTGGCTAGAGAGTGAATAATCTGAAGCTTGTCTATAGGTATGAAATGCCAGCCTTCCTTTCTGATACTTAAATAATTCTTCAATTTCACTTTTCATCGCATTAGAGACATTACCCATACTAATTAGATGAAATAAGGCAACTTCTACTCTTGAAGTCAACCAAACTGGCAGCCAATCATAGCCAAAGTTCAACACTGCATCTGCATCTCTTCCAACCTCAAGGGCTTTTGAAATTAATTTTGGCAAGACTCCATCACAAGGAATCTGAACAGGAGCTTCCAAAGGACGATGCTGCCAACTTGGTTGATCAACTCCAGAAACATGAATAACTTGGGCCTTAGAGCACCCAGAGGGCAAGAAAGACCCTTCTGGCGCAACCAAAGTTACCTTGTGATTTAAAGCCAAAAGGCCTTTCACGAGAGAAGAGATAGTCAATTCGACTCCCCCTCCTTTGCCGCTTCCTAAAAAGCCAATAGGAGTACTAATCAGAACCAACTCAAGAGGTTGGAATGTCATTCCCCGAATCCTCCATTCAAAAAATCTGAGTCAAATGAGCTTGGTTCCCAAAACCGTCGTCTTTGACTAACCAAAACAACTGAGACCAGAACCAGAAAAACCCCGAGCCATTGAAATGAATCAAGCCTTTCCCCAAGCCAGAAACCTCCAGTAGCCAGGGCAAACACAGGCGTTAAGAAAGCAAGTGTCGTGAAACTTGTTAACTCCTCTCGATTAGCAAACCAAAAAAACAACCCATACGCCAATGCTCCTCCAAAAAGGCTTGCATATGACATCAATCCCCATTCAAGAAGATTCCATTCAGGCAAAAGAGGCGAACTGTTGTCCAAGAGATGCGAAATCAACAAAGGCAAACTTCCTAAAACCATATGCCAACCTGTAACTGCCACAGGGTCACTTTCTTTACAAGCAAAGCGTATTAATACCGTTCCCAATGCCATTGAAAGCGCTGCTCCAAGCATCCAAAGTTCTCCAATATTCCAAAGATTTTCTAAAACCGATGATTCACCCAACAAGAACCATTGGCTCAAGATTTCAGGTGGAGCGCCTAAAAAAACTATTCCCACTAACCCAATGGTCAATCCAATCCAACCTATTGGATTTATTGCTTCGCCAAAAAGGCTTCGCGCCAAAAGAGCAACTATTAAAGGCTGAGAGTCAATAAGTACTGAACCCAAACCTGCTCCTGTCTCAGCAAGCCCTCTTGCTAAAAAGCTCTGGAAAAGAGTTGCATCTACAAGGGTAAAGACTAAAAACCAGCCCCAATCAGCTCTGGCAATAATCCAGCTCCTTCCCAAAAAAAGAACTGCCAATAAAACAGCCATGCCGGCCGGCAAAAGTCGTAAAAATGCCACCAAAAATGGGCCACCACTGATGACCAAAGGTGCCATTGCTGCCATTGCCGTACCCCAAAGAGCGAAAGGCAAAACCATTAACAACCAGTTCCGAATTAAGAACATGAGGGCAGACAGGAGTCCTTCTTTTTAATATCCGAAGAAATACGCCAAAACAAAATGATCTGGCCCTTGCGTCGCAAGTCTCGTAGAAAAATCGCACGCATCATCATTGATGGCCCTATCGGTGGCCAAAGTCGCAAACTAGTTCTCAAAGCCATTAAGCAAGTGGAAGAAAGAGAGTTTCCTGCTTTGCTCTTACGCATTGACAGTCCCGGAGGGACCGTTGGAGACAGCCAAGAGATCCATTCAGCACTTCTTAGGTTGCGAAAGAAGGGGTGCCATGTCGTTGCAAGCTTTGGCAACATCTCAGCCTCTGGAGGAGTGTATGTAGGGGTTGCAGCTGACAAAATTGTTGCAAATCCAGGAACCATTACAGGTTCAATCGGTGTAATTCTTCGTGGCAATAATCTTTCAAAGTTGCTTGAACGAATTGGCATCCGTTTTGAAACTATAAAAAGTGGTGCATTCAAGGACATCCTCTCTCCTGACAGGGCACTTACTTCTGAAGAAAGACAACTGCTCCAATCCTTAATTGATAGCAGCTATCAACAATTTGTGAATGTTGTTGCCGAAGGGCGCAAACTAAGCCCTGAGAAAGTTAAAAGTTTTTCAGATGGGCGCGTTTTTACAGGGTCACAGGCAAAAGACTTGGGACTAATAGATGATCTAGGTGATGAAGAGCATGCCAAAAAATTAGCGGCAAAACTTGCTGATCTTGACGAAGAGGATATTCGAACAGTAACTCTTGGTAAACCGAGAAAAAAGTTCATGGGAATCATTCCCAGAGGGGAAGGACTTTTCCAACTTTTTGATCTGATTTCTATGGAGTTAAAAAATAGCGGTCAAATTCTTTGGTTATATAGGCCTTAACCAATGGTTCTACAAAACAAAGATCTACATTTGCATGCTATTAGAGCCGCAACCACCTGCGAAGAAAATTCTTCGGAGTTAATTGAAGCTGCTGTTAGTGAACTAGTCCTTGAGCTCATCAATCGGAATCAACTCAGTCCAGATCAAATTATTTCGATTACCTTTTCTGTAACTAATGATCTAGACGCATGCTTCCCTGCGTCCATAGCTAGAAGACAACCTGGCTGGGAAAACATTGCTCTCCTTGACTGTCAGCAAATGACAGTCAAGGGGGATCTGCGACATTGCATTCGAGCACTTGCCCATGTTCTTCTTCCACCAAATCAAATACCTCAGCACCCCTATCTCGGCAAGGCAAGTCAATTGAGGCCCGATCGATAAAGGAAAATGACTGAATTTGCTGGCCCAATCACTTTTTTGGACCTAAGAGCAAATAACAATTAAATTACTTGAAACTCCTAGGTCCAACAAAAACCAAAAACTTTCATAATGGCTAAAATTCACAAAGCTTCTGATTCCAAGAAAATCTCAACTCTTGCATTATGCCTAGGCTTATCAGGTTCATTGATATTTCTAGATGCAGCTAATAAGGCTAATAAAGTACATGCCAACCCTTCAATGTTTGAATATAGATGGGATAATAATAGGAACTACAAAAGGCTTTACTACTGGCAGAGTTCAAAAGAAAAAAGAAATCGTTCGACTTATTTATTCGTTCTAAGACCAACAGATAGACGCACAGCAATTCTGAAATTAAAAATTACTTTTCCTGATTATTTTGACGCAAAAATAAAAGAAAATAAATTAGCCTTATGCAATGCCACACTAGGCGGCATGCTTGCAAAAACAAAATGCACGAAAAAATTACCCGCTATTTTTGAAATCTCAAAAGATCAATCCTTTATTGAGATATTCCCTAAAGCCCCAATACCTGTTGATGGAACCTACGCAATACAAATGAAAATATTTAACCCGAATCAAGCAGGCATGTTCCAGTTAAATGCTACTGCCCAGTCTCCTGGAGACTTACCCATCTCTAGCTACATCGGGAGCTGGAACATAGATATAGAGTGAACTGATAAATTATTAGACCTGTTAAGGAAAGAACAGTTAAAGATCGATGACCAAAAGGACCCTAGGTGGAACCAGTCGTAAGCGGAAGCGTGTCTCTGGGTTCAGAGTGCGCATGCGTACTCACACTGGCAGAAGAGTTATTAGGACTCGCAGGAAAAGAGGCCGCGCCCGACTAGCAGTTTGACTCCTTCATTGCCAGTCAATATCTCACCATTGCTCTGCAGGTAGATGGTTTTGCCTCAATCAATGCGCCTAAAAGGACATAGATGCTTTGAACTTTTGCATCGTTATGGAACTCGCTATCATTCCACCTCCATGATGCTTAGGGTAGTAAAGGCAAAACCATCCTTATTACCGCAGCCATGCAGGACTATTGATACAAAAACTTGTCGTTTTGCAGTAGCTATAAGCAATAAAGTAAGTAAAAAAGCTGTTGTACGGAATAAGCTTAGACGCCTTATTCACGAACATCTCCGTCAAAGACTTTTTTTTGATGTTGCGATGGCGGATTCATCTAATGTTTGGGCATTATTAACCCTCAAGCCAAATTCCTCAATCAAACAACCAATTACCTTGATACAAGAATTTGACTTATTACTACAAGACGCAGGATTACTCTTATGACTATTTCTACTGAACAAATTTTTTACGAAGGTGGTCCTGCGAAAGGGGACTTAATTGTCAATTTGCTTGCGGGAATAACTCTAATAGGTCTTCCATTTACATTTGGAGCATTAGTCCGAGCATTATGGCTCCGTTTCAAAATTACAAATAAGCGGATTTCAGTCACTGGTGGATGGCTAGGTCGCGACAAGACCCAAGTTGCATATTCACAAGTCTCAGAGGTAAGGGCTGTACCCAGAGGATTTGGTTCATGGGGAGATATGGTGCTAGTCATGAAGGATGGTTCCCGATTAGAAATGCGCTCCTTACCTCGCTTTCGTGAAACTGAAAATTACATAACCGAACGAATAAATGGTGCCCGAGCAAAAGAATCAGGGCAATATGTGCAAGGGTTTGCGGCCTAGCAAGTCCTCCAAGCCTTCACTAATTAACCACTGCTGGTGCAAACTGGCATGAACTTTCCTTCTACCTGAGAGCCTCATCGTGATCGGATACATCTCCGACAACCTCCTAATCCCAATCCTGGATTTCTTTTATGGATTATTCCCTAGTTATGGGCTAGCCATTGTTGCTCTGACAATTGTCATACGTCTTGCATTGTTTCCATTGAGTGCAGGCTCGATTCGCAGCGCCAGGCGGATGCGCATCGCTCAGCCAGTAATGCAAAAACGACAAGCTGAAATCAAGGCAAAGTATGCGAGTAATCCTCAGAAGCAGCAGGAGGAATTAGGGAACCTAATGAAAGAATTCGGCAGTCCTCTTGCAGGATGCCTCCCTCTATTGGTACAGATGCCAATACTTTTTGCATTATTTGCGACACTCAGAGGGTCCCCTTTTGCAGATGTTCCATATTTAGTAAATATCAAGGTCCTTCCGTCAGATCAGATTGCGACGGTTGAACCAAAGCCATTTACCAGCGCAAGACATTCGATTTTTGTAACTGACACTGATCATTTCCCAATTGTCGCCTCATTACCTGGAGGGACCAAGCTGGGCACAGGAGACACTACCCAAATAAAACTTCAAACTTTAAGAGGAGATAGCTTTGGATCCGTACTTGAAAAGTTCAAAAACGGGGCTAAATTTGCCCCCACATGGAAGGTTACGAAAGGGCAGGAGCACTTATCCGTTTCTTCTGATGGCAGTATAAAAGCTCTATCTCCTGGTGATGTAACAGTTGAAGGCAAAATTCCTGGACTTGCAGCCAAGAGTGGCTTTCTATTTATAAAAGCCTTGGGACAAGTAGGTTTTTACGTTAATGGTTCCATCAACTGGGATATAGCGATACTAGTTGGATGTTTTGGATTGACACTTCTTATATCTCAAACCTTGTCCGGTAGAGGGATGCCAGCAAATCCTCAACAATCAACTGCAAATAAAATTACTCCTGTGATGATTACTGGGATGTTCCTATTCTTCCCCTTGCCAGCTGGTGTGTTGCTTTATATGGTCATAGCAAATGTATTTCAAGCACTTCAAACCTTCTTATTAAGTCAAGAAGCATTGCCAGATAACTTGCAAAAGATTCTTGACGATCAGCTTTCTCAGAAAGCATCTACAGCCGTGGTTAGTGCTTCAGCTTCAGAGATAACTGATCGCCTTCCATTTGAACCTAAAAGTGGAAAATGATTCCTAATCTAAAGCCAATAAAATTAAAAGAGTTAAAGCTTCTAGATAGTACTAGGTTCATATCGTTTGAAGGTTTTTTAGATAATCTGCCTTCCATCAATCCAATAAAAGGAACAATCGAAATTTCATACCAAATTAAATCGATCAAAGTCAAAGGCATCATGTCGACATTCATTGAACTTGAATGTGACAGGTGCCTTTCTAACTATAAGCAAAAATTAATTTACAACTCAGAGGAAGTGATTTGGATAGCTTCATTAGCAGAAAATGTCGATGAGCAAAAAACAAACTTAGGGATAGAAGAAATAGATGATTTTCTGGATCCGGAAGAAGATTTTGACCCTCAACACTGGGTCTTTGAACAATTGAGTCTTCAAACACCTTTAGTGAAACATTGTGGTAAAAACTGCGAAGGCCTATCGAAACTTCCAAGGGAATTTTCATCTGATATTAATAAATCAAATGAGATGGGAATGCAGGACCCACGATTGTTAGAACTTAAAAAATTACTAATCAAATGAAACCCTGGCAAGATCAACTAGATCTTTTAATTCGCGCAAGAACACCTCTGATTTGGATCCGCAGTGGAGAAGAAGAGCGTGTTGAAGCACTACTGAATCAAGCTGCAATTAGATTAAAACCTAGAAATTTCGCCCGCTGGGACTTTATAGAAGGCTTACAAGGAGTCCCAAACTCAGAAGGGCTTGGAGCAAGGCAGCCAATGGCAATTCTTCAGTGGCTTCAAAAACTTGATCCAAACAAACCAACAATTCTTTTGGCCAAGGATTTTCATCGATTCTGCGAAGATGCTGGTATTGCAAGAATGTTGAAAAATCTTTCAGGCTTACTTCGGCAAAAACCTCATACATTGGTCCTCTGTTCAGGTCCATGGGTGCCTCCCAGTGACCTTGACGATGCTCTAACAATTCTTGACCTACCTCTTCCTCAAGAACCTGAGTTAAGAATTCTCTTAAGCAACATCGCAAAAAACATAGGAAAGCCACTTGAGAAAGAAATCCTCGAAGAATTAACGCATGCCTGCAGTGGCCTTAGCGAGCTCAGAGTTCGTCAAGTGGCCGCTAGAGCATTAGCAAAAAGAGGTGAGATAGGAAAAGAAGATCTATCTGAGGTGCTTGAGGAGAAAAGGCAAGCCGTAGCAAGAAGTGAAGTCCTTGAATACTTTGAAACAAATGCGACGCCAGCAGATATAGGTGGTCTAGATGCTTTAAAACGATGGCTAGATCAACGGCACCAAGCATTTTCCGATGAGGCAAGAGACTTTGGATTGCCACTACCCAGAGGAGTCCTACTTGTTGGCCCGCAAGGTACTGGAAAGTCTTTAACTGCCAAGGCAATTGCACATAGCTGGTCAATGCCTCTCCTTAGGTTAGATGTAGGGAGACTTTTTGCTGGCCTTGTTGGTGCTAGCGAAGCAAGAACTAGAGAAACAATACAAAGGGCAGAAGCAATGGCTCCATGTGTTTTATGGATAGATGAAATAGACAAAGGTTTTGGTGGAGATGCCAGAAGCGATGGAGGCACAAGTCAAAGAGTGCTAGCGAATGTTCTTACTTGGATGGCTGAAAAGACTTCTGCAGTTTTTGTTGTTGCCACTGCAAATGGTGTAGAGCGTCTACCAGGAGAGCTCCTTAGGAAGGGTCGATTTGATGAGATTTTCCTACTTGACTTACCAACTAGTTCAGAAAGGCTAAGCATCCTTGAACTACATATAAAGCAAAGACGACCAAAGCTGAGTATTCCAGTTTCATCTGTCATTGATAGAACAGAAGGTTTTTCAGGCGCAGAACTAGAACAAACAGTAATAGAAGCAATGCACTTTGCCTTTGCTGAAAGAAGAGAACTTGAAGAAAGCGACCTCATCCTTGCCGCCACTCAACTTGTCCCACTCTCAAGAACAGCTAGAGAACAACTTGATTCACTCAAAGAATGGGCTTCAACAGGGCGCGCAAGACCTGCATCAATAAATTTAAATCCATCTATTCTGCCAAGCTAGTTGCCAGAAAGAATTAACTATGAGCAATTCAATTTCAGAAAGGACACGCAAACAAATCAAACAAAATTGTCCTATCTCATAAAAATCACAAAGTTAGTATCTAAAAACCATTAGGCTTCTTTACTAACTTAAGAACACTCGTGCTTGACCAGCGCCTAGTGCGTGAGAACCCATCGCTTATTGCCGATTCACTTGGCAGAAGAGGTGTAAATGTGGATCTAAAAGATCTACAAATTATTGCGCAAAACCAAAGAGATCTTCAAGAAAAAAGGAGCCTGCTACAGGCTGAAGGTAACCGAATAGGCAAAGAAGTTGGGAGACTTATAAAGAATGGAGCCTCACCACAATCCAATGAAATTAACGAGCTTCGTTCCCAAGGGAACAAAATCAAACAACAAGTTGGGCTAGCTGAAGAGGAAGAAAGAAAATTAAGCGAAAGTTTAAAAAGCAAACTTCTTATCTTTCCAAACCTACCTTCCCCTAAATGTCCTGAAGGAAAAAATGAAAAGGACAATCTAGAAATAAGGCGTTGGGGAAACCCAATCCAATCAGACGCCATGCAGCAGCACTGGGAGATTGCTGAGCGCTTAGAAATCTTTGATACAGAAAGGTCAGCAAAGATTTCTCAAAGCCGTTTTGTAACTCTTATAAATCAAGGCGCGCGACTAGAAAGAGCACTGATTAACTTTATGCTTGACCTCCATACTTCTAAGGGTTACAAGGAAATCCTTCCACCTGCACTAGTTAATTCAGCAAGCCTTACTGGATCAGGCCAGCTCCCAAAATTTTCTGAAGAAAGCTTTAAGTGTAGTGATGACGATTTATGGCTAACCCCAACTGCAGAAGTCCCTCTAACCTCCCTACATAGAGAAGAAATAATTCCATCAAATCTGCTGCCGCTTCGTTACGTGGCTTATAGCCCTTGCTTTCGCAGAGAGGCTGGAAGTTATGGCAAAGACACAAGAGGATTAATTCGACTTCATCAGTTTAATAAAGTTGAACTTTTCTGGTTTGTACATCCTGATTTCTCAGATGAAGCTCATCTGCAAATAACTTCCCATGCAGAAGATGTTCTAAAAAAACTTGAACTTCCCTATCGAGTAATTGAACTATGTACTGGAGATCTTGGCTTCTCAGCCACAAGAACTTATGATTTAGAAGTATGGCTTCCTGGTGCTAGGACATATCGAGAGATCTCAAGTTGTAGCAACTGTGGTGATTTTCAAGCAAGACGCTCTGCAATTAGGACTAAAGAAGGAAAAACGACCCTACTAGTTCATACCCTAAATGGAAGTGGGTTGGCAGTTGGTAGAACAATGGCAGCAATTCTTGAAAATGGTCAACAATTGGATGGAACCATTCGCCTACCAGATGCCCTTATCCCTTATTTTGGTGCTAGTCATTTGCATTAAGCAAGGTGCTAATTAATCATTAATGAACGTACTTTCATCACTTGCAGTCCTGGGTCTATTAGTCCTTTTTCACGAATCAGGTCACTTTCTAGCTGCCAAGTCTCAAGGAATCCTTGTAAATGGCTTCTCGATAGGTTTTGGTCCTGCAATCTTCAAAAGAAAATTTAAAGGTGTGACATATGCACTTAGGGTCCTTCCATTAGGAGGTTTTGTATCTTTTCCAGATGACGATCAGGAAACAGAAATAGCAGAAGATGATCCAAATCTGTTAAAAAACCGACCAATTCTTCAACGAGCAATAGTCATCTCGGCAGGAGTAATTGCCAACCTTTTATTAGCTTGGTTGGTACTAGTTGGCCAAGGAAGTTTTGCTGGCCTACCCAACCAACCAGATCCAGGGGTACTAGTAGTTTCAGTTCAAGAAGAGCAGGCAGCAGCAAAAGCTGGTCTAAATACAGGTGACAAAGTTATTCGAATCGATGGCATTGAACTAGGTCGTGGCCAAGAAGCTTTGCAAGCATTTGTTGAAATTATTAAAAACACACCTGACAAGTCGATTGATATTGAAAGTTTTAGGGATGGTGAAAAGATACTTCTGAATATCAAGCCTTCCAATGTTGAAGGCACTGGAAGAATTGGCGCTCAATTACAACCCAATATTAATTTAAGCCTTCGTCCTGCAAAGAATCTTGGTGAAATCTTTAGCAATGCCAATTCACAGTTTCTAGATTTATTTAATCAAACAGTAACTGGATATAAAGGCTTGATTACTGATTTTGGATCTACTGCCAAGCAACTGAGTGGGCCCGTGAAAATTGTAGAAATTGGCGCACAACTATCTGAACAAGGAGGCTCTGGTTTGGTGCTGTTTGCAGCCCTGGTTTCCATTAATTTGGCCGTCTTAAATTCCTTACCTCTCCCTTTGCTTGATGGAGGTCAACTGGCATTGCTATTGATAGAAGGCGTACGTGGGCAGCCCATACCTCCCAAACTTCAAATCGCTTTCATGCAATCAGGCTTACTTTTAATAATTGGTTTGAGTCTGGTCCTGATTATTCGTGATACAGCTCAATTATCCTTAGTTCAACAACTCATTAGTCGCTAACAAAACATTCAAATTGATTTCTTGAAAATTACACGAGGAGTTAAGATTTCTGGAATACACACTTAGAACTCAAGGGTCTGCATGGCCAAAAAGTCAATGATCGCGCGGGATGTTAAGCGCAAAAAGCTTGTTGAGCGGTTTGCTTCCAAGCGATCAAACCTACTTGAAGCATTTAATAAGGCCAAAGATCCTATGGAGAGGCTTGAAATACATAGAAAGCTCCAAGCTTTGCCTAGGAATAGTGCACCTAGTCGCATGAGGAATAGATGCTGGGCGACTGGGAAACCTCGTGGGGTTTATCGTGATTTCGGTCTTTGCAGAAACCAGTTAAGAGAACGTGCACATAAAGGAGAGCTCCCTGGAGTCGTTAAGTCCAGCTGGTAAGGATCAAAAACTAAATAATGAAAGGGCTTTTGAACTCAATAAAAAGAGGAAGAGGATCTAATTCCTCTTCCTCTTTTTGTTGAAAAAACTGCCCAAAACAAATGAAATCCAATTTTCTTCTTCAAACGTCCCCAAAAAATGCCACAATGCTCAAAGATAAAAAGACATAAGAGCACGTGCAAGGTCAGACAGAGGTGATCTCCTTTGATGGTCGGGAGATTCGACTAACCACTGGGCGATATGCGCCACAGGCCGGAGGTTCAGTAATGGTGGAATGCGGTGACACCGCAGTCCTTGTTACAGCGACTCAATCACCAGGCCGTGAAGGCACTGACTTTCTCCCTCTAATTTGTGATTATGAGGAAAGGCTATATGCGGCTGGCAGGATTCCTGGCAGTTTCATGCGAAGAGAAGGAAGACCTCCTGAGAGAGCCACTCTAATCTGCAGACTTATAGACCGGCCAATGAGGCCATTGTTCCCAGCCTGGATGAGAGATGACATCCAGATTGTTGCGACTTGCTTGTCATTGGACGAAAGGGTCCCTTCAGACGTACTTGCTGTTACAGGTGCTTCGATGGCAACTCTGCTTGCAGGAATCCCTTTCCAAGGTCCAATGGCATCTGTTCGGGTTGGACTACTTGGGGATGATTTTGTTTTAAATCCAAGCTTCAGAGAAATTGAACGGGGTGATCTTGACTTAGTCGTAGCTGGAACACCTGATGGCGTTGTAATGGTTGAAGCCGGCGCCAATCAACTTACAGAGCAAGATGTTATTGAAGCTATAGACTTTGGCTATGAAGCAGTTACTGAATTAATTAAAGCCCAGCAAAATATTCTTAAAGGAATAGGAATTGAACAAGTCAAGCCAGAAGAACAAGTAATTGATAATACTATTCCTGCCTATCTAGAAAAAAATTGCAGTAAAGCTATTGGAGAAGTACTTAAGCAGTTTGATCAATCCAAAGAAGAAAGAGATACAAAATTAGAAGCAATTAAATCAGAAACGTCAGAATCAATAGAAGCTCTAAAAGAAGACAATGCTGTTAAAAAAGCAACTATCGCAAACACTAAAGGTCTTTCCAATAGCTTTAAAGCTCTTACTAAAAAATTAATGCGAGCGCAAGTTCTCAAAGAAGGGAAGCGCGTAGATGGACGCAAACTAGATGAAGTAAGGAAAATAGATGCTGCAGCCGGAGTGCTTCCCAAAAGGGTTCATGGCTCTGGTCTTTTTCAAAGAGGTTTAACCCAAGTTCTTTCAACAGCCACATTGGGCACTCCTAGCGATGCACAAGAAATGGATGATTTAAATCCAAATACAGAGAAAACTTATATTCACCATTACAACTTTCCCCCATACTCAGTAGGCGAGACTCGTCCCATGAGGACGCCTGGAAGAAGAGAAGTTGGTCATGGGGCCTTAGCCGAAAGAGCTCTAATTCCTGTACTTCCTGCAAAAGACACCTTCCCTTATGTACTGCGTGTAGTAAGTGAAATCCTTAGCTCGAATGGATCTACTTCTATGGGTTCAGTTTGCGGCTCTACGCTTGCTCTTATGGATGCCGGAGTGCCTTTAAAGGCGCCTGTGAGCGGAGCAGCCATGGGTCTAATTAAAGAAGGTAAAGAAGTTAAAATCCTTACAGATATCCAAGGCATTGAAGATTTTCTTGGGGATATGGACTTCAAAGTTGCTGGGACAGAAAAAGGGATAACAGCACTTCAAATGGATATGAAAATTACTGGTTTAGCTATTAACACGATTGCAGATGCAATCAACCAGGCCAGGCCAGCTAGGCTCCACATTCTTGAAAAGATGATGGAAGCGATAGATAAGCCACGAGACACACTTTCCCCTCATGCACCTCGCTTACTTAGCTTCAGAATAGATCCAGAATTAATTGGAACTGTTATTGGACCTGGAGGAAGAACAATAAAAGGAATTACTGAACGTACAAACACTAAAATAGACATAGAAGATGGCGGTATTGTGACAATCGCCTCTCATGATGGAGCTGCAGCAGAAGAAGCACAAAGAATCATTGAAGGCCTAACAAGAAAAGTAAACGAAGGCGAGGTCTTTACTGGCTCAATCACAAGAATCATTCCTATTGGTGCATTCGTAGAGATCCTTCCAGGGAAAGAAGGAATGATCCATATTTCTCAACTTTCAGAAGCTCGAGTAGACAAAGTGGAAGATGTAGTAAAAGTAGGAGATGAAGTCACTGTACGTGTAAGAGAAATAGATAATCGTGGCCGAATTAATCTCACATTACGAGGTGTACCTCAGGGTGGAGATGATTTCCACTCTGAACCTCCCCCTACTCCTGTAGCACCACTTAACTAAACCGTTTAAACAACAAACTTAGGATCAATTAAGGCAATTTCACGCATTGCCTTTTTACAAATATCTTTGTGAATATTGCCATTACTCGCTATCAAGCAACCATTCTGAAGAGAGTTTCCTGTGTTATATAAAAGTGGCGCACCATCTGCATGAGTAAAGCTTCCTCCAGCTGCACACAATAGAGCTTCTGGAGCTGCCATATCCCAATCTTTAGGTGCAGACTTACCAGAAAGAGAAATATATACGTCGGATTCACCTCGCAAAATCGAAGCAACCTTGCAACCTACGCTCCCTACTGAACTAGTACAACCAAATTCAAGACGCTTGATTAATTCTTCAAGCCTATTATCACGATGATTCCTACTTGCAACAAGAATCAAATCATCTATTTGATTCCTTTCACTAAACATTACATTAGCCCTTTTCTTATTTCTATCTTCACACCACGCGCCTTTCCCCTCCACTCCAAACCAAAGCTCATCTTTCTCAGGAATCAAAACCACACCTAAAACAGCTGATTGCCGTCTTATTAATGCCAAATGAACAGCATATTGGCCTGAGCCCTGCAGAAAATCCTTAGTGCCATCTAATGGATCTAATATCCAAAGCCATTCTGATTCCAAAGGAGCACCATTACTTAACTGATCTTTTGAGGTCTCCTCGCTCAATAATTCCCAGTCAGTCTTTGGGAAATTAAGCCGTAATCCATCCAAAAGCCATTGGTTTACTGCAAGATCAGCCGCAGAGACAGGGCCATCTCCACCATCTTGAATTTCAAGAGCCTTTGAAAATCCATAAGGAGGTTGCAAACCCCTGGCATAAGACATCAATATGTCAGCAGCACCCCAACTAAGTTCTCTAAGACGTTCTAAAAGAAACTCTAAATCAACATTTTCGGGCAATCTCACCGTATTTTGAGTCATGGATCTAGGCAATAAACAAACATTAAAGAAAAAGAAAAGGCTTGAGCCTGCTCCAAGCGTGCTCTATGTAGTGGGAACTCCAATTGGAAATCTTGGAGACCTCTCTTCAAGGGCGATAGGAGTACTTACAAAAGTTTCAGCAATTGCTTGTGAAGACACAAGACATAGTGGAAGGCTTTTAAAAGGCTTGGGAACAAAAGCATCACTTATTAGCTTCCACCGTTCAAACACCATGAACCGTATTCCAAAGCTTCTATCTTTACTTAAGAACGGTGAAAGTATCGCTTTAATTAGTGATGCAGGTCTTCCAGGCATAAGTGACCCAGGAGAAGAACTTATATCAGCAGCCCAAAAAGAAAAACTTGAAGTCATTTGCATCCCGGGTCCAAGTGCTGCAATGACTGCGCTGGTTAGTAGTGGACTCCCTTGTAACAGATTTTGTTTTGAAGGATTTCTCCCCTTAAAAGCTAGTGATCGCAAAACAAGACTAGAAGCAATTTCCAATGAAACAAGAACAACAGTAATCTATGAGGCACCTCACAGATTATTGAAATTACTTAAGGAGCTTTTTCAACATTGTGGTCCCGACAGGCCTTTACAAGTTGCGCGCGAGCTAACCAAATTGAATGAACAACAAATTGGGCCGACAATAGAAATAGCACTCCAATATTTCTTAGAGAATAAGCCATTAGGTGAATTTACATTGGTATTAGGAGGTTCTCATAAGGAGACATCGAGCAAATTTGACGAGGTCAAACTGTTAACTGATATGGAGTCTCTAATAAACGCTGGAGTTAGCGCCAGTGAAGTGGCGCGTCAAACTGCAAACAAAACAGGCCTATCAAGAAAATTCTTATATTCACTTCTACATCAAAAAATTAATCCCAAAAAACAAGTAGATTAACAGACGAAATCTGGCCAAATCTTAACTTAAACTAACGAGATGATTCAAAGATTCAAGCTACTCACTTCAAGTTTTTTAGCCAGCTTTCTACTTCTAGTAGTACTTTGCTTAGGATCACAAAATCTTAATGAGCGCCATTCCCTAAAGCTTATTCTAGGTAAAACAGCGCCTCTACCAAATGGCTTTATAATTGGAGTTTCAATAGTTGTAGGAGTTTTTAGCGGGGGCTGTACATCTGCAGCCCTAATGTCCAGTGAAAGTCCCTATAAAAATTAATTCATTAGCAAATTAAGTTTACTGATCTAAAGCAATCAATAAGCCATCCAAAAGTAGCCGTGTAATGCCCCTAGCCAATAAAAAAGGCAAAGACAATTCAAATATTGAAGTGTCAGGGATCTTAATTACTCTTTGGCCTCTTCCACATTGTCTTTTCGCCGAGCGCTGATTTGCAAATAAACAAATTACTTGGCGCTGCTGATCTTCCTCTGGAATAAAGCCCAATTCAGGAAATTCCTTTAAGGGGCGACTATCCAGCTCAACTGATTTATCTACCAACATATAAACCGTAGAAGGTAATAGATCCGAGGAAAGTTGGTCACATTCAACCTTTAAGGGTTGATCAACTGGAAACTCTGCCGTGAGAGGTACAACTTCTTGAAAGATTCCAGAAAATGATTGATCCTTCAAATCATTTTCTAAAGATTCAAGGTCATTAACCTCTTCATCAGCACCAAAATCCTCAGCATCTTCAAGAGCTAGAGATCTAGCCTCTCCTAACTTCAGCACTTCTTCAGGGATCAATCGGGAGGCTTCATCCAAATTGATTGGAACCGGCTGTGAGAATGATTCGGATTCCGAAGTCCTTTCCTCGTAATTTGATTGCCCAGAAGTAATTGCTTCTGCTCCAGTTAATTCAGCCTTTTTAGTGCAAAAATCACCTTTAGCTCTAGCTGCTTTAAGAGCGTTATATTCATCGATAGACAGCAAAGCTTTGACTGTCCTATTGATTGTGTTTGGGCTACAACTAAAAGTCTGAGCAAGGGTCGTGGTTGATTGACCTGCACGGTAACCATCCAAAATCTCTTTCTTCTGACTTTTGCTTAGCCGGCCTGCCGCCATCGGATGCAATTTGAAAGCATCTCACCATAGGGTGGCAAGTCATCAATTACTCTCAACAGCGATCATGCTCCCTTAGCTCAGCTGGATAGAGCAGCTGCCTTCTAAGCAGCTTGTCGCAGGTTCGAATCCTGCAGGGAGCGTTTTGAAAACTTAATCAACAAATGCCATTGGACTAGGAAAAAGGCAAATTTTGAGGCAAAGTCTCGAATCGCCCAAACCAAAAGAATCGTCCTTCCAGTTACAAAAGTGGTTAAAGGCAAATCTAGGCAATGCTGAATGCAAACCCCTTTCGACTCTCTTTCTTGACTGATTTTCAACTTAATTCTTAGTTGATACTTGCAAAGAGCAGTAAACCTGACTTAAGCAAATACTCTTGGAAACCTGAAAAGTGCTATTTCTAAACAACCAAATTTGTAACGATATAAGCCAAGGCCGTCTTGTGCATTGAACACTCAGCTATTAATAGCACGATTTACCTCTTAATTAATGATTGATTTAACCCACATCATTGATTTGACTTCGATTGATTTCTCCTCAGTCATTGATTTTGCAGCGGCTCTACCAGCCCAACAGCCACACCCATCAGATCTTGGTTTAATTAAGCCTTCGTCTGGATTCTCGCTATTACCCGCCATCTTCGGCTTGATAGCTATTTTCCAAATCTTCCAATTTATTTATTATGGCCTTCCTCAGAATGAGCCCAAAGAAGGTTGGGGTTTAAATTCTGACTCAACGCTATTCAGCTATCGCTGGAAACAATTTGCCGGAGTTCAGATACTTGTATTAATAATTGGCGTATCAGTAATGTTAGCCGGCCCGGATTTAATATTTTTCCCATTAGGGTTGAAATAATTAAAGCTTCAATCTGATACAACAAAAAGCGTTCAGCCTTATTATCTAGGTTGAGCGCTTTTTTGTACCAAAAGGTATAGAAGTTGAATTAGATAAAATGAAGCCTATATTATTTTAATCAATCTCTCAATCAATTCCAAGCAATACATAAAGAATATAAAATGTATAACCAAAAAGACAGTTCTTTTGCAAGAAAAAAGCTTATTTTAATTGCACAAAAAATGCAAGCCAAAGGTATCAATCAAGGGAAGTCAGGGAACTTATCAATAAGAATAACTGGTGGAATGTTAATTACGCCCAGCTCAATCCCTTATGAAGAGATGAAATCAGACGACCTAATAGCAATAGACCTAAATGGAGAAAATCTTTATAAGAATATTACCTATAAGAAAGAGGAAGGAAACAAGCCTTCTTCTGAATGGAAGCTGCATGCAGATATTCTAAAAACTAGACCCGAAATTAATGCCATTTTGCATTGTCACTCCATACATGCAACAGCAATTGCTTGCCACGGGAAAGGCATACCTAGCTTCCACTATATGACAGCCATTGCAGGAGGTAGTGATATAAAATGCGCTCCATATGAGACATTCGGGAGCAAAGAACTATCAGGAAAAGCCTTATCAGCACTAGAAAATCGCTACGCATGCTTATTGGCCCAACATGGACAAGTAGCGATAGCAGAAGACTTAGACAAAGCTCTAGAAATAGCGATAGAGGTTGAAACTCTTGCGCATATATATATATCAGCATGCCAACTAGGCGAGCCCAATCATATCAATGAGAGTGAAATGAAAATAGTTCTAAAAAAATTTAAGGAGATTAACTATTGCAATTCAAAAATTGGCCCCAATACATAACTATTCAACCAATAAAGGTCACTAGCAAATCCTCTAACTGTAATAAACAGTCAGATCGAATAATGATTAAAATATAATTAACTAGAATAAATACTGTACTAAAGGGCCTGAGATTTGTCTGAGGTCCAAGCTCTTTTTAGCCACTAAAATCAGATTATCAACAAGGAACTCGTGATCAAATTATTCAAAGCAATCCAGGGAAATAACCTTTACGAGAAGAAAATACCGTTAAAGTTATTGCTTAAAAGTTCAAGCAAATCACGTCCTATGGTTAGGCTCAACTAATCTTGGCAAAATGTAGATAATAAAAAGCCATTTCCACCTTAACTTAACTACCTTTTCTTAGATAGGGGCTAAATAGACTGGACTGATAATGTTTAAAGCCAGAAATCACGACACCTCTTCCCTTCAAAAAGTACAGTTAATCCATGAATAACTTGATTTTTCCTGATGTTTTTCTACTCAAAATTAAATCCATGTAAATTCCAGTTTTATAGCTATGGCTTACTAATTACAAATACGCTTAACTTTAGAGACAATTGATTATTTTTGGGATGGCCTACTCTGAAGCGGAAGTCCTTGCAGGTGGTTTAGCTCATATCCCAGTTCTTATTGCCATATTCTTAGTCTTCAATAACGTCTCTAAAAGCCGATCCAGGAACAGGAGTCAAGCTAATGAGCAACAAAGTGCAGGCGATTACTCAAAAGGTATTGAGGTTGAAGCCAAACTTGAAGCTGGCACCGATCGACTGAAATCACAAGCAATATTAAAGGGTCAAGAAGAAAAAGATTCAGCGGCCAGAGTGAAAGCTCAGGCTGAAGTAGATGCTTTGGTTAAAGCAGAAGCTGAAAGGCTAGAAGCTGAAGCCAAACTCAAAGCAGAAGCTGAAAGGCTAGAGGCTGAAGCTAAACTCAAAGCAGAAGCTGAAAGGCTAGAGGCTGAAACTAAACTCAAAGCAGAAGCTGAAAGGCTAGAAGCTGAAGCCAAAGCTCAAAGCAGAAACTCACAAGAAAATGTTAATTCAAACAATGAGTTTGAAGAACGTTTAAAAGCAGAAGCCAATCGTCTCGAATTCGAAGCTGAATTGGCTGAGCAAAAACAGCCTGTAGATTCTCTAAGTAAAGGAAATTCGTTCACAGACTTCTTTAAAGGTTTAACCGTGTGGCAATTGGGTGCGTTGGCTGTTCTAGTAATAGGAGGGGTGTCTTTATTCTTATCTGAAAATTCAAAGAATCCCTCTCAAGAAAACATAGAGTCCTCAATAGAAATTCTTGAGAGATAAAAAAGTATAGAAAAAAGTGATTTACTTTTTGATGAGATTCACTCCCAAAGATTAGCCCTTAAGGCTAACTTTACCCAGGCTAATTTGCGTACGTTCTATAAAAGTGAACATTATCTATCTTCAAAAGTCATTATTATATATAAATTCTAAAGAAGTCTCTAAGGCCTGAAGAATTCCTCTGTAAATAAAATAGCAAAGATATTTAGATCAACTATTATGGTCTTTGTTAAATGGAATGGTACATAGACTAGACGTGGCTTGAAGTCATTGTTTAATTATTATTAGTATAGATTTATTTTGATCACAAGGATACAAACAAGGTTAATGGTATCTTCTCTTACCCTTTACTATTTACCAGCAAAAGATTCTCAACTTCTACCAACAGTATAAATGAAGTCTTGGAAAGCAGGACTATAAAAATAAAGGACAACTGCTACAACAAGAAGAAAGTTAAGACCTAACACAATTGATCCAATGACAACTCTTTGACGCTTGCCCGGCATCTTATATGTGAATCCCCCAGGCAATTTCAACAAAACGTCTTCCCCCCCTGCATTAGAGTCAAACTTTGACTTTCCTTTTTTATTGCCTTTCAAAGGAGGTTTAGCCTTTCCCTTATTATTTGAATCCAGACTCTCAAGCATTCCCTTCCCTGAAGATTGTTTTGACTCTTCCATTGAAAACAACCTACTATGAGCTAAAAGCATTATAAAGTTACAACATCCTTAGGCTTTTAGATCAAAAGTAACAAACCTAATCACTAAAATCGATTCACTTTAGAAACTTTAGTTGAAGCTTGAGGGCACGGATTGAAAAAGGTTGAAGGGCAATTCAACTATTGAATATTATCTAGATCCTTACATGCTTGCTCAACCTTTCCTAACATTAAAAGAAAAGAATTTTGATTAGATTCTTGACTTTTATAGTTCAACAGGTCAGCCTCTAGGCCTAGAACATAAGTTTGGCAAAAGTATTCCTTTCTTCTAGCAGCAAGTCTTTGGAGAGACTCCATCTTAGTAAGGGCCTGGTTACATTTCGAGGTATCAATTCTATTTATACATTCCAAGCTCAATGTCCTAACATTTTCCAAGGAACTAGCCTTAAGTTCTTGCGAATTAACAAAAACAAAAGATAAAATAGACACAATTCTTACGAGTCTGACCATTATTTCAGCCTTAAATTTAGATGAAAGAGGTAAGTAGATTATGAGGAGTCATTTTGATAATCCTAAAAAAAATCCCATAAGTTGATTTTTAAATGCTTAGCTTTATAAGTAATATGGTTATATTTTATTATAAGCTATTTTTTATAAATTACATTTAAGTATAAGTTTGAACTTTTATTTAACCAAAATGGGAACTACTTCAAAAGACTATCAAATTTATCACTCTTCCTTTTTAACTCACTCAACAACTCTTGTGCAGAAACAACTGAACCATATGGAACGAGTTCAAGCGTGGATGCCAAATAACCAATTACTGCTGCCGGCGAATCCATTCCCCGGAGTCGAAGGCAATCCAACCCATAACTTCTTTCTCTTTTAGATAATTTTTTTCCTTTACTATCAACCAAAAGAGGTGCATGTAGATATTTTGCAGGGCTCTGGTTTAAAGATTTGAAAATAGCCAATTGAGATTGTAGTGCTGCCAATAAATCGACTCCTCTAACGACTTCTGTAATGCCCAAAGTTAAATCATCAACAACATTTGCAAAGTGATATGCAACAAATCCATCTGACCTTCTCAGCAAAACATCTCCTGACTTTTTAGAGAACTCTTTACTGACTCTCAAACGCCAACCAGGCAATCTTCCCTGTTCTAAGCCCCAAAGAAGTTTCAAGTCTCTACATTTGCCTGGATAGACCGCTGAGGAAGTCGTGTTTTCAGAATTTTCTAATAAATAACTTCGAGTGCATCTACAAGCATAAACTTTGCCTTTGCTTTTTAAAGCAGAAAGTACTGAATAATAAAGCCCCTTACGTTTGCTTTGAAAAACAACTTCGCCATCCCATAAAAGACCTAGCCAAAGTAAATCAGCTTGGACTTTTTCAGTTGCACCCAAACGATTTCTAGGTGTATCAAGGTCATCAATTCTTAAAATCCAGGTTCCCTGGCATATACGCGCCCTCAGCCAGGAAATTAAAGCTGTTCTCAGATTACCTAAATGCAAATCACCAGTTGGGGAAGGAGCATACCTTCCTCTATAGCCTTGCATTCTTAAACTATTACCTTGCTCAAAGCACAAACGCAAGTGATCTGGATAGTCCAAGCATTAAGACATAAAAGTTTTAGAGCCTGAGGGGTTTCAGGCTCTTGGTGAGAAAAAGCATCCTTTTTGCATTTGATGCTTTTTAAAAGATCAGCCTTGAACTCGATCTTTAAACATCTTGCCTGCTGTGAAAGCTGGGACTCTCTTTGCTGGAATCTTGATTTTCTCACCAGTTTTTGGGTTTAAACCCTGGCGAGCAGATCGATCGCGAGGCTCAAAAGATCCGAAGCCGAGAATGGAGACCTTTTTGCCCTCCACTACAGAATCAATAATAGTGTCTATAGCAGCATCCACTACTAGAGAGACATCTGTCTTGGTCAGCTCTGTTCGGGCTGCAACTAGATTTACCAGGTCTGCTTTGTTCATTGGAAATGGGTGATGTAGCGGAGAGTCTTACGTGGCAATTCCCGAAAAAGGAAAAGCCACCAAAATCTCTAAGCCCGCTAATGGTATGGAGCTAAGCCCGAACAAGCAAGCGAAAGACACCGTGGCGCAATGCTTTATACAATCAAAAACTCGCATTTGAGAGGAATTCAAGTCTTCTGACAAGCATCCCAATCAGAAGTTTACACATCTCCCAAAGGCTTAAAGCATCTCCCAGATGTCAATGTCTGCAAGGCATCTGAGAGATAGGCATCTTCCAATCCATCCAGATTTCTGCTTAATTGAATTGAATGAAAAGC
This sequence comes from Prochlorococcus sp. AG-363-O06, assembly GCA_003280085.1. GTDB lineage: Bacteria > Cyanobacteriota > Cyanobacteriia > PCC-6307 > Cyanobiaceae > AG-363-O06. Next base: position 54,784 of record QCFY01000003.1, on the reverse strand, counting down.
CCTTTGATCAACATTTGCAATTAATCGGTTAAAAAATTCAGGAATCAGCAAACGTCCGCAGAACAGAACATTCAAGGGCCTTGGAACGTAAGCCAAACATCTGCCTGAAATCGATCTATGCGTCCATAAAAGACGAATGCCTGAGACCAGTTCACATTCTTCATCAAAGCTTTCTACCACCTTCAAGCCTTGCAAGAGATAAGATTCGATCTCTTGGACGATCATTGACCACCCCAAAGCCTCTTGAAGCTGAAGCACATTCCTATGGGCATCTAAATTGTTATATTTTTCCCTTCGGACAAACTCAGGAAAGCTTCCAAAGTTGATTTATTAATTGAAGGGCAATCCAGCAAAAGAGGCTCAGGTAAACATCCCACCCACCAACTAGTGAGTCCATGACATTCTTTATTTGGGGAGAAAACCCATATGCGCCCTCTAACCTGCCCAGGGAAGCCTTTGAGTAGGGTTTATCAGGGAATTCGCATGACATTGTAAAAACTCACCAAGCGATTATTTTGTCCTCAATGCTTTCTGCTTCATTGGGCATACAACGATATTCCAACTTCCATCCTGGTAATCCATGGCCATTAGGCAGCAGCATTACATCTAGAGGTGTCAATTTCTCTATAGCGGCTCCTAACGCAAAAAGGATAGAACTTCTACTTTTCAGAGCTTCAAACTCAACATCTGCATATCAAACTATTGAACTGCGGGAGAACAACCGTTCAGGTGATTACTGGCATATAGAAATAGAAGGGATTGGAGAAGGAACTCTTTATGCCTATCGTGTATTAATTAATGATGAAAGTGGTGATAATAATATCTCTCCAAAAAAAATATTATTAGATCCATGCGCAAGAGCTATATCAGGATGGGATGTCTATCAAAGGGAGCTCTCTATAGGCTTTTCCAGTAACATTGGAAATTGCTTAAAGGGTATTGTCTGCGAACGCAACGAATTTGATTTCATTTCCCACCCAAGACCTAAGCACCCATGGCATAAAACTATCATCTATGAACTACATATAGGGTCATTTACTCAGAATAGGGATTCAGGTGTTAATAGTGAGAAGAGGGGGACATTTGAAGGGTTAATAGAAAAATTACCCTATCTAAAAGATCTTGGCATAACTACAATTGAACTCCTTCCTGTTTCTCTATTTGATCCATATGATGCTCCCAACGGTATGGAGAATCAATGGGGCTATAGCCCACTCAATTGGTTTACCCCGCATAAAGGTTATGTATATGGAACAGATCCTTTAAAAGCTAGAGATCAGTTTCGAAACTTGGTGGCTAATTGCCATGACAATGGCCTTGAGGTCATTTTAGATATTGTCTATAACCACACAACCGAAGGGGCACAGAAAGGTCCGGTAATTAGCTGGAGAGGTTTTGATGACAACTTGTATTACCAAAAAGATAAAAAAGGAAATTATCTAGATGTAAGTGGCTGCGGAAACACCATTGCAGCCAATAGGCCATTGGTTAGAAAACTAATTTTAGAATCAATGAAATGCTGGGCTAATGAGCTTGGGATTGATGGATTTAGATTTGACTTGGGAATTGCCCTAAGCCGAGGGGAGCAACTAAAACCTCTTGACAACCCCCCTTTATTTGAAGAAATTGAATCGGACCCTATTTTAAGTGGTTTAAAGCTGATAAGTGAACCTTGGGATTGCGGCGGACTATATCGTCTAGATAATTTCCCTGCCAAACAAATTAGCACTTGGAATGGTCATTTTAGAGACGACCTTAGAAGATTTTGGAAAGGAGACAAAGATACTACATGGCCTATAAAAGATCGTCTAAAGGGGAGTCCAGAGTTATATAAAAATGACGAAAAATCTCCTCAACTATCAATCAACTTCATTACCTCTCATGATGGATATACCTTAAATGATTTGGTTAGCTTCAATAATAAGTTCAACCTGGCAAATGGGGAAAAAAATAATGATGGCGATAATCATAATAATAACTGGAATCATGGAATAGAAGGACCTAGCTCAGAAAAATCTATTCAAGACTTAAGGAATAGACAAAAAAGAAATCTTCTTACAACACTTTTTATTTCTCCAGGCATTCCAATGCTACTAATGGGAGACGAGTTTGGAAGAAGCCAAGGTGGAAACAACAACACCTGGTGCCAAAACAGTCAACTTGGATGGATGATTTGGGATGAAGAAATTTGTGACGTCAATCTTCATTATTTCGTAAAAAAGCTTATAAGAATCCGTCGTAAACTACCTGAACTCTTTAGCCCAAGTATTCCATACAAAGAAATAGACAGTTCAAGAGAAAACCATTCCGATAAATTCAAAATTGAATGGCATGGAGTAAAAAAGAGTCAGCCTGATTGGAGTAGTTGGTCTCACACTATTAGCTATAGCCTAAACAAAAGTTCCCTAGGAGCGGTTATGTGGGTTGGATTTAATGCCTATAGCAAAGCCATGACATTTGACCTGCCAAAACCGTACAAGAGTCCTTGGAAATTAATTATTAACACTGCCTCTGTAGAACAACATGATCTTGCCAATCAACCCATCTCATTAACTTCAGATAGCTTGACCCTTATGGATAGAAGCACAGTGCTACTGCTCTCAACAGACTATTCCAAGCAAATCAATGGTTGAAAGGAATGGATCAAAGCGGGCGGCGGGAATCGAACCCGCATCATCAGCTTGGAAGGCTGAGGTTTTACCACTAAACTACGCCCGCACTAGTAAATGGGGATCAGCCAAGAACAACTGAAAAGTTTGCTAGCACTCTTGCATTATGGCCTGCGCCTACCCCTCTAAACAATTTGATGTCAAATAAGCCTTTAAAAGGTAACTCCAGGCGCAGGCTAATGTTTTTTTATAGCCTTGGAGATGCTGGAACAGGCCTTGCTGCGACGCAATTAGGCTTTTACTTGTTTCCTTTCTTTACAGGTACAGCAGGCCTGCCAGCCTTCATTGCAGGCTCTCTTCTAATGATTATTAAAGTCTGGGATGCAATAAATGACCCTCTAATTGGCTGGTTGAGTGACCATACCCAGTCACGATGGGGGCCAAGGTTGCCTTGGATGATTGGAGCATCTTTTCCATTAGGGATAAGTCTTTCAGCGATGTGGTGGGTACCCCCAGGAGATATTGCTCAAAAAACCACTTACTACATATTTATGGCGCTTCTCCTAATGACTGCCTACACAAGTGTCAATCTTCCTTATGCAGCGCTATCTACAGAACTGACTGAAGAGACCAATGTTCGTACACGGTTAAACGCTGCAAGATTCACAGGATCAATCGTTGCTGGTCTAAGTGGATTAATAATTGCCGCCAAAATGCTGTCAGGAGGAGCAAATGGTTTCGAATCAATGGGGAAGGCGACTGGAACAATTGCAACAATTGCAACTTTAATTTCTTGTTGGGGTCTTGCACCATTCGCAAAAAAAGCAAGGAAGCCAGTCGGGCAAACTGAACCATTCCGATTGCAAATCAAGCGTATTGTTCAAAACAAAAGGTTCTTACAAGTAATAGCCCTGTATCTGCTCCTATGGTGCGGTCTTCAATTAATGCAAACTGTATCGTTGATTTATCTAGAGCAAGTCATACAAGTACCAAAGGAACTCTCTAAATGGATTCCTATTCCTTTTCAAATAAGTGCTCTTTTGGGCCTCCAGGTGTGGAGTTTATATTCAAATCGTTTTGGAAGATTAAAAGCCCTTTACTTGGGAGGAGGGCTTTGGATTGCTGCCTGTCTAATAGCTATGGTTCTACCACCTCTACATAGTGGTTTCACATTAGATTCTTTATATAGCAGCGAAAGCTTAAAGCTATTTCTACTAATTGGAACGATAATGTTTGTTGGATTTGGGGCATCAACTGCTTATCTCATTCCTTGGTCTCTATTACCAGATGCTATTGATGCTGACCCAGAAAAACCTGCAGGAATTTATACAGCATGGATGGTATTGATTCAAAAGTTAGGAATTGGATTGAGTGTTCAGCTATTAGGACTATTGCTTTCTTTTGCAGGGTATCAATCAAGATTGGAATGTGAGGCCATTGAATGTTTAAGACAACCAACGACGGCCCTTATAACCATAAGAATATGCATGGGGCTAATACCGGCAATGCTCATAACAATTGGAATATTTATTATTAAGCGTTGGCCCGACAAAAAGAATCATTTAATGCCTTCAATCCATGTTTAAAACACCTAAATGGCTTCGCAGATTTGGGAGCAGCCTCTTGATTGGAGGCCAGGCTGTTAGCTCTGCTGCAAGGGGGCATATAAATAAAATTGATCTTTCTGAACAGCTAATGGAAGCTGGACCAGGAAGCTTCATTATTGTTCTAATAACAGGAATTGCAGCTGGAACTGTATTTAACATCCAAGTTGCTGCTGAGCTAAGTAGACAAGGGGTGGGCTCCCAGGTTGGAGGACTATTAGCGATTGGCATGGCGAGAGAAATCGCTCCCCTCCTTACAGCAACCTTACTGACGGGGAAAGTAGCTACTGCCTACGCAGCGCAGCTTGGAACCATGAAAGTTACAGAACAAATAGATGCAATAACAATGCTCCAGACTGATCCAATCGAATATCTGGTTGTTCCAAGGATATTAGCCATGACAATAATGGCGCCTATCCAATGCTTACTTTTCTTTGTTGTAGCAATTTGGAGTGGGCAAATCAGTAGTACTGCCTTATATCAAATCCCACCAGATATTTTCTGGGATTCAGTTCGCGAATGGTTAATTGTTAGTGATATACCATTCATGCTGATCAAAGCAGTGGTATTTGGACTGATAATTTCAATACTTGCTTGCGGTTGGGGGCTCACCACCAGAGGAGGACCCAAGGAGGTTGGTACAAGCACTACTGGCGCAGTAGTGATGTCTCTTATAACTGTCTCGCTAGTAGACGTTCTATTAACCAAATTACTATTCGGGTAATGGCAGAAAAAACAACAAAACCAAACTCAGACGAGGGAGTCATCATTCCACCGTCCTACAAATTGCCATTGCTTTTAAGTCTTGTAGGCATTACTTCAATTCCTCTCCCTTTAACTAACTGGCCATCTATTTCATTAGCCACTTTTGGTTTTTTTTTACTATTACAATCACTTACTCTCAAAATCAAAATAACTTCAAAGGCTCTTATTGTTTTGCAATTAGGTCGAGAATTACGTCAATTTCCATTCGAAAATTGGCTCGCATGGAGGCTATTGTTCCACAAAATGCCAGGTCTTCTATATTTTCGTGAGAAGGCGAGCCCTCATCTCTTACCAATTCTGTTCAACCCTGACATCCTTAAATTGGAATTACAGAAGCGGGTTGGGAATCTTGAGGTTGGCAAAAAAGAAGATCTAGCTTCTAAAACAAAAAACTAACCTCATAAACCAATTTTTTTATTTAATGCCTAAAGAAAGTTTCCCAAATCAAGAAGAGTCTCCAAGCAATCCATCTGCTCAAGAGCTTCCAACTAAGAAGCACGAGGAAACTTCTTTAAACCAAACTTCAAACAAGGCAAACGATTTGCCCGATGAGGTAAATGTACCTACACAATCAAAAGCAGACTCATCTTTAGCTCAAATTTTAGAAACAGCCTTAAAAGAACTACAAAAAAAGCGAGATCTTTTAAAGCAAGAGATCCAGGAGCTAGAAAAAAAGAAAGAAAAAATCGAAACCGAAATAAGAACATCCTTTACTGGTCAATCAGATTCAATAGCAAGGCGAGTAAAAGGATTTCAAGAATATTTAACTGGCGCGCTACAAGAACTTGCAAATTCTGCTGAAAAGCTAGACCTTGTTATTCCACCAGTAGTTCTCAAGCCTTCTCCTTTAGATGAAAAGAATAAAGACCCTCAAGTTCTAGAAAGCCTTGAGCCTGCGCCAGCTGTTGCAGACACATTCAAACCTGACGAAGAATTAATTAGAGAATGCCTAGAGCAATTTGCAGGACAACCAGACTTTTATGCAGAACCCTGGAAGCTAAGAAGAAGTTTAGATGAAAAAGATATTGAACTTCTTGAAGACTGGTTCTTTGGAATGGGTGGGAGAGGGGCGCAGCCCAGTCGGGGAAGTAGACCAAAAAATGTACTAGTTTCAGCAGCTTTAATTTCCATTCTGGGAGAACTCTTTGGAGATCGTTTTCAGACATTGGTGTTAGCTGGTCAGCCAGAACGTCTTGGCGAATGGAGAAGAGGTCTTCAAGACGCATTGGGACTGGGGAGAGAAGACTTTGGCCCTAATAGCGGAATAGTCCTCTTCGAACGTGCGGATGGATTAATAGAACGAGCTGACCGACTCGAAGAAAGAGGCGAGGTTCCATTAATTCTTATTGATGCCTTCGAGCAATCTGTTGAAATACCTGTTTTACAATTTCCAATCTGGCTTGCTTTTGCTGCTAGTCCAAACGAAATTTATTCTGAAGAAGAAGAATTCTTCTAACACCTCCGATTCAAGATGCTAATTACACTCAGTCTAATTATCAGCTACTTGCTTGGAAGTTTCCCAAGTGGTTACCTTGCGGGAAGATATTTTGCGAATATTGACTTGCGAGACAAGGGCTCTGGGTCTACTGGAGCAACTAATGTTTTTAGAGAAGTAGGTAAATGGCCTGCTCTCTTAGTGTTCTCATGTGATGTATTCAAAGGAGTAAGTGCAGTTCTAATAGCAAAGGCTTTCAATCTGGAAGACAAATGGCAAGTATTAACAGGCCTCTTGGCGATCATTGGACACATATGGCCAATTTGGCTTGGATGGAAAGGTGGGAAAGCTGTTGCAACTGGCTTGGGAATACTCCTAGGCATTTCTTGGCCAGTAGGAGTAACTTGTCTTGGCATTTTCCTAACAGTTTTTAGTTTTAGCAAAATCGTATCTTTAGCCAGTATTACTGCTGCTATTAGCCTCCCAATATTCATGACTATAAGCTTTAAAGGTGGTGACTTTAGATACGCATATTTCTTGTTCAGCATTGTGACAATGGCCATTGTCTTATGGAGGCATAGAGGGAACCTACAGAGACTCAAAGATGGAACCGAACCAAGAGTCAGTTCAGTTAACTAAAATCTGGCTAAATCCTCGCAATAAATATCAAACATTTTCCGAGGCTCCTCGGCTTGGGTAATTGGACGCCCAACCACTATTTTGGAAGCTCCCGAAGCTATTGCCCCAGAAGGTGTCATAACCCTTTTCTGATCATTGAAATCATCATTCATTATCCTTATACCAGGCGTGACCAACTGAAAAGGCTCTGGATATAGATTCCTCAAGCGACTTACCTCTAACGGTGAGCAAACACATCCTCCTATGCCTACTTGATAGGCCAAAGCAGAAAGCTTCTCCACTCTTGTAGCTATAGGCTGATTTATTTCTAATTCCTCAGAGAAGTTCTTTTGAGACCAACTAGTAAGAACAGTTACCGCCAATAAAGTTGGCGGTAGAAAACCTTCTTTGGATGCTCCATCAATTACAGCAGACTGTGCTTCAAGAAGAGAATTCTTTCCTGCCACCGCATGAACTGTTATCAACTCTGCACCAGTTCTTGCTGCATGAAAACAAGCACTTTTCATAGTGACAGGAATATCATGAAATTTCATATCTAGAAAAACTCTCAACCCACGTTGACGAAGATCAGAAACAATTCCTGGGCCCGCAATTAAGAACAATTCCAAACCAACTTTGACCCATCGAAGCTCTGGCAGTTTCTCAACAAGAGCAAAAACCTCGTGAATCTCAAGGCCATCTAACGCAAGAATTAATTTTTCATTTGAAGGAGTGGTTTCAAGCATTAACTCTCTAGCCTCAAAGTACAAGCCTTCGAAAAACTTTCTTTCCTATTTGAAGTATCTTCCCTACAAGCATTTGCTTTTCAGCAAACTCCAAATTTGGATCAGAAACTTTCTTCCCATCAAGGCGTACAGCTCCACCTTGAATCTTTCTCCTTGCTTCACTGCTACTAGAAGTTAAACCTATAGCATTCAACAAGTAAAAAGCCTTCGTTGGAAATTCTAGGTGCGAAATTGAAGACTCTTTCACCTCGGCTTCTAAGTTTTTGACTCCCTCAATAAACTTTCCCGCATTAGATTGTGCTGCTATAGCAGCTTTACGGCCATGCCTGCTAGCGGTCACTTCTAATGCCATAAGCTTCTGCAATTCTCTGGGGTCGTCAGGTAAACCTTCAGTTGAAAGGTCGGTTAAAAGAATCAAATAATCTCTAACAAGACCATCTGGTACCTTCTCCAACTTGGAGTACATAGAAAGAGGATCTTCATTGATGCCAACGGAGTTCCCTAAACTCTTACTCATTTTCTGCACACCATCCAAGCCAACCAAAATAGGTAGCAACAAACCGAATTGAGGCGTCTGATGGAAATGACGCTGCAGATCTCTTCCCATCGCAACATTAAATTTTTGATCAGTGCCTCCCAATTCGATATCGGCCTTTACAGCGACAGAGTCATAGCCCTGAAGCAATGGATAGAGAAACTCATGAAGAGAAATAGGAGTGCCAGAGTTATAACGATTCCCAAAATCTTCTTTTGCAAGCATTTGACCGACAGTAGATATCCCTAAAAGTTCAATAACCTTCTCTAAATCAAGTTCCGACAACCAGTCACTATTACGAAGAACCTCTAACCGACCTGGAGTTTTAAAATCAAGTAAAGAATCTTCTGGTGGTTGACCAAAACCCAACTGCTCAAGGTATGTCGTTGCATTTTTCTCTACTTGATCAGCAGACAACTGAACTCTTGTCTTGCTTTTACCCGTAGGGTCACCAATGCGAGCGGTAAAGTCACCAATAATTAAAACGCCTATATGGCCAGCATCCTGAAAAGCCCTCAATTTACGAAATAAGATGCTGTGTCCTAAATGGATATCACAACCAGTTGGATCAATCCCAAGCTTAATTCTCAAAGGCTTATTTATTTTGCTAGCTTTTTGCAATAAACCATCAAGGCTCTGTTGCGTCTCACTAGTTTGACCTGAAGGGAAAATATCTGCGATCCCACGATCTAACCAATTAGGTAGAGAGGACAATTTATCTTGCATAAACAAAAACTCTTTTATGGAAAACTAATAATTGTAAATCTTTCAATCATTGATCTGACTGATCAAGTTGAGCCTTCATTCTTTCTAATGTCGTGTTCATCTGCTCAAACATTTGCTCAGGCGTAATACCAAACTGACCAAGTTGAGTGCGCAATTGTTCAATAGTCATCTTGGCTTGAAAATCTTCAGAAAGCTCAAATCTCTTCATGAATACTTTGTAACGTTGCATAAGTTCTTCCATTGTATTTATAAACATTTTCTTTCCTTCTCGATCAAACTTTCCATAATCAGAGCCAAGCTGCATGAGCTTTTGATAATCAGAGAAAAGTCTTTTGGCTTCCTCCTGAACAATCTCGGATTCAAAAAAGGCCACTAACCAAACTCCAAATTATTAAAAAGGGTTTTGAGCAAATAGATTGGCTCATCTTAAGACCAAGTCGAAGCTCACTACGTTCATGAGACTTTCCCAGGGTCCTCATTGAAATATCTATATATTTTGGTAAAAATTAGACCGAAATGAAAGTAGGGAAATCATCCCTCTCCAATTGCCCAAATTTGAAAATGGCTTATAAAAGGAAACCTACAAATTTCCTAGATCTTTTTTTGAAATTCCTTTTATGAAGCTAAAAGCTACCACCCAGTTATTGTCACTCAAAATTGGTCGGAGTATGGCACCTTTGGTGAACATTCAAAATAATACGGTTTCTTTTTAGCCATGGCCCAACGCCACTGGCTTGACCCTATTGCCCGCCAATTGCTCCGGGCTACAGGTCAATTGCCATTACAAAAAAGATATATCGATCACACCCAAGGCAAATCAAGTGAGATTGACCATCAACTAAATGCTCTCAAACAGAAGGCAAGTAAAAATAAGCTAGATATCTCAACGAAAGTAGACGTTAACCGTGCAACAGCTTCGGACTGGAGACAACTTCCTGGGTGCACTGATGACATGGTTGAACTTCTATTAAGGCTTCAACAAGGTGGCGTCCAATTAAGCAATTGCGAAGATCTTTTCCAGCTTCTTGAACTACCCAGAAACCTTGCAAAGCAATGGACACCCTGCCTTATTTTTAGGTGGTACGGGGATTCTCCTCCTTTAGAAAGGAGTCCTTTAATTGATATTAATTACACAGATATAAATACTCTGAAAAGAAAACTTAATTGGTCCCACAAGAGGCTGAACAACCTTATGAAGGAAAGACAAAAGCGACCATTTAAAAATCTTGCTGATTTACAAGAACGATTAATTCTCCCCCCTGTAGTAATTGAAAATTTAATAGGAGTCGTTCGTTTCGGACAAAAGTCAGTGGGACCACTCCTGCCTCCAAGTTCGTAGACGAATGAACCCAGATCCAGATGGTACACAAGGGGAACTATTTATCAATGACACGTCAATTAATTCCAATAGTATTAAAAATCGAAACCTCTCCCTGACTACTGTTGTTATAGAAAAATGGCAGGCAAAAATCTGTAGGCATCAAGCAAAGCTTTTCAATGACAGTAAAGAAATTGACTGCAAGCAAGCTTCTCTTTTCAACCTTGAGGGGAACGCCGATCTTGAGAGAATGAATCCTCTCAAGTTAACTCCATTACCCCTAAGTTTTTGGCGCTGGCCAACCTTTTCTCATGATGGTCCTGCTATCTATTTGGTCATGGATCGCCCAAAAAAATCATCCAATCATCTCCTTCTTTATGTTGGTGAAACAATTGCAGCTGAGCGCCGTTGGAAAGGCGAGCATGATTGCAAGTCATACCTGTCTGCATATTCAGAAGCTCTAAACAGCTGCGGGATGAATTGCCAGCTAAGTATTAGATTTTGGACAGATGTACCTAGAAACACTAAAGCGAGAAGAAAGCTTGAGCAGCTTTTAATTAAAAGATGGCTTCCTCCATTCAATAAAGAGAATTGGTCCAGATGGGCCACCCCATTTACAGCTGAAATCTAAATAGGAGCTTAGCTAACATCTATGAAGCACTTAAACAAAAATGCAAATTTCTCTCAATCCTACAGGCCTAAAAAAGGACTGGGATGGAAACGTTCTAGCGATAGGTCTTCTGCAAGACAGCCTTAATCAACAACTGCAGAACTTAGAAGAGTCCTTGAATTACAAAATAATTGATTATCTTAAAAATCAGAGCTTCAGTGCGAAAGAAGATCAAATATTTTCTTGCCAAATACTTACCGGGAAACCCGACAAACTCATACTGATTGGCTTAGGAGAATCGGAAAATCTCCAATTAGCGGACCTCAGAAAAGCTTCTGCTATAGCAGCTCGGGAAAGCATTGGCTTTGAAGGAAGCTTAGGGATAATGATGCCTTGGGATCACTTTGGCCTTGAAGTAACTGCACAAGCGGTCGGGGAAGCGTGTCGACTCGCACTCTTTAAAGATCTTCGCTTTCGAACCAAGCCAGATAAAAGACTGATCCCATCAAAGCTTGAATTATTAGGGACACCAAATTCATTGCTTCAGATTTCTGAGCGAGTAGAGCCAATTTGTGCAGGAGTTGAACTCGCAAGAGAACTTGTCGGAGCACCACCCAATAGCCTTACTCCACAAGTTCTCGCAAATACTGCAATTCAGCTTTCACAAGAGCATGGTCTAGAAGTAAAGATTCTAGAAAAAAAAGATTGTGAAGAAAAAGGCATGGGTGCCTATTTGGCTGTCTCTCAGGGTTCAGACCTATCGCCAAAATTTATTCACCTAACCTATAGACCTAAGGGTAAATCAAAAAAAAAGCTTGCCTTAGTAGGCAAAGGCCTAACCTTTGATTCTGGTGGATACAACCTAAAAGTTGGAGCCGCACAAATTGAGTTAATGAAATTTGATATGGGTGGAAGTGCTGCTGTCATTGGAGCCGCAAGAGCCATTGCTGAACTACATCCAAATGATGTCGAAGTTCACTTTGTAATTGCAGCTTGCGAAAACATGGTGAATGGTTCTGCAGTTCATCCTGGAGACATCGTCAAAGCATCCAACGGAAAAACCATAGAAATTAACAACACAGATGCGGAAGGCCGTCTAACTCTTGCCGATGCTTTAACTTACGCATCTGAGCTCAAACCTGACGCAATAATTGATTTAGCAACACTTACAGGGGCATGCGTGATAGCCCTTGGTGACGAGATAGCAGGCTTATGGACAGAAAATGATGATCTTGCAAAAAATCTAGAGACTGCCGCCAAAGCTTCTGGCGAAGGCATATGGAGGATGCCTATGCATGCAGCCTATAAAGAAGGTTTGAAATCATTATTGGCTGATATCAAGAATACTGGTCCGAGGGCTGGGGGCTCAATCACTGCAGCTCTTTTCTTGCAAGAATTTGTAGACAGCTCAATTCCTTGGGCCCATATTGATATTGCTGGTCCAGTATGGACTGAAAAAGAAAAAGGTATTGACCCTGCTGGCGCTACTGGCTTTGGGGTGAGAACCCTAGTGAATTGGATTTACAACGAAAGTTTATGACCAGTACTACTCTCGAATCCCTAAAAGAAGCTCAAGATGCTGCTGCAGTAAAAGAGTTCTCTCTTGCATGAATTCTATCGGCAAAAGAAACTTCTGAAGGGGCTTCAAGCGCATGAATTTGCCATCTAGCCCTGTCAGAACATGAATCAAGAACTCTTCCTAAATCATCAGAAGCTTGCTTTGGTGTTGCATAAGGTCCTACATAGCGCGTCAGCAGTCCATCCTTGACAGTCAGCAGATACATACATCTCCTTCCCTAAACATCAGACTGATGGTAATCAATAAGCCTAGGAAAAGCGATGGGTGAAAACCCGCATCAACAAAAGGGCTCGAGCAAAACAGAAGCCATCACTTCTTAAGATTTTGCTTATATTTCCTTAATCTATTCGCCCCAGTCACTGCCTTTTGTCGCCTTAGAGCCCCAAACCTCCTTCAATCGAGCATCTCGACCACAGCTATATCGATAAAAATTGTATTTTAGTGCGTTCCTCTCCGCGAAATCTTGGTGGTAATCCTCTGCAAGCCAAAACTTTGTTAAAGGTAAAACTTCAATTTTCAATCTTTCAATAGGTTGGCCTAGCTCTTTGGCTGCCAATTGGATACTCTCTGTGGCAAATTCTTTCTGATCCCCGTTACCAATAAAGATTACTGGTTTATAAGAGTCACCGCGATCACAAAATTGGCCTTCTCCATCAAAGGGGTCAATATTACGCAAATAATATCTAAGCAACTTTCTATAAGTAATTTTTTCTGGGTCATAATTAACTATTACAGACTCCTGATGCCCTGTATGATTTTGATAATTTGGATTATTTAATCTGCCGCCTGAATAACCACTTTCTACAGAGGTTACACCTTCTAAAGCCTCTAAATCATGCTCAAGACACCAAAAACAGCCACCTGCAAAAACTGCCTGTTTGTTATAAGCATATCCAACACCTGGGAAACTAGTAATGAAAAGAAAAACTGCAATTATGCTTGCAAAAATCCCCGACATGTTTCTTGGAATGAATCTCATAATAAAACCAAGTCTAGTATTTCTTTAGCAGCTCTCTGCGTTACCCCAGGTTTACCAAGGCTACCAATCAACCTTTTATAACCATCAATCATTTTTAATCTTATGTTTACATCTTCTAAAAGTGGTATTGCTAATTCCACTATTGCTTCAGGAGTGAGCTCATCTTGCACTAATTCAGGAACCAATCTTTCTTTTAACAAAAGATTTACTGGGGAAATATGATCAACCTGGAATCTCAAAATCTTTTTAGCCAAGAAAGCTGTCACCCGACTCACCCTATAGCCAACTATCTGAGGAACACAATGCAAAGCCAACTCCATATTGATAGTGCCTGATTTTCCAATGGCAATATCAGCAGCAGCAAATAAAAAAGGTTTCAATGAGTCGACATCTTGAGCAGAGATAACCTTTCCTTTGACTCCAGCCAAGTCAAGAGCTTTTTTTAAAGGTTTTTCAAAGCCTGTTAACCCTGCAGGAACAAGCACCAATAAGCTTGAATCATGTTGTTGAAGCAGAGCTGCAGCTTTTGCAAGAGTAGGCATTAAATACCGAAGCTCTTGACGTCTAGATGCAGGTAGCAATAGAAGCATTTTTTGGGTTGGCAATATACCAAGATGTTTTTTTGCCTCCTCGCGATCAAGCGGTTTTTCCAAAGTGTCAATCATTGGGTGTCCAACCCAAATGACATCACCTCCTTGTTTAGAGTAAAACTCAGCTTCGGAACTAAAAATCGCAAGAATTCGGTCTGAAAAGCCAATTAAGTCAGTAGTTCCTTCATCTCCTAAGCGCCATGCCCATTCTTGAGGTGCGATGTAATAAACAATAGGTATCTGAGGGTTGGCACGCCTTAATTTATTTCCCAAGCGTATATTTGGTCCCATGTAATCAATCAAGACAACTGCATTAGGAGGCCTCTCTTCTAAAAAAGTCTCCAGCTTTGCCTGCACTCTTAATGTTGGCCATATCAGTGGTAATGCTTCCCAAAGCCCAATAGATCCAATAAGAGATGTATTTGCAATCAATTGAGCACCAGCTGCTTCCATGCGTGGTCCACCCAATGCAACTACTTCTAGAGGTAAACATCTTTTAGCAGCCTCCTTATACAAAGCTTTAACTAATAAACTGCCTTGCAAGTCACCTGACACCTCACCTGTACTGATAAGTAAACGCAACATCAATTACCCAGATCCAGAATTCACTGGCATAAGTCCTCTACGCCCCTTTTGAATAGAAGCTTGAACAAAATTGCAAAGATTATTAGCAGCCGGCATCAAGGTCTCTTTTTTAGCCAATTCGAGACTCTTAGCTACAACATGTTCAGAACGAAATAGTAAAGACCAAATCTCTTGTAATTGTTGAAATTGCCCATCAATATTCTTATCAAAACCATTTCGCCTTAGACCTACTTTATTCAATCCTCTAAGTCTTCCAGGATGGCCTTCTACTAAACAATATGGAGGCACATCCCTATCTACACGAGTCATTCCACCTACCATTGCAAGTGTCCCAACATGAACAAATTGATGAATCCCTAAACAACCACCTATAACAGCCCGGTCTTCGATGACAACATGGCCAGCTACCTGAATCCCATTCGACATAACAATGCCGTTACCAAGTTCACAGTTGTGTCCTAAGTGGCAATAAGCCATTAAAAGATTTAAATCGCCTATCTTTGTTTGTTCTCCTTCATAGGTGGCGCGATTAATAGTTACACATTCTCGAATAGTATTGTTATCGCCAATAACTACTTCAGTTGCAGCTCCACGATACTTAAGGTCTTGAGGCTCCATACCTAAACAAGCGCCTGGGAAAACACGGTTATTCTTTCCCATAATGACTCTGCCATCTAATACGACATGGGGGCCTATCCATGACTTTGCTCCTATTTGAACTTCTGGTCCAATAACAGCCCCAGGACCAACAACAACTCCATAATCAAGTTCTGCACGTGGATCAACCACAGCAGAGGGATGAATCTGAATTGATGTTTCCTCGGCAATCACTGAAGGGGGCCCTGGCTCATTCATATTGCTCAATCCACCAAAGAAAACATCAAATCACCAGAACAAACCAACTGTCCTTCAACAGTTGCTTCTCCTTTAACCTTTCCAAAACGTTGCCTTTTGAGACTTACAAGCTCACAACTTATTTGAAGTTGATCCCCTGGGACAACAGGCCTTCGAAAACGAACACCATCTATACCTGCAAAAACAAAAAGTCCTTCTGGCAAGTCAGGCATTTGGGTAACTATTAAGCCACCTACTTGAGCCATGGCTTCTACTATTAGAACTCCTGGCATCAATGGCCTGCCAGGGAAATGCCCCTGAAACTGTGGTTCATTGAGAGTGATGTTCTTAAGAGCAACTGCACGAACCCCTGGCTCATGTGCAATAACTCTGTCAACAAGAGCAAACGGATAGCGATGAGGCAACAGCCCCATGATTTGCTCACTTGTGAGAACAACAGAAGCAGTCGTTGTTGATTCTTTCAAGATTCAGTTACCTGGTTTAGAGCAAGCTTTGAGAAGAGCCAAAGCAAAGTCATTGTGAAGACGATGGGAACCCTTATATACAAGCACTTGCGCTTTAGGGAAACCTACAAGTGCCAAGTCACCTATCAAATCCAGTAATTTATGGCGCACTGGCTCATTATCAAATCTCAAAGGAGGGTTTAACCATCTGTTCCAATCACAAACCAATGCATTCTTAAGCCCACCTCCTTTAATCAAACCTAAAGACATTAGTTCCTCAACCTGATCTGCAAATCCAAATGTCCTTGCTGGCGCAATCTCCTTAATAAAAAGCTCTGGAGTTAACTGAATATTAAACATCTGTTGACCAATTACTGGGTAGGGGAAATCGATTACGCCAATTAAATTGAATTTATCAGCAGGGATAGCCGTAATAACACTATCTCCTTGATGCAATATCAAAGGCTTTTCAATTACAGATGAAGCCCTGCGTGGGGTCGAAGCATGTTTGATGCCCGCCTCTTGAATCGCCTCTACCCAACAAAGAGCAGATCCATCTAATAAAGGGATTTCATTACCTGATACCTCAATATGGACATGGGTTATGCCATGACCCGCCAATGCAGCCAGCAAATGTTCAACTGTAGAAAGCCGATTAGGCCCAATTTGCAAGGCTGTACAGAGCTGACTATGACGCACTTGCTCAACTTTAAGAGCATGAGGCCCTTCCTTACTATTACTCCAAGAGACGTGAAAGCCTTCCTTTTCGTATGGATGCAAATTGACTTCAACATTTTCTCCACTATGCAAACAAACCCCTTTTCTTCTTACAGAACTTGCAAGCGTCCAGGAAGTTTCATAATTAGTTGGCAAATTAGCCACTAGAACTTCCAGCCGACTCCAAGATTGAAACGCCATTCCCCCTGAAAATCTTGGCTAGCAGCTTCAAGCCTTAATGGCCCAACAGGTGTATTAACAATCAAGCCCGAACCTACAGAAAAGCCTGTCCCTGGCTTCTCCAAAAGTTTGCCGGGCTTTCCTGGAACGTTGGATTGAGAACTAAAGTCCGTTCCAGCATCAAAGAAAAGAGCCCCCGAAACAATATTCCAAATTGGAAATCTATAT
The DNA here is from genome assembly GCA_003280085.1 of Prochlorococcus sp. AG-363-O06. Taxonomy (GTDB): domain Bacteria; phylum Cyanobacteriota; class Cyanobacteriia; order PCC-6307; family Cyanobiaceae; genus AG-363-O06. The sequence continues at coordinate 37,662 of QCFY01000003.1, read as the reverse complement.
TCAACAGAAGCTTCTCCAAAACTACGCCCAACTGCTAGATCACAAGAACTCCAACCTCTAACTGAATTAGACCCTCCTAAACAAAAAGCTTCATATGGAGGAAGCTCACCAACAATTGTTCCTGCTTTTAATTGCATACCAATTGCCTGAGGACAATTCTCCTTTTCACCATCTTTCGGCCTACAACCTTTTGAAAGCTTCAACCAGTTAACAGGAATAAAGTGAGTGTAACTAACTCTAGCCCTATTAAACATAGGAGAATTCTCCCCAATAGAGACAAATTGTTCAGTTCCAATGCTCAAAAAATTGCCCGAAGTTGGATTTCTAGGCTCATTTAATTGGTTATACGTAGCAGCTGCTCTAAATCCAACTAAGGAGTTTTCCTCAGCACAATTAAATGATATACAAATAATGTCTTTATCTAAAGGAGAACCGTCTTTAAGTTTATTAGTAGCAATTCCATAAGGCTGACTTCTACCTGCATAGTCAATAGGCCTAACATTCTGAACATTCATTCCAAGAAGAACACTCCACGGAACCCTTTTGTATGGATTCCCATTATTTAATGGCCTTGAAACAACAAAGCTCATTCCTGTTCTTTGAAGAGCTACTGAATTCCCTGAATAGTCAAACCAACTGCTAGAAGGGTCCGCACTCTTTGCTTCTGAGACAGAGTTAAACTTACCTTTATTATGCAATGAAGAGTTAATATCATAAGCAAGAGTTGACCCCCCTTCGTAATAATCATGTGCACCTCTAATAGTTCCTGTAGTTTTACTACGAAAAACTTGAGGGACTTCTCTACTCAAGAAAATAGAAGTCCGAAAAGAAGTCCTATGTCTATCACCTTTAATCCATGGATCAGCAAAAGTTAAGTTAGCGAGACCACCATATTGACCATAAGTCAAGTTGAGAGTAGAGCTCCAAGATCTACCAACAAGGTTTGTATCTTGAAGACCAATTTGCCCAAACACTCCTTGACTCTGGCTATAACCAATTCCGCCAGAAAGTGAACCTGTTGTTTGTTCTGTAATTCCTAAAACTATTTTGACACTCCCAAGTTGTCCGGGTACAGGTTTTAAAGTTACTTTCACATCGCTAAAAAGTGATGTCCCATAGAGTCGCTTGATATCACCTTCTAACTGATTCCTATTAAAAGGATCTCCAGGCTTTATAGAGATTTCTCTTTCAATTACCCATTTTTTTGTCTTACCTTTAATTACTTTACCTTTTTCATCAACAGTGTCACCTTCTTTACTAAGGAACTGAACTTCTATACCTTCAACAGTCCCTTCGACAACATTTAATGTAATTAATCCATCCTTAGTAACTCTTTTAGGTCCAGTTATTCTTGCAAGTGAATATCCCTTTCTTGAATACCATTTCTTAAGTCTTTTTAATCTCAATTGAAGTGCATTTAGATTAAGTGTCTTTCCTACGTCCTGCCGAAAGACTTCATCAACAATCTTACTAGGTAGTTGAATTCCCCTTTGTTCAATTTCAATTTTAGTCAATACCGGGTTGGGCTCGACATCGACTAAAAGGCGAACACCTAAAGGTCCTTTAATTGGCTCTACTCGAACTCCGGCGAACCAACCTGTTGAATAAATTGCATCAAGGTCTAGCTTTAATTGCTGTTTAGTAACTCTACTGCCAGGGCGTATACTCATTGCATCATATGCAGCAAATTCCAACCGATTTTTTTCGGGATGATTATCAATACCTTGAATAATTACTTCAGATATTAAAACCCTTGCTTCTGCTTTATTCTGCTGCTGATTTCCTACTAGCCTTTCTCCACTAAAATCATCAGCAATAAGTGGACCTGAAATTTGTCTCTCAATATTTAAAGAATCATCCTCCGAAACTCTGTACTCCCTATATAAGGAACCATTCCGGTCATTTAGCAATTCTTTTTTATTGGATTCGCCTTCTGGAGTACCAACTAAGACTGGAAGAACCAGAGCAAGTCCATATGCACCTCTGCGAAAAACATCCGAAGATCCGTTGTATAAAAATCTGGCCATGGATGATGGAGAATTGCTAGGAGAGCCCTTGAACGTTTGCGACCTTAGTTGTAGTGGCGTGGTCTGGAGGAGACCTCTTGCACACGCTTAAGAACCTCCTCGTAGGACTCAGCTACACCACCAAGGTCTTGGCGAAATCGGTCCTTGTCGAGGATTCGATCCCTAGGGTCATCAATACGTAGGTCCCAAATCCTGCAAGTATCTGGGCTGATTTCATCAGCAACTAAAAGCTGACCTTCCTGATTGGTACCCAACTCTAACTTTAAGTCCACTAATAATAGATCTAACTTTTGCATAAAATGACTCAATACATCATTTACTCTACGTGCAAGTTTTTCAAGCTCAGCCCTTCGATCCGAAGACATTAGATCTAATAATTCCAAACGGGATTCTGTAAGCAAAGGATCTCCTAATGCATCGTCTTTGAAGTAAAGGTCAAGTAATGGCGGTTTTAGCTTGGTACCTTGCTTTACTGGTGTCTCTCTACATAAAGAGCCCGTGGCAATATTTCGCAAAACCACCTCAATCGGGATAACTTCAACATGTTGAGCAACCATCCAATTATCGGAAATAAGGCCTCTGTAATGAGTTTGAATCCCTTCTGATTCAAGTAACTCGAAAAAATAGGCTGAAAGCAGGCAATTCAATCTACCTTTGCCATCAATCTCTGACTTCTTTTTTGCATTAAAAGCAGTTGCATCATTTTTGAATTCAACCATGACTTCTCCTGGCTCATTCATCCCATAAATCCGCTTGGCTTTGCCTTCGTAAACAAGCGGACCATGATTTTGTGCCATAAAACCCTCGCAAAATGAATGCAATAACTTGGCAAGCGCAAGCCTTGAATCAAGAAGACTCAAGACAAGATAAAGAAGCTACCAACAAATCATGCGCAAATCACAAACAAAATAGTTATAAATAAGAAGTAATGCACCCTTATATAGCCCTTTCATCAGTTTTTTCCGCGCTATCTGCATTAATCCCAAAAATTCAAAGGTCAAAAATCCCACCTCAAAGATTGTCTAATGCAACCCTTACTGCAAGATTTAAAAGGCTTCCCTCAACTCAAAAGAATTCTTGTAGTTGGGAATGGCGGGCGTGAGAATGCACTTGGTTGGGCACTAACTAGATCTAGGAACATAGAAAAAGTCTTCGTGGCTCCTGGGAATGGCGGCACAGAAATAGGTTTAGGTTGCCTTCAACTAGAGATTGAAGCCACTAATCCAGAAAAATTGATAGAAGCTTGTAAAAAAAATCAAATTGATTTAGTCGTAATTGGCCCCGAAGCACCTTTAGCAGAGGGATTAGCTGACAAGCTCAGAGCGGCAGAATTACCAGTGTTTGGGCCAAATGCAAATGGTGCGCAACTGGAAGCAAGTAAAGAATGGGCAAAAAATCTAATGTCAGAAGCAGGCATACCAACTGCAAACCATTGGCATGCAAATACTGAAGAAGAAGCTATATCTATCTTGAATAAATTACAGCGCCCATTAGTAGTAAAAGCAGATGGATTAGCAGCAGGTAAAGGAGTTACCGTCTCAGAAAGCATTGAAGAAACGAAACGTGCAATAAAAGACCTATTTCAAGGCAAATATGGATCTGCAGGATCAAAAATAATCCTCGAAGAGAAAATCCAAGGACCAGAAGTTTCTATTTTTGCCCTCAGCGACGGCAAAAACTTCATATTATTGCCATCCGCTCAAGACCATAAACGACTAAAAGAAGGCGACAAAGGTCCTAATACTGGAGGAATGGGCGCATATGCACCAGCAGCACTAATAGATACAAACAAACTAAAGGAAATTGAGGCTGCAATAATCAAACCTACCTTGAAAGCCTTAAACCGGAAGGGAGTAGACTATAGAGGAGTTATATATGTAGGCTTAATGCTTACATCTTCAGGCCCAAAAGTAATTGAGTATAATTGTAGATTTGGAGATCCTGAATGCCAGACTCTTATGCCATTAATTGGAGAAGAGTTCGCGGAGGTTTTGTATGCTTGTGCACTTGGAGCTCTTGAGAAAGCACCTTCTCTATCAACTAAGAATATTTGTTCTGCATGCGTAGTGGCAGCAGCTTCAGGATACCCAGAATCTCCAAGGCAAAATGATCCCATAACGACAGAAACATCATTTGAAGAAAACATGCAAATTTTTTATGCAGGCGCCCAAAAAAATACAAATGGGGAACTACTGACTTCTGGAGGAAGAGTCCTTTCAATTACTGCACAAGGGAAAAACTTTGATGAAGCCTTTAAAAATGCTTATAAAGGCCTATCAAAAATTCATTTCGAAGGAATAACTTATCGACGTGACATTGGGTATCAAGTACGTAAATTCTCAAAGCAAGATTCATCTAACTGATGAGCAATACAAACACAACAGGTATTAACGAATGGGCCTCAGAGCCCTCAAAGAATGAAGACCCTAATGATAAAAATTTCTTTGGAAAAATAAATAGTTGGTGGGCAAAATTTAGCCTTCAAACAAAACTTCTCGCAATTGCGACACTAGTTGTTAGTTTGATGATGACAGGCATTACATTTTTTGTCTTGAACGGAATACAAAGAGATGCCGGCATGAATGACACAAGATATGCTAGAGACCTTGGCTTACTACTATCTGGAAATGTAACAGAATTAGTAGCAAATGGAAAGGATAAAGAAATAGCAACCGTTTCGGAAAAGTTTTGGAGATCTAGTAGAAGTATTCGATACATCTTTTTTACAAATCCCGAAGGATTTATATCTCTAGGGATACCAATTAGTGCCAATCCTAAAAGTATAGATAGTGAATTAGTACTCAACAGACGTCTTGAAATACCAGCAGAACTTAAAAAAAATCCTCAAAATGCACTTGTAAGGCAACATATAACACCCGAAGGACAAATAACTGATGTCTTTGTGCCAATGGTATGGAAAGGTAAATACCTTGGAGTACTTGCTTTAGGCGTATATCCGAATGAAAAAGCTTTAGCTAGTGCAGCTTTAACAAGAGAAGTTAGTGTCGCAGTTTTTATTTCAATCTGGGTCTTAGTAATCCTAGGCGCTGTTTTTAATGCGTTAACAATTACACGCCCAATCAAAGAATTACTAAGAGGGGTTAGAGAAATTGCAGCTGGAAAGTTCGAATCACGAATATCTCTCCCCATGAACGGCGAGCTAGGAGAACTTTTAAATGGTTTCAACGCAATGGCTTCTCAATTAGAAGACTACGATGCAGCAAACATAGAGGAGCTAACCGCGGCGCAGGTAAAACAAGAATCACTTATTGCAACAATGGCAGATGGTGCAATATTACTAGACCAAAAAGGAAAAATTGTTCTAGCCAATCCTACTGCAAAAAGATTATTTAGGTGGGAAGGAAGGAATCTAGAAGGCCAAGAATTATTGAATGAATTGCCTGAATTACTGGCGAATGAATTGCATACACCAATCGGATCAATTCTATCAAATGCTAGCGAAGTCAATGATCTTCGATGCAGCATTGATGAACCCCCAAGGACTCTAAGAATAGTCTTACAATCTGTAAGGGATTCGACTGGCGAAACATTAAAAGGAGTAGCAGTTACAATTCAAGATCTAACAAGGGAAGTGGAGCTGAATGCAGCTCAAAGCCGCTTCATAAGTAATGTTTCTCATGAACTTAGAACGCCACTATTTAATATAAAAAGTTATGTTGAAACATTACATGATCTAAGAGACCAACTATCAGAAGAGGAGAAAAGTGAGTTTCTTGAAGTGGCCAATAATGAAACAGATAGGTTAACCAGACTTGTCAATGATGTACTAGATCTTTCAAAACTAGAATCAGGGAAAGAAATAGATTTTGAACCTATCGACTTACGAAATGCAATGGAACAAACACTACGTAATTATAGATTAAATGCAGAAGATAGAGAGGTATTGCTGGAATTAGACATGGATGAAAGTCTACCTTCAGTGCTTGGAAGTTGGGACTTGATTTTACAAGTTCTAGACAATTTGGTTGGCAATAGTCTTAAATTCAACCGTCCAGGAGGTCGGTTAAAGCTATCTGCATATACATGGCCAGACAGTTGCAAAGCATCTCCTATTGAAAGTGCAAATGATGCTCCCTACTGCGAATTTATTTCTCCATTACCGAAAATTCGTGTAGAAGTTGCTGATACTGGTTGTGGCATAAAGTTTGATGACCAGAAAAGAATTTTTGATAGATTTTACAGGGTTGAAAACTCAGTTCACACTGAAGCCGGCACTGGTCTTGGTCTATCAATTGTTCGAGGAATTATTGAGAGACATGGTGGAGAAGTTGGAATGGCTAGCGAGCTAAATATTGGTACTACTTTCTGGTTTGAACTACCGCTGGAGCACTCAAATATAGAAGAGTTGAGATTTATTTCTGAGCGTCAGATTCAAAATGAAAGATTAATCTAAATAAGGATAATCTTCATTAATAGTTTATTAGGATTTCGAAGTGTCAACTCCTTTGAACATTCCAGGCATTTCTGTTCTTCCCTCTGCAATACGGTGAGGAGCACCACTGAAAATCTGTTCAAAGTTAGAAAAGGAATCCTTTATTTCAGGTCCTTTATCAGTAATGATAAACTCTCTTATTCTCTTATCATGCCATGATCCTCGCATCTTAAATACATTTAAAGCGCGCGCCATTTCACCTCTAATCTCTACATATTGTAAAAGGAGTATCGTGTCGGTAATAGTTGAAATATGAGAATCTGTTATAGAATGACTACCCATAAACTCTTCGGCAGTATTAGTAAAGAAACCTGCTATCTCTTCCTGCTTTGCATAACCAGTAACCCCAATAACAAACTGTCTAAATGCATTAAGTGTTACCCCGCGAGCAAGTGCCGATAAGGAATCAATTGCCAAGCGTGAAGGCTTGAACTGAGTAATTTCAGTTTTAATGATCTGCAAATGGTCTTCCAAGCCGGTTGATTCTGGGTAAGCACAAATAATCTTTAATAGACCATCACTTTCCATCCTTTCAAAATCAATGCCCCAACTAGTTGCATTCCTTAAGAGCTGCGCACGTGATTCCTCATAAGCAAAAAGTATCGCTTTCTCGTTATGCCTATAAGCATCTTCAATAAATTTAGAAACGAGCATAGTCTTACCAGTACCCGTTGCACCAGTGGCAAGAATTATTGAGTCTTGGAAAAAACCTCCACCACACATTTCGTCTAAATCAATAACACCTGAGCTAATCCGAACGTTCGATGACCTTTGAGTAAGCCTCATTGCCCCAAGGGGGAAAACGCTAATACCATGTGAACCCATTGTGAAAGGAAATTCTCCTTTCATATGTGTTGTTCCTCTTAATTTTAAAATCTCTACTGTTCTTCGTCTTCTTTCAGCCTCAAGGACATTCCTCATAATGACCACATTATCTGATACGAATTCCTCAACTCCATAACGTGCAATAGGGCCATACTCATCAATACGCTCAGTAGTCATAACAGTAGTGACTCCTATTTCTTTCAATCTGGCTATTAATCTAAATATCTCCCTGCGTACAACATAGATAGCGTCATACTGTTGAAAAACTGCTGTTATAGAGTCAATAGCAACTCGCTTAGCTTTATACTTTCTAATTGCATAACTAATTCTTTCAATTAGTCCAGATAAATCAAAACTACCGGCAACATCTTGACCATCCGGGTCAGGAGATGCATCTAAAATAAAAAGCTTATCTTGATCAATTAAGTCCTGAAGTTTCCAGCCAAAACTAGCAGCATTACTAATGATGTCTACAGGTGACTCCTCAAAGGTCACAAAAATTCCGGGCTCATCAAAATGACAAATCCCATGATGTAAATACTGAAGAGAAAAGACTGTCTTTCCTGTACCAGAACTACCACTAATCAGAGTACTTCTTCCAATTGGCAGCCCTCCATGACAAACATCATCAAAACCTTCAATCCCTGTCGGAAGCTTCTGCACTTGAGTCTGGTTAGTTGCACTATTGCTTGAAGGCTTCATAGTTTTGGAATGCATTTATAAAAACTAGAGAAAAAATCAAATAACGAGATCGAACAACTACTGGGCTTAAGAATGTTCCTCATTTATGTCCTCATCTCCATACGTTCTGATGACTGAAGAACTGGTTTCGCTTTCTGCTAATTCGTCATAAAGCAAATCAAGACCAATCAAAACTCTTTCTCTATCTGACAAATCTCCAATAATTCGCCTAACAGGAGGTGGGAGTATCTTAGCCAAAGTTGGGGTAGCAAGAATCTTATCCTCCTCTGCCAATTGAGGATTCTTTAAAACATCAATCACTTTCAAGGCATATACCCCACGGAATTCAGTTTCCAAAATATCTCTCAAAGTCTTAAGAGCCCTCATTGAATTTGGAGTATTGCCTGCGACGTAAAGTTTGAGAATGTAGGTCTTGCGTGGGCTCATGGACAAATACTCAAGGAAAATTTCTAATTGAGATCTAATCGGTTAAGCAAGCTTCTTTCTTTGAGAGAAGCTTTCCTTTAAGCAGAAATCCATTAGATCAAGGAGATTCTGAAGTAAGCAAATAGCAAACAATAATGATTATGGATTAAATCTTGACTAATGGGGGCGTAAAGACTGAAAATAGCTGTTTGTCTTTCGATTACGTTTCAGGCCTAATGGGTTGTTCCTTCAAAGTCCTTTGACTAATTAGGCACAGCCAGCCTGCACGTGTCATCCAACATCATGGCTAAATCATCCGTAGTTTCAAACCCTGATGATCCTGGCGTATTTGCCATAGTTGAGGCCTCAGGGCAACAATTTTGGTTACAGCCAAATCGTTACTACGACTTAGATCGTATTGATGCGAAGGTTGATGAAACAATAACCCTAAAGAATGTTCTTCTGGTTAAAGACGCTGGAAAGACAACTCTTGGTCGGCCTTATATAAAGGATGCAAGTGTTGAGCTCAAAGTCATGGCCCACCGCAGGGGGCCAAAAGTCATTATCTACAAGATGCGGCCAAAGAAGAAAACACGTCGGAAAAATGGACACCGGCAGGAGCTCACAAGAGTAATGGTTCAATCCATTTCAATAGGCACTAAATCCACTCCTTCAAAGAGCAGCACCTCCTCTAAAGCCGCATCAACAAAAATCGCTGCAGACAAAGTTTCTTCCACTAAAAGTTCTTCAACTCAAACCTCAGGAACAAAACCTACAAAACCCAAATCTGCTGAAACCAAGCCCCCTGCAACGAAACAACCCAGCTAAATTAAACTCAACACCTTTTCACCTTTCCTTTCTAAACAATCCCAATGGCACATAAAAAAGGCACAGGCTCAACTCGTAACGGCAGAGATTCCAATTCCAAGAGACTCGGGGTCAAAGCTTATGGAGGAGAAACCGTTACAGCTGGTTCTATATTAATTAGACAAAGAGGCACCTCAGTTCTTCCAGGTGCAAACGTAGGCAAAGGTAAAGACGATACTCTCTTTGCTTTAGTTGACGGGGTTGTCAAATTTGAAAGCATTCGCAGAGGGCTTCGCAATCGCAAGCGTATTAATGTTGCCTCAATGGTTTGAAAATATTTGTTTTATATTCTCCTTTAATTACTAATAGGCTTGGGTTTATAAGCTCTTGTTGTTATAAGAAATGGGTGAAATACTTCAATAAAATTGTTCTGCAAAGTCATAAAGAATTTTTCAATCATTGTTGAGTCATCAAAGTGAAAAGGATACTCATTGTTGAAACCCTTAAAAAAATACCAATTAAATAATGCTATTGATTCAGGAGATAATCTATTAAGGAATGCAAGTAGCTGGGACGATGGATCTGGAATATGTTCTAAAACATCAAGACAAACAAGAGTCTCAAAAGAGACATCACCGGTACTAATTAGATCTCGATGTACAGATATGGAATCCCCAAGATTTAAAATCTCAGCACGAAACTGAACGAAACTTCTATTAATAGGATTAAGATCGACAAACCAAACGTGCTCTACTTCTGGCAAAGAAGCAGCAGCGATAGCATGTGTACCAATACCTCCTCCAAAATCTAAAACCTGGCCACGAGCAAAAGTTTGCTGAAGGCGAATAGTGTCAGCAATGTAGTCAGAACTATCTAAATGCCAAGCCGCTAGCTCTACAAGATGAGCTGCTCCAACCTTATCTTCATAGAAAGAAGACGCCTCATCAGGTTTCAGCGGAGCCGGGTGCAGAGTTGACAAGTGCTCTGAACCTTTAGGCAGTAGGCTATCAATTTCATCGAAAGTTTTGTCGAGAAATTCAGCCAAATGCTGTTTCAAATCAAAGCCTGTGTGTAAAAACTGTTCAAGACAAACATCTTGACCTTTTAAAAATTCATGCATGGTTAAAGACTATGCCAAGATCAGTGGATCTCTTTCGATTCAATTCAGAAGTGAATACAACATTGACAACCTAATGCAAAATTCAGAGGAGAAAAATATATTTGGGTTTGTAATCATAGACAAGCCAAGAGGGATCACTTCCCATGACTGCGTATACAAACTAAGGAAAATTTTAGGGCTAAAGAGGATTGGCCATGGAGGGACCTTAGATCCTGATGTAACAGGTGTTCTGCCATTAGCTCTCGGTCAAGCAACAAGGCTCTTGAGATTTCTACCTGGCGAAAAAACTTATCGAGGTGTAATTCAACTTGGCAAGAATACAACTACTGATGATTTATCTGGAAACACTCTTTCAAGTCATTCCTGGCCAGAGTTAAATACTACTTCTCTACAAAAGATCCTAAATCAATTCATAGGTGAAATTCAGCAAAAACCTCCTCAAATCTCAAGTGTTCATTTCAAAGGAGAAAGGGCCTATCAAAGAGCAAGGCGTGGAGAAGTAATGAACCTTCCATTTAAGACAATTACTATTCATGAGTTAAAAATTCTGCAATGGAGCCAAGCTCAAGGCCAACTTGAAATAGACATCAGATGCTCCTCAGGAACTTATATAAGAGCCTTGGCTAGAGATCTTGGTAATAAACTTAATTGTGGTGGTTGTCTTGCCAGATTAAGAAGAACAGAAGCGCTTGGTTTCAACGAAAAAGATGCGCATCCCCTGCCAAACAGTCCAAGTGATGCGATAAACCTTTATAAAAATGTATTAAAGCCAATAAGTGCTTTAAGTCATTTACCCCGCTTGCGCTTAAAGAATCTCAACGAGCTCAAATTGTGGCGTACTGGTAGTGAGATAGCAATCTGTGAAAAACAAATTGAGTGCGCTCCAAATCCAAAAATAATGAACGGGGATAATGTCTCACCAGAAGTCCTCGTAATTGATTTAGATGAGGAGGTTGCAGGAATTGCAATACATAAAAACAAACTGGTATTGCAGCCAAAAGTTGTTTTTAACGCAAATTAAGAACGTCTATTAACAATAGACATCTAAGAGCCCATCTATCTACATTGAATCCTTAAATGCTTTCTTATCAGTCCACAAGTAAACATTACTATGAAGTCTTAACCAACTGGCAGGCAAAGAATTGGAGGCTGGTCGAGACAGCAACTCTTGAAGAATTTTCGATTTAGAAGCACCTGTAACCACTAAATGGATTTCCCTGGCCTGCAAAATTTCACTCAAGCCAAGTGTTATCGCATGAGTAGGTACTTTATTTTGGTCACCTTGAAACGAAGTGGAGTTTTGTCTACGAGTTGTCTCAGAAAGAGTGACGACTCTGCAAACTTGTTCAGGACCACAAGGTGGTTCATTGAATCCAATATGGCCATTTTCTCCTAAACCAAGCAACTGGATTCCTATGCCTCCAAGACTAGATAATTCTTTTGAGTATGAATTCGCCTCTTTTACAGGATCTTGTGCATTACCATCAGGAAGACGAATTGCCTCCTCATTCAAATGCAATGGTTTGGCTACATATTTAGACATATAGCTACGAAAACTAGCTATATTTTTTTTATCCAAACCAACATATTCATCAAGATTAAAGCTACACCAACTTTGCGATAATTGTTCTTTGTCTGAAAATGGCCAAGCCTCCAAACGAGAGACAAGTGATTTGTAAATAGGAATCATGGTATTGCCAGTTGCAAGCCCAATAGGGGTAGTAAATGTGTCTAAAAATTGATTACGAAAGCCTTGTTCAAGAACATCAACCAAAGATTCAGTCAACTCAGCAGAATCCTCAAAAAACATTAGTTGAGAAGGGAATTCCAAGAAGAAAAATAGAAATTAATCATTTAACTTCCTCGAGTATATCTACGATTTTCAAAAAAATTAGTATCAAAAACTAGAGTTTAGAAAGCTTTAATTAATCAATAATACGGCTTGATAAGTACCCCTTTGTAGTAATGCCGAAGTATTTGACGGTAATTTGCGCCACTTTTAGCCATCCCATGAGCACCCCATTGACTCATGCCCACTCCATGTCCAGCTCCAAGACCATTGGCGATTAAAACAAAACTGTTTGGGATTCTCGGCAAAGGAAGAGGAGCTGAAGACAACACATCCTTAAAGGTCTCCTGCAAAGGAATTGGAGGAGGAGCAGAGAGTAGAGGCATTTCAAAAATATTTCGAATGTTTTTTTTGTTTTGTTCTCTATTCAATGAGACTGAATTAAAACCCAAAAATTTACTGGCAATAAATGGGTCTAAAAGTAATGAATTATCAAATTTAGCCATCTCAGACGAATCTGAAGGACGCAGGTCAAATCGTACAAGCGTACTTTTTAGTCCTAAGCGTTGTCGTATTTGATCACCTGTAAGTTTTATATCACCATTAGGACCAAAAACCCTAACGGCTTTAACTCTACCAGTATCACTTTTATTAATCACTTGAATACTATTAAGTCCATTTGTTTCGGGGAAAATAGCATTCAGTGATTTTTTTTCATATGATCTAATCCATAAAAATGAAGGGTTATTGTGATCAAAATCAGGAACACTTACTAAATAAGGGTGCTGATACTTCCAAACATCCCCACTAGCTTCTGTTCGCCCTCCTGAACTGCTATGAAAAACAGCATTAATCAAATTACCTTTATGCAATAAGACTAAAGAGCGGGTAGATTTTACAGCTCTTCTTGTACTTCTAGTCTCAGATTCAATTCCTAAATATACCTGACTCTTTTCGTCTGATCTAATGTCATAGAAAAAATTTGCGTTATCAAGCCTTTTTAATGCATATGTTCGTGCTGCAATAGCCTGAGCCTGAAGAGCCGCAAATGGCCATGATTTAGGCATCTCGCTCCCCACAACACTTGCTAAATACTTTTCAAGTTCTAGATTATTAACAACCTGCAATCCTCCTGGTCTTGTAGTAACTGTCAATTCTCCTCGATAACGCCTTTTACCAAGCCAAATTCCACGAGGATCATTACTTCTAATACTTAATTTATTCTTTCCAGGAATATTTCTCCATACACCTTCACTACCATCTACATAAATTTCTAAGCGGCCCCTAAATTTACGAATCTTCAGTCCTAAAAGTTTCTTTCTACTTGAACTAATACCCCGAACAAGTAACGGAATTCTTCCATCTGCTCGAAAACGCAGCTGATTAGCTTCTAACAAGTGAACTCTCATGATCCTTTTTGGGCTTGCTTGAACTTCCACAATCGGGATGATCAAGCTCAGGACCAAAGTGCTAATAGGAATTAAATTCCGCAATTTCAATATGAAAAAAGTGAATAGGAGTTGAGCAAACCCAAGCAAGCCTGAAAGACTGCTGGCAAAACATTGGGGAAACTCTTAAATAAAGTCATAATGATTTGAAAACAAAATCCTTGCAAGTAACTTTTCTAGGAACAAGTTCAGGGGTACCAACACGCTCCCGCAATGTTTCAGCAGTTGCATTGCGACTACCTCAACGCTCAGAACTTTGGTTGTTTGACTGTGGAGAAGGAACTCAACACCAATTTTTACGGAGCGATCTTCGCCTTTCGCAACTTCGACGAATATTTATTAGTCACATGCACGGTGACCATATATTTGGGTTGCCAGGCCTGCTTGCAAGTATTGGCCTGGCTGGAAATAGTTCGGGAATAGATCTATATGGTCCGGATCAACTTGAGAACTATCTGAATGGAGTCTTACAAAGCAGCTCAAGCAGAATTAGTTATGCAATAGGCATAAACAGAGTTAAAGACGCCTCAAAGCACAATCAAATCCTTTTTGAAGATAAAGATCTACTTGTAAGCTGCGCTCCATTGACTCACAGAGTCCCAGCTTATGCCTATCGAATCGACCAGAAACCAAAACCTGGAAAATTCGATCTTGAAAAAGCAAAAGCCCTTGATATCGAACCTGGTCCAATATATGCAGCCTTAAAAAGAGGTGAAAAAGTTTGTACTGAAGACGGGCGAAGCTTTGACGGGAAAGACTTCTGTGGCCCTCCACAGCCAGGGAAAAGCATTGTTTACTGCACAGATACTGTTTTTTCTGAATCTGCAGTCAATTTGTCTCGTGGTGCTGATCTTCTGATTCACGAGGCCACTTATTCACATTGTGATGCTGAATTGGCCTATCAAAGGCAGCATTCAACCAGCACAATGGCCGCACAAACTGCCGCAGAAGCCAAAGTTGGCCAATTAGTTCTGACTCATTTGAGCCCCAGATACGCACCTGGGAACCTTTTAACCCAAAATGATCTTTTATCTGAAGCAAGGGCAATTTTCCCAAACACCCTCTTAGCAAAGGACTTTTTAAAATTAGAAGTAAATAAAGGCTGCAACAGTTCGTGATCCCTTGGGAGAGGTCATCCCACCCCGTGAAACAATATGTATATGTGGTGCTTCCGTCACTTGCTGGCGTTCTAAATGGCCTCTCTTATTTCTTCCTTGCAACGGTCCTTGAAAAGACTAATCGTCTTAATGCCATTAATACTGGCCTTAAGTATCAATCCAATTTCAGCAGGAGCGCTTTATCCCAGCGACCCATCTTCTGTGGATGGTGTCGACACGAACCTCCATGGTCAGAACCTGCGAAACCAGGAATACGTCAAATATGACCTTTCTGGAAAAGATTTAGGTGATGCTGACTTGAGTGGATCATTTTTCAGTGTTGCAAATTTGGAAAATGCCAATCTCAGTGGCGCTAATCTGCAAAATGTCATTGCTTACGCAACACGCTTTGACAATGCTGACCTCTCAGGGGCCAACCTGAGTGGAGCAGACCTTATGAAAAGCTTTTTCAATGGGGCCAACATAGATGGGGCAGATTTCAGTGATGCAGTACTGGATCTATCTCAACAAAAAGTCCTATGCGAAAGAGCAAGCGGAAAAACATTTGAAAGCCTCAAATGTGACTCTCTCAATGCTGAGCAGTATGTACCTGCCTCGCTTTCCTCAAACGAATTCAATCCAGGGTCTTAAAAGCTCTTTTCCTAAAGCCCATGGTTTTGGATTGAAAAAGATTGATTTAAGGAATTTATCTATTTGAAGTTCCTTTCAAATCACAAGAAGAAAGGCCTTTATTCATAATGAATAAAGGCCTTTCTTATGTATGAGCAGGAAGTAATTAATAAGTCCTGATAATTTTCTAACTATGGAGCAGTGATGTAATAAAAAGCTGCAGCTGCTCCGCCAATTAAAAACATAGGAAGGCCTACGAGTAAGTGTGAGCCAGCAAAACCAACACCTTTAGAGCGTAAAAGGTAATAAGCGACTCCAGCAGCACCAGCAGCTAGAGGAATTGCTGTATGCAAAAGCGCGGCAACGGCGTGATAGTCAAAGTTCATCCTTAAAATTGATTGTCTTGCCAAATAAAGTATCTCAGCAAATCGTTGCAATATGGATTATTGGTGGTCATTTAATTGATGTTGCGTAAGGTGGCACTACAAAACAAGGATCTGTAAAGCTTAAAATTTCAAGCAGTCACAAGGGAAAATAGCTAAAAAGCAATTTCAGAGAAAAAGCTGAAACTGCTATAAAAATCGTCTCGGCACAAAAGACAAAACTTTTACCTTTAGGCCGAAACACCTGGAAGCATGTTGGACTCATCCTTTGTGCGAGCCTTTCTGCTATACCACCACTCCTGCATCAAAGGGGTAAAGCGATTAGAAAACAATGTAAGGACCGTTGTAGAAGGTTTTGAACCAGGCTGAAGAAGCTGGACTGAATAAGACGGACATCTTTTAGACGCAATATCAGGGACAAAACGTCTGCCAATCCTTCTCCAACTTGGCTCCTTACTCTTCCAAGCAAGTCTTGAGCAAGGCCAGGGCAACTCCTCACGATCAAAAAGCCTGCAACACGGTCCAATAACTCGAAAACTATATTGACCACCAACACTTGCATGAATACTCCCATGCTCCATCAGAGTATCTAGATCTTTTTTAATAAGTGCCGAAGAATTCAAAGACAAATCTATTAAAGGGGGGAATCCCAAAAAAAAAAGCCACCCCGAGGGTGGCCGAAAAAATGATAGATCGCAACTAATTAAAAGAAGTTGAACTAATTTAATAAAGCTCTTCTTCTGCGTGAGTGGTAATGGTGCAATCAGAAGTCGGGTAAGCAACACAAGTTAAGACGAAGCCAGCTTCAAGCTGATCGTCATCCAAAAAGCTCTGGTCAGATTGATCAACAGATCCTGAAGTGATTTTTCCTGCACAGGTTGAACAAGCACCCGCTCTACATGAGTAGGGCAAATCAATACCCTGCTCTTCAGCAGCATCAAGAATGTATTGATCATCAGGGACTTCGATGGTCTTGTTCAAACCCTCGCTTTGATTTACAAGGGTTACTTTGTAAGAAGCCATGGGTTGATGAATTAAGGGGCTTAGAAGAACAGAGGTAAAAAATATCACCTCTCAGACGATCCTTTTTACATCGGCAAGGGGCATTTAAAGCAAGATCTTGCAAGAAGAAAATCCAAGCCAATCAATGCATTAAAAAACGATAAGGCCAGCTTATCAATTGCTAGTGCATTGCTATGCCCTAAAAAGTTCAACCAAGGCCCACTTATCTCTTTCAGTAAAAGATACTATTTGCCAGCCAAAGTTCTCAAAAACTCCTATCAAGCTAGGTCTTTGACTGACAAGCAAACCACTAAGTATCAACTTGGCTTTTGGCTTTGTTATTGTATGTAAATTAGGAGCAAAGGTTTCAATTACTGGCGCCAGGATATTGCACATTATTAAATCAACAGGATCACCTGCTAATTCTAACTTTAGGATATCCAAGGAGCCTAGATGAACCGAAATTCTCTCTTTTCCCAGATTATTAAGTTTTGAATTGCAAATAGTTGCACTGACGGCCAATGAATCCGTATCAACGGCAAAAACCTTATTTGCTCCAAGGAGAAGGGCTGCAATGCTCAAAATTCCACTACCACAGCCCAAGTCAACCACCCTTAAGCCTGACAATGAATTCCGCTCGATTGCTTCTAAACACAACCTAGTAGTGAGATGTTGCCCTGTACCAAAAGCACATCCTGGATCCAGCTTCAAAACATGCCTATCAGAAAATTGCTTAGGAACTTCCAACCAAGCAGGTAAAACAAGAAGATTTTTGCCGATAGGGTCAGGTCGCCATTGTTTTTTCCAAGACAAATTCCAATCTTCATCCTCAACCTTGATCCAAGAAGGGCTGAAATTTTCAAATCCAAAAACTTTTCCCAAAGGAATCAAAGAGTCAATTAATTGGTCTTTATCTTTTTCAGAGAATTGATTTACTGGAAGCCAAACTTGCAACTTTCTTTGAGCAGCATTATCTGGAGAATATTTAAAAGAAAAATTTCTGATTCCTAATTCATCGAGTTTCCAAATTAAACTTTCTTCAAGGTCAGTTATCACATCAAGATCAAGTCTCCACCATTGAAATTCCATAAAAGAAGAGATGACTAAGTAAGCTGTCTAAAAAAATTTATAACGTGACTGGATGAGCTTCTTGTATTCCATTTATAGAGTGAATAGATGCTAATAGGTCTGGCGGAATAGGGTCATCAATACTCAAAACCATTACGGCATCTCCTCTAACTATTCGACGCCCAACCTGCATGGAAGCAATGTTGACATTATGTTGTCCCAACAAAGAGCCAAGCTTTCCGATAATCCCCGGCATATCTCTATGACGAGTAAAAAGCATATGTTTACTTGGAGAAACATTGACGGGGAATTCATCAATGCTTGTTATACGAATATCGCCATCAGCAAATACAGCCCCTGTCACTCCATGCCCGCCTTCACTTCCACGAACAGCAACATGCAAAGAGCCCCCAGCAAAGTCCCTGCTCGCCTCATCTTTGACTTCTAAAACATGAATACCTCGTCCCTTTGCCTCTAATGAAGCATTGACATAATTAATCTTTTCACCTAATGCATTAGCAAGAAAACCTTTCAAGGTTGCAATAACTAATGGTTGAGATGGATGCTTGGCAAATTCACCTTGCAGACGAACTTCTAATTCTTGAATCTGACCACCACAAAGTTGACTAGCTAACAAACCAAGTGTCTCTGCTAATTGCAGATGTGGCTTCAGCCTATCCATTATCTCTGCACTTAAACCAGGAATATTTACAGCACTTCGTGCAGGTAAACCCAAAAGAACATCACGAATTTGCTCAGCAACATCAATTGCCACATTCTCTTGCGCTTCTTCTGTTGATGCCCCTAAATGAGGAGTCAAAATTAAATTTTCTTTGACAGATCTTAAAGGAGACTCCTTTGCTAAAGGTTCCATTGAATAAACATCTAAGGCTGCCCCAGCAATAACACCAGATTGAACTGCTTCTGCTAAAGCAGCTTCATCAACAATGCCACCCCTGGCACAATTAACCAATCTGGCAGTAGGTTTCATTGATGCCAACAAAGATTTATCTACCAAGTTTTCAGTATCAGGAGTCCTTGGTAAATGCAGGGTTATGTAATCAGATTCTTTAAATAAATCTTTAATTCCCATAAGTCGAACCTGCATATGCTGTGCACGATCAACAGAGATAAATGGATCATATGCAATAACATCCATTCCCATTGCATTCGCAACCTTTGCTACATGCGATCCAATCTTGCCCAACCCAACTACTCCTAAAACCTTCTTGTAAAGCTCATTACCAACATATTTCTTTCTATCCCATTTACCCGAAAGAGTACTTGAATGAGCTTGTGCAATATGACGAGAAAGTGACAACAGCAATGCCAATGCATGTTCTGCAGCAGCAATAGTATTTCCACCCGGAGAGTTGACTACTAAAACGCCCTTCTTTGTCGCCGCAGGAACATCAACATTGTCAACTCCTACTCCTGCTCTACCAATTATTCTCAATTTCTCAGCCAGCCGAATAACCTCTGCTGACACCTGAGTGCCAGAACGGATCATAAGAGCATCATAATCCCCAATAATGCTCTTAAGAGCATTTGAGTCGAGTCCTAACCGTTGGTCCACCTGGGCAACCTGGGACAGGATTTCTATCCCTGCCTGATCAATAGGATCGGAAACCAGAACTTTCGTCATGAAAGGAATTGACTTACGAAGGAACTGTAATGAGCTAAACGGTTATGTACAGAATCAAACAGGCCAAGGGTCAGAATTCAAACAATTGAGGAATTAATTGTGCCTATCTGCATGGTAGTTCTTGCTGAAAGAAGCAAGGCCAATCAACTAAAAGAAGATCTAACAAAAAATGGAACTCCTATTAATAGCTGCAAACTAATCAAGCCTTCTGGGACAGCTCCTGAAGATCATGAACAAGAAAACAAAGACTCAACGCCCCTTTTCCAGCCTATTGAATTTGAATCTGTAAAGTTGCTGAATCCAAAACTGGCTCGTCAATCGCGCCAGAAGATGATGGCCAATTGGCTAATGCCCTTTGGATTATTAGCTGGTCTGACTTTCTCTCAGATGACAGGCTTACAAACATTTTCCAATTTAGGTATGCCAAATTGGATAGAACCCGTTTTAAGCGGTTTATTAGGAATGGGTTCTGGATGGCTGGGAAGCCAATTCGCTGCAGGGACAGTTGATAATGACAACGAAGACGACCTACGAAGCTTATTTAAGCTCCATCAAGAAGGTAAATGGCTAATGCTTATAGAAACTCCTGTAGGGATTGAATTACCCTGGCAAATTCTTAAGGAAGTTAATCCTATTGAGATAATGCGTCTTAGTGATTTATGAGCTTTCCAATCAAGCAAATACTTAAAGATTGCAAAAATCCTAAAGAATTAGAACCTTTTCTCAGACAAGCTGAACATGCAATCAAAACTTGGCAATCAACCTGGAGCCCTTTTGTATCGGCTCCTCTAAGAGAAGAAGTTCTAACGTTGATGTCTCCATTAATTGGAATCACTTGGCTCTCTAATGGAGGGTATCCAGGGGCAGAGCGTCAAAGGATGCAATGCATTCATTCTGAAAACCATTGCTCTAACTCAGATGACGATCAATTGCCCATTAAAGGATTGAGAATTGAAGGGAACTTTCTTTTTGACAAAGCAAGTCAACATGATTTTCGAAAGGCAATAGAAGTTATTGGTATAGCTTCAGATGGGTTGGGAGATATCTGGATTCGCAATGACAGAGGTGCTCAAGCAATTTGTAGTCTTGAAACAGCCAAAAGGTTAGATCAAAAAATAGGTTTTGTTAGAGATGTGGAAATTCATTTTGAAGCAGTTGAATTAAATCAACTGCAACTACCCGCAGAAAGGTTAATGAAAAGGTATTCCTCTGTTGAAGCATCTAAACGTCTAGATGCTATTGCCTCTGCTGGTTTTGGTTTGTCTCGAGCAAAAATTGTCAACAAGATCAAAGCAGGACAGTTAAGACTGAACTGGGAGCACGTAAAACAAGTAAGTCTTGAGTTAAAGGTTGGAGACCGTATTCAACTTGAAGAAAGAGGCATGGTTGAAATTCTTAGTTTTGATATCACCAAGCGCAATCGGTGGAAGGTCGAATTACTACGTAAATAGCAAATTTGATAGCCAAGCTGCTAGCTTTTTTGTTAGCGCTATATAAAAACCACTTGTTTTGTAGCGTAAAGGGCGATTAGCTCAGAGGTAGAGCACTACCTTGACACGGTAGGAGTCACTGGTTCGATTCCAGTATCGCCCATTCTCTTTTGAAGGAAAAGAATCATTGAAAGCGAGGATACTGGTCGTAGGCCTAGGCCGCTCTGGAATAGGTGCAGCCAAACTTCTCAATGCCGAAGGACATCCAGTCATAGTGTTAGAAGAGAAAGAAGGAAATGAATTCTTAGAAATTTCTAATAACCTTGAGTCCAAAGGAATCCACGTAAAGCTTGGGAAAGATCTCAATCTAGATAACCTCTCACCTTTTGTTGAACAAATTAAAAGCGTTGTTTTAAGCCCAGGCGTGCCTTGGAATCATCCGACCCTGAACTATTTAAGAAATAAAGGGATTAAAATTGAAGGCGAGATGGCGTTGGCATGGGAAAGGTTGAAAGGAACTCCATGGATCGGAATCACTGGTACAAATGGGAAAACTACAGTCACATACATGCTTCAGCATGTGTTAGAAGGAAATGGTTTAATTGCTCCAATGGCTGGAAATATGGGTTATTCAGGAACAGAACTTGCACTAAAATTAACAAATCAAAGTCAGCGAAAATTAGACTGGTTAATTGTTGAACTTAGCAGCTATCAAATTGAAGCTGCAGAACAAATAAGGCCAAGAATAGGTATCTGGACCAACCTCACTCCTGATCACCTAGAAAGACATGGCACTATGGAAAAATATCGCCAAATCAAAAGAAGCCTTTTAGAAAAATCGCAAATTCAAATTCTAAATGCAGATGACGAAGAGATAGTTCAACAGAAGCCTTCTTTAAAGAATGGGATTTGGGTAAGCACAGAAGGTCCTAATAATGAAAAAATTTCTGCAGATTACTGGATTAACAACACTGGAATGATCTTAGAAAGAGGTGAGCCAATCTTTCACTCAAGTACATTAAAACTAAATGGCAAGCATAATCTTCAAAACTTACTTCTAGTCATTGCAGCAGCTCGAGAAGCTGGATTAAATGTAAATCAAATTGAAGAAAGCATAAAAACATTTAAAGGAGTCCCTCATAGACTTGAGAGAGTCGGGACTTTGCAAGGCATGACTATCTTTAATGACAGCAAAGCGACTAATTACTCATCATCTTTAATGGGCCTAAATGCAGTACTTCCTCCAACTGTCCTTTTAGCTGGTGGGCAAATCAAAGCAGGTGATCCAAATCAATGGCTTGAAACAATCAAGCAAAAAGCCTGTGGAGTAATCCTCTTTGGAAAAAGTGCTTATAAGCTAAAGGAAATCATTCAAAGCTCAGGATTTAGAGGCGAGATTGGATGTTACAAAGACCTCAATCAAGCATGTATCGAGGCAGTAAAAATGTCTCTAAAGAGTAATGCTAAAAGCCTTCTCTTGTCCCCAGCATGTGCAAGCTTTGACCAATATAAAAGCTTTGAAGAACGTGGAGATCATTTCAAGACTCTACTTAAAGTAATTCTGGAAAAAAAATAAACCAATTTCCAGCCTATGCTTTTAGGTCGGTCATCCCTCCTTTTGCTAACTAGCAAAATTGTTAATTTTATAGATAATTAGTTTGTGCAAAAAAACAAAGCATTGAAAGAGTTCAATTCTCTACCATCCTCCATAAGCTATAAGCAATTGAATGTGTTGCTCTCTGCTGCGAAGAAGGAGGCTAATCATGACACCAGCCATCTTCTAGAACAGAGTAATGAAGAAGAAGATTTGAAAGATCTACTTCATAACTGGGCCTGCCTAAGTGAAGACCTACTTCGGACTCTAAAAAAAATTAGCTCTTCTAAACTTTTAAACAAAAATCCTAAATCCTTAATGGCTTTAGGGGCTTTGCAAGCCCACCTAAATATGGCTCTACAAGCAAAAGAGGCATCTGAAAAAAATCAATGAGCTCATATCCCATGCACTATCAGGTTCCAGGAATAGCAATTGCTATGAGTTCCTAAAATCCGTCACAAATTCCAGAAGTCAAATCATCAAGAAACGAATATTTAGAACTCACCTTTAACCGGTACCAACAGTTAAGTGGTTTTTCTTATAGACAATTCTCAAGATAATGCCTAGATATAAATTAAAGCTTAAGGATTAAGGATTCAACCCCTTATAAGCCCTCAAACCAAATCAAAAGTAGGAGGTCGAAAATGGACTTTCAAGAAGCCCTAACTGTAGCAGAGCAAATCATGCCAGCATTGATAGGAGGAACCCTGGTTCTGTTAGCACTTTTGGGAGCCAAAGAGCTTCTTAAAGAAGCAGCCGTTGCATTCAAAAAGGGTGCTAGGGCATAAGTTGATTTCAACCTCCTAGCTTTGCAGCCAGCCAAATCACTTGACAAGGAAAATGAAAAAAAGAAGCCAAAAAGCTCTTTTCTGCAAAATCCCGCAAGACAAACGTACAATACAGGCCTTACTTGGTCTTGCTTGGCGGAAGTCCAAAAAGGAAAGGCCCTTATGGCTTCTACAAGAAATAAAGAGTTGCTGCTAAATCAAATCAAATAGTTCCCTCTGTCTATAAAGATTAAGTGTATTTATAACTTAGTTGATATTATTAGTTTAAGTTTGCTTTTTCAGGTTGTAAATATTAACGCCATCTAATTCTATCTGGATCTATTTTCTCAAGCCGTCTAAGAAAAAAGATTAATCCTCCAATTGCCAATGGTCCAAGAATAAAAGCTAGCTCAATAACAAGCTTCAGATTCGAATCTAGAGCCAAGAAAAGACTTAAATACATTTAAAACTTAATTCCAAGTAGCAACTTTTTTCGTACCTTTTCGTTTTCTGCATGCAATGCAGCTTCAAGTTCAAGGCGCCTGTGAAGCAATCTTGCTTCGTTAAGCAATAGGGACTTTCCTAGCCAAGCAAATCCTATGCCCAGCGCAACAGGGATTCCTCTAATAAGCCATTTGTCAGTACTGTTCATGGCTTCAAGAAATAAACCAATTTAAAGAGTTTGCACAATTACAACGATTCTTAGACAGAATCATTACGTCTTTACCAACTCCTAGCCAAGGCTTAACAATCAAATGCGATCACTCTCGCATCAAGAAAATTTCATTTCATCAATCAGAAATTGATTAATGCATATGGCGATTCATTTTCGGCTTCTAAAGACCTCTACCAAGAAGGCGTTCCTTTTTTCTTCAGTTCTTGCTCTTGGGGCTGGATTAGCAGCATGCGGCTCTTCTGGTTCAAAGTCCAATGTTCGAATTAATGGTGCAGGTGCTACGTTTCCAGCCAAGATTTACACCCGTTGGTTCTCTGATTTAGCCAAGGCCAATGGTCCCAAGGTCAACTACCAAGCAATTGGATCAGGATCTGGTCGTAAAGCCTTTATCGACCAAACTGTCGATTTTGCTGCCTCGGATGATCCCATGCATCCCAAGGACATTCTCAAAGTCACTCGTGGATTGGTTCAAATCCCTATGGTTGGAGGCACCATAGCCTTCGGATACAACAAAACCGACTGTGATCTCAACTTGACTCAAAAGCAAGCAGTAAGGGTCGCAATGGGCAAACTCACAAACTGGAGTGAGCTTGGCTGCTCTCCAGAAAAGCTCACCTGGGTGCATAGGTCTGATGGCTCTGGGACAACCAAGGCTTTCACTAACTCTATGCAAGCTTTTTCAAATGAATGGACTTTGGGTAGAGGTAAATCCGTTAAATGGCCTGCTGGAACAGGTGGCAAAGGCAATGCTGGTGTGGCAGCGATTATTAGAAATACTCCTGGTGCAATTGGTTATGTCAACCAGTCATATATTAAAGGTGCAATAAAGGCTGCTGCTTTACAAAACCTTTCTGGGGAATTTATAAAGCCTTCCACCAAGTCAGGTGCTATAGCCCTTAACGAGATTCAATTAGATAGCAATCTTGCTGGCAAGAACCCCAACCCAAGTAGAAAAGGTGCATATCCAATTGCAACTCTCACATGGATTCTTGCATATGAAACTGGTAATGGCTCAAAAACTAAATCTATCCAGGAAACACTAACCACAATTCTTAGTGAGGAGTATCAAGATAAAGCTTCAAGACTTGGCTTTATTCCTCTAAAAGACGGCATTCTTAGCAAGTCACTTGCTGCAGTACAAAGAATTCGGAAATAATTTAAAACTCAATGCAGTAGATATCTAAAAGCATTAAAAAGTTGAATTTAATTAAAGACAGAGCACTTGGCAGGTAGGTTTATTGAAAACTAAAAGTAGCTGCACTAAATGAATTAAAGCTATGACCAGAAGATTTATCTTCTTAGTGTGAAAACGACTAAAGATTTTCTATAATACAATTAGCAATTATCCAGAGGAATGCTCGCAACTATAAAATATCATTCTTTATCAAAACTATTATTTCTTAACTAACTATTTTAGATTCCCTGATTTAATTTCAAACCAACCTCAAAGTGGCTAACAACATTGCTATTTTGCAAAAAATAACCAAAAAATTATGGAGATCCCAAAAGCCAATCAGGACGAAAAAACATTAAATGTCCTTGGAGAGCCAATAAAAATCTGTAGTTGCGAGCCAATAACAGGTTGGTATAGAGATGGTTTTTGCAAAACTGATTCATCCGACTTGGGGCAACATACAGTCTGCTGTGTAATGACAGAGTCATTCCTGACTTACAGCCGAGCTCAAGGGAATGACCTCACAACTCCCATTCCTGAATTCAACTTCCCAGGATTAAAAGTTGGAGATCATTGGTGCCTATGTGCACCTCGATGGAAACAAGCTTATGAAGACGGCATGGCTCCACTAGTCAAGCTTCACTCTACTGAAGTCGGAGCGCTGGGCATAATAGGACTAGAAATCCTCATAAAATATGCTTACAAAGAGGCTAAAAAATGATTAATTTAATTAGATCATTTCTAATATTAATTCTTTTATTTACTCCAAGGTATGAACTATTAGCCAACAATTTAGAAGACTTTGATAGTTATATGCAGAGCTGGGAGCAAAACCGTGAATTAGCAAGTCAATACCTAGAAGATGCCTTAAAAGAATTCAAAGCAGGTGACGAACTCACTGGGTGTGCAACACAACAACAAGCTGGCGAATATGGTATTAAGGCAACAGAATCATTAATTAAAGCAATTAAAACTAAAGGCAATGAAGAAAGCATTCCAGACCTTGAGGCTGGACTAAATAAGTGGAGAGAACTTCGCGATTCATGTTAATAATTTGAACCAAACAATTATTAACATGTAGGAATGCTTAGATTCATTCTATTTCCTTATTAGTTTTAGGATAAAGCCTTGAAATATTATGAGCCTGAATCTTGGCCTTAGAAACCTTATAGCGATATTCAATTACTCGTCTAACAATAATGCCAGGTAGAAACCATATTGCTCCAATCGCTACAATCATAAAGATTGGATTATACCAAGTTAGACGCAAGAACGTGTCTAGCAAAATAAATTTTTAAAGGCAATTAGATTTATTCTATTAGAAAAACCTACCTATTGCATAATCAACAAAACAAGCTTAGAAACTATTCACAGTAACCGATTTACCACTCCTAATCAACATCACTGCTAAAAAGTAGTGATTCAGGGAATGAATGCTCCACTCCATCAAAAGACTTAAAGACCCTCTCAATGCCCCATTCTCGCTCAACTATTTTCATTTCATACCGTCCTTTGACCCCTTTTAAAAAGGTGTTTTCTAGATTTTTCATTAGAAATCCCAACTAAACCATTGCAACGGCTCAGGAGGCGTAGTCAATAAGCAAAAAGACTGGATCAAGTAATTCTCTAGATCCACATCCATCGATATGAATTAAAGGTATTTCTAATAAGCCTTATTGACTCAATTTATAAACCAAGCAAAGAAGTCTAATGAGACTAATTTTTTCTTTGAAAGAGTTCTTTTCTTTACTTTTGAAAGTGATTGAATCAGTAATCTTACTTTTTTACTTCAGGGAAGAGTGTAAAATCAAACAGGAAGAAATAGTTTATAGGAAATAGATTAGTAACAATAACTACCCTGGCTTAAGTCTAGATTTAAACCGCTAGCCTTAATAGAATAGAGAGGTATAGTCTCAAGAGAATAAAAGCTTATCAAGCAAAATTGCAACCAATACACCCTTGAAAAAGACTAGCCAAAGGAGTCCATAGTCTGTTAACTTAAGTTTTTTTTGGTACCAGGCTATAAACTGTTTGTGCTTAGAGAAGAAATCCATCAACAAAGTTAAATTTCTACTTAGGATACAGCTTTTTAAAACCAAGTCTAAAAACTAGATTTCTTACTAATTTTTTAGTCAATAATTGATTGAGAAATCATTTTTTCTGATACAGCCCAAAGTCTTTCCCTACCAAGAGGGTCAAGAGCGGCCGAAGCAACCCTACAAAGTCTAGGGCTACCTCTAAAATTAAATCTAGGCCCATAATGTTGACCGCCTTTGACTTTTAAATCAGTTGCTGCAAACAATTGAGGTAACGCCCCCATAAGTGCACTTTGAAACATAGGCGTCATCAATTTATAAGCTATTTCCTCTTGCCAAGCATTACTAGAATTCACTGAAGTAGCTTGCAGGTTTGTTTTCGCTAGACCTGGATGTGCAGCTAAAGACTTAACTTTACTATTGCTTTTGCGTAATCGATCCTCAAGCTCTAAAGCAAACATAACATTGGCAAGTTTACTTTGAGAATAAGATTTCCACCGATCATATTTAGTATTCCCATGTAAATCATTCCAATTTATGTTTCCCATATATTGCGCTCCAGAAGTTACAGTTACAACTCGTGAGCCTTTACCTTTAGAAAGTAGTGGCAAAAGTTGAATTGTTAATGCCATGTGAGCAAGGTGATTGACAGCAAATTGAATTTCATACCCTTGACTACTTAAAGTTTTTGGAGGCGCCATTAACCCAGCATTGTTTATCAATAAATCTAAAGCTCCAAATCTTTTAGCAAGTTGATCTGTAGCGCATGCGACCTTATTGAGGTCAGCAAGGTCTATTTCTAAAGCTTCTATGTCGCCTGGTGTCTCAATGTCAAGCAAAATCCTTTTTGAAGCCTCCTTGGCTTTTTCAAGGGAACGACAACCCATTACTACAGTGCAGCCTTTAGAAAGTAGAGCCTTACAGGTCTGAAAACCAAGACCACTATTAGCACCAGTAACAAATGCAACTCTATCTTTTTGACTAGGGATATTATTAATAGTCCAAGCCATATTCATCATCAAAGCAACTGAATAATTAAAAGAAATGGCATCTCTCTAGAGTTTAGTATAAATTAAAACAAGGTTATTAGCAGGCATTTCAATGATTTTATTTATCCCAATATGAAATTCCTCTGCAAGCTGATTGACATCCTGTAAATTTTTAAGTCCCCAGCTTGAATTAATTTCCTTTAAAGACTTGTCAAAAACCTCGTTACTTTGACTTATGTGCTGACCATTATTCTTAAAAGGGCCATAAATAATTAAAGGTGAATTCCCCTTAAGGGTATTTAATGCACCATTAAATAATGACTGTGTTGCACTCCAAGGCGCAACATGAAGCATATTAATACAAACAATGGCACATAAATTATCCAATATGCTAATTGGCAAAGGCCAGGGATCTTTCTCAACATCTAAATCTATAGGTAAAGGCATCTTTTCTAAAAGGCCTTCATAATTAATCCAGGAGTGAATACTCCTTCTATGGCTATGGTCTGGATCGCTTGATTGCCAAACATTTCCAGGGAAACACTTTTGAAAAAATACAGCATGTTCACCAGATCCACTCGCTATCTCAAGGACAGTACCTTTCTCTGGGAGATTCTTAGTAAGGATTTCCCTGATTGGATTACGATTACGTTTAGTTGCTGAAAAAAAAAGTCTATAATCCATTAATAAATAATCTAAAATCGATTCTTAAAAAGAATTTATCTTAACTGCTAAAGTCTTTCGAAGCAAAAGGCGGTATAAGTACTACTCAAAATAATCTAATAAGCAATCAAGTCTAATTCTTGATTATTTATTAGATGCTAATCGGGATATATAAGAATCTAAATTCCCTGCATTAATCCAACCTGTTGCAATAGTTTTAGATTGTTTTAGATTTACTCGACCACGATGTATATGAGATAGGCCTGCTGGGAAAATGATTATTTTCCCTCTTTCAGCAGGCTCATGAAGCTCCTGCCAAAGGAATTCTGTCCCTGCTGAGTCAATATCATTACAATAAAGTATCCAAGCCAAAACTCTATTTATAGGCTCTGTCGCATCATTACTTATAGTCCAATCACAATGCCAGCTTTTAAAGCCTTCGCCAGGAGCATAGCGTTGAATATTAAAAATAGGGTTTACAAAAAGAGCCTTCTCTGGGCAACAAGCTAAAAATAGCTTTCGTTCTTGAATATATTTATCAAGCGCTGATTTTACGCCTCGAATTATCACTTCTGATAGCGCAAAGGCTTCAGGGTCGGAATGGTCTATCGAAACAAGACTTATGTCAGTTGAGACCTTGGCAGGGCCTTCAGGATCTAATAAGCCATCACTTTCAAATGAGCGGCCCTTGCTATGCAAATCAGTTCGTCTATCAAAGAAGTCCATGACCCCATCAGCTACAGCCTCGAAGCCAGCGTTCCGATACCGGGCAATCAGGTCCAAGTTGGTTTCCGTGTCAAAATCAACCACTATTATTATATTTATAGAAGTAATTAATAGCTTCTTAGACTCATAAGGGCTAAAAATAGAGGAAATTGATTGCTAAGCCATGCCTTATGAACCAGGGAGTAAACAATGTAGTGGATTGATTACCGCCAAGGATAGTCTTTTGGCTGCCATTAGTGCTCTTAACAAACTTGAGAATGTTGGGCATATCCAAACTCAGCTAAAAAAGATATATCAAGAGCTAGATGAAATTCATGAAGGAAGGAAAATGATAGAAAATGAAATTTGATTTAAATCAAATCAAAAAAACTAATATTTTAATCTTTGTCTTAAGCAAGACAAAGAAAGTAGGCAGATTACGCCTATCAAAGGGCCTGGAGAAAGGTTAAAAGAAATAGCAAGTAGAAATCCTACAAAAGAAAAAAGAATCCCTAATGCTGCCGCCCTTAGCATTGCTGAATATAAATTAGGCGCTTGATGCAAACCCAAAAGGGCTGGCGCTGAAAGTAAACTTATAACCAAAATCACCCCGACAGCAGCCATCGCACTCACAATAACTAGAGCAGTTACAAAACCAAGTGCCAACCGTAATGAAGGGACATTAAGCCCACTGGAAGCTGCTCCTTCAGGATCCAAGCCTAAATAAACTAATTTCTGATATGAGGTTCTTAATAGTAAAAGTAATGCAGTTCCTGCAAGTAATGTTCTGATTAGATCAGACGAATCCACCGCAAGAAGGTCCCCAAATAAAATAGACTCAAGGTCGACTCTTATTTCCAGAAGAGGAATCAATAAAACCCCCAAGCCAGGTGTCATGAACTTGAGTCAAATCCAATTATTGCTTAATAAGCTGACCCCTTCTAGGCAATGCATTTTTAGCAAATAGGCTTGACCAAATTTTGGACAAAAAAAGACCCTTGCGTACCACGCAGGGCCTAGGTGATGGGGAACTTGTTTTCTAAGAGAGATTGAGCTCAAAATCAACCCCCACAAGTAGTGTTTTTTCTTATCGGATATATAAGCAATACTATAAATAGTGTGTTTCTACCCATGACAAATCGCTTGACAGTGACTATTCTCAGATCAAGGCCGGGTGATGGGGGTCATACGGCATACACAAAAAGCCTCTTCCAACGTAAGAGGCTTTTTTAATGTCTGCTTCTAACACCAAGATTAACGAAAAGATACTTGGATGATTCTTTACAATTTCCTGGTGATAATTGATATGATTATATTTATAGTGTTGAGCTTATGTCACATTATCTAGAGATTAAATTGATTCATAGTATTCGTCCTAAGCATCCAGCAATAATTTAGATAAAATTTGAATGAAAAGCTTCAATCTCAAAAGCTCTTTTAAGTAACTACATTGTGACTAAACAAGATCTAACTTTACTTTTTGATGGCGGTTGCCCTCTTTGCAAAAGAGAAGTCTCTTTTCTTCGATCTAGAGATAGCTCAAACAGGATTGCATTTATAAATATTGACTCTCCTGACTACAACCCAGAACTATTTTGCAAAATTAGTTATCGAGAAGCGATGGGGAGAATCCATGGGATCAATTCTTCTGGCAAAGTCCTAAAAGATATTCAGGTCTTTCGAGAAGCATATCGATTAGTTGGGCTGGGCTGGATCTATGCGCCAACAACATGGCCTTTATTAGGAGCTTTATTTGATGGGCTTTATACCTTTTGGGCACGTTGGCGCCTTCCTTTCACCCGTCGACCATCATTGGAGCAACTTTGCAGGCAGCGTGAGCAAATTGACCTTTAATCCTTCCGCGTATGTATCTGACCAAAGAGTTTTTCTATACGAAGCTGAATCGCATACATCTGCGTTCGATTAAAGAAAAATCTTTCACCTCTATTGTTCTTGAGGATTGAAAGCAGTACATAAAGCTGCAAGCCCAAGAAAACGAGCCCAATAAGAACAAAAACTGTATATGGATCTCCAATCACTAAATTCTTGCTATTCGTTTTTACTTTCTAGCTATTTCTAGTACTCCTGGCCATTTTGAAACATAGCCCAAATTCTCATGGCAAAAGCCTAACTGGACCTAGGAGGCTTGTAAGTAAAAACCCCTATAGGTTATAAATGATTCTTATTTTGGTATAGCAATGCAATCTCAAGGTGGCGTATCAGAAATTACCTTAAGGGGACGCATTAAACAGATTGCTGAAAGCAAATGGGAAAGCCTTAGTAATCAGCAAAAGAAATACGCCAAAAAAACATGGGGAGTATTGACTTATAAATGGCGTTGGCAAATCGCCATGAACATTCCATATCTTGGAATTTATATCCTGGATAGGACTTTCCCTGCAGTACATGAATTCGACATGAATTTATTAGCCTCCATCACTTCAAAGCTTCCACTACCAGCTTTTATATCTTCATGGATGGGGTTAGTTAATTGAGGTTCCAGCAGCCATATCCCTAATCATTTGAAGTATTTCAAGATAGGCAATAGTAATTTAGTAAAGCTGTTAAGAACATTTAATGTTCTACTTTTGCATCCAAAAATAATTTTAAAATTATAGAGACAGCCTAAAGGATGAAGCAAAATAAAACCACTTTATGCATTCAATTATTGCAAAATTGAGCCTATTCAAGTCCAGTAAATAACTCTTTATGTACAACAAAAGTATGATATTGAACTGTTCCCGCCTCAGGAGTTAATCGCAAGCCATCAATATTAAAGGCAGAACTACAAATAAGATCTCCATCCCAATGAAAGCCATGTTCACTAACTTCTTCAGACCAGCCCCTGACCGCTTCAAGATGCTCTGGCATCCGGCTCCCAATCTTTCTACATATCTCACATAGCAATGAGAGTACAGGTGGCTTTGGCCTAAGCCTAAGCGCTTGAATCAAGCTGATCTGAGTAAAGGCACCAATGTATCGAATGTATTCAATTAATTCCTTTTCACTCTTAAGTAAATCCGCGTCAATAAATGCTTGGTCAAATTCCTTTAAAGGGGTCAGGGGCCTTACCTTTGTGGCATTTGGAAAGTTCATGATCTTCTAATTGACCAAATAGAGGCCTGGCCGGAATCTATAATAAAAATAATTTTTACAGTGCTCAAAAAGTCAAACTGAAAAGTATTTAGTAATTCATAATAACAAATCTTCCTATAATCATATGATTAAACAATTAAATTTCTATCGCTTCAACAAAAACCTTGCAAAGAGCGGAAAGAGAATCTCGACTCCAGTCCTGAAGTGTTTTCTGTAATGGACAATAACCATTCAACTCAATAATATCTACCATCTCTTGCCCAGTAAGAACATGCCTGCCTAACAAGATTTTATTTATCAATTGAATATCTCCATGATATTTAAGGGCTATTTCTGATAATTGGGCCAAAGCAGATTGAGAGTCAATACCCTTTTTGGCTGAATGTTTCTGAAACTCATACCTTGCAGCTTGAGAATATGCCCTTGCACCTTCATCAGTAAAGTTTTTCCCAATCAAACCTTTAAGCTGGGAATCTCCATCAATATTTATTTGCTCTTCAAGGGATATTCCAGCAATGGAACTAGATAAATAGCTGGAAATAATCTTGCTTGCAAGCTCATCTATAGACAAGTCTAATGTAATTGCCTCAGCTTTTAGCGCCCTAAAAGCCTCTGAATCAACTCTTATAGTCAGGTCCGAACCAGCCAATACTAAAAGGTATTATTTGATACCAAAGTAACCACATACCAGAAGTTCTGCCAGTTATTTTTTTTAGAATCGGAAACCCACGTCAAAATCAAAGCCCTGACTTGATTTTTGCAACAGAAGCACGCTTCGTTACAGCACCGATCACAATCTAATATCAGTTTATTTTCCAATGACTCATCTCTGAAGCTGGAGTCAGTTCAATAAAATCCATGTCTGAGCAACCTATGCCTTCGATTCAAAATAGGCATAAAGACTTATCTAAATATTGATTTATTTGACCAGTGATTAATTTTGATAGCAACTTCTATATATCAAATTATGCTCAATTAAATTTCAGGTTTGGCAATGGCAGGTGAATTCAAAACAATTGTAGAGCTTCAGCAAGATGGAACTTTTCAGCAACTAGCAGAATCTATTCAGCAATTCTCAGATGGGGTTCTGAAATCAGGCCTTCCCTTTTATGGCTTAAGCAACGATGTTGTGGTTACGCAGACATTCATAGCCATTCTAGGAGGAATAATTGTGGGAATTACATTTTTACCCTTTGGTGCAACCGCTTCTTCCATCCAAGCATGTCAAGTTAACACCAATCAAAAACTAATTAAAACTGGTGGTGCAGTTATAGTTGTAATGACTTCACTCAGTGCAATTCTCTTTCTGGAAGTTTTGAAACTGAATGAAATAATTGGCGGAGTTTAACTTAAATCTTATCATTATTTCATTGATTTAATATGTTTAAGCGTAAAGGGTGGGAAGCTCAATATGAAATATAAAATCTTTATTTCAATTAAATAGATCTTAAGTAATTAGCAATCATGAAGAATATTAGTTCTAATTAAAAAGAGCATTAACTTTTATTAATTAAAACAACTCTATTCCTTTAGTTTTAAGCCTTTCTACCTGCCTTAATTAGAGCCTAGAGAAGAGTCGATTGATTAAAGCATTCGCGCCAGATGAACTATTTGATTGGCATTAACTTGATTAATCCATTTTTTTCTTACACGTTTTTTGTCTATCGCCTCTTCATAAAGCCTCAACATTTATATAGGCATTGGAATTGCAATTAAGATCAACCCTAGAATGAATAGATCGATCAATTAAAATTGGTCGAGAAAGGTCCATTTACAAATTAGAAGAATTTCATCCAACCATGCAATGACTACAAAAGATGAAGGCTACAATTGGAAAGATTTATTAGCAGATTCGGCAATTGTTGCTGTTTTCATAGGCATATTACTTATAATTATTGGCTCGTTCCCAGCATTATTTGAAAAGTTATTTCTTTCTTTTAAATAGAGACTTCTTATAAAACAACCCTATCTATACATCAACATTCTCTCCCCATTGAGGAGGAACCTTTTCCCAGCCTGCTCTTTGAAGGTTGACCCATTGCTTCTTCGCGTCAGACATGTCCACATAGATCCTGCTCTTCAAGAGGGCGTGCTCATTGGAGAGAGGTCTTCCAGAGTCAATGAAAACCTTTGGATAAAGGCTCCAGCTTTTTTCGTCTCTATGAAAACGCTTTGTGTTTTTCGTTTTTGGATCCTGCAGCCAACCACTTCTATGCATGATTAATTTGCAAAGATACTCATTTCAAGCCCCTTACCAAATAAATAACAACCACGAGGCATAACAGAGGCGGCCCATTAGTACATATATACTACTCGAAACGACTTTCAGCGTCAAGCCCTCCAGCAGAAAACGACCAAGGCGCCAATAAAAAGTAGGTGAAACCAACTAAATTACATATAGCACTGATAATAAAAGCATCTAAAAATCTCCTAAAGTCTATTTCTATATATATAGGGTAAGAATTATTAGCATATAATTAATTCTGATTATTTCTCTAAGTCACCTCCAATGTGAACCCAAAAGCACCTTGTAACACATTCAACATTTTCACCTTCTAAGCCATAACAAGAAGTAATACATTCATAATAAGAATCAAAATGATCTGGATTTTCAATCTGGCCTAGAGCTTCTTTTGTGCTTTCCATAAGCTATTCCTCCCAAAGCAGACTCCCTACTTAGCATCAATTTCTTAAGTCTTAAAAAGTAAATTACGCAATGTAAAGGGAAATAAGTAATACCTACTAGGTACATATATATATTAAAGTTGATTTGAGGTCTTGATATTAAATGTGTGGCAGATATGAGCTTAAAGCTAACTTCGATCAACTGCCCTCACCTCTTAAGAAATTTCTGCCACAAAGGTTTAAAGAGCATTATAAAAAACAGCCCCTGATAAGGCCATCTGATCCTGTACTTGCTCTTAAAAACCAAGGCAATACAACTACTTCTATCATGCTATGGGGATTCATCCCTCAATGGAGCAAAAACCCTTTGGATGGTCCACGCCCATTTAACGCAAGAGCTGAAACTGTTGATGAAAAGAAGCTTTTTCGTGGAAGCTGGAGGCACCAAAGATGTCTTCTGCCTGCAACTGGCTTTTTAGAAAAAGGTCACCGAATCAGGCAAGAAGATTCTCAACCTTTCTGGCTGGGAGGAATATGGAATAACTGGACAGGAGCTGATGGCAGTGAAATTGAAAGTTGCTGTATTCTCACTACTCAATCAAATAAATTAATCCAACCATTTCATAATCGAATGCCCGTTGTTATTCCAAATGGACTAGAAGAAGAGTGGATTGCAAGTTTCAAAGACCAATCGGAATTAAATGCCCTCCAAGAATTTTTGGTTGGATGGAATCCAAAAGGTTGGTTAGTAGAACAAATTAAAAATCACCCAAACTTACAACTTAGCCTTATATAGTTACTCAATCCTTATAGGAATAAGGAGACAGTTTCAACAGAAATATGAGTCTAAAGATTAAATGCCAAGATGCATTTCTTTCACTAAAGGGAATCACATATCCCTAGCAATTTAATCAAAAAATCACTGAGAATCAATTCCCACGCCATCCTGGCAGTTAAAACTCAGGACCAAGTTAAAAGAAAAGAGCTGCAAGTGATGCATATCAATGCAACTTAGACTTTTTTTTAATTTTATAATTCAATAAAGCTAAATCACTTTAGAAAAATCAAAGTTAGACAAGTAATTTAAATTAGAAGTTTCCAGGTATTATCTCTTTGATATTATCAGCCTCCACCTCAGACAGTAGTCCTTTTACAACACCCCACATTGGAAGGCCTGTTGTCAGGGCAAGGATCCAGGATGCAATTAATGAGTTAATTGGGGAGAAGCTTAAGATTTCCAAGATGCCGGTAAACATAATTGTCAAGCCCGAAAGCATACCCAAATAGGTTGAGATTGATAAGAATCCCTCCAATGGGAGTGGCGATATTTTCTGCCGGTTCCAACCTTGTATTCTCAATTGAAGTACTCTAACAAAAGAGGCAGAAAATAAAACAATCAAGCAGCCACCAAGCCAAGCAATAGCCTTACTATCTATCATTTTTTTGAAGTTAATTTAGTTTAGGCTTAAAAGCCATGGAAGCCTACCTAACTTTATGCCATTTTTTCTGTCTAAAAAACCTTTCTTTAACTAGATAGTAAGCAAAAGAATTTATCAGCCAGAATTTACCGCCAGAATCATTCTACTTTACCTAAAGAAATTCCTTTCATTAACTTGCAGAATTCATTCAGCTATCAAAGAGTATCACCTTTTAGGTTGAAACAAATCAGTTGCTGTAAGAACATTCCTTTTACTAGGTTTAGGCCTGACAAGTTTCTGCTCATAAACTTGTGGCGCCTCACTTCTAACCTTTCCTACATTAATTTCTTGAGGAGTTAAATTTTCCTTTGGCAGTGATCTAATACTTGTATTTTGAATTGGCTTAATGATTCCTTTGTCATTAAATTCGTTTAAATCCGATATTTCTTTAAGGCTAACCTCCTCGGCTTTAATGCTTACTACCTTTTGAACTGGTGAATCTATTTTGGAAGTTGGATTAAGTAGACCTGCCAACGAGTGTAAGCCACCACGAGATAAAGAAATGGGCGCAAATGCTAAAACTACACTAATAAAAGCGACTAGAAAAACAAGTAGCAGTAATTGAATAATTGGTTTTGAATTAATAGATACTTGCACTATGCGGTCCAGCCCTTTTACAGATTCATCTCGAGAAGCTCCCAAGTTCAAATAAACCTGATCTGTAATCCACCCTTTGTTGGCAGAACGATAAGGCGATTCAGACGTTGCAAAATCAACAATCTCTTTAATTTTCTCGTTTGGCACTGATTGGACTCGTTTGTAAATGAGACTATTGAAGCACCTCAAAATCAAGTTCTATTTGGATAGCAACAAGTCGTTTTCCAAAAAAGCTAACTCATAAGGGTTGCTTCTAAGTCATCTGACAAGGAAAGCAGCCGTGGTAACCAAAAATGCCGCTGCAAGAACACCAACCGAGGCAATGGCAATAATTTTTCCTGTATCTAGGTAAATAGAAATTTTTAATAGCTCAGTTCTTTCATCTCTCTTCTTTTCTGAAACAGTCTTAGTTTTATTGGATTTCGAAAGCT
>QCFY01000002.1 GCA_003280085.1 Prochlorococcus sp. AG-363-O06 | reverse complement strand
TTGACTAATTACCCTCTATTCAGAATGAGTTATCTATGGGAAGTAGTTTTGGGACACTATTTAGGGTTACTACCTTCGGGGAATCCC
Source organism: Prochlorococcus sp. AG-363-O06 (assembly GCA_003280085.1). GTDB lineage: Bacteria > Cyanobacteriota > Cyanobacteriia > PCC-6307 > Cyanobiaceae > AG-363-O06. The sequence continues at coordinate 152,584 of QCFY01000002.1, read as the reverse complement.
ATGGTGGTGGAGTGGGTGTCATTTTGGAGGGTTGCCCTCCTCGTTTAGATCTAGACCTAAAGAAAATTCAAGTTGAGTTGGATCGTCGAAAGCCAGGTCAAAGCAAAATAACTACTCCTCGTAAGGAGTCTGATCAAGTTGAGATTTTAAGTGGCTTGGATGATAACAAAACTCTCGGTACACCTATTTCAATGATTGTTAGGAATAAGGATCAAAAGCCTAGCGACTATAAGGATATGCAAAAAATTTTTAGGCCTTCTCATGCGGACGCTACTTATCATGTGAAATATGGCATTCAAGCTTCTAGTGGAGGAGGCAGGGCTTCCGCTAGAGAAACGATTGGTAGGGTAGCTGCTGGTGCAATTGCTAAGCAACTTCTTTTCAAAGCTAATAGTACTGAAGTATTGGCATGGGTTAAGCGAATTCACAATATAGAAGCTGATATTTCTCCTAGTCTTGTGACCATTAATGATGTTGAATCCAATATTGTCCGTTGCCCTGACTCGCAAGTTGCAAAATTAATGGAGAAGAGAATAGAGGAAATTAGCCGACAAGGAGATTCATGTGGTGGAGTAGTTGAATGCGTTGTACGTAATGTTCCTTTAGGCCTTGGTATGCCTGTATTTGACAAGTTGGAGGCAGATCTTGCTAAGGCATTAATGTCTTTGCCAGCAACTAAAGGCTTTGAAATTGGTTCTGGATTTAGTGGAACAAAGCTTTTAGGAAGTCAGCATAATGACTCTTTTATTTCTTCTCCGAAAGAAGGGGCTTTGAAGACTCTGACTAATAATTCAGGTGGGATCCAAGGAGGGATTAGTAATGGCGAGGATATAATTCTTAGAATCGCATTTAAACCTACAGCAACAATAACTAAAGAGCAAAAGACTATCGATGCAAGTGGGAAAGAAGTTAATTTCAAGGCTAAAGGTAGGCATGATCCCTGTGTACTGCCAAGGGCAATTCCTATGGTTGAATCAATGGTTGCAATTGTAATAGCTGATCATTTGCTTAGGCAAAAAGGGCAATGCAGCCTTTGGTAGGGACGATATTGCTATCTATTCTTAGTAAATTCTTTTAAACATATTCTGCAACTTTTACGTCACTTCTAATAAGAAGTTCTTGTAAGTCATCTGAATCAACAGTTTCTTTCTCTACAAGCATTTCTGCTAATTCATCTAGTACAGATCTATTGTCTGCTAACACTTTTGTGGCTCTAGTGTAAGCAACATCTACTAACGCAGATACCTCTGAATCAATAGTTGCAGCTGTATCCTCTGAAAAATCTCGCTCAGCTGCAATGTCTCTGCCTAGGAACATTCCCCCTTGGGATCTTCCTAAGGCTAAAGGACCTAGCTTGTCACTCATGCCAAACCTTGTAACCATCTGACGCGCAACTTGTGCAACTTGCTTTAGATCATTCGATGCTCCAGTTGTGACTTCGTCTTCTCCAAATACTATTTCCTCCGCCACTCTTCCACCAAGAGCAACAGCCATTTGGTTTTGTAAATATGATCTTGAATAAAGGCCAGATTCCATTCTTTCCTCACTTGGTGTGAAGAAAGTTAGGCCTCCAGCCTGCCCTCTAGGAATAATCGAAATTTTTTGCACTGGGTCGTAGTCAGGCATAAGGGCTCCTACAAGTGCGTGCCCTGCTTCGTGATATGCAACTAGTCGCTTTCTTCTATCACTCATTACACGATCTTTCTTTTCTGGTCCAGCCATTACTCTCTCTATTGCGTCACTAACTTCGTCATTACTAACTTCGGTCAGGTCTCTCCTCGCAGCAAGAATCGCCGCTTCATTTAACAAATTTGCAAGATCAGCGCCAGTAAAGCCAGGAGTTCTTCTAGCGACTTTATCTAAATCGACATCTTTTGAAAGTGTTTTATCTCTTGCATGGACTTTCAGAATTTGCAATCTTCCTGAGTAGTCAGGTCTATCAACAACAACTTGACGATCAAATCTGCCAGGTCTCATCAATGCGGCATCAAGTACATCGGGTCTATTGGTCGCAGCAACAATGATTATTCCCGTATTGCCTTCAAATCCATCCATTTCAGTAAGCAATTGATTGAGTGTTTGCTCTCTTTCATCATTGCCTCCTCCTAATCCAGCGCCGCGTTGTCTTCCAACCGCATCGATTTCATCTATAAAAACTATGCATGGTGCATTTTTTTTCGCTTGTTCAAATAAATCACGCACTCTGCTGGCGCCAACCCCTACGAACATTTCAACGAATTCAGAACCTGAAATTGAAAAGAATGGGACAGCTGCTTCCCCTGCTACAGCTTTGGCAAGAAGCGTTTTCCCTGTTCCAGGAGGCCCAACTAATAGAACCCCTTTAGGAATTTTTGCTCCAACTGCAGTAAAACGATCAGGATTTTTTAGAAAATCTACAACTTCATTTAGTTCAAGCTTTGCACCTTCTATACCAGCAACATCTGCAAAAGTAACTTGGGTAGATGGCTCTACTTGAAGTCTTGCTTTGCTTTTGCCGAAATTCATTGCTGGGTTACCTCCAGAGCTCCCCTGTGCCCTTCTGAAAAGAAGAAAAAGCCCGCCTAGAAGGATGACTGGGAAGATCAAGCTTCCTGCAGCCTGCTGCCAGGGACTGGGTTGCCGATTAGGTTGAACAGCAATATCAACATTGTGTTTAGTTAGAAGCTTTAGTAGATCTTGATCTGGAGCCAGGTTTACTTCTGCACGTGTTCCATCATTCTCTACAACTTTTGCAGACCCTTGGTCCGGTGAAATCAAGACTCTGCTGATCTGGTTATCTTCAACTGCTTCAATAAAATCGCTATAGCGAAGTGTCTTTGAAGCAGCATTTTGGGTGGGTTGATCGAAGAAAGCTGTGCCAACAACGATCACAACCATCACAATGAGCACGTATAGCCCAACGTTTCTCCAGCGTTTGTTCAATGTTCGATTGCCTCTGAATTTTGATTTTAAAAGATTTTTCCGTTTAAGTGGTCCGAAGAACTTCTACAACGCTCTTAAAAGCAAACCATTCAGGGATCTCTTCTCCATTTCTAAGCATTTTTCTAAATTGAGTTCCACTTAGTTTTTTAATATGCAGCCCCCTAGCTGCAGCATGTTCTGCAGTTACATAGCCCTCTTCTTCTGTAAACACAAGATTTAGAGAGGGGACTGTTTCCATCGTTAATTCAGGTGCAAGTTCCTTTGCAAAGTTTTGAGCGTCATAAGGCCCATAAAAATCTTCACCAGTAAGGCTTGATTTGCAGCCTGCCATATCTCTACCAATTATGAAATGAGTACATCCATAATTTCTTCTAATAATCATGTGTTGAAGAGCTTCTCTAGGACCTGCCATATGCATTGAATATGGCAAATAGGCCCATTTAATTTGAGGGTTCTTAACCTCAGTCGCTAGTCGCTCATATGTTTGGAATCGAATGGCACCTGGAATGTCATCTTGTTGTGTTGGTCCACATGTTGGATGTACAAGTACAACTGCCTTTTTGCTGACATTGCTTGCATGTAAAGCTCTTGTAAATAGCTCATAGTGAGCACGGTGAATAGGGTTCCGGCACTGAAAAGCAACAACATCTTCTCCATCTGGGAGATCCATTCTTACTTCTGCAGGAGTTCTGCATGGGAAAACTCTTTTAGGAAGTTCTAGCCCTTGGATTCTCCCCCCTAGATAAAATTTCTTCCTTTCAGTTGCAATCATATTGACGGCAGGATGCTCTAAAGAAGTAGTCCCGTAGCACCCCTTCGCTTCAAGCACTTTATTGGGCTCCCATTTGTCCTGAACTTCTAATATCGCCAAATTTTGTCCTTTATATGTCAGTAAAACTTTGTCGCCAATTTTGATGTCTTCCTTATCAGTGTCAAAAACAATTGGCAGACCAAATAAATGGCCGGAAGTAGTGCGGTGGGTCTTGACAACTGAGTCATAGTCAGCTTGATGCATGAAACCACGCTCTGGAGAGAATGCACCTACAACAAGTAATTCGACATCGCATGCATTGCGGTCAGAGCATTCAAGTGTTTTGTTCGCTTGCTTTTTTAGAGATTCCTTTTGATCATTAGGCACCATGAGATCAACGAGTGTCCCCCCATAAGGTGCTATTAATTTTTTGCTCTTATCGCTTGGGGAATGCTGGCTGGCGGTCATTAAGAGACTAGATGTTTCGAGAATTCTCCCAGATTGCATGTCCAGGATGATTGGAAAAAGTTTTTAAAAAACTAAAAATCAAAAAGGGGGTACAAAGTACCCCCTTCATGTTATGAAATTGATTTCGGCTCAAATTTTAAGGAAATAGAGCTTGCTTAAGGCTATTTAGCCCTTGCGACCATAGAGGTTGCCAGTGATTTTGATATCTGTTGGATCTTTAGACCCAAGATCATTATCAGAAGGCTGTATCGCAACAAAGGTTCCGGAAAACTCATTAGTGGTTGCGTCAACGCTGTCAATAGACAGTGTGATGACACCGTTACCAGTAAGATCACGCTTGACGTTTTCTCTTGCGAGGTCTTCGTCGTCGCCGCCTAATGCAACTAGGCCTTGTGCGTAATCAACACCTGTGTCTTTAGCGCGGCTCTTTGGATCGAGGAAATCCCCAGTGCGGTAGCTAGGCACAAATGTTGTTCCAGAGAATTCAGTACCAGGGGCTATGGACTTCCCATTGGCACTGGCTTCCATGTCCTTGGCAGAGAAAACCAGAGGGTATTCAGTACCGTTAGGACCAAGCACTGTGAAAAGGGAGAAGTCAATACCACCTTTCTGTGTGAATTTTCCACCAGAAAGGTCTCCATAAACCTGGTCAATGCTTGTGTTAAAGCGAGGACTGATGATTTTTGCAGGTACGAAGTCAGCTTGTTGACGCTTCTTCGTAGCTAGTTTCACAAAAACTTCTGTTGGTTGTAGGCAGAGGTCTTTGATATTTCCATCTGCACTAATAGAACCAGTAGAACTTGAGGGGAGAGAGGTGCACTCGCCGGCTTGGCCAGTATTTACAACACCGGCAAATTTGGCATTACCTCTTTCATTGCCAAGTACAAACGCGGCCGAGACACTGCTGGGGGCAGCTGCAAAGGTGAGACAGAAAGCCAGCACCAAGGCCAGCAAAGGACGAAATCGCATTGGAATTAAGCCGAAAGGCTGGATGACTGCGGTATAAACCGCCCAGTTGGTCAGTTCGGATCTTACAGGGGGCAAATGGCCCCAATGGCTTGCCTTTTGCAGCTCTCAACAACCTGTCGCTTCTTTAGAGGGCAAAAAAACTGAGCAAATCCTTCGGAATCCTTTACTAGACAGGCTTTTAGAGAAGTGACCTTAAATTTCTATATTAAGAAGCTTTAGATAATTTTTTTAGTTTTGCCTCATAATTTGAATCATTACGTCTAGCAAATGGTGAGCTAAAGCCAATTTGGAGGTAACTGGGAGCTTTTGCATCAATCCATCAGGTCCTATTAAGCAGCCACCATTTGAGTCCAATTCAAAGCCTTGACCATCTCTGTCAATAGGATTGGCTAAAAGAACGTCACAGCCTTTTGAAATTTTTTTGGCTATCCCCTTTTCTTGAATCTCTTGATCACTACCAGTTAATGCTGCAAAACCAAGAAGAATTTGTCCTTTTGGCTTTTTAATAAATAGTTCATTAAGTAAATCTGGAACCATTTCTAGATTCTTTGATAAATAGCTGATTAAAAGTTCTTTTTTAAGTTTTTCTTTGTTCTGACTAGCTTTGCTTCGAAAATCTGCAACAGCTGCTGCCATAGCAATTGCAGTTGCCAGAGGTTGTAATTCTGCAAGCTTTTTTGCTAACTCCGCTGCACTTTTGACTTGGTAAGTCTTGAGGCCTTCTAACCAGCCTGTAGGAACATTCATCGGGCCATGAATAAGATCAACCCTTGCACCTCTTAGATTTGCGGCTTGGGCCAAAAGGACACCCATTTTCCCACTGCTTTTATTAGTGAGAATTCTTGCTGGATCCAAGACTTCTTGTGTTGGCCCTGCAGTTACTACAAGTCTTTCCCCTTCCCAATCTCGGCTGAATTCATTTTTTTCAGTTCTCTTTAAAAGGCTGCTTCGAATTGCCAATTCAATTAAATCTGTTGAAGCCATTCGTCCTTCGCCTATCCGATCGCATGCAAGAAGCCCATTTGAAGGGGGTAGAGCAATTGTTCTTTTATTCTTTTTGAGTTGATTCCAGTTCTTTTTTACATATATGTTTTCCCACATTGCAGTGTTCATAGCCACTGCAGCTATAACAGGTTTTTCACTAGCCAATAAAACGCTAGCCAATAACCCTTCGCTTATTCCTTGCGTCCAGCGGGCCAGAGTAGATGCACTAAGTGGAGCTATTACAACTATTTCGGCCCATTCGGTAAGTTCAATATGCAGTGGCTTGGTTTGTTCGGGACTCCATTGATCGTCTTCTTGGTAGCAGCGATGCCTACTTAGAGTTGAAAGTGACAACGGGCTAATGATTTTTGCTGCACTAGGAGTTAATAGACAACGAACTTGTGCCCCAGATTTAACTAATTCACTAACTAATAGTGGGGTTTTGACAGCAGCAATGCTTCCACTTGCGGCAATGAGGATACGGCGACCTTCTAGTGGAATAGACTTCTCAGTCTTCATCAAAGGGTTCCTGATCAATTAAGTGTAAATAAGGAGTAGTTAATTCAGGACGATGAATTGCGAGCGCCCTTAGCAGATGCCAATCTCCTAACCCTGCAAAGGGAGTTGGATAATCATCATCTTCAAGACGTTTGGCAAGGATGGCTGTGGCTTCATCGTCAAATTCATTTATGAGAGCTTCATTAATAGTGACAGTTTGATTGGACACCGCATCAGAGGTTTTCATAGATGTATTTGAAGCTGCCTTCTTATCTATTTTGCCTGGGCGCTAGCTTTTAAGCGTGGGGAATTAGCTCAGCTTGGTAGAGCGCTGTGATCGCACCGCAGAGGTCAGGGGTTCGAATCCCCTATTCTCCATACATTTTTGGTAAGCCTTTTGGTCTGAAAATTAGGGAAAAGCTCTCGAGAGGATTTTTGGATTGTGAATTCAAATTAGAGGAGAAAAGATAGACTGCTTTGTCTTCAATCCCTGACGTTAGGTGAACCGGCTTCTCCCTGCCTGGACTTGTTTTTTTCATTAATGCGGCAATTTTTTCTTTTGGTACGCAGAGTTCTGAAGTTTTTATAACTTGTGTGCTCAATGTATAAGCATTGAAATGTCAGAATTTGATATCAGAAATCAGAAAAAGGCTAATAATGTTGCAAATGCCTCTTGTATAAGCTCATGCGTTATAGAGGTCTCAAGAAGATACAGATTCTCGATGTCGCAATCGAAACGTGAACAAGTAATTAGTCATCTCCGTTACATCCGACAGGAGCTACGAGAGATGCATCAAGGTCTCATGGATGATGGCTTGTTGCCGGAGCCAGGAGAAATGCGGGGCGTAATGGCTCAAATGGAGGCTTTGCATGAACTATTAGAAGGTAAGTCTTCCAAGAAACCAAAGGCAGAAGCAAGTTAGTTTGACATTTTTGTATATATAGGAGTCAATTTTTATCTTGATCTGGTTGATCTATATTAGTTTATTTTTTTGCCAGATTTAGTATTTAGTTTAAGTTTAATTAGCCTTTCCTAGCTGTTCTATTTAAGATATCTAAAATATAGATTTCTTCACAACCACATTTTTAATGGCTCAGAAAATCCAATCGACAAATCTTCGTAGGAATTTTGTACTTGCATTGGACCGCTTAGACGCCTGGGCTGTTAATCCATGGCGCAAATATTCTTTGTTGCTAATTATTTTTCTTATTGGATTTTTGTTAGGTAGCTCCATTGGGATGATTAACGGTGTTCTTGCATTGATGGACCCTATTGGTGCATTCTTTACAGTTTTATTTTTGGAAGCCTTGGTCCGAATTCGTAGAGGATGGCCTATGAATAAAAGGTCCGATATTAGTTTGCAGTTAATTGATAGCTTAAGAATAGGGTTGCTTTATGGACTTCTCCTTGAAGGGTTTAAACTTCTATAAAAACTTTATATTCTAAAATCTATTTATTTCCTCCCTTTTCAGCTTTGCTTAAATGGTTCTCTGATTTCTTTGTTGCTATTAAATAAAGTAGTGCCATTCTTATTGATATTCCGTTGCTTATTTGTTGTTCAATTAGACAGATTGATCGATCTTCTACTAATCTACTGCTGATTTCAACCCCTCTATTTACTGGACCTGGATGAAGAACGGGACCTTCTTTTTTGCAATATTTAAGTTTTTCATGAGTAATTCCATAGTCAAGATGGTACCTATTTAGATCAGATAGCAAGTTTTGTTTCATTCTTTCTCTTTGTAGACGAAGAGTCATGACTGCATCTGATTCAATTAATGCTTCTTTTAAGGATCTTATTATGTGAATTTTTCCGCGATTTTTAATTGGATCAAACTTTTGTCCAGGTGGAGGAGTTTGGGTGAAGTCCGAGAATTCTTCTGGTAAAAGACTGGGAGGCCCACATAGAAAAACATCTGCTCCACAGGCTGTTAGGGCCCAAAGATTCGAGCGTGCCACTCTTGAGTGCAAGATATCGCCAACGATTGTTATTTTTTTCCCTTTTAAAGTCTCGGTTGATGGTTTGACAGGATTGAAGAATTTAGCAAGAGTGAAAAGATCTAGTAATCCTTGGCTTGGATGGCTTTGGATGCCGTTACCACCATTGAGTATTGAGGTTTTCGCACCAGCTTCTTTTAAGGAATGAATTAATTGCTCTGGAACGCTTGTTGAGCTGTGGCGAACAACAAGTACATCTGCTCCCATTGCCACATAAGTGAGTGCTGTATCTAGTGGTGTTTCACCTTTATTAACCGAGCTTGTGTTTGGAGTGAAACTTTGTACGTCAGCTGAAAGGTTTTTGGCTGCTAGTTCGAAACTGCTTCTAGTTCTGGTGCTGGGCTCAAAGAATAAAGTTGCTACTAGTTTCCCTTGCAGCGCGGGTATTTTTCTAGTTCCACTTAATGGTAATGATTTAAAACGATCTGCAAGTTCAAGAACTGTATTGTAATCCTCTAAAGAGAAAGTTGCTAGATCAATTATGTGGTCATGCTTCCAGCCGCTCATAATTGTTTCTCCTGTGAAGGATCCCATGCAATTGATATAGGTGGTTTCCGATCGCCTTTAGCTCGTTTACTCACACTTCTACTTGATTGTAAATACCAACGCCAATGCAAATCATTTGCTTTTGAAATTCCGACTCTGGTTGTACAAATAATTTTTTGCATTTTGGTTGTAGGTGATTGACTTGTTAGCCACAAGCCATTCTCTATTGAGATTGGCAAACTGTCATGAGATAGGTTTATCCCAAACCTCCTAGCTAATAGAGCTGGTCCTGCCGCTATTCTCTCATTTTCATAAGCTATTGCTATTGCCCTGAGGAGAACGCCACTAGCATAATTTTCTTTATATGTAACTATATTTACACAGTAATAAATTCCGTAAGTCAGGTATACATAAATTTGTCCTGGCTTACCAAAAAGTGTTTCGTTGGAGTTGCTTCTTCGGGCATATCCATGGCATGCAGGTTCTTCTTGTGAGTATGCTTCAGTTTCAACAATGACACCTGAAAGAATATTGCCATCTGGTTGTCTTTTAACAAGAGAGCATCCTATCAATTCTGGCCCAACGATTTCTGCAGGACGTTGAAAGAAATCATTAGGTAGTATTTTATTATTTGGATTTTCGATAGAGCAGTCCTGAATTGCTTGTTAATCTTATTGTGATGTATGAATCATCATAGTAAATTTGTTAAACAAAATGGCGATTAATAAACTACCAGGACCTGTAAGCAGTTCTAATGATATCCGTTTAGAATTAAGAAGTTGGACTGAAGTTGATGAGTATTTAAAAACTTGTAAAGGAATAATCTTACCCATAGGTTCTACTGAACAGCATGGGCCGACTGGTGCAATAGGAACTGATGCAATTACTGCAGAAGCTGTAGCAAGGGAAGTTGGCAGGCAAACAGGTGTTTTAGTTGCTCCTACGCAGGTTTTTGGTATGGCTGAGCATCACCTTGGCTTCTCAGGCACCATGAGCCTTAGGCCTTGTACCTTGATTGCTGTAGTTCATGACCTCGTGCTTTCGCTTGCTAGGAATGGTTTTGAAAGAGTTTTTGTTATTAATGGTCATGGAGGGAATATTGCGAGTCTTAAAGCTGGATTCGCCCAAGCGTATACAAGTGCAATGAGTCAAAACTTGCATAGGGCTACTTATTTGAGTTGTAAATTAGTTAATTGGTTTATGGTAAAAAAAGTGATTCATAAAGCACAGGAGCTATATGGCGACATGGAAGGACAGCATGCGACTCCTAGTGAAATATCAGTCACTCTTCACGTCGAGCCAAGCTTATTAAGTAAGCAAAGGCCTTTGCCTCCACCTTCTCCAGCTGGACCTATTTATGGCTATGAAGACTTTCAGAGAAGGTATCCTGATGGCAGAATGGGTTCAGATCCTTTCCTTGCAAAAGCAACCCATGGGAAGGTCTTTATAGAACAAGCTTCCATCGCTTTAATTGATGATTTATTTAATTTTCTCTCTTCATAATGACTAGGATCAATTCTCAAGATGTTAGGAAAGTTGCCACTCTTGCAAGGCTGGCTTTGCCTGATGACCAGGTAGAAACCTTTACGCATCAATTAGAAAAGATTTTAGATTACGTAGCACAGTTAGAAAAAATAGATACTACTGATATTCCTCCAACTACTAGAGCAGTAGAAGTAGTAAATTCTCTTAGAGAAGACCTTATAGAAGAAACTGAAGTTAGAGAAGACTTATTGGAACTTGCTCCAGAAAGAGAAGGGGACTTTTTCATGGTTCCGAAAATACTGTCTGACTAAACTAAGGTTTCTTCTTGTTTGGAATAACAGCAGTTTGATGCAATAAGTAAATCCATTCTTTGGCAAGCCTTTTACTGGGTAAGAGTTTTGCAATAGGCCTCATCTTACTTCGCCGTTTTTTGTGACTTCTTATTCCTAGCAGGATGTCATAAAGAAAATTTAAGCTATCTTTTTTTGTTTCAAAAATACCCATTCGCTGAGGAGAGCCTTTCGCATCTAACAAAGGTTTGGTGGCTTCATATGCTGGTTTATATTCAAACCAGGGTATTGATGGCCATAAATGATGTACCAAATGATAATTTTGACCCATTATCAATAGATTCATTACTCTACTCGGATAAACCCTCGCATTCTTCCATCTATTACGAGACAAGAATGGTCTATGTGGTAAATAGTCAAAGAATATTCCTAAAGTAACGCCAACCATTAATGCTGGCCCAAACCACAAGTTATAAATGACATTCATGAAATCAAATCTTATGCCAGCCATGACGATTGTGATAAAAAGACTGCGCTCTAGTCCCCATTGCATTAGTTCATATTTTCGCCATAATTTTCTATTAAAAAAGAAATATTCGTGATAAAAAAATCTAGGTGCAATCAGCCATACAGGACCAAAAGTGCTAACGATATGGTCGGGATCATTTTTAGGATCGTTGACATGTGAATGGTGCTGAAGATGGACTCTTGTGAAAACTGGGAAGCTAAAGCCTAATAAAACTGCAGCTCCATGCCCCATGGCTTGGTTTATCCAGCGATTCGGGTGTGCAGCTTGATGGCAGGCATCATGAATGACAGTGCCTTCCATATGAAGAGCTAAAAATGCTATTCCTACTAATACTGGAAGTGGCCAACTGCCTTCATACCATTGCCAAATTGCAAGTGCGGCTAATAAATAACCACCCAAAAATAAACCTACGGTCAGATTGAACGAGCCAGGAGGGTCTAAATACTCTTGAATGACTTTTTGCCAATCAGCAGTTGATTGAGGCTTTTCAGAGGAATTAGGTACTGCTGTTTCGGTCATTTCATTGAGCTATTAGCGAAATGAACACGAAGGACAATATAAGCTTGAAAAAAGATGTTCATATCGGGATATGTTTGCATGCTTGAACGGATTGCTATTCAAAAACACTTTATTTAGAGCTTTTTAGAGTGCCCACCGGGAGACTTGAACTCCCACGACCTAAGTCACTGGTACCTAAAACCAGCGCGTCTACCAATTCCGCCAGGTGGGCGATTTGCTAACTCTAAACAAGACTACAAAATAGAGGAAGGCCTTTTAAAAAAAATGCTGGCCCTGCTTATCGGAGACTTCTCGATCTTATTTGGGCTCGGGGTCTTATTGCTTCCATTATTCATCACTGAATTGAGTCGTCCTGGCGATGGAGTCCTTGGTGCTGCCACAGTTTTGTTTGGGTTGGTTTTGATTAGTAATACCCAGAGTGTTGATAGGGCATTTAGTTTGGCTTTGATGTTTGGGCTTTTGATTGTTTCGAGGCTGATTTGGGAGGTTACACAGATCAGATGGAATCACTTGAGCCAAGGTGAGCAAAAACGAATTGGATCATTCGAGCGTTGGGCTACTAGTTTTAAGGAATTGAGTGCTGCAATGACTCAGTTGTTAATTGCGATAAGCGACCTGTCGAAGTTGATCAGTCCAAAACCTAAGCGAAGTAAAGAAGGTAAGAAATGGATTCGTTCACAAACACCTATCCAACAGGCGTCAGAGCCCTCTGAAATAATGGCTACTAAGCATGTAACTGCTTCTACAGAGAAGACTAAAGAGTCAACTCAAATGCCATTAGAACAGAATCGTGCGAACAGCGACTCATAACCTTTTTGAACAAGAATGTGACTAAAGAGCAGCAACAGGGCGATGATAACCGTCCTTCCTATAAGGAAACGCTCAATTTATTGAGCACTAGCTTTGGTATGCGTGCCAATGCCACTCAGCGTGAGCCAGAATTGCAAGCTTTTTGGAGAGAAAAAGGAATAGACCTGAATTTGGGTATTTCTAATCAAGGCCCTACCTTTACACTTCATGATGGCCCCCCATATGCGAATGGGTCTTTACATATGGGTCATGCTCTTAACAAAGTTTTGAAAGATATCATCAATAAGTATCAGACAATGCGTGGGAAAAAGGTTTACTTTGTTCCTGGCTGGGATTGCCATGGATTGCCAATAGAACTTAAAGTTTTGCAGACTCTTGATAGTAAAAAACGTAAATCACTGACTCCAGTGAAATTAAGAAAGCAAGCTGCTTCTTATGCAAGAAAACAAGTTGAATCTCAAATGAAGGGATTTAAAAGGTGGGGAGTTTGGGGTGATTGGCGACGACCTTATTTGACCTTGGATAAGGAATATGAGGCGGCACAGATAAATGTCTTTGGAGAAATGGCACTTAAAGGATTTATCTATAGAGGCTTAAAACCGGTCCACTGGAGTCCTAGCTCTAGAACTGCACTGGCAGAAGCTGAACTTGAGTATCCTGATGTTCATATAAGTCAAAGTATTTATCTTATTTTCCCAGTACTTAGTTTGCCGGATGATCTGCGAAAGAATTTTGAGCTGCATGGTTTAAATGTGCCTAATGGCGAAATTGAATTAAGTAAGGTTTTTCATCTTGCTGTTTGGACAACTACTCCATGGACCTTGCCAGGTAATCAAGCTATTTCTGTTAATCAAGATCTAGATTACGTTATTGCTATTGATCAAAAAGGCCGATTAATTTGTATAGCTGATGAGCTTTTAGCTGAAGTTAGTCAAAAAATAGCTTTAGATTTAAAGCCTAGACTAAAAGTCAAAGGCTCATCTCTAGCAGGAACAATTTATCGCCATCCTTTTTTGGATAGGAAAAGTCCAGTCGTAGTTGGAGGTGATTATATAACGACTGAATCTGGCACTGGCCTGGTTCATACAGCACCAGGACATGGTGTTGATGACTTTAATACTGGGCGTAAAAATAATTTACCATTAAATTGTCCTGTAGATGAGGCTGGTTATTTAACAGGAGAAGCCGGCCCTTTTGCTGGCCTGAATGTATTAAAGGATGCTAATTCTGCGATTATAGATTCATTAGAGAAGGCCAAACTCCTTTTAAAATCTGAGGATTATCATCATCGGTACCCATATGATTGGCGTACTAAGAAGCCAACTATATTTAGAGCTACTGAACAATGGTTTGCTTCTGTAGAAGGATTTCGTGACCAGGCATTAGGTGCTATTGAGGATGTTGAGTGGCTTCCTTCTTCGGGACAGAATCGAATAGAGGCTATGGTTAAAGAACGTGGGGACTGGTGTATTTCTCGGCAAAGAACATGGGGAGTACCTATTCCTGTTTTCTATGAAAAGAATGGCGATCAAATTCTGTTAAATAAAGAAACTTTGAAGCATGTCCATGACCTTATTGCCAAGCACGGAGCAGATATTTGGTGGGAATTAGACGAATCAGATCTTTTACCTCCAGCATTTGCTTCTGAATCCCATAGATGGCGTAAAGGTACAGACACAATGGATGTTTGGTTTGACTCTGGTTCGAGTTGGTCTGCTGTCTCTAATGAACGAGATGGGCTGACTTATCCTGCAGACCTCTATTTAGAAGGAAGCGATCAGCATCGGGGATGGTTCCAGTCTTCTCTTCTCACTTCAATTGCAGTTAATAATCAGGCACCTTTTAAAAAAGTCCTGACACATGGATTTGCTTTAGATGAAAAGGGTAGAAAAATGAGCAAGTCACTTGGCAATGTTGTTGATCCTTTGGAAATAATTGAGGGTGGCTCTAATAAGAAAGAGAAACCTGCTTATGGGGCAGATGTATTAAGGCTTTGGGTTAGCTCAGTTGATTACACAGTTGATGTCCCAATTGGCCCAGGTATTTTGCGCCAGCTATCTGACGTATACAGAAAGGTTCGGAATACAGCAAGATATTTACTGGGCAATTTACATGACTTTGATCCAAGTATTCACTCTATTAAAATAGAAGAATTACCATTACTTGATAGATGGATGTTGAATAGAACTGCTCAGATAGTTGGTGACTTAACTATTGCATTAGATAAGTATGAGTTTTCAAAGTTCTTCCAGAGTCTTCAAAGCTATTGTGTAGTAGACCTTTCAAATTTTTATTTAGACATTGCAAAGGATAGACTTTATGTAAGTGCACCTTCTGACTTTCGAAGGCGGTCATGTCAGACAGTAATGGCCTTAATTATTGAAAGCCTTGCAGGCTTAATAGCACCTGTTTTATCACATATGGCTGAAGATATCTGGCAAAACCTTCCTTACCGAGTTAAAGAAGAATCTGTTTTCTTGCGCGGCTGGCCAATCGTGCCAGATAATTGGAATTGTGAATCTTTAGACCAGCCTATTGACCTGCTTAGAGATTTAAGAAGTGGAGTTAATAGAGTATTGGAAGATTGCAGAATAAATCATGGGATTGGAGCTGCACTTGAAACAAGTATTCGTTTAGATATTAAAGATAAAGCTCTTGAAGAGGTTTTGGCTTGGTTTGCTGCAAATGGTCACCCGGATGTAGATAATTTAAGAGACTGGTTATTGGTTTCTAATTTAACAATAGGTGGAGAACCTTGGGCAGAGGTTCTGATGATAAACGATTCGGATTTGGCTATAATTGAGGTTTCAAGAGCACGTGGCAAAAAATGCGCTAGATGTTGGCACTATGCAATAGATATTGGGAGTTGTCAGCAGCACAAAAGTCTCTGCTCTAGATGCATTGATGTTCTTGAAAGAATTTAGATCTTAAACACTTCTTTTAAAAACCTCCCGCAACTCTTCCGTGCCTTATTAGGCGGATGATGATCCATTGTAAAACACCAATTATATATGCAGTTAATGCTAAGAATCCAACAAAAGTAGCTATTGGCTCTGTCCAGTTTGCACCAAAAAGAAAACTAAATAATTTAGTAAGAACATTATGCAAAGATTGTGGTGCTTCTAACCAATACTCACAGTTTGCTGATTGAATTGAAGCAAAGCAAGAAAGGCTTTTGTAGCTTAATGTTAAAGATAAAAAACCAAAGAATGTCAGTGCCCACCTCCAAATTCTAATAGTTATTGCCAAGGGTTTCCATTTTGGGAATTCAGCGAGTTCTTCATTGAGGTCTATCCAGAACCAAGTAGAGCCCACCATTAAAATAGGAGCAATGAAAGAGGTTAAATAGCCTATTTGATTTTGATTGGTAAGAAGAAGAATACTTATTGCTGCCAGGCTTGCTGTCTTCCAGTAAATAGAAAGGAGCCTTACCATTGAGGCTTCTTTTTTCATCGAAGCCCAAATTAAGAGTATTAACGGCAGTCCGGCTGCGAAAGTGGCTCCAAGTCTGTAGTTTAGCCACACAAGGGAATGGTATGTGAGCTCTGTCAAAGGATTATTATGTGAATAGCTTAATATTAATCAACCTTTTAAATTTGACTAATCATTTTGTTGAATCTATGCAGCAATTTAATATAAATATTCTGAAAGATAATTGAAGTTGCTTTATGCATAACTTTTCATTAAAATTGTGATAGTTCTTTTATCCAGAAATTAGAAAAATTCATTTTTTTATTTTAAAGTATATTTAGTTTGCAGCAGTATCTCGGCTCTCCCCATCACTATTAGCTTACTCTTATTATAGTGCGTCAACACGTCAACCCATTAAGTAGTTTCTTTCAGTTGCCATTAAGGCTGCCTAGCACTAACGAATTATTTGAAAATCCAAAACTGCCTATTCATCTAGACATTGGTTCTTCAAGAGGAAAGTTCTTGATTGAAATGGCTTCATTGCATAAGGATTGGAATTTTTTAGGAGTTGAAATAAGAAGATCTTTGGTGCTATCCGCAGAATCTGAACGTAATCAAATGGGCCTTAATAATCTTCACTTTTTATTTTGTAACGCAAATGTGAGTTTGCCTACTTGGCTAACTACTTTGCGAGTGAATGAATTAAGAAGAGTTTCCATTCAATTTCCAGATCCATGGTTTAAAAAAAGACATTTTAAAAGAAAGCTTCTACAGCCTGCTTTGTTATTAGCTTTGGCTGGTGCATTAGAGGAGGGTGCCGAACTATTTATTCAAAGTGATTTGGAAATTGTGATAGAGCCTATGCAACTTTTAATTGAACTTAGCCAGTGCTTTGATGCCTTGGTATTTGGTTCAAGCTCTGCAATAGATAAAAATCCATTTCATATCCCAACAGAACGAGAGAAATATGTATTGGAAAAAGCTTTGCCAGTTTTCAGGTCAATGTATTTAAGAAATGGTAACCCGCTACCCAAATTGCAATTTCTTGAAAAAAGATATGGTGAATTAATGATGTAAGTACATTTGCATGGTTATATCGACTTGAGTTTATTAGCATATAATCTAAAGATGACACTAAAATCAGCCTTTAATGTAAACCATGAAAGAAGGCGAATCCCCGGCAAGTTTTAATTTTACTCAAAGGCTGATATTTCTTATAGTCACTGTTTGTATATCATTACTACTGGTTTTTTTGCGGGCTGATATTAGCCATCAGGCACCATTGGATCAATTAGCAAGAAAATCTATTCAACCGGAGATCGCTTTATCCAATGGACGCCCAACTGTAATTGAGTTTTATGCAGATTGGTGTGAAGCTTGCAAGGAGATGGCACCAGCAATAATAGATGTAGAATCTATATATAAAGATAAGGTTGATTTTGTTTTTTTAAATGTTGATAATTCTAAATGGCAGGATTTAATTTCTTTGTATCAAGTCACTGGGATACCACAGCTAAACTTTTTTTCTTCTGAAGGGGATTTGGAAGGTGTAGTTATTGGAGTTAAGTCTAAAGAGACGATACTCGATTTAGTTAATGCATTAAGTAATAAAGAGCCTTTGCCTCAGATTTCCTTTGCAGGCAATCAAACTAATTTAATATCAATAGAAAAAGGATTTGCTAAGAAAGATTACTCTTCAAATATAATTATTCCGAAAAGCCATGGCTGAAATGGTACTTCTAACTTTATCTCCAGCCTAATGCAATAGAAACCATGGGGTATTGCTGGCAGAAGATGTTTTTACATTCTTCTGCAATTTCTTTGTGTTCTTTTTGTGTACCATGACCTATTCTGAGATTTATATAATGTATCCAAGAGCGGCAAGAACCGGTCATATAGATCCTGGTAGGAATAGATAATGGCAATACAAATCTGGCGCATTCTTTTGCAACTCCTGAGTCAAGCATTTCTTGGTACAAGGAAATAGATTGTTCAAAATGGGTTTTGATTTTCTGATGGAACTTTTGCTCTATTTCCGGCAGTAAGTCTTTAATTGAATTTTGTCTATTCTTATTGTCCTGTCGCCTTAACTCTGGTAATGGAATCTCACTTGCCAATTGGGTGCTGTCGGCATACCGCTGTGAGAATTCCTGAAAGGTGAATGATCTATGCCTGAGAATTTGTGCTGCAATTCCTCTGTTAGTTTCAATTTGTAGAGTCATATAAGCCTGTTCAAATACGCTCCAATGCTCATGCTTTATGCAATATTGAAGTAGTTTTGCAAAATCT
Source organism: Prochlorococcus sp. AG-363-O06 (assembly GCA_003280085.1). Taxonomy (GTDB): domain Bacteria; phylum Cyanobacteriota; class Cyanobacteriia; order PCC-6307; family Cyanobiaceae; genus AG-363-O06. Next base: position 134,174 of record QCFY01000002.1, on the reverse strand, counting down.
TGATTTTCTTGATTTTTAGGATTGCTTACCCGAGCTATATAAGCCATTGTTTTTTCCGCATCTGGAGTAGCAGAAATTAAACTAATATTCATGGTTCTAAACCTTGGCAAGAGTAACTTTTTCTTGTTGGTGTTGATATTTACCCTTTCTGTCACTATATGTAGTTGTGCATGGATCGCCTTCAAAAAATAATAATTGGCAAATCCCTTCATTTGCATAAATACGACAATCTGCCCCTGAGCTATTACTAAATTCAAGTGTTAAATGTCCTTCCCAACTTGCTTCCGCAGGAGTTGTATTTACAATAATTCCAAGACGTGCGTACGTACTTTTCCCTAAGCAAATTACAGTAATATTTTTCGGCACTTTCATTCTCTCAAGTGCTACCCCTAACCCATAAGAATGGGCAGGAAGTATGAAATATTCACCATCTGAGTCTTTTTGCAAGGGAGTGGACTCTAAATTCGCTGGATTAAATCTCTTTGGATTCATAACTGTCCCAGGTACGTGCCTGAAAATGAGAAACTCATTTGCAGAAAGCCTTAGGTCATACCCATAAGAAGAACAGCCAAAGCTAAGAACAGGCTTCCTTTGTGAGTCAGGTTCTAGATGGCGGACTAACCCTTCTTGAAATGGTTTGAGCATTCCTGCTTTGGCTTGCTCGGTTATCCAGAGATCGTTTTTAAGCATTAGAAGCCACAACGTAATTCTGTGATTTGGTCTGCTATTTCCATTATTCGTGATGGAATAGAAGGACCGGTAATGATCACGTCCATACCTTTGGGACGTTGTTCAAGGGTAGAAATAAATTCTTCTTCTTTTAGATAGCCAAGTGCAATAGCCAGACCGGCTTCATCTAGCACCAATTGGTCTATATCTCCTTCGAGTAAGTGTTGCTTGCAAAACTGCCAAATCTCTTCAACTGCATTTGTAGTGATCTCATGATCTTTATCAGATAAGACTTCTGAGTAATTGGTGTTAATACAGCAGGAAACATCAGGCCTTACCCAATTTAATCTGCCACAGAGTTTTATCGCTCGTTCTTTGCCTTGCCTGACCCCTCCTTTTAAAAATTGGGCGATAATCACTTTGCTTCCTAGTCCAGCCGATCTGAGCGCTTCTCTAAGTACTCCTGAAAAACTTCCCCTATATGGAGCAGTATGTACATGCAATTGACCCTCCTGGGTAACTAGGTGGAGCCTTGGCTGCTGGGGACAAAGTTTTAGAGGATTGGAATCTCTAGTGTTTGAGCCAGCTGCTTGGTTAAGGGCTTGATGCTTGGGGAGGAGATTTGCCGACATGAATGTCTAAAGAACTAAAAACTCTGGATGCTTTTAAATTTAGCGGCACAATGGCTCTGAACAAGGGTTTTGACACTATCCATAGTGTCTTTGCCATAATGCTTGGTTAGGCTTGCTCTAATTTCAAGAGGCAGCAATGGGTTCCCCCGAAAGACTTCGTCGAGATGGGCGATCAAATGATTCTCTGAGGCCTTTTAAGATTGATTGGGACCCAATGGGCTTTGCATTGAGTTCTTTGATTATTTCGACTGGTCAAACTTCGATTATTTGTAGCGTTTCTATTGAGGAGGGTGTGCCTGCTTGGCGTAAGGGTTTCGGCAAGGGGTGGTTAAGTGCCGAATATAGATTGCTACCAGGCTCTACTCCTAACCGGCAGGGAAGGGAGTTAATGAAGCTTTCTGGCAGAACACATGAGATTCAACGATTGATTTCAAGAAGTCTTCGGGCTGCAATGCAAATGTCTCTTTTAGGGGAAAGAACTTTGCTAATTGACTGCGATGTCATTCAAGCTGATGCAGGGACAAGAACGGCTGCAATCACTGGTTCATGGATTGCTCTTCAGCAAGCTTGCTTGAACTTATTGAGTAAAGGTGAATTAGTTAATAACCCTATTTCGGATCAAGTTGCGGCTGTATCTGTTGGGATAGTTGATGGTATTCCTTTGCTTGACCTTGATTACAGCGAAGATTCCAAGGCAAATGTTGATTTGAATGTTGTGATGGATTCGAAAGGCAGGCTATTGGAAATTCAAGGGACTGCTGAAGGGGCGCCTTTTAGCAGGAATCAATTATATTCATTATTGGACCTTGCTGAGTCAGGGATAAAAAAATTACATGCTTCTCAGCTTTTAGCTTTTAAGCAAAAAGACTAAAAAGTCACCGTTGCTACATGGGCTTTGGATAACAATTCTTACCGTCCTTAAAACAAAGAAGCCCTTATGGCAGGTTTGACTAGTGGTTTTGCCGCTCTGGAACTGGAACTTATGAAATTGAGGCGACACATATGACAAATGAACCAACACCAGTTAGAAGGAGTTTGATAGAGGTTATTGGCTGTCTTGAGGGTGCCAACTCAGAAAAGGTTGATAGGGCAAAAACTATTTTTTTCCCAGGTGACCCTGCTGAAAGAGTTTATTTGATTCGTAGAGGTGCAGTAAGGCTTTCTAGAGTTTATGAATCGGGAGAAGAAATAACTGTTGCTTTATTAAGGGAAAATAGCCTTTTTGGGGTACTTTCTCTTCTTACAGGCCATCGAGCAGATCGTTTTTATCACGCAGTGGCCTTTACCAAGGTTGAAATGATTACTGCGCCAGCAAACTCGGTTAGAAAAGCCATTGAGGGAGATACACAAGTTGGCTTGCTTCTACTTCAAGGCCTTTCAAGTCGTATTTTGCAGACTGAAACGATGATTGAAACTCTTACACACCGTGATATGTCATCGCGGTTAGTAAGTTTCTTATTAGTTCTTTGTAGAGATTTTGGTGTTGCGGGGGGGCAAGGAATAACAATCGACTTGAGACTTTCTCATCAGGCGATTGCAGAAGCGATTGGGTCAACAAGAGTTACTATCACTCGTTTGTTGGGGGATTTGCGGAATTCAGGACTTGTACTTATAGATCGTAAGAAAATCACAGTTTTAGATCCAATAGCACTTGCAAAACGGTTTAACTGATTAGGCTCAATTCGCACAATAGTAATGAGGTTTGATCCCATTCCTGATTTGAATTTTTTGTTCTTGTGACTGGCTGGCTCCTAATCATCATTTTGCTTTTGCTTGGTGGAATACTTTCCACATTTGGCGACTTGCTTGGTAGTCGAGTTGGGAAGGCGCGTTTAAGTATCTTTAACTTAAGGCCAAGGAGAACTGCGGTATTGATAACTGTACTTACAGGGAGTGCAATTAGTGCATTGTCACTTGGATTTATGTTACTAGTAAGTAGACAATTAAGAGTTGGTTTATTTCAATTAGATGCTATTCAAGCCAGAATTAATCTAGGTGAAGCTGAACTTAAGCAACTTGAGAAAAACTTGTTAGCTTTGAGAAGAGGTAATGTAGTCATTAGCAGTGGCCAGTCATTGGCGACAGTTACATTAAAGTTAGATCGTTCAAGACAAGTTAAAAAAGTAATCGATGGTCTTCTTCAAAAAGCAAACCTTGAGGCTTTTAGGCGTATTAGACCAAGAGAGAAGCCAAATCGACAAATACTTTTAGTTCCAAAAGCAGATATTAAAAGATTAGAGGAAATAATAACTCAAAAGGGCACTTGGGTAGTAAATATTCGATCGGCTGCAAATGTATTATCAGGAGAGAAATCAGTCTATGCATTCCCTGAAGTACGTCCAAACATAAATGTGGTTACCAAAGGTGAGGTTCTGGCGAGAATTAATTTGCCAGTGAAACAAATTAGCTCAGAAGAAATTAGCAAAAGTATTAATTTGTTATTAGCTTCTTCTTTCGCTGAAATCAAGAGAAGAGGTTCACTTTCTCAAGCTATTCAGTTTGATCCGAATTCTATTAACAAGTTAAGACAGCAAATAAACATTAGCAAAAATAGGGATCTTAAATTAGAAGTCATTGCATTGAAGAATAGTGATACCGTAGAACAAGTATTAGTGGCATTTAGAATAAAGGCTGCCAAACGATTGAATACTTCTAAATGACTAAGTATATATCTTTAGATCCTGGACAAAGCAAGTGCGGCATTATTCTTGCAGATTCTAGTTTGAGATTGGTTTTGGAAGGAAAAGTATTAAAGAGTGATTCAGTAGTCGATTTAATTGACTTCTGGATAAGAAAATTTTCAATTAAATCTATTCTTATAGGTAATGGAACAACTAGTAAATATTGGACCACTCTGATTGAGCCTTTAGCTAAGGTACAACTAGTTGATGAAACTGGTACAACCTTGCGTGCTCGTCATCGTTATTGGGAGCTTTGGCCACCAAATAAATTATTATTTTGGATGCCAATCAGTTTGATGCATCCTAATACAAACTTGGATGCAGTAGCTGCTTTAGTATTGTTAGAGGATTATTTGGGTATGAAACTAAAATGGCCAAATAAGCCTGATTTTAGAATTTTGCTCTGATAGTAAAGATATAATCTCCTCCTGCTTCAAGGTTATAGTCACTTTGGATAAGGAACTTTAGAAGAGCATCTTGTATTAATGCTCTTCCAAGAGACGGCTCTACAGTCAATACTCCACTAGTAAATGACCATTTAAACTTCCATTCAAATCCACCTGCAGATACTTCTCCATTAAGACATTTTTGGGAGAAGCTCTGATGTAGCACTCTCAGGTATGCAGTTGTTATTGGCAGAGTACTCATTGAGCTATTGGTTTGAAACTTGTTGAGGATATGTATTGATATAATTCGCTGCAATTTCTAGGCTTTGACTATTAATTAACTCTAAACCTGTAATTACTTTTTTGATTACTTTATCTACCACCTCTGATTCTTCTAATGAGAAGTTACCTAGAACATGCGAAACGGTAATATTTCGACGATCTTCTGAGTCTGAAATTGGTTTCCCTACTCCTATTTTTAAACGTTTAAAGTTATCAGTTCCTATATGCTGAATAGCACTTCTTAACCCATTATGGCCTCCAGAGCTTCCTTTTGTTCTTAGGCGTAATTTACCTAAAGGTAAATCTATGTCGTCTACTAGAATGATCATTTGATTAGTATCAATACCAAACCAATTCAAAGTTGCCTGAATTGATTTTCCACTTTCATTCATAAAAGTATTTGGTAAAAGAAGGCGAGTAAGTTGGTCCCCATTTCTAACTTCTGCTAATGCACCAAAAAGCTTTTTTTGTTGCTTAAAATATACTCCTTCTTTCGCAGCGAATCTTTTAACGGCCATAAAGCCCACGTTATGGCGAGTTTGGCTGAATTTAATTCCTGGATTACCTAGACCGACCAATAGCCCGATTTGCCCGGTATTCATTGCTGTCAGTTGAAACTTGAATTTGAAGCATCATTTCCCTCTGAAGATTGATTCTCTTCAGGCTTCATGCTTACTTCTCCTTCTGACACTGACTCAGGTTCGGACATTGCTTTTTGAATTTCTCGTTCAAATTCAGATGAGGCTGCTTGAAAACCTTTAAGGGTTTTGCCCAATGTACGCCCAAGCTCTGGCAACCTTTTTGGTCCAAAGACCAGTAGTGCCAGAGCTCCAATAACAGCTATTTCAGGCAGACCTATACCGAAGAAATTCATTGATATTTCTTCAGGTCTTTATTTGAATGAGTTGGGTTCAAAAACCATTCCAATCAACAGAGAACCCTTCGAGGAGTAAAGATTGGTTGTAAACCTGAAGCATGATCACAAGAAAAACCAGAAGTCCGCAGCCAATAAAAGCCATCACTGGAACTGCTCCCCAGCCAGGTACAACCTTTCCTTGACCAGAATTGCCAATGGATTTCAGGAAAGTTCCGATTACTGTTTTTTGTCCCATGGTGGTAATTGACGCTCAAGTTATGTAAGCATTTGGATATTGTATTGGTAATGCCCCTTAAGGGAGCGACTCTGTCGAGAGATTTGATGCAAACCACTTCACCTGCCATCTCTTTTGTGATTGTCCTGCTTGTGATTTTGTTTTCGCTTACAGGGTTTGGGATCTATACGGCTTTTGGGCCTCCCTCTAAGGCCTTAGACGACCCATTTGACGACCATGATGACTGATTCCTTCAGTCCACACTCTTAACATTTAGCTATCGATTGGACTTCTTTTTGGCTTGACTGGGCTTTTTTTAAGCATTCATAAAGCGTTAGTAAAAGACTTTAATTTGATCAAAACAACACAATTTTCTTGGGATAGCCACCTAAACCGATTCAAAACATTTCAATACACCCCATTGATCACGTTTTCCCCCCTTGAGAGGGTGATTTTGTTCCAAGGCCCCATAAGATAAAGATGCTTCTTTAGACGTGGTCGGTATCGATGCTTGCCCTCAAGATTTCCGTATACACGGTCGTCTTCTTTTTCGTAGGCGTTTTTCTCTTCGGCTTCTTGGCTAGTGATCCTTCTAGGACACCTGCAAGAAAGGATCTTGAAAGTCCTCAGGACTGAGATTGATCTTCAAATTTCAGTAAGTCACGCAAAGCACTGGTCTGACATTGACCAGTGGTTGCCTTTTACATGGGAGGATCACCAGCCTCGGCGGTGTTTTTTTGGCTGGTATAAAGCCATATTTGCTGATTTCAGGTCTCATTCCCTCATTGGGAATGGGCTTGAATCCTTTTTTCATTTTCAAAGCTTCTTCTGATAAGCCATTTGAAGACTTTTCTATTTATAGAAAAGTCTTTTTTTCTGGGGATCGTGAATTTATTCACACAAATAAAGTTACTTCAGAGGTAATAAATCCCTCATCAAAGATTTTTTATTCAGATAAATCCAATCAATTGAAAATAAGGTCAGATAGGCAGAGTTATGATTCCGAAAAGAAGCTATTTGTTGCAGAAGGCAGAGTTAAAGCAAAGTTGAAGGACTTCCTTATAAGAGCTGATCGAATTGAATTTAACCGAGAATTCAATCAGTTTCTTGCCGTTGGGAAAGTTCGTTTTCGTAGAGATGGTCAATACTTACAAGCTTCTTCATTACGTTACAACTTGATTACTAAGGAAGGTGAATTGGAAGATGTATATGGCGTTCTAGATCTAATTGATATTTCCAAAAAATTCAAATTTAATAATCCAGAATATGAAACTAATAAATCTCTTGAATTTAAAAGTTCTGAAAAAAATAATCCTCTTGATGAGTTAGCTACAAAGGAAGATTTTTCTAAAGGAATTGAGCAGTCAATTGATGATATAGCTTGTCCACCATTGCTTGCACCTAGCAAAGTATTTCCAGAGAAGCGTGAAGGTAAAAAAAACCTTTTTCTTCCTCCTATAGGTTGTCCAGGGTCTCCGAAAAAACTTTCTAAACTATATTTATCAATAAAAGAAGAGATTGCGGAACTAAGACATGAAAACTATTTTGCTACTCGAAAGGAGTTAAGAAGCTATGAGGATAAAATAAATAAGAATTTTAAAGCTTTGGGTGAAGGAGAAAAAAAAGATGAATTGATAACTGATCAGAAGGTTGAAAATCTTAGATTAAGAAATGCCATTAAGCTTCAGGCAAGATTTGGACTTATAAGCTCTACCAGAAATGTTGATGAGGAAAATAAATTTGGAGGAATAAGAGTTTCTCAACTTAATCGATTTAGAAGATCTAAATTTATATCTGGTGCCGTCAATCGATGGAGAATTCAGGCCTCAAAACTTATTCTTAATAAAGAAGGTTGGCAGGCTGATAAAATGAGTTTTACTAATGACCCTATAACTCCTAGTCAAGTTCGAATTTTAGCTCATGGTGTTGTTGCTAAAAATGATAAAGATGGGGATTTTATTATCAGATCTAATCGCTCAAGATTAATTTTTGAGGAACAGATTACTATTCCTTTCCCACGGAAACAAAAGATAAAAAAGAAGAAAGAGCTTGAGAATAGATGGTCTATCGGTATAGATAGTAGAGATCGTGATGGTATTTATGTTGCAAGGAATATGGAGCAAATGAAACTCTTTCAAAGATATAAATTATCTCTACAGCCTCAGTTCATGTTTCAGCGTGCAATTTTGGGAAAGACAAATAGTTATATAGCTGAAGGTAAATCAGCAAATAGTAGCAAAGTAATGAGTCCTGCTGAATGGTTTGATTTGGTAGGTATCAAAGGAAGTCTTTTTGGTAATCAATTTGGCTGGGACATTGATTTAAATGCTGATTTAAGTACTTTAAATACCAAACGTATATTTGATGGTTCTCGATATTGGGCGAGATTAAATAAGTTAATTGACTTACCTTATTTTGGAGCTTCAGAAGCTAATCTTTTTGCTGCATATCGCTATAAAGCTTGGAATGGTTCATTGGGTGAAACTGATATTTACACTGCTTATGGAGGCTTTGTTAGCAAGTCAGTTGATTTGTCTAAAGGTAAGCTAAGTAATAACTTTCTACTTCGTTTTGGTATAGGAAACTATCAAGCAGAAGCCTATAAATCTAAAGATATGATCAATCTTTGGAGGTCAAGTGTGTATGCTTCCTTAAATAGTAAATATAGTTTGTGGTCTGGAAAAACTAAAAATCTAGATTCAATTGATACGTATAGATACTCTCCTGTTCCCATTATTCCAGGACTTGCTTTGAATTCAAATATTAGCTCTTCATTTTTTATCTATGAGAATGGAGATAAACAAGGTAAGCTTAGTTTAAGTGCAGGGCCCACATTTACGCTTGGCCATTTAAGTAGGCCATTTCTCGACTATACAAAGCTTTCTCTGACTGCTGGTGTCACTTTAAGAGAAGGCGAAAGTCCTTTTAGCTTTGACAAGGCCGTTGACTTGGCAACAGTTGGGATTGGCTTTAGCCAACAGATCTACGGACCCTTACTTATCAATACTGGAGTGCAATATAATATAGATAGAGGCTCTAAATATTATGGTAAGTCTATAAATTCAAAGGTTGAGATTGCATGGCAAAGACGCTCTTATGATTTTTCTATATTTTATAATCCTTATGAAGGAGTCGGTGGGATTAAATTTAGGCTTAATGACTTTAGTTTTGATAAGACAGGCTTGCCCTTTGCACCTTACTATGCAACTGAAGAGAAACCATAGTTAAATGACTTCTTAAAAAAAATCATTTAGATATGGAAGTTTTGCAATGGTCTTATCTATTTTCTCTCCTTGGGAGATGAGTTGTGAAGTTGCATCCCAGCTTCCATTGATTAGCATTCCTAAGGAACCTTTATCAATAGATAGTTTGAAAGAAATGTTATTGTTAGAGACTTCTAACTTGTTTAAATCAAAATCCCATTCAGTTAGGGGTTTATTCCTTACTGATTCTACAAGCTCATCACTTTCACGTCTTTCAATGGTTGCACATGGAATGCCTAATGCTAAACAATTGCCATAGAAGATTTCTGCAAAGCTTTGACCAATTATACCCCTGATTCCCCATCGCATTAGAGCTTGTGGAGCATGTTCTCTGCTTGATCCGCAACCAAAATTATCATTAACAATTAGAATCTTGGCTCCTTTATTTATAGGTATGTCGAAAGGATGAAAACCATTTAATTCCTTTCTATCATCAGCAAATACTTGCTCACCTAGAGCTTCAAAATTTACACATTTAAGAAATCTTGCAGGGATAATTCTGTCTGTATCAATGTCGTTTCCTGGCAATGAAATGCAGCATCCTTTTATTCTCTGTATTTCACCAGAGGGAAATGTGGAAGAAGTGTTCATAGAGTTTTACTTGATTGGTCGCTGTTGGTTTTAAAGAAAGTTCTTACATCGGTCACTTTCCCTTGAATTGCTGCTGCTGCAACCATTGCCGGACTCATTAGTAGTGTCCTCCCGCTAGCAGAGCCTTGCCTCCCCTTGAAGTTTCGGTTACTTGAGCTAGCGCTAATTTGACGCCCTTCCAATCTGTCAGGATTCATTGCAAGACACATGGAGCAGCCTGGTTCACGCCATTCAAAACCAGCTTGCTTGAAAATTACATCTAAACCATCATGAATTGCGGCTTTTGCAACCTGCTCAGAGCCAGGCACAACAAAAGCTTTTATGCCTTTTGCTACTCGCTTACCTTTGACAATCTCAGCAGCAGTTTGTAAGTCGCTTATTCGTCCGTTGGTACAACTGCCTATAAAACAAACATCTATAGCTAGTCCTGATATTTCTTGCCCTGCTTTTAACCCCATGTAACTGTAGGCCTCTTCTGTAATTGCTTTTTCATTTTTTGGGAGTGAAGAGGACTCGGGTACAGATTCGTCTATACCAATCGCTTGTGCAGGTGTTATTCCCCAAGTGACAGTCGGGGCGATTTCAGTAGCATTGAAGTTGACCTGATCATCAAAAATAGATTTTTCATCGCTGCATAGGCTTTTCCACCATTTAATTGCCTTATTCCATGCATCGTTTGTTGGAGCATGAGACCTGCCTTTGAGATATTCATAGGTCACCTGATCTGGATTTATATAGCCACAACGCGCTCCTCCTTCTATTGCCATGTTGCATATAGTCATGCGCTCTTCCATTGAGAGCAATTTGATTGCGGGACCCCCAAATTCATAGGCATATCCAACGCCTCCTTTCACTCCAAGTGTTCGGATAATGTGAAGAATCAGATCTTTTGCATAAACTCCCTTTGCAAGCTCTCCTTCTACCCATATTCTTCTTACCTTTAATTTATTAATTGAAAGACTTTGGCTCGCCAATACATCACGAACCTGGCTTGTGCCTATTCCAAAAGCGATTGCACCAAAAGCACCGTGAGTAGACGTATGCGAGTCTCCACAAGCGATTGTCATGCCAGGTTGAGTCAAACCAAGCTCGGGTGCAATTACATGCACTATTCCTTGTTGCCCAGTCCCAATTCCATGGAATTTAATTCCGTTTTTAGAGCAATTCATCTCAAGGGTTCTTAGCATTTCCTCGGCTAAAGGATCTGCGAATGGTCTTTGTTGATTATTTGTTGGGACGATGTGATCGACCGTTGCGATGGTTCTTTCAGGACAACGTACGCTTAGATCTTTTTCTTTAAGTGCTGCAAAGGCTTGTGGACTTGTAACCTCATGGATCAAATGCAAGCCAATAAAAAGTTGAGTTGAACCTCCAGGGAGTTGCCCAACCTGATGAAGATCCCAAACTTTGTCGTAGAGAGTATTTTTGCTCAATTTCTAGATGCAATAAGCAAGAACCCTAATACCCATTAAGCAAAATTCGACGAAGTGCATCAAGACTATGAATAACACTAAGCCGTTGAATCTCTCCTCTGGATTTGTTCTTCCCGAATTGCTTTTGGAAGGTTTTGCACCCGTTAGGACCAGCAATACCAAAACAAACTAAACCAACTGGCTTTAGGGCTGAGCCACCTTCTGGTCCTGCCAACCCACTTATGGCAATAGCCCACTCGCTACCAAATATTTGTGTAGAAGCGATTGCCATAGCTTCTACAGTGGCTTCTGAAACGGCCCCATGTCTAAGTAAAATTTCGGCTGGAACCCCTAGTATTTTCTTCTTAATTTCATCGCTATAGGCAATTACACCTCCTAAGAAAGTTTTGGAGGCTCCAGGTATTGAAGTTAATTCAGCGCCTAAGCCACCTCCAGTACAGGACTCTGCTACTGAAATAGACTTTTTTTTATCTTGAAGTAACTTAATAACAGTTGAAGCTAAAGTATCTGCATCTGAGCCATAACAATATGGCCCTATTCTTTTAATAATTTTCTCTTCCATTGCTGTAATCATTTTATCTGCTTGTTCATCTGTAATGCTGTTTGCTGTTATTCGCAGCTTTACTTCTCCTAAAGATGCATATGGTGCGACTGTTGGGTTTTTGCTTTCTAAGAACTTTTCGATTTTTTCAGATAGTCTTGATTCACTAATGCCTGAAAAGAGTAAAACCTTGCTTTTAAACTTCTCATTTACCAATCCACTATTAATTAACCAAGGTTTTGCGGTTTCAAGCCACATGGCTTTCATCTCTGAAGGAACTCCAGGGAATGTCAAAATAGTAAAGTTGGACTTTGGCGTCCATATCACTCCAGGCGCAGTACCACGTGGGTTGCGAATAATTTTCGAGCCTATTGGAAGTAGAGCCTGTTTCTCATTGCATTTTGCTAATTTTTCATCTTTATGCTTTAATTTTATTTGAATATCTTCCCAAACCTCCTCGCTTTTATATAAGTCTGCTTTAAATAAACTTGCTAAACTTTCAGTAGTTAAATCATCAGGAGTAGGACCCAATCCACCTGTAATTATAAGGATATTGCTCCTTCTTGAAGAATTTAGAATAGCTTCCTGGATCCTTCTAGTATTGTCCCCTACCACGGTTTGGATGTAATGAGGTAGGCCTAGCTCCGCAAGCTCTTGAGCAATCCACCTTGCATTGCTATTGAGGATATCTCCTAGGAGTATTTCAGTCCCAATACATAAAATCTCAACGCTTTTTTTTAGTGACTCTATTGACATACTTGTGCATCTAATTGTTTAGATTGACTCCTTTCCTTTTTTGCAGGATGAAAGATAAATTGAGTTTAAATTAATTGCTTTTTGGGGATTAACTAGTCATTTTGTAAAGAGGAAAGTGGCTGCAGAGGTTTTTAACTCTTTCTTTGCAATTTTCCTTTATTGACAAGTCATTAGGATGTAGAAGAACATCTGCAATAACATCTGCGACTTCAAGAAATTCCTGCTTATTAAAGCCTCTTGTTGTGAGCGCTGGAGTTCCTAATCTTAGACCACTAGTTACAAATGGAGATTCTGGATCAAAAGGTACAGTATTTTTATTGGCTGTGATATTTACTTCGCTAACTAATAAGTCAGCAACCTTTCCTGTCATCGCAATACTTCTTAAATCTAAAAGAACTATGTGATTATCTGTACCATTGCTGACAACATTTATTCCTCTTTCTTGAATACGAACTGCTAAAGCTTGGGCATTTTCTAAAATTCGCTTGCTGTAAGAAACAAATTCTGGGCTTAGAGCTTCTCCAAAAGCAACTGCTTTTGCAGCAATAACATGCTCAAGAGGTCCCCCTTGAGTTCCAGGAAAAACTGCTTTATCAAAATTCTTGCCAAACTTTTCATCTCTGCAAAGAATTAGACCGCCTCTAGGCCCTCTAAGTGTTTTGTGAGTTGTTGTAGTTACAACGTCACAATGTGGCACTGGGTTTGGATGCAACCCTGCTGCAACCAATCCAGCAATGTGCGCTATATCAGCAAAAAGATAAGCATTTATTTCATCAGCAATAGCTCGGAAACCTTCAAAATCTATTTTTCTTGGATATGCAGAATATCCACAGACAATTAACTTCGGTCGGTGCTTTAACGCCAGTTCTCGAATCGCACTCATTTCTAGAACTTGTGATTCTTGGTTTACTCCGTATTGAACGACATTGAACCATTTTCCACTGACGTTTACAGGAGATCCATGGGTTAGGTGTCCACCATGGGCCAAGTCCATTCCCATGATTGTGTCGCCAGGTTCGAGGAGAGCAAGAAAGACAGCGAAGTTAGCTTGAGCACCACTATGAGGCTGAACATTTGCCCAATTTGCATTGAAGAGTTGTTTGGCGCGATCAATCGCTAGTTCTTCAATTGAATCGATGTACTCACATCCACCGTAGTAGCGCCGATTAGGTAATCCTTCAGCATATTTGTTAGTTAGTACAGATCCTTGAGCTTCCATCACGGCTTGAGAGGCAAAGTTTTCACTTGCGATTAGTTCAAGATGGTTTTCTTGCCTCTGTAGCTCCTTGCCGATTAAGGAGGAGATTGTTGGATCTGATTTTGATAAAGCAGTGTTAATGGAAATCAATGTTCTCTCCTAAAAAATTTTTGAATTTCCAACATTGAGATCGTAGGTAAGGATTTCTGTCCAACAAAAACCTGTGACTTTTCATAGGTTTTTGTCATGGTATTAAAAAACTGCCCCTTCAGGCCAGTTAAGGCAGGTATTAAGCGCGCCTGGAGAGATTCGAACTCCCGACCCTCTGATCCGTAGTCAGATGCTCTAATCCGCTGAGCTACAGGCGCATGAAAAATTTATAAGACCCCATAAAGGGGACATTAGTCAACCAATTCATCCTAATAGGGCGACAATCATAAAAGCACAAAAATTTTTTATGCCTATTCGCTGGTATGGGACAGGTGACCCCAAAGACCCTCTATATCAACATTATTCACGAATAGTGAATTTCACGATTCATGCTATGGCTTTTGCAGCTCTTAATAGCGGGCTCTGGGTCTTTCAGCAGATACGTCATCCTTGGGCACATCTTGACTTGTTTAGTGAAGTTTGGCTGATTGCAGTCTTGTTTCACCTTGCAATAGTTATTGCTCAACGCCCAAAAGAAACATGAAACTTCGGCTATGAAAGCCTGAATGGCAATTATTTCTTTGAAATGCTCTTATGGGCCTTAATTCAGTTGAGTTGAAAGATCTGGAATTCTCGATTGCAGATCGACTTTATATTCAAATTGAAAGTTGGAATCTCTATCTAGGAGATGCAGGCTTGGCAGAAGCTTTAGCTATTGAGTGCAATGCAAAATTAGAGGAAGGGGCAACTGTGGCTGCTAGGTATGGGCTTGAGTCGGTTCATGTTGAATTGGCTGGAGGGAGTACACGTTTGCCATTGGCACGGTTAATTCCTGCTAGCCAGCTTTTTGATTTAGAAGAGCTGCTGACGCCTTACTGTCGATAGCTTTGTCAACCTGAATTGAGTAATTGTGCTGATTATTGAAGTTACTAATGCTCGTGAGGTGATGCGCAAAAGGATTGGGCGCTTAGGTGAAAGACTTATTGGAAAAGTTGTAGATGCAGAGGTCGAAGTTGAGAAGGCTTTGATTCAAGAGATGGAAACAGCTTTTCAAGAATTTGGCATTAAAGCAAGGATTATTTCCGTGCAGGGGCCTGAAGTAGTTGACAATAATTTGCAACTTCCTTTAAAGATAAAAGATGAACGTGAAGTTGATTTCACTGATGAATAAATTTCCTTTTTAGAATTATTAGGGCTGCATTAACTTCTTTTACACCTAAGGCATTTCCAATCACTCCAAATAGTCCTATTGATATACAACCTGCGAAACTCACTTTTATTACCTCTCCTAGGTGACTATTAGGCCATGCAACTCCTATATTTAGACTCCATGCTACAAACCCAGACATAAATCCAGCTAAGAAAAGCTTAATTAAATCAATGCTCCATCTTTTCAGAGGAAGACCGTCAAGTTTTAAATTTAATTTGAATAAAAGAGCTAAGCAAGTAAGCAAGTTAATTAAAGCCGTCGCTATAACAAGCCCAGGGGCTCCAAAATTAAAAGGTAATTGATTGCCTATTGGGGTTGGTCCTCCAATTAATAACCAATCAAATAGAGCATTTAATCCAATCCCAAGTATTGAAAGTCTTAACGGAGTAATGCTATCTCCTAAGCAGTAGAAGATTCTTACTAATAAATCTCTGCAAAGGTAAGCTGGCATTCCAATGGCATATGCAATGAGTATTTGTGAGACTAGATTCACTGCTCCCTGGTCAAAAGCACCTCTTTTGTATATAAGAGAAACGATAGGGTTGCCTAGGGTTAAAAATAAAGCTGCTAAAAGAATCATGCTTGATAATGAAAACATGATCCCTTGACGAATACGAATTATTAATTCTGATTTACTTTCTGGCTCAGTTAGCTTTGCAAAGGTTGGTAGAAGTGGAATTAATAAAGCATTGGAAAACAATCCTAAAGGTGCTTGCACTAAAAGACTTGCGTAGCTCAGTCCAGAGGCAGCTCCTGCTATTGCCGATGCAAAAAATAGATCTGTGCAAACATTTATTTGGAGCATCCCTGAAGAAAGAGTTGCTGGAGCGATTACCTTCCAGACCTCTTGTACTCCTGGATGATGCCAATTAAATGCAAATCTAACTTTATTAAGTCCACTTTTAGCCAATAGAGGAAATTGAACTAGCCATTGGAGAGTTGCTCCTACGAGAGTTGATAAAGCAAGTACTATTCCTCCCTTTATTGCTAATTCGCTTGAGTTGATTTCAGACCCTACCTTTAGCCAGAAAATACTAATTCCAAAAATTATTGAAATGCTTGAAATTATAGGTGAAATTGCTGGTATCCAAAACTCATCCTTTGCATTAAGTGAACCAAACTCAAGACCGATCAGCCCAGAGATAAAAGCAATGGGTGCCATTATCCTAAGTTGTAATACGGCAACTTGGTGGACATCACTTTCTAAAGCTGGCCCGAAAATGCTAATAATTGGGCTGGCACCTATAAACAATAGAAGACTTATAAAGAGCAACATAGTGCCAACAATTGTTCTAATTGATGCAAGTATTTCGGAACTCTCACTATCATCTCGCTTGCTTAATATACTGACCATTGCATTATGGAATGGTCCATTATTACCTCCTATAAGTATTAACAAGAATCCAGGTAGAATATAGGCATAATTATAAGCATCGTATGCTGTTCCGATTCCAAATGCTGCTGCAATTAATAACTGCCTTGCTAGTCCTCCTGTCTTGCTTAGGAGAGTCCCTAAGGTCACTATTAAGGCAATCTTTTTGAGTGATTTTGACATTTCTATAACTCTAAAATATTAAATTATTGATTTAGTTTTATTCATATCAGAATGGTCCTATTCATATCACCTCAATGGTAGTTAAGTCTTTGTTGAAGTTCCCACCTTTAGAGGAAGGTGTCTTGTTGAAGCGATATAAGCGCTTCCTGGCAGATATTGAATTGGGTAATGGTCAAACCGTGACAGCTCATTGTGCAAATACTGGTCCAATGAAGGGAATCTTGTATCCAGGAGGGAAAGTAAGAGTGAGGTATGTGGATTCTCCTTCAAGAAAGTTGTCATGGTCATGGGAGCAAGCGCAAGTGATTTCTGAGGACGGTTCTCCTTGTTGGGTAGGTGTAAATACCTCTTTGCCTAATACTCTTATTGGCTTAGTTGTTCAAGAAGGATTGCTTGAAGAAGAGTTGGGAGTGATTGCATGTGTTAAGAAAGAAGTTACCTATGGGAGAGAAGGGAGAAGTCGAATTGATTTATTGCTGACCCCAGCCTCTGATTCTCAAGACTCGCGAAAAATATTTATGGAAGTCAAAAACACAACATGGGTAGAAAAGGAATGTGGATTATTCCCTGATACGGTTACGAAAAGGGGGCAAAAACATCTGCGAGAGCTTATGTATGTGCTCCCAGACTCCAGAGCAGTTCTAGTTCCTTGTATAAGTCGATCAGATGTGAAGTCTTTTGCACCTGGTGATTCAGCCGATCAAGTTTATGGTCAATTGTTTAGAGAAGCTCTTTGCTCTGGGATGGAGGTTATAGCTTGCTGTTTTGGATTTCATCAAGATCACATCACCTGGGAAGGAAAATGTTCAGTGCTGAAAAGTCAGCCTCTTCACAAAGGTTAAAAATTTTCTAACAATTTCTATACACAGTAAAAGATTTGTATCAAGGATGACTGGAAAAAAACTTCTTTTGTTTCAAGTTGCAAGAGTACCAACTGTACTTTGTATCCCAGATCTCTTAGAAGTCTCTTAAAATCTATGACAACTGCTCTGCATTCGCCTCCTAAGAGGCGTACTTCTCGCCTTCAGGAGGCAAGTCTCCTTGATGGCCCAATGCTGCTTTTGCGCAGCATACGTGGATTTAGCTCACATCGTTCTTTGATGTGGTTGGCCTGTGTGCCAATTGCTCTTTTTGGATTAGGCCTTTTCAATCTCTCAGCTCATGCTTCGGAGATGCCTGAGCTGAATGCAGCATTTCTTGCAAACAATCTTTGGTTGTTAGTTGCAACGATCCTCGTAATTTTTATGAATGCTGGTTTCGCCATGGTCGAAGCAGGCATGTGTAGACAAAAGAATGCGGTCAACATTCTTGCTAAAAACTTATTTGTGTTTGCTTTAGCTGTAACTGCCTATTGGTTTGTTGGTTACTCGCTTATGTATGGCGATCCAGTTTCTGCTGGATGGCTTTATTTCAATGGTTTGTTTTTTGACCCAGCAGTTTCTCCAGAATTAATTGGTGAAGCTGGCTTGGTCCCAACAGTGGATTTTCTATTCCAAGCTGCTTTTGCAGGAACTGCTGCAACAATTGTTTCTGGTTTGGTTGCTGAAAGAGTCAAGTTTGGAGAATTTGTTGTTTTCTCTTTAGTTCTGACTGCATTTATTTATCCAATTGCTGGCAGTTGGCAGTGGAATGGTGGGTGGCTGAGTGAATTAGGTTTTGTTGACTTTGCGGGTTCATCTATTGTCCATTCAGTTGGTGCTTGGGCCGGTTTAGTTGGAGCAATGCTTCTTGGTCCTCGTCTGGGCAAATTTGTAAATGGCAAGACCCAAGCCATGCCAGGTCACAACATGGCTATAGCTACCTTGGGTGCACTTGTCTTATGGATCGGCTGGTATGGATTTAACCCTGGCTCTCAGCTTGCAATGGATCAATGGGTTCCATATGTCGCTGTAACAACGACTCTTGCTGCTGCCGGTGGCGCGATTGGTGCAACTGTTGTATCTACTCTTACTTCTGGCAAGCCTGATTTGACCATGATTATTAATGGCATTCTTGCAGGCCTAGTAAGTGTCACAGCTGGTTGTGGAAACTTGACTATGTCAGGAGCTTGGGTTGCTGGATTGATTGGTGGAGTCATAGTTGTTTTTTCTGTTTCAGCTTTGGATTCATTGGGTATTGATGATCCAGTGGGCGCGTTCTCTGTTCACGGTGTTTGTGGTATTTGGGGAACGCTTGTAGTAGGCCTATGGGGATTTGATATTCAAGGAGACGGATCTGCTCTTGGGCTTTTTGTCGGAGGGGGTTTCGGTCAGCTTTGGGTTCAGTTCATTGGCTGCCTAGCCTATGCAATTTGGACTTTGGTAACTTGCTGGATTGCCTGGCAAGTTATTGGAGCTTTCTTTGGTGGCATTCGTGTTAGCGAGGAAGAAGAGATTGCAGGCCTAGATATTGGTGAGCATGGGATGGAGGCTTATCCAGACTTTGCTTCAGCTGGTAACTAGCAAATTAATTACTCCTTTAAACGAGCCTGGCTTTTAGCCAGGCTCGTTTTTTGTCTTTTTTCTTCTCGGTTGCCAATAGATTGGCATGTAACGTTGTAGCCTTGCCTGCATGGACACACAAGCTTTTAAGCGGTCGCTACATCAATCAGATAGGTATAACAGGAGAGGTTTTGGCTCTCCTACTAAAAGAGCTCAGGCGCTTGAAAAGGCTTATCAAAGCAGTTTAATTACTTCAATTAGGGATAATGGATATGGCTTAGAGCATGGAAGATTAAAGGTAAGGCTTGCTGAAGCTTTTGGTTTTTGTTGGGGCGTTGAGCGTGCAGTTGCTATGGCATACGAAACAAGAAGGCATTATCCAAATGAGAATATTTGGATAACCAATGAAATTATTCACAACCCGTCGGTTAATGATCATTTGCGTCAAATGAATGTTCGCTTTATTTCCGCTGAGCAAGGTGTTAAAGATTTTTCAGATGTAGGCATAGGAGATGTTGTAATACTTCCCGCTTTTGGTGCCACCGTTCAGGAGATGCAACTACTTCATGAGCGTGGATGTCACATCATTGATACAACTTGTCCTTGGGTTTCCAAAGTTTGGCATACGGTTGAAAAGCATAAGAAGCATACTTTTACTTCTATAATTCATGGTAAATACAAACATGAAGAAACTCTTGCAACAAGCTCTTTTGCGGGAACTTATCTTGTTGTTTTAGATTTGGCTGAAGCTGAATATGTTGCTGATTATATTTTAGGAAAGGGTGATAGAAAGGATTTCCTTGAAAGATTTGCGAAGGCATCTTCTCCTGGCTTTGACCCTGATACAGACTTGCAACGCATAGGTGTGGCAAATCAAACAACAATGTTGAAGAGTGAGACTGAAGAAATTGGCAGATTGTTTGAATTAACCATGTTGAATAAGTATGGGCCTATGGAATTGGTGAATCATTTCCTTGCATTTAATACTATTTGTGATGCGACCGAGGAGCGGCAGGGAGCGATGTTCTCTTTGGTGGATGAGCCTTTAGATATGCTTGTTGTTATAGGTGGATTTAATTCGTCTAATACAACTCATCTCCAAGAGATAGCTATTTCTAGGGGGCTAAGATCTTTTCATATAGATACACCAGAACGTATTGGAGAGGAAGATAACTCCATAACTCATATGCCATTAGGGCAGGATATTGTTAAAGAAAAATATTTTTTACCTGAAGGGAAAGTATGCGTAGGAATTACATCAGGTGCATCAACTCCAGACAGGGTGGTTGAGCATGTTATTCAAAAACTAATTAAGATTAGCGAACTTTAAACCTAAACTGATTGATGCACTTAATTGATATTTGGAAATGAAATATCAAGGTTTAAATTCTTTACTTTTTATGCTGAGGCAATTTCTTAGAGGAAAATTTTCTGAGGGGAGGCACAATTAAGACAACAAAACAACTAAGATGATCATCAACTAATTGGTTTTCAGATGGCTGAAATTGGGCAATCAGGGGCTCAGGGCTCGCAGGCTAATGGGTCACAAAAGGTGGAAGTAGTTGTGCAAAGCCCATCATCCGCTGGTGAAATCAATATCACTGCTGAACTAGCCATATTTGTTTTGCGGATTTTAGTTTCCATCATGATGGTGCATCATGGACTTGAGAAGTTTCAAGACCCAGAGGGTTTTTCTGAGTTTGTTGTATCTAAATACTTCCCATTTTTACCTGGCGATCCCATTATTTGGACGTATGCAGCTTCGGTTACTCAAATAATTTGTCCAATAGGACTTGCTACAGGTCTTTTTGCAAGAGTTGCTTCTTTGGGCTTGTTTTCGACAATGGCTTTCGCAGTTTATTTTCATTTACTTGATACTGGTTTAGAAGGCTTCCCATTGGCAGTTGTTGAAGCACATAATTATACTTTTGAACTTTCTGCAATATATGCAGCAATTTTCTTTTATTTTATTTGTGCTGGGCCTGGGAGATTAGCTGCGTTTAAGAAAACTAATAAAATCACTTATTACCCTAAAGATAATAGTTAATACGCAATCAAAAAATTAGCTTGATTTAACAATAGTTTTAATGCAAGAAGTGCCTGCTCCCTGTGAAGAGCATAGAGATACCTAATTCATTACAAGCTTTAATTGATTCAGGGTCGCGTCTACTTCCACCAGGTTGAACTATTGCATTAATGCCATGTTTCGAGGCCAACTTTACTGTGTCATCAAAGGGAAAAAATCCATCGCTTGCTAGAACAGCACCGTTTGCTTTTTCACCAGCTGACTCTAGAGCTATTTTTGCAGATCCTATTCTATTCATTTGCCCAGCACCTATTCCCAGGCTTTGTCTTGAACCAGCTATAACAATTGCATTTGAGCGAACATGCCTGACTATTTTCCAAGCAAAGATCAGATCATCTAGTTGTAACTTACTCGGTTCATGTTTGGTTGCTAATTCCCAATGGTCTGTAAGGACGGGTTTATTATCTTTTTGCTGAAATACCATACCCCCTAAGATGCTTTTTAGGTCATATTGATTTGTTGACGGGATTGACTCTTTTTTAAGCTGGATTACACGTAAATTTTGCTTTTTTGAAAGTATTTCTAGCGCTGACTTGTCAAAACTAGGCGCAACAATACATTCTAGAAAGAGACTATTGATTTCACTTGCTGTTGTTTCATCTACATTGCAGTTAAGTGCAACTATTCCTCCAAAAGCACTAACTCGATCTGCATCAAGGGCTCTTTTGAGTGCATGTTCTAGTGTCTTCCCAGTAGCGACTCCACATGGGTTGGTGTGTTTTATGACAACAGCTGCGGGCTCACATTCAGTTTTTTGCTCATATATGTCATAGCCAAATTCATTAACTGTGCAAAACGCCGCTTCCAAATCAAGCAAGTTATTTGTGCTTAATTCTTTCCCTTGCAATTGAGTTGCCCCCCCCCCATCCTTTCTTGTTTTGGCTATACCAAGCTGCTGCTTGGTGTGGATTTTCTCCGTATCTAAGAGTTTGCTTAAGAGGCATTGCCTCCATCCACGGTGATTTGTTGTTATCGATTTTTGTTTGCATCCATTTGCTTATTGCAATGTCGTAAGTGGCCGTGTGTTCGAACGCGTCGAGTGCAAGTGAACGGCGAATCTCAAGAGTTATTCCGTTGATATCGCTTTGCAATGCTTTTAGGAATGGGCCGTATTGTTCAGGCTTTGTGAGAACTGCAACGTTTGCATGGTTTTTGGCTGCTGCTCGAATCATTGTTGGACCTCCTATATCAATATTTTCGAGGGCTTTATCCCAGCTCACCTTGGGATCCTTAATGGTTTCCTGGAATGGATAGAGATTTACAATTACTAAATCAATTAGAGGGATGTTTTGTTCGTTTAGATCTTTCTCATGAGATTTGTCATCTCTTTTTGCAAGGATTCCTCCATGTACTCGGGGATGCAAGGTTTTTACTCTGCCCCCAAGGATTTCTGGAGCCCCTGTGAAGTCTGCTACTCGTTGTACCGGTATTCCGTTTTCTTCTAGTAGCTTTGCAGTGCCTCCACTTGAAATAAGCTTGAAACCATGCTGACTGGTCAGGGCATTTGCTAAAGGGACTAAACCTTCTTTATTGGAAACGCTTAACAAGGCTGTTGGAGCCATGACAGAACAAAGGAACCATTTCTTAGCTCAACCTAAGAAACTTATTGTCAACATGTGGTCATGAAGATAAAAGAAGATGATTATTTATGCATTACTGCTTCAAAAGCTAGCCATAGATTGTTGATGCTTCATGGGTGGGGGGCTGATGCTGAAGATTTGATACCTTTAGGGAAAGAATTGATCTATACACAGAAGTTTCCAATCGAATTAGTTTCACTAAATGCACCTCATATAAACCCTCAGGGACCTGGACGGCAGTGGTACAGCTTGTTCCCGCCAGCTTGGGTTGAAGTCCCTGAAGCAATTGAAGAACTTCAGATTCGACTTCGTCATCTTCCTAACTCTTTAATTCCACTTGAAAAGACTATTGTTTTAGGCTTTTCACAAGGAGCTGCGATGGCTCTTGATACTTGTTGTGAAATGCCATTTGCTGGAATTATTTGTTGCAGTGGTTACCCCCATCCAACTTGGGTTCCAGCTAAAGAGCAGCCGCCTCTTCTCCTTACACATGGCCTTAGAGATAATGTTGTTCCATTTGAGGCCACTGAAAAAATAGCTCAATCCCTTGAAAAATCTTTATGCAGACTAGAGTTACAAACTTTTGATGGTGGACATGAAATACCCCCAGAACTATTTCCTAAGTTAAGAAAAGCTCTAGAGGATTGGTTTGGGTTTCAATAAATTCAGCAGATTTATTTATACAAAGGCATATTCATATTCTTCAATTTCTTCCCAGTCATCTGAGGTTAGTTCTATACCTTCGAACATGCTGTCTTCGCCTACAGAGTCAACGATTGTGCGAAGAGATGGAAAAAGGAAGTGATTCTCTTCGGCATATTGAGCACTAAATAAGCCTTTCTCACCCCAGAAGAATCTGTCAGTAGTGTGTTCATTTCTACGGACATTAATGATAGCTGGAGAGCGGAGACCCAATTCTGCGATGTAGCGTCTAGCTGCTGTAACAGGCTTGTGTTGTCCAGTTTCGAGATGAAAGGTTGGCACATGGGCCATGACTCTTTGACCGGCTAGTCTTCTGCGACTAATACGCTTGCGCTTCTTGGACATTATGTAAATCCTTGGGGGAAGAGATGGGGGTAAACAGGAGCTAATTAGAGAAACTCCTAAAGTCAAATGTCTCGTGCAAGAGAACGAGCTTTTGACGTCCAAACGCGGCTTGCCGTGAGCAAAAGTTGACGCAGGATGTCTCTACGAACTCTTTACACTCAAAAACAACTTAGCCGACATAACAGGGGCCTTATCTACCTCTGCTGTAGTTTTGGTAGCACTATTTGTGCAACTTTGCTAAGTCGGCCTTGAGAACACCTCACGGAGATGCTTTGTGCTGGTCGATACAAAACATCTTAATACTTTTTTCTGAATTATCAAGTTGCTCTTCTCTGCCCAGCCTGGTAAGGGCATTCAACTAGAAAACTAGATAACTATGGAGCTGTCGGAAAGGTTTTTGAATTTAGTGAAGGTTCAGCTTCAAAGCTTTTCAGCTGAACCTTCGTTGAAGCATTTAATTGTTTATGTTGCTCAGACAAATAATGGGGCGGCTCCTAGTTTAGAAGTTGTTGGAGAATGGCCTCAGCTTGGGAAAGCTTTGCCGCCAGTCGAGGCGGATTCCGAATTGCGTGCACCTTCGCCTTATAGACGCTGGTATCCATTGCAAGAGGGTTCTATCTTGATGGGGGTAATAAGAGCTGAAAGATTTCATGATGCAGAAGCTTGGCCAGACAATCTTGACCAGCGGTTAACTGCAGCAGCTGTTGCTCTTGCACAATGTCTTGGATTAGAGCTTGAAAGGACAAACTTGCTTAAAGAGTTAAATCAAAATAGAGAACAAATAAAATTATTAGTACATCAATTACGCAATCCATTGGCTGCTTTGCGCACATATGCAAAGCTCTTGATGCGGCGGTTGGATCCTGATAGTAATAACAGGACATTAGTAGAGGGTTTACTTACCGAGGAGGCTCAAATAAATAGATATATTTCTGCTCTTGATCAATTAACTCAGCCTAAGCTTCCATCCCAGGGGAGCAGTTCGTCTCCGTTGCTTTTGCCACCTATTCTTTCAAAATCTAAATCTTTTAATTTGATAGATATTTTACAACCTTTGTTGGATCGTGCCTCTGCGACTGCAAATCTTCAGGGCCGCGAATGGTTCGCTCCTACGGAATGGCCAGATTGGGTCGATACTCAAAAGCCTATGAGATATGGATTGATTGCAGAGATAGTTGCTAATTTGCTTGAAAATGCTTTTCGATATAGTAATAAAGGTTCTTCTATAGGAATTATTATTAGTCAAGAAGGCATTTGTGTATGGGATACAGGTGAGCCTATTGAGAAAGGAGAGCGTTCGGAAATTTTTAAAAAAGGATTTAGGGGAACTAATGTTAAAGATAAGGATGGTAGTGGTCTTGGCTTATCACTAGCTAGTAAACTAGCAAAAGAATTAGGTGGAGAGCTTAAACTATTTATCCCTCCATCAACTTTTAATCCTAATCTACCTTCTAAGGGCAATGCTTTTGCATTCATACTGAAGGCAATATGAATGCAATGGCCATAAGCATAGCTGTTTCAGTGATTACAAGAGAAGCGCCATAAGAGTCTCCATTATGGCCCTTTAATTGTTTGCCTATTAATTGAGGAACAACTATACAGGTTATAACACCGAATATTGTGATAGATATTGTAGATAATGTTGAGGAGGTGCTTAATAAGATTAAAGGGGTAATAAATACTAGTACTATGATTAAGCTTGGCATTATTTCTTCTATGCCTTTCCAGTAGTATTTGTGTGAATTAGATTTACTTTCTTCGTTTAAATAGGGGAACTTTTCTATAGCCCAAAATTGAGCACATCTCCCCCAAAATGAAGCAATAATTATTGACACAGGTGCAAGATGATGTAATTTTATTAATGAGGAAATCTGCAGCAATAAAGAAACTATTAATACAATTACTCCGATTGCACCTGCTCGGCTATCTTTCATTGCTGTAAGGCATTTTGTCCTGCCAGCTGCAATTCCATCTGCTGTGTCGATTAGTCCATCTAAATGGAGCCCACCTGTAAATGTGATTTCAGTACAAATTGTAAAAATGGCTAAAGATTCCTTTGGCCAGCCTAGATAGTCAAGTCCAAGCCAAAGGAGAGATTGAATGATTCCTATAAATATTCCAATTAATGGAGCAAATCGTGCAATGCGCTCGAATCTTGGATTAATCCATGGGCAAGCAGGGAGGATGGTGTAGAAAATCCAAGCACCATTTAAATCTCTTAGCCAAGGTGTCTTAAGCAGAATAAACCTCCATAATTAGCTAAAGCACAAACTAGTCTCAGAAAAGCTTGAAGACCTCCATGCAAGTTGTGCATATTTTCATTTTTCAAAGTGTTTGAGTTTCAGATCAAAGCACATTGCTCTAACACCCGAGCAAGATTAGGAGAATTTAGAACGCCACATGGGAGTATCCAGACCCCTATTTTTATGCCAGTAGGTACATCGGCAACTGTAAAGGGAGTTACAACAACTCAATTGGAAAAGACAGGTGCTTCAATGATTCTCGCTAATACATATCATCTCCATTTACAGCCAGGTGAGCAAATTATTCAAGACTCGGGGGGTATTCATAAATTTATGGGTTGGGAAGGACCTGTATTGACTGATTCTGGTGGATTTCAAGTTTTTAGCCTTGCGAAGTTAAATCGAATCGATAATGATGGAGTTGTTTTTCGCAATCCTAGAGACGGAAATCAAATTGAGTTAACACCAGAAAAAGCAATAGATATACAAATGGCACTTGGCTCAGATGTTGCCATGGCTTTTGATCAATGTCCTCCTTATTCTGCAACTGAATCTGAGGTAGAAATTGCCTGTAAGCGGACTCATGCATGGTTGGAAAGATGTGTTTCTGTACATAACAGGCCCGATCAGGCTCTTTTTGGGATAATTCAGGGAGGAGGCTTCTCAAATCTTCGTGCAGAGAGCGCAAGAATTGTTTCGAGTTTCGATTTGCCAGGGATCGCAATTGGGGGAGTTAGTGTCGGTGAACCTGTAAACCAAATTCATAGAGTAGTTCGTGACCTAAGCCCATATCTGCCAGAAGGGTCCCCTAGATACTTGATGGGTATAGGGACAATTAAGGAATTAGCCATAGCGGTTTCGCAGGGTATAGATCTTTTTGATTGTGTAATACCAACTCGTTTAGGCAGGCATGGAACTGCTTTGGTTAAAGATCAAAGATGGAATTTAAAAAATTCTTGCTTTCGTAATGATCATGACCCCATAGATTCAACCTGTAAATGCGAGGCTTGTGCCAAGCACAGTCGGGCATATCTACACCACCTTATTCGTAGTAATGAGTTGCTAGGACTGACTCTTTTGAGCTTGCACAATCTTCATCATTTGACTCGTTTTGCTCGTTCAATCCGCCAATCAATCTCTGAAGGTTGTTTTTCAGAGGATTTCGCTCCGTGGAATAGTGACTCGCAAGCTCACCACACGTGGTAGCGTCCTTGAAACGTCCATGATTTTCTAGGGATGGCAGCATTGACTCTCAACATGTTGGCCCAATTGCCAGAGGCTTATAGGGCCTTTGCTCCAACGGTGGACGTACTTCCACTGATACCTCTGTTCTTCTTCTTGCTTGTTTTTGTATGGCAAGCAGCAGTTGGCTTTAGGTAACTTCTGAGCGCAAAAACTCCTTTGCGGGTAACAAATCGCAAAGGTTTTAATTGATGGCAAGAGTTCGCCTTGCTGGCAAAAATCTTTTGTTGGATTTGCCAGGAAAGCAGGGCGAATGTTTTTAATGTTAAAAAATAATTAAATTGCCTCTTTTAATTCCAGTCCATTCCCTGGATGTTCTACTGCGTGTTCAATCAGATCAGCCAGTCTTAACGCTCTAGAGGCCTGTTCTCCTCCTACGGCAGGAGTTTCTCTTCCTCTTACACATTGTAAAAAGTGCTCAAGTTCCGCATATAAAGGCTCGATAGAGGTTGTGCTTACTTCTTCTATGAATCCATCATTTCGATAGAGCAATTCCCCATGGTCGGCTGAGTACCACTCGTGGGCGCGCCGATGTATATGCAGATTGTGATTTAAGAAATCAGTTTCAACCAAGCTGGTTAAGCAATGTGCACTTAGGCTTCTAATTTTTCTATGGCTCATCTTGCTTGCAGTGAGACTCGCTATTACACCGTTACTAAAGCCAAGAGTTGCATTTACATAATCAATAGGACCTTCTGCACTTCGCCCACCTACTGCAGCGAGTCTTATGACAGGAGCATTTGCTAATTCCAGGACTAGATCAAGATCATGAATCATTAAGTCCAGAACAACAGAAACATCATTCGCTCTGTCTGCATGTGGGCTATGACGTCTTGCTTCTAGAACAACAACCTCTTCATTGGCTACAACTTTAATCAATTCACGAAAGGCTGGATTAAATCGCTCAATATGACCAACTTGTAAAAGTCGACCAGCCTTATTTGCAGCAGTTATAAGAGCAGTGGCTTCATCTTGACTAGCAGCAATTGGTTTTTCTATTAGGACATGCTTACTGGCTTGGAGGCAGTCCATTCCGACTTGATGATGGAGCAAAGTTGGTACTGCAATGCAAACTGCTTCAACTTCATCAATTAATTCTTGATAGTTTTCAAACCATTTGCAGTCAAACTGCTCAGTTGCCAAATTGCCACGTTCAGGATCTGGGTCTGCAACCCCTATCAATTCGGCATCCTTGAGCAAACTTAAAACCCGAGCATGGTGCCAGCCCATATTGCCGATACCTATCACCCCAACTTTTACTGGAATCATTGGGGTGCTCATTAGAGAGTCATTGTCCAAACTAGCTAGTTATTAATTATCCGTGATGAGGGGTACTTCCTAAGGCCAACTTCACTAATTCAATGCGAGGGCCGTTCATCCGAATTATTTCAAATCTGATGTTTTGGAAATTAAGTGACTCTTTTTCAGAGGGGACATGCTGAAGTTTTTCAAGTAAAAATCCAGCAAGTGTGTGGTGATCGTCTGCTTCTGGCAGACCTAGGTTTAGTTGGCGATTGAGCTCAATAATTTCTAAATCACCTGCAATTAACCATTTGTTGGATTGACCTTCAACAATTTGTATGTCTGGATCTTGATTGTTTGATTGAATTTCATCGCCAACAATCTCGCCTGTCAGATCTGCAGCCGTTACAAGTCCTTCTGTTCCACCATGTTCATCAACTACTAAGAGGAAAGGTTCTCCATTCCTAATAATCGGAAGTAGTTCAGCCAAAGTGCTTGTTTCAAGAACTCTTCTGGCGGGCCTCAAATATGGCTTAAGAGGAGTTTCTGCTTGCAATGCACCTCTTGAAATGGGTTCAGCTAGTTGTCGAAGATCTAGGACACCTCTTACATCATCTAATGAATCTCCAATAACTAAAAAGCGAGCATGCCTAGTAAGGTGAACTTCTTTCATTAGTTCTGCAAAAACAACTTCGACTGAAAGGGTTACCATTCCAGAACGAGGAATCATTACTTCGCGTACTTGCGTGTCTCTTAGCGCAAATACTCCTTCTAAAATATTTCGTTCATCTGGTCTAAGACCAGTCACCCCCCCCGTTTCGATAAGGGTTTCTAATTCTTCTGCTGATAAAGCAGGCATTAGTGAATCCCAATGAGTGTTAAGCCCGATTAAACGAAACAAATTGGAACCTAGTGACTCTAATAAAACTAATAAGGGTGCTAATACCCGCATCACTTCTTCTAAGAGAGGGGCTAGAAAAAGAGCAGATTTTTCTGGCCTATTAAGTACTAAAGCTTTAGGCAGTAACCCTGAAATTAACGTCGCCAGAAGAACAATTAATAAGAAAAGACTGACATCCCATATAAGGTTCACATTTTTTGCTTCTGGCCAAAGCCTATATCCCATTCCTTTCCCTAGCCATCCAAGTGCCACTAGGGATAATGTTCCGCCTAATTGAGAAACCATTAAGGCCCTTCTTAAACGTCTTTGAAGTCGATTGATTGACTTTGCGCCTGGCTGACCTTCTTCAACTAATCGTTGGACACGACTAGGCCTTAGGCGAAGAAGAGATACTTCGCTACCTGCAAAGAACGCAGGTAGCGCTATCAGTAGCCCAAAAATTAGCAGTCGCATTAATTGAGTCGCATGGGGGTCGCGAGGATCGAACTCGCCTTAGCTGAATTATGAGTTCAGTGCATTCACCAGATTGCTAGACCCCCTCATGAAACATTCTCTAATAACCTTCGATCATATTGAAGGCTTTAGAAGGAATAATAAGGACAACAATCTAAATTCAAAGCAGTCAAGTCATCTTTGATGCGACAGCCAACATAATTTGCTTCTTGAACCGTATGAAATTTTCCCGAGATAAGCTTCTCACAATGCTTGTAAGAGATGCATATCGCTTGGGTCAATTCACCCTTGCCTCTGGAAGAGAAAGTAATCATTACGTGAATTGCAAGCCCGTTTCCTTGAGCGGAAAAGGGCTGGTTTTGTTGAGCGAATTGTTACTTGAGCATGTTGATAAGGACGCAAAAGCTGTAGCAGGTTTGACCCTTGGAGCAGACCCCTTAGTCAGTTCTGTCGCCATGAGCGCTGCCCAAAATGATCGCTCCTTAAATGCTTTGATTATTAGAAAAGAAGCTAAAGGCCATGGGACAGGGGCTTGGCTTGAGGGACCATTGCCTCCAAAAGGTGCTTTGATCACGGTGCTTGAGGATGTAGTCACAACAGGAGGGTCTTCTTTGAAGGCAGTGAGAAAGCTCCGGGAAGCTGGATATCTTGTTAATCGCGTCGTTACCATTGTTGATAGGCAAGAGGGTGGTGGAGAAATGATCAAACAAGAAGGCCTCGAATTAGTAAGTCTTTTCTTGTTAGATGAATTAGTTGGAAGATCCAGGACAAGTAATTTATGAGTTTTACTAAGAAATTTTGTTGGGCCGAGAGATGGCCAGTTATTCGATTAACTGGACCCGGAGTCAGGTCTTTTTTACATGGACAAACCACGGCAGAATTTTTGACATTTAAACAAGATTTGATTGCACATGCTTGCTTGTTAACTCCAACTGGGAGGGTGAGAGCCATTTTGGAGGTAAAACTAGATAATGATGGTGCTTATGTAATAGTCCTAGGTGGCAATATAGATAAGGTAGTTAATAGCTTTGGGTCGTCAATTTTCCCTGCGGATAATGTTTATATTCAGGATTCAGAGGAAGTAAATAGGCTTCAAATAATTTCAGAAGAGCAGCCACGAGATTCTAGAAATATAACATGGCTCTTTAGAGATGAAGAGACTCCAGATTCTTTTAGAGACTATGCCTTTGCAACTCAGAGTCAAGTGGATGAATGGAGCATTAAACAAGGTTTCCCCCTTAGAGACAGTGAACTAGGTACAGAAAGTAATCCGTTTGAACTAGGTCTTTCTGATTTGGTTAATTTAAATAAAGGGTGTTATCTCGGTCAGGAAACTATTTCTAAGTTGTCAAACAAAGGCATCATTAAACAAGAATTAAGATATTGGGAATCGGATTCTAAAGTTATACCAGGGGAATTCATAGGTTTTAAATTAGATGGGGAAGATTCTTTTAAGAAGTCAGGTTTAATTCTTTCTTCATTATATGATTCTAGTATTCAAAAGACTATAGGATTGGCAATGCTCAAAAGACATGCTCTGCATGAGAAAAATCTTTCAGTCATGTCTAAGTCTCAAATTGTTAGTATTAAAATCCCACTTGGATTTAAATCCTTAAAAGATATCAAGCATTAATTTTTTATTATTCATCCTGACGTAGCAACCACTCTGTAACTGCCCAAGTGGCGAGGCAGTCTTCTTTATTGTATTTTTGAATCCATTCCAAAGGCTTGGAACTAGTTTTATAGTTGAATAGCTTTTCCCTTTTCCATTGTCTCCAGCACAAAAGTGCTTTAGCCCCTTCGGATCCATTTTGGCTCCAATTAAAACCAATCCATCCAGCTACAGATTTGAGACTATAGTTATTTAAAGGTAGACGCCAATGTTTTCT
Source organism: Prochlorococcus sp. AG-363-O06 (assembly GCA_003280085.1). GTDB lineage: Bacteria > Cyanobacteriota > Cyanobacteriia > PCC-6307 > Cyanobiaceae > AG-363-O06. The sequence continues at coordinate 102,633 of QCFY01000002.1, read as the reverse complement.
TAGTCGGTCATGGATATCAATAAAACAATTTTTAAGGTTTTTTAGTTCTAAGTCTGTAATGTCAGCTTTTTTAGCTAAGCGAATGACGGTTAAAGGCTCTGTTTCGCCATAATGTAATATTTTAATATTAGGATATGAGCTTAGGTGACTTTTTAATATACTCCAAGAATTGGATTCTTTGCATTCTTCTAGAACTAGTAATGGCTGATATTTTGCTGAATCTAGATCCCATGCCCCAGATGAACTTCGTTCTAAGTACATAAATCCATGTAGAAAGTTTTCCCCATAATCAGGATCTGATTCAATATCATAGATTAATAGCTTTTCTTGACCATTTATTTCCGGAAATACTTTATTTTTATCGAACCTTTCGGGTAAATTTCTTGCTTGAACCTTGGCCTGAAAAATAATTTTTTGTGCGATTTCTACATGCTGCTCCCCAAAAGATTCAAGTTTTCTAGCTAAGTCAGTAGGTTTATATGCAGCCAATTCGCTTATATTTCTAATCCCTAAATCATGAAGCAATTCACTTCTGCGAGCGCCAATGCCGCTTACTTCGCTTAGGTGGCCATTTAATGATGCTTCTGAATTGCATATTCCTCTCCATGAACATATTGAACATTTACGCCTATCAGCTGTGATTGGAGGAGGCGTCTCTTTGATTAAATCGCTTGTTAATTTGCAAAGTGACTCTTTTAATTGTTTTTCTAGTTTTTTAGTAAAAGAAATTGTTTCTAACTCCACTCCATTTTTTGTTTTTGATACAGCCAATCCTTCCCTGACTAATGAACCTTGTACATGGCCAAGTAGGAGTCCTTCCAGGGCTAAAGCCAATTTATGCTCTTTAGTAAGCCTTTTCCCTTGCCTAGCAATGACAGGTCTATATCCAAAATTCCCCCAACAGCTTTCGCCAGGAACTTTTTGAAGAAGGCTTGGATGGCTTTCAAGTTTGAATCCGTTATGAGATATTCCTTTAAGTCTTATTCCTATTACTGCTGAGGAGCCTTGTTCGCAGGCTGTTATGCCTTTCCCAGGCTTTACTTTTATGAATGCAGTAAAACTGTTCTGTTGATGATCTAATTGAAGAGCTCTATGAGCAGTCCAGAGCCTTTGCTTGCTATCTCCATGGAGATCAAGCCATGCTTTTCTAGGACAGCGGACCCAACTTCTTAATAGTCGTTCTGTAAGCAGGTTTTTACCGAGAGGGTTTTTACCCATTAGTTGAGGTTAAGTTATTGGATTGTTGTGCATTGATTCTTTATTCATTAATACTGTGTCAAATTCAATCCCCTTATCCCTTTCTCCAATTCGTTTTGGAACAGATGGCTGGCGTGGAGTTTTGGGGGTTGATTTTAATCTCGAGCGGCTGCTCCCCGTCGCTGCTGCTGCTGCACAAGAACTGCAATACAGAGCACCATCGGATTTAAACAGTAGAACTGTCGTAATTGGATATGACAGAAGATTTTTAGCTCCACAGTTTGCTGAGGCCATAGCTGCTGCTGTTAGAGGCTGCGAATTAGAACCTCTCTTGACTGAAACGGCTTTGCCTACCCCCGCTTGTAGTTGGGCAGTATTGAATCGAAAAGCATTAGGTGCATTGGTTGTAACAGCCAGTCACAACCCGCCGGAATGGTTGGGGCTAAAAATAAAAGGTCCTTTTGGTGGTTCGGTTGATGGAGACTTTACAAAGGCTGTTGAAAAAAGATTGTTAGCTGGAGGTGTAATCTCTCCAAGATCTGGAGAGATTCAGCGTTTTGATGCGAGGCAAGAGCATCTAGACTGTTTGAAAAAGAAATTTGATATTCCATTTATTTTGCAAGGTCTTAAAGATATGTCTCTGCATGTAATTATTGATCCTATGCATGGTTCTGCTGCTGGTTGTATACGGGACTTATTTGGTGCGTTAGATAATCAAATAATTGAGGAAATTCGTGAGAAAAGAGATCCCTTGTTTGGGGGCTATCCACCTGAACCACTGTCAAAGTATCTCTATCAAATAACTAAATCAGTAAAGTATTTAGGACAGAATGGAAAACCTACCATTGGGATTGTTTTTGATGGTGATGGGGATAGAATTGCAGCCATAGATGAAGTTGGTAGTTATTGTAGTACTCAACTATTAATGCCTTTACTTATAGATCATTTAGCTAGGGTGAAGAAATTACCTGGCGCAGTCTTGAAAACAGTTAGCGGCTCTGATTTGATGACGAAAATTGCCAAAGAATACAACAGGGAGGTCCGTGAACTTCCTGTTGGCTTTAAATATATTGCCGAACAAATGCTTTCAGATAATATCTTGATTGGTGGTGAAGAATCTGGTGGAATTGGATTTGGTGCACATTTGCCTGAAAGAGATGCTTTGTACACCGCATTGCTATTGCTTGAAGCTTTGATTACAGAAGGTAAGCCTCTAGGAGTACGTTTAAGAGAAATAAAAAGGAAATTTGGAGATAGCCATTATGATCGTTTTGATCTACAGTTGCCTGATATGATGACAAGAACTCGTTTAGAAGAATTACTTTCTAAAGACCCTCCTTTATTAGTTAACCAAAAGCCAGTTAAGGAAGTTGTCCGTACTGATGGGGTTAAATTAATTCTAGATAAATTCCATTGGATTATGTTTCGTTTCTCTGGAACAGAACCTTTGCTTAGAATTTATTCTGAGGCACCAAATCCAAAGCTAGTTGCACTTGACTTAACTTGGGCAAAAGATTTTGCTCAAAAGGCTTGATTAATTTAGTTATGAATAAGCGCATTGTCTTGGCAAGTAGGAATTTAGGGAAGTTCAAAGAGTTTAAAGAATTTTTTTGCAAGTTTTCAGTTGATTTAATTGCTCAGCCTGAAGAGATAGACGTGCAAGAAACTGGCAGTACTTTTGCAGATAATGCACGTATTAAAGCAATAGAAATTGCAAACTTTACTGGCGAATGGGCACTTGCTGATGATTCTGGCTTATGTGTAGATGCCTTATTTGGTAGGCCTGGAATTCATTCAGCTAGGTATGCAAAGACTGATAAAGAAAGGGTAAGTAAATTGCTTGCTGAACTGCAAGCTTCGAAAACAAGATCAGCTTATTTTATCTGTGCCTTATGCCTTGCTGCGCCGCAGAAAAAAACTCTACTAGAAGTTGAAGGTCGCTGCGAAGGCTTTATTTCGTCTGCACCTAGGGGTGAAAGAGGTTTTGGCTATGATCCAATTTTTGAAAAATTAGGCACGGGCCTTACTTTTGCTCAAATGGATCCAGAACAGAAAAAAAAGATCAGCCATCGAGGAAATGCATTCAGTTCGTTTGAGCCCTTGCTTGAAGAGCTTTTGAGGAAAGATTATTAATTAATTTTCAGAGAGCATTATATTTATATTGAATCCACCCAGCTACCGTGTAGGCCATGTGGAATTTTAATAGGCAACTTTAGAATGGCTTGCTCTGTAAGATTCTCTGCTTCAAGTATTACTAATCCCGTGGAATTTGTTTTACTATTCCATATCATACATAGAACCCAGCCATCATCCTCTTTTTTCGAATTAGGCCTACTTACAAATAGAGGCTCGCCAACAAAGCCTCTTGGGGCGGCACTCCAGAAGACTTCTTCTTTATTAATTAAGTCAAGTTTTTTTATTGCCTGTAGTGGAGCATTGCCACTCTTGATTTCTGATACTGCCATCCAGCTGTAGCGAGCAGGCATCCCTTCAAGACAAGGATTTACCATCCCAAACTCACAACATTGCTTGCTAAGAGTATTTGTTGTTACTGTGTTTGTTGATAAATTAATTTTTGATCTCTTGAGAATTCCTTCTGGGATTGAGTCGAAATTAATTTCCCGAAAATCTTGTTTAGGTTCGATTGAAGGAAAGTCTTGGTAATAAATGCTATCTAAAATAACCTCTTGGTTTTCTTCCCAAGCATTTAAATGATGGAATACAAAACCTTTTGGCCCATTTATGATTTTTGGTCGATTTCCTGCAAATAATCCAGACTCGCGAGGAATTAGCCAGAATTTCGAATGTCTATTAAGTTGAGATGATAAACATTGGGCGGCTCCTTTTTGACCAATTAGGAAAGGGAGTGGGTTAAAAGAAATTGCATTTTGCAGGAAAATTGCCCAGTTTGGAGTTATAGCGAAGTCATGTAGAAAAGCAAAACCATTGAACATATCTTTCCTTTCATTAATTAATTCGCCTGATTTTTCACCTTCTATCCCAAACTCCATCAACCTAAGCGTACTCTTTGGACCTGTTTTGACCCCAAAGGTCACCATTCGCCTTCCACCATTGTGACCAGGATCAAAGCGGGGATGTGCACTAAAAGCTTCCCCGGGGTGCAGCGTGCCTTTGAGAGTAGTTATTCCTTTTGTCTCTAATGTGGTTGGGTCTAGGGCGTGAGGGCTAGATGCTTCCCAAAGAGCCAAAAGGTCAGACCCTAATTTCACAACATGTGTATTTGCAATATTTTTGAGACGCACATCAAATGCATTTGCAATTATTCCTCCTTTTTTTTGTGAGCCAAATACTCCTCGATAGAGAAACTTTCCTGCTTTTTCCTCTTCTTGCCAGGCTTTAGTTCTTACAAACTTATTGGTAAGATTTACAGACCCATTCTTGAAATTAAAGGCGCAGATCATCCCATCACCATCAAAAGGGTGGTGAATCCATTGCCCGCCTCTCTCAAGTCTTCCAGGCCCATTCCTATATAGCACTCCATTTAGTTCTCTTGGGATTTCACCTTTTAAGACTTCTAATGGACAATTGGTTAATTCTTTTTCAACATTGCAGTATGCACTAGCCCAATCTGCTTTATCAAAAGTACTAGTTACACTTTCTAATCTTGCATTTGCTAGAGACTTAGTCACTTGATTGATTAGACGGGATATTAATCATGGCGGAAAATTTGTTTGTTTGCGAGATATTTCTTTTATCGACCATTAAGTTTGATTTTGCAATCCTGCTTGTTCCAATAGGCCTTTGCTGCTAGGAACACTCCCTTTTCTTCTGCTATCAAACTCTGAAGCCATTCTCAGAGTTCGAGCAAATGCTTTAAAGCATGCTTCAACAATATGATGAGAATTTGTACCACTTAACTGATGTATATGTAGTGTTAGACCACTGTTATTTACAACAGCCACAAAAAATTCTTTAACTAGCTCTGTGTCATAACTACCTATTCTTTCAGTTGGTATTTCTAGTAGGTAACTCAAATGAGGTCTGCCAGAACAGTCAAGGGTTATTTGAACTAAAGCCTCATCTAGGGGTGCAGCAAAATGCCCAAAGCGATTGATTCCAGATCGGTCTCCTAGCGCTTGAGAAAGGGCTTGCCCTAATGCAATGCCTACATCTTCATTAGTGTGATGATCATCTATATGGGTATCACCTTTTGCTTTAATTTCTAAATCTATAAGGCCATGACTGGCAATTTGTTGGAGCATGTGATCAAGGAAGGCAATTCCAGTTTCTACGTTGCATTGACCCTTGCCATCAAGATTTAATCTGACCATCACGTCAGTTTCTTTGGTAACACGATGAATTTGGCCATTTCGGTTTTTAGTCATATTTCCCAAAGATGCAGAAGGGTGTATGCATGTAAATCACATTCCATTAATGCAGTAGCCAGCATCAACGTAAATAGTTTGTCCTGAGATACCACTTGATAGATCGCTCAGCAAGAAAGCGGCTGTATTTCCTACTTCAACCTGGGTAACAGTTCTTCTTAAGGGAGATTTTTCTTCCACATTGTGAATCATTTCTAGAATTCCTCCAATCGCTGAGCTGGCCAATGTCCTAATTGGGCCAGCGCTTATTGCATTTACGCGAACTTGTTTATCATTCCCAAGCTCAGCTGATAAATAACGCACAGATGCCTCAAGAGCAGCTTTTGCGACACCCATTACGTTGTAATTAGGAATAGCCCTTTCTGCACCAAGATAAGTCAAAGTAACCACCCCAGCCCCTTCGGTAAAAAGAGGTTTTGCGTATTTGCATAGTGGAGCAAGCGAGTAAGCGCTTATTTCTAAAGCACGTGAAAACCCTTCAACCGAAGTGTCGCTGTAATTGCCAATAAGCTCTTCTTTACCAGCAAAAGCGAGGCAATGAACTAGGCCATCAAGGTTCCCCCATTTGTCTGAGATGGCATTGAAAACTTCTTTTATTTGGGAATTATCTTGAACATTCAGGGGTAGAAAAAGACTTGGGTTTAAGGGTGCAGTTAGCTCCCTTACTTTTGTCTCAAACCTTCCTTTCTCGTCAGGAAGATAGGTGATCCCTAGCTCCGCACCTGCTGAATGAAGTTGTTGGGCAATTCCCCATGCAATTGATCGGTTGTTAGCTATTCCTGTCACAAGGATCTTTTTGCCGCTTAGATCGAGAAGCATCTGTAAGAAATTACTTGAAAGATTTATAAGATTCTCTCGTACGTAGGTAGCTTCCTTGTGAAACTGCCTCAATTTCTCCATGAAGACTAACTAAAAAACATCTTCACGCTTTTTAATCATGGCTCGAACTAACTCCACAATGCTTCCATTGGGAACAAAACTTCCCAAGTTTGAGCTTCAGATTGTCCCTGATACTGGCCTAAGTGATCCATCCCTTGATAGAGGAATCACTTCCTTTTCTAGCGAGGTGATTCCACATAAGCCTCTGTTATTGATGTTTATATGTGCTCATTGCCCATTTGTTAAGCATGTTGAGTCTGAACTCACAAATTTAGATGTTGATTTTGGCGATCAAATCAAGATTCTTGCAATTGCTAGCAATAGTCTTGAGTCACACCCTCAGGATGGCCCTGAGTTTTTAGCTAAACAAGCCAAAGCTTCTGGTTGGAGTTTCCCATACCTTTTAGATTTGGATCAAAGCTTGGCTAAGTCTCTTAAAGCAGCATGTACCCCTGACTTTTTTCTTTTTTCACCTTTAAAAGATGGAGGCCAGAGGTTATGTTATCGAGGTCAGTTAGATGACAGCCGCCCTGGCAATACAGTCCCAGTCACTGGACAAGATCTTCGAAGTGCTTTAAATGCAGTTTTATCAGGTAAGTTGCCATCTCAAGATCAAAAGCCTTCTATTGGATGCAATATCAAATGGAAGCGAGGTTATGAGCCCTCTTGGGTTGTTTAATTGCTTGCACGGAATGATTTTTAGCCAGTCTGGATCCGGCAAGCCTTAAGGTGCCTTCTATGCAGGTGCCTCCTTTTAGTCTTTCAAAGCAACTCTCCGACCTAGGTAATGATCTTGATGCTGCTGCATTAAGAGTCCTAAGGAGTGGACAATATATAGGTGGGCAGGAAGTCAAAGATTTTGAAGAATCTTTTGCAGCGAATGTTGGGGTGCCTTATGTCGTTGGCTGTAACAGTGGAACTGATGCATTGATTCTTGGCTTGCGAGCCCTAGAAATAGGTGTTGGTGATGAAGTTATTACCTGCTCATTTAGCTTCTTTGCAACAGCTGAAGCGATTAGTGCTGTTGGTGCTAAACCAGTTTTTGTAGAAGTTGATCCAAGTACTTTTTTAATTGACCTAGATCAATTAGAAGATGCTATTACGAAAAACACGAAGGCAATTTTGCCTGTGCACCTTTTTGGCTATCCAGTGAATATGGAGAGAATTCTCTGTATAGCTGAAAAATATGGTTTAAAGGTTATAGAAGATTGTGCTCAAGCTTCTGGTGCTAAATGGAGTGGACGTGATGTAGGGAGCTGGGGAGATGTGGGTTGCTTCAGCTTTTTCCCAACAAAAAATCTTGGTGCGGCAGGGGATGCGGGAGCTGTTGTAACAAAGGATGGTGATTTGGCAAAAAAAATTCGTGAACTTGCAGTGCATGGAATGTCTCGTCGCTATGTACATACAGATTTGGGCTATAACAGTCGTTTGGATGCCTTGCAGGCGGCAATATTAAACATTAAATTACCTCACCTTTCTAATTGGGTTGCGAATAGAGCATTAGTAGCAGAAAGGTATATAGAGCTTTTGAAGAACTTGCCAGGGCTGGAATTACCTCATATAGACTTTGATAAATCTATTCAGCATGGTTGGAATCAATTTGTAGTTAAGGTAATTGATTTTCCTGAAAAGGAATACTTAGTTGCTGAAACTATTCAACCTGAAAGTCATGATAGCAGTGGCTATTTATTGAGAAATTCGGTTAGATCTTGGCTGCAGGAGAATCTGAAGAAACAAGGAATAAATACTATTATTTACTATCCAATCCCAATCCATCTACAGCCAGCATATAAGAATCTTGGTTATCAAGTAGGTAGCTTGCCTGTAACTGAAAGTATCTGCTCCCAGGTACTAAGTCTCCCTATTTTTCCTGAGATCAGCCTAGAACAACAAAAGCATGTTGTGAAAACTCTTAGAGAATTAATGACTCAATAAAAACAAATTAATTTGCAATCAAGTTTAGAAGTTAAATGAAATGATCTAGAGGTAAGCAAGGAATATTTATCCAGCTATTTATATAGTCAATTAAGCATTAAATTCCAAACATCAAGTTTAAGTTTTTAAGAATTCTTTAGCTCTAAACCATCCAGCTATGCTTTTCCCATCTAGGGACTGTGCTTTATTTGTAAAGGCTTGTTCAAGTTCATCTTGAGACATCATCAGTACTTCTAGGTCTTCATCTTCATCTCCTGGAGGTCTTTCTTTTAGAGGCTTAAGACTCCTAGCTAAGAATAAGTGAATTATTTCATCTGAATATCCTGGACAAGGAAGCATTGGGCCAAGAGAATCCCATTGAGCAGCCTCAAATCCGGCCTCTTCTGCAAGCTCTCTTTGCATAGTCGTTAGAGGATCTTCTCCTTCCTCAAGTGTCCCTGCCGGGAATTCCAGAATTCTTTGGCCAACAGCGAATCTATATTGACGTAACAAAATAATTTTTCCGTCATCAGTTATTGGGACTGCTAAAGCAGCACCTGGATGTTGAATTGTGCCAAAAACTCCTTTTATTCCGATGGGTAATTCAATTTGGTTAATTTCAAATCGGATTTTCTTTGCATCCAGATGAGCGATATTTTTTATAATCTTTGAAGGCTCTGAACCTGGTGAAGGAATCATTTAGATTGAAAGCAAAAGTTCTTAGGACCACCATCTAAACAATAAGTCTTTTATTTAACTTTCCTTATTCTTCCCATTTGCTATTACCTGCAAGTCGGATTGGGGCTTCATCTCCTTTGCAAAGTGCACATCCTAATGGTACGACAACAAAACTCCTCTCAATTAATCGAGGATGAGGTAATTGGAGAGGTTTTGTCTTGACATGTAGGTCTCCCCAGGCGAGAAGATCTATGTCTAATGTTCGTGGCCCCCATCGGTCTTTCGAATTCGTTCGAGAGCGTCCAAATTTGTTTTCAATTATTAAAAATCGCTCTAATAATTTTTTTGCAGCTCTTTCAGTAGGTCTTATTGCTTTAAGCCTTGGACCATCAAGAACTAAAACTGCATTGACATAATTAGGTTGTTCAGTAGGCCCTCCAAAGGCTTTAGTTTCGAATAAAGACGACCAGCGCCATCGCAAATCTTCAGAACCTTGTTTGGTTTGGTTTTGCTCTGCAAGGAGGACTTTTAACCATTCGCAAATGGTTTGTTCGATCTTTGGCCTTGCTGCTATTAAAGTGTTTAATGGTCCTCCTGCTTTACTGGGAAGATTGGCTCCTAAAGCAATTGCAAGAGTTCTCGGCTCTTGAATATTAGAGATGTTCATCTGCTAATTATGGAGGCAAGGGGGGAACGTTTTTGTTTGGAATTACAATGGCGGCAAGTGGATCAACATCTATTTCTAATAACTCACTCTCTTATGAACGTAAGGAGAAAGATGTAGCTAGCCGCGCATTTCCACTGGCAGCAGTTACTGGTCACGGAACTCTTAAGCTCGCTTTAATGCTTGCAGCTGTTGATCCTGGTTTAGGAGGAGTCATAATTGCAGGCGGTCGCGGAACAGGTAAATCAGTTTTAGCTAGGGGGTTGCATGCACTTATGCCACCAATTGAGGTGCTTGATTGTGAGCAGATAATTGCTTCTAAAGATTCAGAAACATTTCAGCTTCCTATAGGACGTAATTTAGATCCATATTTTCAAGATGAATGGGATGTAGCAACCAAGGCATTGATGCAAAATATTAGAGGAGTAGATTCTGAAGATAAAGCTGTTAATCAATATCCAAAACGTGTTATCCAAGCACCTTTTATTCAAGTTCCTCTTGGCATAACAGAAGATCGATTAGTTGGGGCTGTAGATGTAACAGCTTCTTTGGCCTCTGGTACTCCTGTTTTTCAGCCAGGCCTATTAGCAGAGGCCCATAGAGGGGTTCTTTATGTAGATGAATTGAATCTTTTGGAAGACGGAATAATTAATTTGATACTTGCAGCAGTTGGTGCTGGTGAGAATCGAGTTGAAAGGGAGGGTTTGAGCTTGAGCCATCCTTGCCGCCCTTTGTTAATAGCTACATATAATCCAGAGGAAGGAGCTGTTCGTGATCATTTACTGGATAGATTCGCGATTGTTTTGTCAGCCGATCAAATAATTACCAATGAACAAAGAGTCGAAATCACGCAAGCCGCTATTCAGCATGGAGAATGCACTGCAAGCTTTGCAAAAAAGTGGGAGCAAGAAACTGATGCCCTTTCTACTCAATTGCTCATTGCGAGGCAGTGGCTAAAAGATATTCGAATAACTGAGGAACAGATTTCTTATTTGGTTAATGAAGCAATACGAGGAGGAGTGGAAGGTCATAGATCCGAACTTTATGCTGTTCGAGTTGCATGTGCTCATGCCGCTTTAAGTGGCAGAGACAAGGTAAATGCTGATGATCTTCAAGTCGCCGTGAGGCTTGTTATAGCCCCTCGCTCATTGCAGATCCCCCCTCAAGAAGAGCAAATGGAGCCCCCTCCACCGCAAGAGCAAGAGCAACAGCAACAAAATGATCAGAACGAAGAAGATGATTCTGAAGAAGAAGATGATCAGGAAGATGATGAGAATCCTGAGGAGGCAACTCCCCCAGTACCAGAAGAGTTCATGCTTGATCCTGAGGCATGTGCAATTGATCCAGACCTATTGCTTTTTTCTTCATCGAAATCGAAAAGCGGCAATAGTGGCAGCAGGTCAAATGTGCTTAGCGATAGCCGAGGAAGGTATGTAAAGCCAGTCTTACCGAGGGGTCCTGTTCGTCGAATAGCCATTGACGCGACTTTAAGAGCAGCTGCTCCTTATCAGAAAGCTCGTCGAATAAGGCAGCCAGAACGAAAAGTAGTTGTTGAGGAAAGTGATTTACGAGCAAAGTTGCTTCAGAGAAAAGCTGGAGCTTTGGTGGTTTTTTTGGTTGATGCAAGTGGATCAATGGCTCTTAATCGGATGCAGAGTGCAAAGGGAGCTGTAATCCGTTTGCTTACTGAGGCTTATGAGAATAGAGATGAAGTTTCACTAATTCCTTTTAGAGGGGATCAGGCAGAAGTTTTGTTGCCTCCAACTAGATCAATTACAGCAGCCAAAAGAAGACTTGAAACTATGCCTTGCGGAGGAGGATCTCCCCTTGCGCACGGTCTCACCCAGGCCGCTAGAGTTGGGGCCAATGCACTTGCTACTGGCGATTTGGGGCAAGTCGTTGTGGTAGCAATTACTGATGGGCGTGGCAATGTCCCCTTGGGGAAATCACTTGGTCAGCCAGAGCTTGAAGGCGAAGATTCAGTGGATTTAAAACAGGAAGTACTTGATGTTGCAGGAAGGTATAGAAATCTTGGTATAAAGCTTTTAGTAATTGACACTGAAAGAAAGTTTATTGGCAGTGGGATGGGTAAGGATCTTGCAGAGGCTGCGGGTGGTAAATATGTACAATTGCCAAAAGCAAGTGATCAGGCAATTGCTGCAGTTGCAATGGAGGCAATTGCAGCAGTTAATTAATTTAAAAATTCAATTATTAGTTTTTGTCTTTCAGCCTTGCTGGATAAAGTTCATTAAAGAGTTCAGCAAGACCTATGGTTACATTCTTTACTGCACTCATTAGTTCAGGATCATCCATTATCTTTACGACATCACCACTTAATTCATCAAATTTCTCAGTAATTGACCTTGTAGATTGAGCGGTTTTTTTTAGGTCGTTAATTGTGTCTGGATTATCTAATGATGCGAGTATATTATTAATATGCATAGTTGCATATTTTAGGTTTGTAATTATAGGCTCTGCCCTCGCTATTTCTTCTTTTACTTGCACAATTAGCTCATCAAGATTTTTTTGTGTTTTGTCAAACTGTTCAGTTGAGTCAACCAAGCTAGAGACAACATTCTGTTTATCTGCCTTTTCTAAAATCTTTTCAAATTCTTCAGTTAAAGTTGAAATATTCATGAGTGCTTGGCCTTGAATCATGTCGCCTGCACAAAGGATTTTTTCTGATGGGCAATTATCAGAACTTGGTGTAAGCAAGGTGGAAATATTTGGATTGCCTTTGCTTATCAAAGCGACTTGAACATCTCCACCCAATAGAGAGCTGTTTATGACCTTCGCAAAAACTGGTTTAGGGAGAATTAAATCATTTTGGCTTATTTCGAGATTAGCTTCAACAGATTGACGGGTCACATTGATTTTGACAACTGAACCAACCAATATCCCTCGATAGGTTACTGGCGCTCGCTCAGCCAAACCGGTGGCATCATTAAAACTTGCGGTGATTTTCCAGTTGTTGGAGCCAAGCTTTATTCCTTGGAGCCAAAGCATGGCTGCTCCGAATCCAACTATTCCACTGACTATGGAAAGCCCAACAATTGCATCACGAAGGCTGCGACGCATGATAGTTAAAATTCAGTAGGTTGCATTGGTCCTTGCAGACTACCTGTTCGAAATTGTTCAACATAAGGATTTTTATTTTCTCTAAAGTCTTCTATTGACCCATCCCATTGAAAGCGGCCGTCATAAAGCATTAAAACCCTGTTAGATGTCCTTTCGATTGTTGTCTTTACATGACTGACTACAATTGAACAACCTTGGGCAACTGATGTTGTTTGAACAATTAAATCTTCAATTCGTGTAGATGCTACCGGATCTAATCCTGCTGTGGGCTCATCGTATAGAAGTAATGGCATGGAGTTTTTAGTTTTTGTTGGATTGTTAATTAGAGCCCTCGCAAAACTAACTCGTTTTTGCATGCCGCCGCTTAGCTGGCCAGGAAATTTATCTGCAACATCATATAACCCTACTTCCCTAAGGGATTTAATGACTTCTTGATGAATTAAATCTTGACTTATATCACCACTTTGCTTGAGAAGAAAACCTACATTTTCTTCGACAGTTAAAGATGCAAGAAGAGCTGGGTTTTGAAAGACAAGTCGAACATCTGGAGGATCCTCTTGGTCAAGACGCAGATAGTTCTGTGTGTTTCCAAATAACTTAAGCAAACCGTTTGATGGTAATAACAAGCCAGCTAGAACCCTTAAAAGCGTTGATTTGCCGCATCCAGACGGCCCAACTATTGCAATTCGCTCGCCCGGGCTCATTTTCAAGTTGATTTGGTCTAGCACTTTGTTAGATCCCCATTGCATTGTCAGATTCAACATCTCGACCACGGGTTTAGTTTGAGGCACTATTAGGGACGTGGAATTCACTTCTCTAATCTTGCCTTGAATGTGGAATTAGAGAAGGTTCTTTAGAGTTCAAAAAACATTTGCAGTGAGGCTGGGTTTTAAATTTGACTTCGCAAAAACGCCCCTTTTTAAAACATCGTTCTCTTCAGTACATGTCTCGCAAGCGAGTACGTCAAAACTTTGTTGGCATGGGCTTGCAAAGAGATCTGGTGACACGCTCTCGAAGAGCTTTTAGATGGTTATTGCCGGGCTTAGTTGTAAAGCGGTGGATGCTGACCTCAGGTTTAGGACTTTTAATGGCCCTTTTAGGTGGAGCAATTTGGGCTGACTTAAAACCAATTTATTGGACTATTGATTTTCTTGAATGGCTGTTGGATTTAGTCACAACAGTTTTACCTAGAACTATTACTGGACCCTTAGTCTTGCTTTTAGGTGCAGGACTTTTGCTATGGGGGCAAAGTAGAAGTTTTGGCTCTATTCAACAGGCGTTGGCTCCGGATAAAGATACGGTTTTGGTGGATGCCCTTCGAGCTAAAAGCAAGTTGAATCGTGGGCCAAACATTGTTGCTATTGGTGGTGGAACTGGATTGTCGACTCTTCTTAGTGGGTTAAAGCGATATAGCAGCCGAATAACAGCGATTGTTACCGTTGCAGATGATGGTGGGAGTAGTGGCATATTGAGACGTGAGCTTGGAGTTTTACCACCAGGAGATATCCGAAATTGTTTAGCAGCACTTTCTAGTGAAGAACCATTATTGACGAGATTATTTCAATACCGTTTCTCTGCTGGGAGTGGTCTTGAAGGCCACAGCTTTGGCAATTTGTTTTTATCTGCACTAACTGCAATTACTGGGAATCTTGAGACTGCTATAACAGCTTCAAGCAGGGTTTTAGCGGTACAAGGACAGGTTGTCCCAGCAACTAATGTTGATGTTCGACTTTGGGCCGAATTAGAAAATGGTGATCGTTTAGAAGGGGAATCAAATATTGGTAATGCTTCTAGTCCAATAGTCAGGATGGGGTGTTTACCTGCTGATCCTCCTGCTTTGCCTAGGGCGCTTGAAGCAATTGCCAATGCAGAACTTATTCTGTTGGGGCCTGGTAGTTTATATACATCTTTACTTCCAAACCTTCTTGTTCCAGAGATTGTTGAAGCTATTCAAAAAAGCAGTGCCCCAAAGCTTTATATATGCAATTTAATGACTCAGCCTGGTGAAACAGATGGATTGGATGTTCGAGGTCATTTGAGGGCAATTGAAGCGCAATTGGCAACTTTAGGAATTGGTAAAAGAATTTTTAGTGCAGTGCTTGCTCAAGAAGAAATGCCTCCAAGCCCTTTGATTGATTATTACCGAGCTAAAGGAGCAGAACCAGTTGTTTGCGATGGCTTGGCTTTGAACTCAGAAGGTTATGAAGTCATGGAGGCACCTCTTCAAGGTCGAAGGCCAACTTCAACTTTGCGTCATGATCCTAGAAGTCTTTCAATAGCAATTATGCGTTTTTACCGCCAGTACAAAAGAGAATATTAGTAAGCATCTTGCATCTCGTAAAAATCTGGTTGCACATAATCTTTCCTTAAAGGCCATCCTTTCCAATCTTCTGGCATCAGCAACCTCTTAGGGTGAGGATGGCCATCGAAGTTTATGCCAAACATGTCAAAAGTTTCTCTTTCTTGCCAATCAGCACCTTTGTATAATTTGTAAAGGCTTGGAACAGTTAGATCTCCATCACGAGGTAAAAAAACTTTTAAACGAACTTCTCTAGGCTTTTGCTCTATAAATTCACCACTTTGTGGTGCTAATTCATTCATAGCAATTAAATGATAAAAACAAACTAGATTTCTTCCTGCTCCCTCATCATATCCACCTTGACATTGGAGATAATCAAACCCATCATTCTTTAGGGCTTCAACTATTAAGTACAGGTCATTTGGTTTTATAGAAAGTAATTCAATTCCAATATGATCTGGCTCTAGACAATTGTGTGGCAGAAGCTTGGCTGAAAGCCATTGACTGATAGGGCCTGAGGCTGGCTGTGAAGTTACTTCAGAATCATTTTTCCGGTTAGATTCTGCAGCTTCTTGATTGGAATTTTTCTCAGTCATTTGTCGTTAGTTTTGTTGTATAGATTTTCAGATGTATTTACATATTCTTTGTTGATTTTACCTGGCGAAAATTCATTTTCTAGTCCAGGTTCTATAGCTGTTTTTTGGGACTTGGCTGATAGATAAGACCCGGTTACTTTTGGAGTGACTTTTTTAAGGTTATGTTTAACAGTTAAGTACCTATGTGATTGATTTAATTTTTGGCGCTCTGCAATTGACTCATCTCCAACTTTTTTTCTCAACTTGATTACTGCATCAAATATTGCTTCAGGTCTAGGAGGACAACCAGGGAGATAAAGGTCTACAGGTATTAATTTGTCAACACCTCTCACTGCAGTAGTCGAGTCGGCGCTAAACATTCCTCCAGTAATTGTGCATGCGCCCATTGCAATTACATATTTTGGTTCTGGCATTTGCTCGTAAAGTCGAACTAAGGCAGGGGCCATTTTCATGGTGACAGTGCCTGCCACTATTAGTAGATCTGCTTGCCTGGGAGAGCTTCTAGGTACTAGCCCGAAGCGATCAAAGTCAAATCTGGAACCAATTAAAGCTGCAAATTCAATGAAGCAGCAAGCAGTTCCATATAAAAGAGGCCACAAACTGCTTAAACGAGCCCAGTTGTGAAGATCATCCAAGCTTGTGAGAATTATGTTCTCACTTAGGTCGCTGGTTACTTTCGGAGCTTCTATTGGGCTACAGCTCGCAGCACGTAGGTCCCGAATTGTTTCTATAGATTTGCCGTTGGTCACAGGGTTAACTCCATTCGAGGGCGCCCTTGCGCCATGCATAAGCAAGAGCAACCACAAGGATTGCAATAAAAACAAGTGCCTCTATAAAGGCCAAGATTCCTAGTTTGTGAAATGCAACGGCCCAGGGGTAGAGAAAAACTGTTTCTACATCAAAAATAACGAAAACAAGTGCGAACATGTAATAACGGATATTGAATTGAATCCAGGCTCCTCCAATAGGCTCCATGCCTGATTCATAGGTAAGCTCTCTTTCGCCTAAACGGCTTTTTGGAGAAACAAATTTATTTGTAACTAATGCCAATACTGGGACTGCCGCTGAAATAACTAAGAAACCCAGGAAGGCGTCGTAGCCCGGTAAAGAAAACATAGGAAGGGCTTGGTTGTTATAAGTCTCGCATTACTTGAAATTAGGCTCGCGCCGATAGAGTTGTATTGCTTTGGAGAGCATCGTTTAGTAATGAACCAATTTCTTTAAAAGACATGTCGGAGTCCAATAAAGGTATCCAACCTGGTATACAGGGAAACTCATCATCTGGGATGAAATCTTCAGAAAACCCTCAAGATACTTCCTTGCATCTTTTTGAATGCAGGAGTTGTGGCTATGTGTATGACCCACAGGAGGGGGTTAAAAAGTTTGGGATTGCAATTGGCACAGCTTTCAAGGATTTAGATCAGGGAAAATTCCGCTGCCCTGTCTGCAGGGCTGGAGTAGAGATTTTCCGTGATATTGGACCAAGATCTAAACCCAGCGGATTTGAAGAAAATTTGAATTATGGTTTTGGTGTGAATAGTCTTACTCCTGGTCAGAAGAATGTATTAATTTTTGGTGGCTTAGCATTTGTAGTCGCATGCTTCCTTTCCCTTTATTCATTGAATTGAACCTTTGATTTCCATGAAACGCTTAATCATTAATTGCCTAAACCTTTGCCTTGTGATTTGCATTGGCATTGGCCTTGGAGGCTGTGTGACTACGAAGCTACCAACTGCTTCTGTTAGTCCTTGGGAGAAAGTACAGCTAGAAACATCTGCAAATCCTTTAGACATTGCCTTTTCCGACGCAAGTCATGGCTTTCTAGTGGGTACCAATAGGTTGATTCTTGAAACAAATGATGGAGGTAAAACCTGGAGTGAAAGGCAATTGGAATTACCTGATGAAGAAAATTTCAGGCTGATAAGTATTGATTTCAGTGGAGATGAGGGCTGGATTGTTGGTCAGCCCGGATTAGTAATGCATACAAATGATTCAGGTAAGAATTGGACTCGCCTAGTCATAGGGAGCCAGTTGCCTGGAGAGCCTTTCCTAATAAGTACTTTGGGTAAAGATTCAGCAGAATTGGCAACTACTGCTGGTGCTGTATACCAAACGACTAATGCTGGAACCACTTGGGAGGGGAAAGTAAATGATGCTTCTGGTGGTATTAGAGATTTGCGAAGAGATTCAAATGGTTCATATATCAGCGTAAGCAGCCTTGGTAATTTCTTTGCAACTCTCGAACCGGGACAAGAGGTTTGGGAACCTCATCAAAGAGCTAGCAGTAAAAGGGTTCAGACAATTGGATATAAACCCGAAGGGGGCTTGTGGATGCTTTCAAGAGGGGCTGAGATTCGATTTAATAAGGATTCTTCTGATATTGAAGAGTGGACCAGACCAATTATCCCAATCACTAATGGTTATAACTATTTAGATATGGCTTGGGATCCAAATAACAACATTTGGCTAGCTGGAGGGAATGGAACTTTGTTGGTTAGTGACGACGGAGGGGACAGTTGGAAAGTTGATCCAGTCGGAGATAAGCAACCCTCTAATCTCATTCGTATTTTGTTTAAACCTGGCTCTGAACAAGGTGTAAACAAGGGTTTTGTGCTTGGAGAGAGGGGAACATTGCTTCGTTGGGCAGGCTGATTTTTTATAAATGCACAACGCTCTGTAACCATGCTGAACATGCATACCCAGACTTGAAGCTCAATCTTGATAAGATCTATAAGCTAATAAGCGTGAGGTTATGGCTGCCGGCTCTACCGGGGAACGCCCGTTTTTTGAGATCATCACCAGTGTCCGTTATTGGATCATCCATGCGGTGACACTCCCAGCGATCTTCATAGCTGGGTTCTTATTTGTGTCTACAGGACTCGCCTATGACACATTTGGAACTCCAAGACCAGATGCCTATTTCCAGGCTTCTGAGACCAAGGCTCCAGTTGTGAGCCAACGCTTCGAATCCAAATCCCAACTAGACCTGCGCCTGAAATAAGCCATGTCTCAATCTTCTGCTCCAATCCAAGCCGCGGAGGTACGCGCCTATCCGATCTTTACGGTTAGATGGCTTGCTGTTCACGCCTTGGCTATCCCAACGGTGTTTTTCCTTGGCGCTATTGCAGCCATGCAGTTCATTCGTCGTTGATTGACCTATTTTCCTAGTCATGCAAGTCAACCCAAATCCGAACAACCTGCCGGTTGAATTAAACCGCACAAGCCTTTATTTAGGTCTTTTGCTGGTTTTCGTCATGGGAGTTTTGTTCTCCAGTTATTTCTTTAATTGAGCTTTTTGAATTATGAGCACAAAAATCAAGGGGCCTGACGGACGACTTCCAGATAGGCTTCCAGATGGCCGTCCGGCTGTTTCATGGGAACGTCGCTGGACAGAAGGTCCTTTACCACTTTGGGTGGTTGCAACTGCTGGAGGCATTGCTGTTATTTTTGTTCTCGGCATATTCTTCTACGGTTCATACACTGGTGTTGGTTCTGCCTAACTACAGCCAGGACTAATCATCAATTTAAAGAAACTTTTGCTTAATTAAAAGCTCTGGTCTTCTTTGCATATAAGGAGTTTTTACTCAGAATATTTAATTCTGAAAATACATCATATATGAGCAGTTCATTATTGAACTGCTCATTTTTTTAAGCTATTTAGCTTTGAAATTTCCCCCAGTACGGAGATGTAAAAAGATCAAGTTTTTGCCTTGTGTTTGGGGGTACTTTTTCTTTGGCTGTCATTAGACCATCTCTCAATGCAAAGTGCGCTTCACTAATAGGTCGTGTAGAAGCAATTCTTTTTGCTGTTGAAGCTATGATTTTCTTTGCTAAGTCAGCATTGGCTCGAAGATTATCAATGACGAGATTAACTTTGACGCTTTCATGACTTTCATGCCAACAATCATAGTCAGTTGCCATGGAAAGTGAAGCATATGCAATCTCTGCCTCTCTGGCTAGCCTCGCTTCTGTGTGATTAGTCATACCTATTACTTTGCATCCCCAACTTCTGTATAAATTTGATTCTGCTTTGGTTGAGAAAGCGGGACCTTCCATTGCAAGATAGGTACCGCTTCTATGCAATTGACGCCCTTCAGGCATTAGTTTCTCGCCTTCCTCAGCCAGTAGGCGAGAGAGTGAATGGCAAAAGGGATCTGCCATGCTTACATGTGCAACTGCTCCGCTGGCAAAGAATGTAAGCGGTCGTTGGTGTGTACGATCTATAAATTGATCGGGTATCACGATGTCTAATGGTCGAACTTGCTCTTGAAGGGAGCCAACAGCTGATGGAGCGAGAATCCATCTGACTCCTAAAGAACGTAAGGCCCAAATGTTTGCTTGATATGGCACATCAGTAGGTGTGTATGTGTGATTTCGGCCATGACGGGCTAAAAAAGCAACTTCCATTCCATTGAGATGGCCTACTCTTAAAGTGTCTGAAGGCTTGCCATAAGGAGTATTAATTTCTAGTTCTTTTATATCTGAAAGTTCATCCATGTAGTAAACACCACTACCACCTAGAATCCCTAATTTGGCATCATTTAGGTTTAAAGGATTAGAAGACCCCAATCACAACCTCCTTGCTGATAGAAATCATAGCTTCTGTAATGCTATTACGCGATCGTTTGATCAATTTTAATATCCTAGATTCGTTACTAAAGCCTTGATGAAACTTCTATATGTCTAGATTCCTCATAATATATTTTATCTCCAGAGTATTATTTCGAGTCAATCTTTGATTCGCCTTAACCCCCTTTCCCTTTATCAAAGTTATAGTTGTTGATTTGATTACTTTAGATGTCTTCCTTTCTTTAAATTTTAAATTTAATTCATTTTTTATGGCTAGTATTTATATATATATTTTAACTTTATGAAGATCAATGGTAAGTCCTGGCGCACTATTTGGTTAGAGAATGGAGGTGAATCTATTGGAGTTATTGATCAAACTCAGTTGCCTCATTCTCTGTTGACGAAATCTTTTAAAGATTACAAAGAAGTTGCATGCGCTATAAGTTCAATGGTGGTTCGTGGAGCCCCATTGATTGGAGTTGCTGGAGCATATGGCCTCATGCTTGCTTTGAAACAGGATCCAACTGATTTGAGTTTAAATACTGCATTCCAAGAATTGAAAGCTACAAGACCAACTGCTATTAATCTTGAATGGGCTCTGAACCGTATTTATCAACGGGTTTTGCATCTTACTCCATCCGAAAGGGCTTTAGCTGCAATGCAAGAAGCAACTTTAATTGCTGAAGAAGATGCCCAAGCATGTGAATCTATAGGTAATCATGGTCTTGATTTAATTTATAAACTAGCTCATAAGAAAAAGAAATCTTCAAAGGGTGAAGTAGTAAATATACTTACACATTGTAATGCGGGTTGGTTGGCAACAGTTGATTGGGGAACCGCACTTTCTCCCATTTATAAAGCTTTTCATAAAGGGATAAGTATTCATGTTTGGGTAGATGAAACTAGGCCAAGGAACCAAGGCGCAAACCTGACCGCTTTTGAGTTAGCTGGAGAAGGAGTGCCGCATACTCTTGTTGTTGATAATGCTGGCGGTCATTTGATGCAAAATGGACTTGTTGATGCTGTTTTTGTTGGTTCCGACCGTGTTACTCGAAGTGGTGATGCTTTTAACAAGGTAGGAACATACTTAAAGGCATTAGCAGCTTTTGATAATTCAGTTCCTTTTTATGTAGCAACTCCCTTCTCAACAATTGACTGGAATAAATATCAGCGCCTGTCTGATATTAAAATTGAAAATAGATCAGACAATGAAGTTACGCATGTTGAAGGGCTGATTATTGGTGAGCAATTAAATAATCAATTAGGAAGAGTTAGAATTGCACCATCTAAAACCAAGGGATTCAACCCTGGTTTTGATATTACTCCTTCACATTTGATCACTTCCTTTATTACTGAAGATGGAATTATTAAACCAAGTGAATTGAATTTGGAAAGTATTCATCCTCAAAATTATTGAAGATACATATTTGATTCAAATATAATTCTACTCGCTCATTTCAATTACTGGGATGATATAAGAAGAAATTATTTTTTATAATATTCCTTATACCAGGCTGAAAACTTTTGAATCCCTGTCTCAATTGATGTAGATGGTTTGAAATTAACCCATTGATTAAGGGCTGTTGAATCTGCAGCTGTAGCGACTACATCACCAGGTTGCAAGGGTTGGAAGTTTTTTTTAGCTTTTTTGCCTAGTGCATCTTCAAGTAACTCGATAAATTTCATTAGATTTGTTGGATTTGAGTTCCCGATATTGAAAATTCGGTGAGGAGCAGAGGATGTCGAGGGGTCAGGGTGAAGCGCATCAAAAGTCTCATTACTAGTCGCTGGCTTGTAGCAACAACGAAGAACGCCTTCAACAATGTCGTCGATATATGTAAAATCTCTTTCCATTTTGCCGTTATTAAATACGTTAATTGGCTTGTCATTAAGTATCGATTTTGCAAATATCATCGGCGCCATATCAGGCCTACCCCATGGGCCATAAACGGTAAAAAATCTTAAGCCTGTCGCTGGAAGTTTGTATAAATGGCTGTAGGTATGAGCCATGAGCTCATTTGCCTTTTTCGTTGCTGCGTAAATACTTACCGGATGATTGACAGATTGTTTTTCATGGAAAGGCAAGTTTTTGTTGCCCCCATATACAGAACTACTGGATGCATAAATCAAATTTCCAATATTAAATTGCTTACAAGCTTCAAGTATGTGACCAAAACCAACAAGATTTGTTTGAATGTATGCATTGGGATTTTCAAGGGAATATCTAACGCCTGCTTGTGCGGCAAGATTAACCACTACATCAGGTTTTTCTTGTTTGAATAAATCTTGTAGAGCGTCTTTATTTTCGATATCTAACTTGTGAAAAGACCAACCCAAATGCTGAGAATTAAAATCTATATTTGAGAGCCTTGCTTTTTTTAATGTCGGATCATAATAGCTATTTAGATTATCAACCCCTATTACCCTTTCCCCATTGTCAATTAAACGTTGAGACAGAGCGGAGCCGATAAATCCCGCAGCTCCAGTTATAAGATATGTTTTGCTCACTGTGCGCCATCTCCAACTCGCCAAAGCCTTAACCCTGTTGATTTAACAGCATTTGCATTGACGACTGACCTGGTATCAAAGACCCAAGCAGGTTGTCTCATTAGTGGAGCGATCTCTTTCCAGTTCAGATATTGAAATTCATCCCATTCAGTCAGTATGAGAATGGCATCGGCTCCAAGCGCAGCTTCTTTGACATTTTGACTTGGCCACCAAATCCCTTCGGCATTATTTATTTCTTTAGGAGAGCTGCTTTTATCTGCTAATACATAATTGGGAGGAAGTGTTAAATCAGTTTCTATTTGTTTTGCATCTACTTTTGGATCATATATTGCTAAGCATGCGCCTTCCTCTAATAAGTCCTTAGCAATTCGGATTGCAGGAGCCTCTCGAGTATCATTTGTATCTGCTTTAAATGCAAATCCTAATAAGGCAATTTTCTTGCTAGTAACAGTCCCAAATAGTTTTTTAACTACTAGTCTTGCAATTCTATCTTGCTGCCAAGTATTTAAGGTTACAACCTTTTGCCAATAATCAGCGACTTCAGGTAAGCCAAAGTGTCGACATAGATAAACTAGATTTAAGATATCTTTTTTGAAACAACTACCTCCGAAACCAGGACCAGCATTTAGGAATTTGGTACCTATTCGACTATCTGCTCCAATAGCTTTTGCTACTTCTTTAACATCAGCACCTGTAACTTCACAGAGAGATGCTACTGAGTTGATAGAACTAATTCTTTGTGCAAGGAAAGCATTAGCTGTCAATTTTGATAGTTCACTACTCCAAAGGTTTGTCCTTAGGATCTTTTCGGCTGGAACCCATTCTTTATATATTCCAGCCAGTGCCTCTATAGCTTCTGAATCTTCACCTCCTATTAAGACCCTATCTGGGGATTCCAGATCACTGATGGCAGTGCCTTCTGCAAGGAACTCCGGATTGGATAAGACGACAAAAGTTTTTTGTTTTGTTTGCTCATCCTTAGGCTCTTGAGAAGCTTGCAGGATTGATTGAACTGTTTCAGCTGTTCTGACAGGAAGCGTACTTTTTTCCACCACAATGGTGTGGCCTTCTGCAGAGTTTGCTACTTGGCGGGCACATGCTTCAACCCATCGCAAATCGCTGGCTTGACCAGATCCCAGACCTTTTGTTTTCGTAGGTGTATTTACCGATATGAAGACCATGTCAGCCTGGGAGATTGTTAAGTCGACCTCGGTCGAGAAGTGTAGGTTTCTTCCTCGGGCACGCTTTACTACAGCATCTAGACCTGGCTCATAGACAGGTAGTTGGCTTAGATCCTTGCTATTCCAAGCTGCAATTCTTTTTTCATTAAGGTCTACTACTGTCACTTTTATGAAGGGGCATCGATCTGCGATGACAGCCATAGTGGGCCCTCCTACATACCCAGCTCCAATGCAGCAAATGTTGCGTATTTTAGTGAGAGGTTTGGTCACTTCAGTAAATCCATATCTATGTGTCAGAGAGTATTTAGGAGAATCGTTTCAATAAATCCTTCAATTTTAACCGCTCTTCTTTTGAACGTTCTTCTTTTTTTGATCGAAGGTCTTTAAGGATTACTTCGTGTTCTTTTGCTTCAGTGTCACCTATTAAAACTGCCCATTTCGCACCACTTCTGTCGGCTCTTTTGAGCTGCTTGCTAAATGCAGCACTGCTTAAATCAAGTTCGACATTTTGATTGTGATAACGCAAATCACGTGCAACCTTTAAGGCAAAGGACTCTGCTTGCTCACCTCGATTGACTAAGTAGTAGGTAGGTGAATAGTAAGTTTCAGGTTCGTTTCTAGAAAGTAACAAGATCAAACGTTCCATCCCTATGGCCCATCCGATTGCAGGGGTAGAAGGTCCTCCTAATTGCTCTACGAGCCCGTCATACCTGCCACCTCCACAGACTGTGGATTGCGCGCCTAGATCGCTAGAAGTGATCTCAAATGCTGTGTGGCTGTAGTAATCCAAACCTCTTACTAGCATTGGATTTACTTCAAATGGAATGCTTAGCTTTGTAAGTTCATCTTCAACTTTCTGGAATCTTTCCTTACTTTCTTTTGATAAGAAATCTTTGAGGTTTGGTGCGTTTGTTAGAAGTGCCTTAGTAGAAGGATTTTTTGAATCTAAAATTCGTAATGGATTCTTCTTTAAGCGAGTTTGTGAATCTGAATCAAGGCTTTTAAAATTTTCCTCTAACCAAGCTACTAAGTTTTTTCGATAAGTTTTTCTGTCTTCGTCATTTCCAAGAGAGTTGATTTCTAAGTTGAGGCCTGTAACTCCCAGTTCTTTAAGCAGGTCCCATGCGATGCTAATTGCTTCAACTTCGCTACGAGGAGAACCAAAACCAATAAATTCAAGTCCAATTTGGTGAAATTGTCTTTGGCGCCCAGCTTGTGGGCGCTCATATCTGAACATTGGGCCGGAATACCAAAGTTTTTGTGGCCCTTGACTAGTTAATCCATTTTGAATTACGGATCGAACTACTGATGCCGTGCCTTCTGGTCGCAGGGTGCAATTTCTGTTTCCTCTATCTAGGAATGAATACATTTCCTTCCCAACAACATCTGTGGCTTCACCGATACCTCTTGAAAAGAGCTCTGTGGCCTCCAGCAGAGGTGTGCGGATTTCTGAGACACCAGCCTTTTTGAAGTGGCGATTTGCTGATTCTTCTATGTGTTGCCACAAAATTGTTTCAGAAGGCAAGAGATCAACCATGCCTCTTAAAACTTGTAATTTCTCCACGCAATGAACATTAACTTCTGCCATATTGCGGGAAAATTGGTGCAAACTCTTATCCTGGTTTTAAAAGATTTCAGTTTTCATGTCTCAGCTGTTGATCACCGGCGGAGCCGGGTTCATCGGCAGTCATGTATGTCTGTCGTTGTTAGAAGGGGGAAATAATCTTGTTGTCATTGATGACTTTTCAAATAGTTCCCATCAGTCATTGCAAAGGGTTTGCGAGTTATCTTCAGTCAAAGATGAAAGGCGCTTGAAGGTTTTTCAGGGTGACATTCGTAACCCTAAAGACCTCCAGAATGCTTTTGATGCAATTGACAGTGCTTTTGATGCAGTGGTGCATTTTGCAGGCTTAAAAGCTGTTGGTGAATCTTGTAAAAGTCCTTTGCGCTATTGGGATGTCAATGTAAACGGAACAAGGTGTTTGCTGGAGGTTATGAAAAATAATGATTGCAGGACGATTGTTTTTAGTAGTTCAGCAACTCTTTACGGTTATCCAGACCAAGTACCCACTCCGGAGAGTGCGGATATACGTCCTGTTAATCCATATGGACATACGAAGGCAGCAGTAGAGCAACTGTTGGCTGATATGGCTTCAAGTGAGCCTGGATGGCGTATTGCTTGTTTGAGATATTTTAATCCTGTTGGAGCGCATCCAAGTGGTCTAATTGGAGAAGATCCAAATGGAACCCCGAACAATCTTTTCCCTTACATAAGTCAAGTTGCTGTTGGCAGGTTAAAAGAATTAGAAGTTTTTGGATGTGATTGGCCAACTATTGATGGCAGTGCTGTAAGGGATTACATTCATGTTATGGATTTAGCTGAAGGGCATTGCGAAGCTATTGATTTTCTGAATCGTGGCAAACCTCAATTAATTACATTCAATTTAGGAACTGGCAATGGCTATTCGGTTGTGCAAGTCATAGACGCTTTTGAGAAGGTCACTGGAATTGAGATCCCATACAGGATGGGTCTCAGGCGAATTGGAGATGTGGCTTGCTCAGTTGCAGATCCAAGCCTTGTTGCGGAGAGGCTTGGTTGGAAAACTAAAAGAAGTTTGTCTGACATGTGTAGGGACTCTTGGGCTTGGCAGAAAGCAAATCCTTATGGATATTGCCATCATTAATTTCTAGGGATTCTTGGTCTAGCCTTGAAAGCTTCATTTTCCTTTTGACGCATCACACTCTATCGATTTGATGAAGTTGTCCTGGCGCAACCCTCGGCGCACTCTTTTTCTTTGTGCAGTGCTTGATCTGCTCGGCATGTGTTTAGTGCTGATTGGGTTGGCAAGTTTTTGGGAACTTCCTCTTCAGGGCCAGTTTTTTTGGATTGTTGTAACTGCTATTGCATATTTGTTGTGGGGCTGGCTTTTAGGAACTTATACGGTTCTTGGATGGCCAAGCCTCTCTCGTTGGACGTTAATTCAGCGCTTAGGTCTTTGTTTCCTATCAACATTGATGTTGGTGGCCATATTGCGTTGGCTCATTAACCCTTCTTTAGATGTTTGGTTGGTGTATAGAAGCAGTCAAATGTCTTGGTTGTTTTGTACAACGATTTTGTCTTTGTTTGTCCGTGTTGCATTGCGTCGTGGTGCATTGCAGGCTGAAGAGCCTCAACTTATTTTGGTTGCCCCTGCGGAGGAGGCGCTAAGGGCTATGCAAGCTTGGCAGTTGACTCCTACTCGCATGATGCCCCAATGGTTGTCTTCTAATGATGCCGTATCTCAACCCAGTCCGTTAGTCATCGCATTGTCAACAAGTGTTCGCCATCAACCAAAATATCGTCGATTGTTAGAAGAATTAGAGAAGCGTGACCCAAGAGAATGCAATCTGACCACGCCTTTAGCTTTGGCAGAACGTCAGCTTGAACGTATTCCACCAGCATTGCTTCCTGACTTATGGATTGGTTATTCTGAAATTCCATGGAATGCACTGTTTAGTCCTCAAAGACAATTGAAAAGAGCTGCAGATTTTGTACTTGCGGCATTGTTGATAGCAGTAACGGCTCCATTGGTTTTTATCGCAGCAGTTTTAATTTGGCTTGAGGACAGGGGATCAGTTTTTTATGTTCAGGAAAGGTCAGGTTGGTTGGGACAGCCATTCAAGGTTTTAAAACTAAGAACTATGAAAGTTGCTTCGCCGGAAGATCCTATTTCCTGGACACTTCCAGGCGATGAGCGTATTACTCGTGTGGGACATTGGTTAAGGCGGTCTCGTTTGGATGAATTGCCTCAATTACTCAACGTTCTGCGAGGTGATATGAGTCTTATCGGCCCTAGGCCGGAGCGTCCCGAGCTGGAATTGAAACTCGAAGCCAGTATCCCGCATTACCGTAAGCGACATTGGATGCGTCCTGGATTAAGTGGCTGGGCTCAAGTTTGTGCGCCTTATGCAGCCAGTGTCCAAGACTCCGAGCTAAAGCTTTCTTATGATCTCTATTATTTAAAGTATTTCAGCACTTGGCTTGACCTTTTAATACTTTTTCGCACGATTAAGACTGTCCTTAAGGTCGCTGGTCGTTGAAAAAGATGTTTGATTTGATTTGACTTAAAATTAGAAATAGAATTTAAAAACAAATGCTTTTTATTGATATGAATAAACTCGTTTTAGAAAAAGCTTCTTGTGGGATAAATGTCATCTGAGCATCTTATTCTTGCAGGTGGTGGACATAGCCATGCTTTGGCTTTGCTTCGTTGGGTAATGTCACCGAATTCCAGGCCAGATTGTTTAATCACTTTGATTAATAGAACCAGTACTAGTCTTTATTCAGGAATGCTCCCAGGCATTGTAGCGGGAAGATATCAACTAGATGAAGCACAAGTCAATCTTAGAGAGTTGGCGAGTAAAGCCAATGTT
The DNA here is from genome assembly GCA_003280085.1 of Prochlorococcus sp. AG-363-O06. Lineage (GTDB taxonomy): Bacteria > Cyanobacteriota > Cyanobacteriia > PCC-6307 > Cyanobiaceae > AG-363-O06. The sequence continues at coordinate 74,311 of QCFY01000002.1, read as the reverse complement.
GTATTTATTAAGAGCGAGATTAAGAGGATTGATTTGAGCAATAATACTCTGATCTTAGAAGGCCGATCCCCCGTAAAGTTTACTCGACTTAGTATCGATATTGGTAGTCAGATAGCGGACAAAAATCTCCCCAAAGAAGTTCAACAAGATGATCATATTTTTCCTATTAAGCCATTAGAAGCAGCTTTGGATTTTATCATTAGTCAGGATTCGATATCTTCTCTTAACCAAGAGCATCCTTTTACTGTGATTGGCTCTGGGCTTGCTGCTATAGAGATTGCTTTTGCATTGAGGGAGCGCTGGCCAATGAGACCTTTGCAGCTTCAGGCATATTTAACTAAGCAAATTACAGACTTAAAGGAAGAGCTTTCTTCAGCAGCTATCAATTTAATTTCAACGAAAGATGTTATTGAAGGGCCAGCACTTAAATGCACAGGTTCTTGTGCACCTAAATGGTTAAAAGAATCTGGCTTGGCAGTGGATTCATCAGGCAGAGTTTTGACAACTAAAACCTTTCAAGTTAGAGGTCATTCCTTATTATTTGCTGTCGGTGATTGTGGCGTAATTCAAGATAGCTACCGCCCCCCTTCAGGTGTTTGGGCTGTGCGTGCAGCTGTCCCATTGGCTAAAAATCTTGAGCGAAGCTGCAAAGGCTTAAAACCATTGCAATGGAGACCACAACGTCAAGCATTGCAATTAATGGGTGGTGTATCCAAAACAGGCAATTCTGTTGCTTGGGCTTTTTGGGGTGATTTTGTCTTTGGGCCACATAGCTTTTTGTGGTATTTGAAAGAATCGATTGACAGGTCTTTTATGGCGAAATTCGATTTAAATTCTTATATGCATTCTTTGAATAAGAGAGGAATGTCGCAAATGCGTTGCCGTGGATGTGCCGCAAAATTACCGGCCGAGCCTCTTAAAAAAGCTTTAGAGCTGGCTGATCTCCAAGGTCTTGGCCAGGAACCTCAAGACGCTACTTTGATTGGGCCTACTGAAAATGGCCGGCATGTTTTTCAGAGTGTCGACGGTTTTCCTGCTTTGGTAAGTGACCCTTGGTTAAATGGAAGATTAACTACATTGCATGCATGTTCAGATCTCTGGGCTACAGGTGTACGAGTTACTTCAGCACAAGCAGTAATAACTTTGCCACCTGTCCCATCAAGTCTGCAGCAAGAACTTTTAACTCAATGTTTAGGAGGAATACAGTCAGCATTGTCTCCTCAGGGAGCTTGTCTTGTAGGGGGCCATACCCTTGAAGCTAGAGATTTTTGTGGAGAAGAAATTTCTTTAGGCGTTCAAATTGCGTTATCTGTAAATGGAATATTGAATGAAGGCCATACCGCTTGGTCTAAAAGTGGATTGCAACTTGGAGATGATCTGCTAATTAGTAGAGCACTTGGTACAGGTGTGATTTTTGCAGCTTTTATGGCAGACCAAGTTGATTCAAAAATTATGGATAATGCTCTCAGTGAAATGTCTACTAGTCAACATGTCCTGCTTGAGGATCTTTTAAAAGTTCAGTATGAGGATTCAACATTAAGGCCCATTCATGCATGTACTGATATTACTGGTTTTGGTTTGCTAGGACACTTGGGAGAGATGCTTGGTGCAACTAATTCTAGGCGACGACTTGCTGGCTTGTCAGGGCTGAAGATTAAGCTTTTTGCTAATTCAATTCCTGCAATGCAGGGAGCCTTTCGATTGTTTAAAAAAGGGATCTTTAGTACTTTGGCACCAGATAATCGTAGCGCTTGGAAGTTTTTACAATCAGGTGACATGAAAACACCTCAATTTGAATTAAATCTTGGGGATATTGCTAACGGGAGTGAGCAATATAAATCTATTATGGAATTAATAGTTGACCCTCAAACATGTGGTCCCTTGGCGATATTTTGTTCGGCACATGTTTCAGACAAGTTAGTTCGGAAAGGCCCTTGGCAAAAAATTGGGAAGGTTTGCTCCCATTAGTTTTGAATTTGGTTGCTAATGAATTCTCCTGGAGGAAGGATTCCCACTTTGTCAATTAATTCTTTTCTCAACCGAGATAGTTCTTTGCCAAGTCTAGGCCCAGGTTGCCATCCCTTTTGTATTAGCTCTCTAGCAGAGATAGGTGATTTTATTCTTCGCCATCTACCCCACCACCGCAATAGTACTCTCCAAATAGAAGTTCCATTGCAAATACTTATTGCTATAGCGGGTGCGGACCAGGATCTACTTTCAATTTCTTCACACCATTGAGAGGGAGACCACGATAAAAATTCTTTTTTTACTAGTATTTTGCTGAGAATTTTTTCTATCTCAATACTCTCTTTAAGTATTGTTTGTTGATGTATTGGCAATTGTAGTCTTGATGCAAGCTCGATTGGGTTTTTAGCTCCCACCACTAACGCTGTTATTGGTGGGATACCTAACCTATGAGCCCAATTCAATCTTCGCCTCAATCGTTTGTCAGTTTGGAGTTGCTCATCAACTAATTTCAAGGCACCCCATGTTTGTAATTTGCTTAATGCTATTGACCACTTGTCTTCATTCAATAACTCTTCTAATTCAAAACGCAATCTTGTAGACAATGCAGGGGGAGCATTCTTAGTTGCTTGCCCTGGAGTCCAGTCCCAAGGCCAGGCTTCTAATGTTGAATCAATCTGAGCTTGGGCAGCGGATGCCAATTCAAAGCCCAGCCTTGCTGCATACCTTGCCCCTCTAAGTACTCTTGTTGGGTCGTCTTTGACACTGTTTGAATGTATAAACTCTAATTGCTTTTTTTTTAATGAAGCTTGTCCTTCAAAGATATCAATTAGGGCCCAAGTTGTAATGCAAACCGCCATAGCGTTGCATGTAAAATCGCGCCTAGCAAGATCTTGGTTTAGGTTTGAAAGACTAATTTGTGGATTTTTGCCTGGTGCTGAATAAGTTTCGACGCGAGCACTGGCTATGTCAATTGCAAAACCATCAATTTTCATTTCGATCGTGTTGAAGGCATCATGTATTCGCAATTCTGTTAGTCGCTCTACCTCTAATTCATCTTGTATGTAATCTGCGAATTTTGATGCCGACCCCTCTACTACTAAGTCAAGATCCTTCAGCTCTTTCAATTCAAGTTTATTCATTTTGCTGTACAGGCTGTCTCTTACTGCACCTCCGACAATTGCAATGCGTTTGATTCCTGCTTTGGATGCAGTTTGTTTAATTAATGATATTAAATCCTTGGGCAAATAAGGAAGGCTAAGGATGTTAGTTTTCTGTTTCTCGGGATTCATTAGATTAATTTCGAAGTTGCTTTCGAAGTTAAAGAGATCTAGAAGAGTCGTTCTTAGGCAAGATCTAATGGTTCAATGGGGGCAAGTCTTGGGTCAAGAATCTTTGGTCCCATTCCTGCAAATTTAACTGCAATGGATACCTTCTCTCCACTCCCAAAAGTATGAGTTATTTCTCCTTCTCCAAAATTTATATGTTTTACTTTGTCGCCCACTGACCATTGTTTCCCAGGAGATGGTCCTGAGTGTCGCCTACGTACAGCATTCTTAGCATTTAATTTGGATTGATTGATTTCATTTTCATTCGAATTTGTGAGACTTATGCGAGCTAATCGCTCTACTCTTTGTTTCCTTACTATAGAAGCCCCGCTAGAGAGAGGAATATCACCTTGTATTAGCTCTTCAGGTATTTCTGAAAGGAATAATGAAGGAAGTGCAGGCTCTCTAATCCCTCCCCAAAGTCTTCTTTCACTGGCATGAGAAAGGAATAATCTTTCTTTTGCACGTGTTATGCCTACATAACATAATCTTCTTTCTTCTTCCAAGGCGGACGGGTCGTCGAGGGATCGGTAACTTGGGAATAGACCTTGTTCCATTCCTACTAGGCAGACCACGGGGAATTCCAACCCTTTACTGCTATGCAACGTCATTAAAGTGATTCGATCTGCTGCTGTGTCTTTATTGTCTGAATCACTTGCCAAGGCTGCTGAGGCCAAAAAGCCTTCTATGTCTTTTGACTCATTCTCTTCTTGATATTGAAGGGCTGCATTTACAAGTTCTTGAAGATTACGGCGGCGCTCTTCTGACTCATCACTGGCTTCAGCTATCAATGTTCTTAAGTAACCACTTTTTTCAAGAATTTCTTTGATTACTTCAGAAGGCTCCAGGTCGAAAATGATTTTTTGAAGAGAATCAATCAACTCATAAAATTCAAATAGCCCTTTTGAGGACCTGCCACTTAATGTTCGAACAGCGTCAGCATCACTAATTACATCCCAAAGAGGTATCCCCAATTGATTTGAAGCATCAGAGAGCCTTTGAATTGTCGTCTTCCCTATTCCCCGCTTAGGGACATTAAGTACTCTCAGTAGACTTACACTGTCAGATGGATTAATTAATATTCTTATATAAGCAAGTATGTCTTTTATTTCTCTCCGGTCATAAAAGCGTAAGCCACCTACGACTGTGTAGGGAATACTCCATCGAACTAAAGATTCTTCTATTGCTCGCGACTGAGCATTAGTTCTATAAAGAATAGCCATATCCTTCCATTTTAATTCTGGATGCTTTGCATCAAGTATTCTGAGTCGATGAACCACAGCTTCTGCTTCTGCTATCTCATCATCACATCGGGTTAGTTTTATTAATTCTCCAGCACTTCTAGTTGCCCTCAGGACTTTATCTATTCTCTCTTTGTTATTTGAAATTAGTGCATTTGCGGCTTCTAAAATCGTTGATGTAGATCTGTAATTCTCTTCTAACTTAACCATAGTATTAGTTGTATCAAATTTAGCCTTGTCTCCAAAATCTTCCTGAAACCCCATAAGAATTCTAAAGTCAGCGGCTCTAAAGCTGTAGATACTCTGATCAGCATCACCTACTACAAATACAGAGCGATCTGCCCATTTATTAAATTCCCTGGGATCAACTCCATTTGTAACTATAAGCTTTATCAATTCATATTGTGTTCGATTTGTATCTTGATATTCATCTACAAGGACATGCTTAAAGCGTTTGTGCCAATAATTTCTAACCTCTTCACTTTGCTTCAGTAATTGTACTGGTATCAAAAGAAGGTCATCAAAATCTAACGCATTATTTGAGGCTAGAGATTTTCTATAAAGTTTGTATGTTTTTGCAATAAGCCTTTCTCTTTGACCTTCAGCCTGATTTGCTAATTCATCTGGTAGTAGACCTTGATTTTTTGCATTACTGATTGCCCAACGCACTTTTTTGGGTTCAAATCGCTTTGGATCCAGTTGAAGCTCTTGCGTCACTATTTCCTTGATAAGGCTTTGAGCATCTGACTCGTCATAAATTGAGAATTGCCTTGTCCAAGTAAGACCTTCTAAGTCTTTAAACTTTTCTATATCAAACCTTAATAAGCGTGCAAATAAAGCGTGAAAGGTTCCTATCCATAATTCTTTGCTCACTTCTTGATAGACCTTGCCTCGTAATTGTCGTTGATCGACAGTAGGGAGAGTAGACCAAGGCTGCGCAAAAAGTTTTTGTGCAAGTTTTTTTGAAAGAAGGAGCTCTAGCCTTTCTTTCATTTCCATAGCAGCTTTATTTGTAAAAGTAACAGCTAAGATTTCTTGAGGATCTACAAAGTGCTCAGATATTAAATGAGCAATCCTATGAGTTAAAGCTCTAGTTTTTCCACTTCCAGCCCCAGCAACTACTAACAAAGGACCATTAAGATGGTCGACTGCTATGCATTGTGCATCATTTAACCCTTCGAGAAAAACACTTTTTTGTTCTTTCATTTTAGATTATGCTGTATAAATGTATAGGTTTATTCTCGTGATTTTTAAATTAGTAATAATCATACTCTTTTCTTTAAACCTCTTCACTTCTGCGACCTCTGACGCTAATCCCTAACGGATGTGAAGGGTCACATAGATCGCTATAGGTTCCTGACGAAGCAACTAGTCCATCTTTTATTTCATATATTTGATCGCATTTAGAAAGTGTATTAAGGCGGTGAGCTATTACTAATGTAGTACATCTTCTTCCGATAATTTCCAGGGAATTAATTACATCACTCTCGGTTTTTTCATCTAATGAACTTGTTGCTTCGTCTAGCACTAAGAACTTTGTTTTTCTATAAAAGGCTCTAGCAAGAGCAATCCTTTGTCGCTGCCCACCAGAAAAATTGAACCCGTTCTCACCAACACATGTATATAGTCCATGAGGCATCTCTGTAATTAAATCATAAAGCTGAGCGGCACTTATTGCTTCCCAAACTTCATCGTAATTTACTTTCTCTTCAGGTATTCCAAATGCAATATTGTCTACAATACTTGCATCAAGAAGATGTATATTTTGTGGAACTTCGGCGCAACAGCGCTGCCAAGCTGATATGTCTGATGATGCTAACGGAATGCCGTCTAATCTTATTTGACCTGTGGTTGGTTCTAAATGTGAAAGTAAAATGCTAGAAAGAGTTGACTTGCCACTTCCAGTTGGCCCCATTAATGCAACTCTTGAACCTACAGGGATATTGATAGATATTGACCTTAATGCAGCTTGATCTGCTTCGGGATATCTATAACCAACTTTATGGAGTGAAATTTCCCTTCTAGGGAAAACCCCTTCAGGAGAAAGGCTTTTGTTTGAAATAAATGCCCTTTTAGGGGAGGGGAGTTCTAAGTAACTTAAAGCAGATTCTACTTCTGGTAATGCCCCCCTGAGGCGTGTTATTGATTTAAAAAGGTCTTGTAGTGGCGGTGTAATTTTTACAGAAGCCACTACAAAAGTAGTGACAAAAGGTATTAAAGTTATTGCAAGCTTTTCGTCTGAAGAGTTGATAAATCTAGGTAAGAGAGCGGCAGAAAAAATCAAGGTTATTGCTAATGGTTCAATTAAAAATCGTGGAACATCTGGCAAAAGCTTTGACATCCACTCATATGATTTTGCTGATTGTCCTGCCTTTATAAATCTAGATTCAAAATGTCTACCAGTATGACTTAAGTGTATATCTCTTATTGAGAAGAATATTTGATTAAGTAATGAGTTTGCAAGTATATCCAACCTAACTCTTTGTTGAGATGCATGGCGTAAGTAAGGAACAACCAATGAAGAAATTGCCATAAAAGCAATTCCTAGTAAGCCTAGTAAAAGTATTGCTTTAATTCCTAGCGTAAGTCCTAATGCAATTGCCAGAAATAATAAGACTATTGAGCTTGATGTAATTGTAAGTATTGGAGCTATTATTAAATCTGATACTCTTTGCATATTTGCCATTATTTGAGCTGAAATTGCAGAGTTTTTCGCCGTCATGTAGTACTCATAAGGTTGACCTATTACCCTGCCTAAAATCCTGTCAGATATATCTCTCCAAACTTCTGCTGTTAAACGTTCTTGAAAAACTTTTAAGAGTAATTTGCTAGTGGAGCCAAGCCAACTCAAAATAACAAAAATAAGGACCAGCCAAAGAGCTTGATCTCCTGATGACCCTCCAAAGACTTTTATCCCAGGTATGGAGTCTTGTAATTTTTGGCCTACAAGACTGCCTGCAAGTCTTGCGGCAACCGCAACTGTTCCTAAGTCCACTACGCCAGAAACTGCAGAGAGTGGAAGTACAGCCATCAGAGATCGAACACGTTTTTTTGGGATTACCCGAAACAAACGCCTAAGACGATGAATTGTTTGGCCTTTTGCAAGAGGCACGTTTGAATGCCAAACACTTTATAAATTTATTCCCAGACAAGGCTTATGTGCTACTTAAACAGCCAGTCCAGGAACCGCTCACAATCAAGCTTTTATAGAGGTGAGTAGTTAATTCGAAATGATTAATAATGTTTTCTAGATCATACCTCCCTTGATTCTTAATTTAAGACAGTCTTCTCCTTAAGATTTCCTTTGCTTATCCCTCTGCTCTATAAGCTTTTCAAGAATTATTTTTATTTGATTAAGCTCCGAATGTTCCTTTATTGTTGACTCTATTCTTTTCTGAGGCATTTTTAATTTTTTAGCTATAGTAAGTACCTCTTTGTGAAGACGATCGTGGTAAATAGTGAGTTCCTCTATTGACTCATTAAGTTCTTGGAGTTCAGGTTCCGACATCGATTGATCTAAATAAAACAGATTTCTGTAGCCTGTTTAATCTTATCTAATGAAACTGTTGTTTTGTATATATGGCTAGGAAGCTTAAGAGAAAATCAATGCTAGACCATCTTTTTGAAAGTGATTCAGTTTCATTAAGCTTTGCCTTGGAGCTATAGGTGTTTTCGTTTCGGTTACGAACCGTTGCGGACTAACATTATATTTGCCTTCTTGTAAGGCGCTAGACGTAGGTTGTTAGCTAGTGCTTTTGCTTTAAAACAAAAGCGCTTTTGCCACTTTCTGTTCCGGCTAGTACGACTTCCCAATGCTTGATGCATTTTCCCGAGCTGTAGTAAGCGCTGATTCCAAAGGAGCTCCTATAGGAAGTTCAGACTTGGTGGCTCTTCGTAAGTATGTTTCGGATGCAAATAAGCGAATAGATGCCACTTTGGCTATCACTCAAAACGTTTCATGCATTGCTGCAGATGCTGTTGCTGGAATGGTTTGTGAAAATACTGGCATGACTCAACCAGGTGGTAATTGCTATCCAACCAGAAGGATGGCAGCCTGTCTAAGGGATGGAGAGATTATCCTTAGATACGTTAGTTATGCACTTCTAGCTGGGGACCCTTCAGTATTAGATGATAGATGCCTGAATGGATTAAAGGAGACTTATATGGCTCTGGGAGTGCCTATTGCAAATGCAATTCGAGCAGTGGAGATTATGAAGATTGCAACGGTTGCAATTATGACTGAAACTAACTCAGGCAGGAAGATGTTTGATGGGATTAACTCAGGCTCTGGAGCGCAATGTCAGGAAATAGCTTCTGAAGCAGCCTCCTACTTTGATCGAGTAATCAGCTCTATTAGCTGATTCTCATTAGAGGTTTTCCCTTGCAAATCACACTTCCTTATTTAGGAAGCTTTAAATGAAATCCGCAGTCACAACCGTAGTAGCAGCAGCCGATGCCGCTGGCCGATTCCCCACATTAAGTGACATAGAAGCTGTTAAAGGCTCCTTTGATCGCGCCCCTGCTCGTATGCAAGCTGCTGAAAAGCTAGCTGCAGGCATAGATAAAGTCACTACTGATGCAGTAGATGCTGTCTACGGGAAGGGCAATTATGATCTTGCAAACAAAGACAAATGCTCAAGAGATATTCATCACTATTTGCGATTGATCAATTATTGCTTGGTGACTGGCGGTACAGGACCTCTTGATGAGTGGGGTATAGCTGGAATGCGCGAGGTTATACGTGCTCAGATGCTTCCTACGGCTGCATATATAGAGGCCTTTACTCATATCAGAGATCGGGTTTGTGTTCCAAGAGATATGGATCAACAGGCTGCCGCTGAGTTTAAAGGTCTACTTGATTATTTAATTAATGCGCTTGCTTAGGATCTCGCAATTCCAATTTTGCAAGTAGAGTTTTTTGCTTTAAGGTTTATTTTAGAATAAATTTTCTATTTGCTTTCTAAGCTTGATGTGAAATGAATTCGCAAGGATTAATCGATAAAGATTACGGGAGCCAAGGCTTTGACAAATTATTTTTGGATTTATTTCACCCTAACCCTCATATAAATAAACAGGTCTGCGTAACTATGATTAAGCATTGGCCTAATCAAACGCTGAAGAGGTTGTTGTCCTATTTGGATCATCCTGAGCTTCAAATTAGACGAAAGGCAGTGAAAGCATTAGGGCAATTTGGGAATCAGGTATTGAAGCCATTAGTTGAGGTTTATCATTTAACAAATGATCAGGTCGTTAGATTAAGTTGCCTTAAGGTATTTGTCCAAGTTTCGGTCATTGCAAATTCTAAGCCTTTCCCAAAAGAAGCATTAGAAGTAATTGAACTTTCATTAAAAGAGGAAGATCCTGAGATCATACTTACTGTTATCCCATTATTGAAAACCCAAGGTGAATTTGGCCTTCTAAGTCTTATTAGCTTATCTAGAGATCAAAATATACTTAGATCAACTACAGCAATCCTAGCTTTGGGTGAGGTGAATAACTCTTTAGCTGAAAGATCAATAAGGGACCTATATAATGATAATCCTCAAGATGATTTATTGCGTTCGGCTATAGAAGTTGCATTGTCTAAATATTTGCCTAGCCAATAAGATCTCGGAACCTATTATTGGATTTATTTATAAGCTAACTTAGTAAGCTGTACTCTTGCTAGCTTTAGAATATTTAAGACGTCTTTATCCTTCTCTTTTAATTCTCGTTCTATTAGATATTCAATTGCTTTTGGTTCTGAAATTTTAATTAAGCTCAATGCCGCACTTTTTCTGACAAGGCTACTTGAGTCGGATAGTTTTTTAACTAGCAAATCTAATGCCAAACCTGGTTCATCTATTTGACTTATTTGTGCAGTAGCCTCAGCGCGTACTTCTATTGAAGAATCGTTTAAGGCGTTTATAAGTATTTGCTTGGCATTCTGATCTCCAAAACTATTGGCTTGTTCGCTTAGAGCAGCTATTGCAGCGGCTCTAATTTCAGGATATTGAGATTTCGCTGCTTTAAGTAGAGCTTCTGGTGCTTCTGCTCCTATGAAGGACAATCCCCACTTTGCAAGTCCGCATTGCATTGCTGTGCTTTGAGGGTTAATCAGAATAGCTATAAAACATTCGAATCCACTTTCACCAAAGCTTGCAATAGCTCCAGCGGCCGACCCTTGAACAACTTCATCTGAGTCTTCGCTTAAAGCCTTTAGAAGAGCTGGAAGTGCATTTGGTTCGCCAACTAAACGTAATGCTTTTGCAGCTGCACGCCTTGCCGTCACATTCGAATGATCTAAAAGAACGTGTTTTAGATAGGGCAAAGTGGCTTTGCCGACTTTGCCTAGGCCTTCAGTAAATGTTCTTCTTATCAGCCCTCTACTGTCCTGAAGCCCTGCAATCATTAATGAAATCTGTTCAGAATTTGCATTACTTATTTGCCCTGATTGAATTTGCTCTTTGAGCTCTGCAGCAAGCTGCTCAGCCTCTTTCTCGCTAAGCCTTAATTCTTGCTGAGGATCTGGTTGTGGCTTATCATGCTGCAATTTCTTTGGTTATAGAAGTTTTATTGTCTAATATCCTAGAGTTAGAGCATTTGATTTGCTTTAATGCTTTGCATTTAGGTAAAAAGTTTCAATCTTGCTTATTTTAAGAATAACCCTCTACATCTATTGAGATTGAGTTTAAATAGATAAAAATATTGAACTTTTTATTTGGAATCTCTTAGCCATGACAATTTACCCCCATTAACCAAATCAGAGGCACTGGAGATTCTTTCTCTACCTATCAGTAAATTAAGGTTATCAAGTGATTACTATAAGGCTGCATTTCACTTGATAAAATTTCCATGCTTAGAAGTTAAGAATGCCTTTCTGGACTTGATTCAATCTAAGTCAACAAATCAGGCAGTGGTTATAGCGAAAAGAAAAGCTGTTGAGGGTTTGGCAAGACATGGTTGCGTGGATACTATCCCTGTAATTGCCAAATGTTTGTGGAGTAGTGACCCATATCTAGTCGAAAATGCGGCATGGGCTTTGGATAAGTTGGGCTGTAAAGATAAAGAAATCCATAGAAAGATTGTTAATTTATTAGAGGAACCTCTGCAAAACAGGAGAGTCTTGATTAAGAGCCTTGTTGGTATGAAGGCTTTTTCAAAAACCCCTAAATTTAAGTCAATTCTGCATGACTCATCATTACCAGCTGGTTTTAGAGGTGCTGTGATTGCTGCTTTTTGTAGCCATTATGGTGATAAAGAATATCTTTATTTGCTTGAAGAATATTTATCTCTTCCTAATCAAAACTCAAGGCAATGTGCAATAACTGATGTTATAGATTCTGGCGCTATTGAACTACTCCCTCTAGTCTTAAGGACTCCAGTTGCACCATTCTTTCGAATTAGTGCAATTGAGGCCTTGTGGCCTCAGGACTTAATTCAAGTTAATGCGCTAGAGCTTGAAAAAGTTCTAGACTCAATTATGAAAGACCACCCTTGCAATCTAAAACGTCTGCAGACATACGTTCATTCTCCAGATAATGATTTCCTTATTAGTGAATTATTTAATACAGATTTCAGTCATTGTTATCTTGCACTAGAAAACCTTCTAACTCGTCGGCCAGATGAGATTTGGCCAAAGATATTAGAACAGTTGAATCGTGCGAAAAAGGATTACGGTGCTTTGTATTTTTTTATGACCTTATTTAGATTATTAGATGGCTGGAGTGATGATCAACTCGAGAAGATTCAATCACTTGCATTTTCGTGCCTTGATAACAAATGGCCTAAATTCATAAAGTTTAGACCAGCTGCAATTCTTACGTTGTGCACTTACTGGCCATTGGAGTGCTTTGATTTAATGGTAAACTGGCTAGATGAGGAGAAAACACCTTTTTGGGTATCTAGATATTCCGCTCTTATTTCAATCCAGGAAAATTTGGTTCATTTCAAGGAAAATAACCTGGACCAATATTTGCAGAAAGCTAAAAAGGATTCAAATCGGTTTGTAAGAATTAAAGCCGATCTAATTTCCACACAAATAGATATATAGACCAAAGATATTAATAATTCATATACCTCTTAGCCAATGTTTTGTTAGGTGATTACCTAAGGAAAGACTTCTTTTGAATTTAAATGGACCATGTTTTGCCCCCCATACTTGTAGATTCGTCTTTGGGTCATACCCCCTGTCGATACTATTCCAGTTATTTTTATTTAACTCTACTTCACTGATGACATAGGTTTTTTCTCCATTTCTTTCAATAAGGCATGAATTTCCAGGTTCTATTTTGCCTAGATACCGACAATTGCCCACCTGCCTAAAATGCATAGAACATCCCACTCTGGGGATTAGCTCGTCTATGTTTATTTCTTTCATCAACTCTGGCATGAATCCAGCACCAGCAACTCTTTCAGGATTCCTTAACTGATAGTTCTTTAAAATCAATATATTTTTTTGAATAGTTAGTTTGTGAACTCCTTGCCTGTAAGGTGACCATGGTGAATAGTCATAACTTTGCTCAGAGTAAAAACATGGACCACTTAACAATTCCCATGGCAAGGGCTGAAAATAAATATTTATATTGGCAAAATACTTCGGTCTATTTATGGCTTGTTCTTTGTTACTAAATTTTCCAGATAGAAGCTTTGCGAATTCTAGGATTTGAGAAATATCTGCCTTATTCATAACCTTGTTTTTTTATATGTCTTACTTCAGATGCGAATGATGTTTGCAATATTCCTTCCCCATTAGAAGTTTTAATCACAGAAGATCGGCATCTAAAATTTTCTGACAAAAACCAAATACGTTCTTCTACACTTGAAGATCCATATTTGGTTGATAATACAAATGTTTTGTCCGACAAAAAGTTATACCTTGATTCTGCTTGTATAGCTTCTGCATAGCCAAGACTTCTAATAATGACTCCCTCTTTATTGGATATTGGTATTGGAATTAAGATACAAAGCCCTTTGCTATTAGAGGAGTCTTCGTTTTCATCCCAATCACTTTCTGCGTTCCATTCAATGCTAAAGGGTGCTTTTATGTCTAACTCTTTAAACTTAGTTGTAGAAATTAGTTCTTTTACCAGCTTAGAATCCTTGGCTATCTGCTTGATTTGTATTTCACTTATCACTTCTTCAAATTGCTGGAAGGCAAGCGAATGGCCACTTCTCATTGACCTCCATGTCCCTTCACTTAGAGCAACAAACTGCTCAATTCCCATCAATGGTATCTGAGAGGTCGTCGGTTTCCAAGCTTTCAGTATCTGAATTTGCCTGTTGAATCATTCTCACCATTGAATCAACCATCATAGACATTGCCATAGGGACTTTTTTCCCTGAGGGCGTCTTGGAAGATTGATCACCCGGTCTTTCATGGGAAGTTGGGCGAAACTGGGACATGGAGAGCTAAGTCGATAGGAATAGAAGTTTTGATTGGAAAATACTTGGCCTTTGTGAAGACCCATGAGTATTTAAATGGTTTTGGCCTTTATTTGATGATTAGAAGATTTTCTTAACTCTACATTGTCGGGAATGATTATTGCTTGGTAGTGCTCCTTGGCTAATTCCTCCAAAAGTTGACTTTTCCCGCCAGTAGCACCCGTACAAGTTTTGCGCTCATGAATAGCATTGTCACTAGTTGCATAGGATCGCATTAATGCAGCAGTTTTGTTGAAGCTAGAGGTTTTTGCGCCACATGGTGAGTCCCAGCATCTCTGAAATGGGACCATATCTTCTCCAAAAACATCTTTGTATTCTTTTGAATCAATCAAACTGTCTATGTGCTGGTCAAAACCTTCATCGATTAAAATCTTAATGTGGGTAACAATTTCTGCTTGTGACAATGGAGGCCTTCCTAGTAGATGCTTTATATTGAGTTCAATTGATCTTTGTTGATTGACATATTCAAAGTAGTGAGATCGATAAAAAGGTGACTTAGCAAGACCTCTAATAAATTCACGGATGGTTAAGTCACCGTTCCTAAGCCTTCTTTCTAAGTCAATAGGTCGCTCACTATCCATTAAATGAAGGTTTCCAAAAACCTGCCTATAACAAGCTTTCTTGGCCAACTCCAGCGATTCATCATCATGAGGTGCATATTCCTGATATGTAAAAGATTCTATTGATGCTTGGTTATACTTTTCTCCAATAGTTGGCCTTAGTTGTGAATCATTTCTTAAGATAAAGGACCTTACTATTGGATTGTTTAATAATGGATCCAACATCTCAGGAGATGTCAGTGGGTTTTTAGTAAAAAGTTCTCGCCTGCCTGGCATACAGCCTGCTTTGCTATGAAGTATGTAGCTAAATAGGTTGCTACCTGAAACTCTAGATTTGCCATATGATGCTCGACTTGGGTAGTTGCTTTCAGCGCCAAAGCCTAGTGCATCACTAGGGATTGAGAATCTATTTCCATCTTTTAAAGGCATTGCTTTTTAGGCTGTGATTTTTGTGAGTAGGCCTTAGTCCTTTTATAACCTATTTTTAAGTCAATTACTCCGCGGTAAGATAGATATAGATTTGTTTGAAATGTATATCAACATTTCAAATACTTAAAAATATTATTGACGTGCGCTAAGAGAATTAATATTCATTTGCAACTGAAAGGTATAGTTATATAAATTGATCTGATATTGGTGAGGCTGTTAAGTATCCATGTCGCTCTAGATATAAGGCCCAAGGTACGTCATCGCCTAGACCAGGACAATGTTTTAAGGCCAATTTGATCAATTCCTCTTTGATTCCTAAAGATCTCAAGATTCCAAAAGTTTCATCTGGATTGTCAACGAAAACGGGCCTAATAGCTGCACCTACGACCCAAGTTAGCTTTGTGGCACTAAAATCACAATTATTTCTTTCGCAGGCGATTAGTAGATTACAAGGCTCAACTTGCTTTTTTAGAGTTGGAATCCATAGGCTTATATGTTCAGGCTTAAGGTCAATTTTTAGTGGTCCAGATTTGGACTTAAAGATCAGATCACAATCTGAACGGTTTTTTTTAATTAGGCCTTTAATTTGATAGGTGTTATTCTTAATCATGATGTGGCATTAATGATTGGCATCCATCTGGTTGCATTTAATATTTAGCAAAATACTATAATATCTTTTAATCAAGATCTGCAATTAGGAGGGTCTCCATTTTAGTAAGGGTATCTTTTTTAAATTGCTGAATGCTTAATTTACCTAAAACAACTAATGCCAAAAGCATGATAATAGTTTCTAGCGAGAATACAAATGAAAAGGCCAGCATAGGATTCTCCGGACTGATTATTAGTCTACCCAAATCTAATAACCCCCCTCCAAGAATTTTCCCTAAAGCCCTTGATAGTGCCTGTGCCAAACCCCATACCCCCACAAAAGTACCAGCCACTTCTGGGAGGGTTAAATCAAGCATTAACGATAGAGCACTGTTTGTAGCAATCCCGGCTGAAATGCCAAAGATGACTAGGACTCCATAAAGACCATTCACATTGGCGGTTGTTCCACTTAAAATCAAGAGAATTAGAGAACTAATTATCATCCAGCAACCCATTCTTGCAGTAGTCAACTTGCCTAACCTAGGCGTAATCCAAAGACCGGCAAAGAGAAGGCCCAGAAGAGTCCCGGTCCCCCAGAATGCATTAAGAAGAGTGGTTTTAGAAATTGGTAAATTAAATACTTCTGCGCCATAGCTTTCAAGAATAGGATCTTGTAGAAATAGACCTAATGTATATAAAATAAGAAAAACAAAGAAAATGATAATTTGTTTGCTAGATGTTATCAGCTCCCAGGCGGCCTTTAGGCCCACTTCCTTTGACTCTGAGGATAGAGATTGGGATCCAGACTTGCTTAGTTGTTGAGGCTCAATTCCCCAACAAGAAATTAATGTAATAATAAAAATAATTATGCTTACTGAAATCATAAATTTCTGTAGCGCTGGTTCAAGAAGTGCGGGATCTCCTACCCCATCAAGGCCTTTGGTGGCAATAGATATTGCTATGGCTCCTACAACAATGCCTATTGTTAACATGCACCAAATAACTCCAACGGCTTTTGGGCGTTCTTTTTCATTAGTTAAATCGATTACTAGAGCAAGGTATGGAGTTGTGGCCATTGAAACTGCTAAGCCGTATAGCGAGAACAGAATGCATAATCCCAATGCACTTGCAGCAATTTGAATAGGCTCGCCCTTCTGTAAAGCTTTTTCTGTGATGAAAATTAGTGGTATTGAAAGCACTGACATTAAACAAAAGCCAGCTGATCCCAGCCATATGTAGGGAGTCCTTCTCCTTCCACGTATTGGCCAACTGTCTGAAAGATTTCCAAAAAGAACTCTAGAAGGAGCCATTAGTTGTTCGAAGGCCAGTCCTCCTCCTACAAGAATTGCTGGGAATGCCAATTCTGAAATCATTATTCGGTTAAGCATTCCGGCGAAAATCACCGCTAGGCATCCCAGGCAACCCTGAAAGAGACTTAGCCTGGCAAGCCTTAATGGATGCAATCCTTTTTGCACCTCTATCAAGGCATTCCCGTGGTCAGTTGAATTGGCTTTGCTTGATTCCATATGGGCAGTACTGTTTTATTTACCTTAATGATATGGACACATGGCTAGGTCTCGATACCATCAGCAAGGTTCCTTATTTGAGGCCATCACTTATGGCAACAGATGATCAAGCTCTTTCGGTTGAACAAAGGCTTAGTAAGCAACTTCTTTGTTTTAGTGAGTTAAGTGAGACTTTGACATTAAAGTTGCTTGAGATTGAGGAAAGATTATCTAATTTGGAAAAAACCGAGTCTTTAATCAGGCTTGATAAGGATCAACTTAATGAAAAGATTCTTAAAGATAGTCAAGAAAAGGTAATGCATTTGCAAACTCTTTTGGCATCAAAAACTAATGTACTTGAATCATTGGATGATACTCAAGTATCTGGATCTTTAGACCAAGAATTGCAATACAATACCGGAACTTCTAAAGAAAAGGAACTTGATAATGATGTTCTCCCAATAGAAACAGAATATATAGATGATGAGCAAATGCCTTTGATGTCGGCTTAATATTTATCCAAGTTTTAAAAGCCTTATTCGGAATTTTGCAATATCTCGTGCCTTTGATGGTGAATCAATTACAAATGGATGACTTTCTATTTGCTTTAAAGCGAGCTCTATTTTCTTATCTTGTTCTTGTTTCTTGCTGGATTCATCTTGATTTAGTTCCTTCCAGGCGCTATCAAAAGCAATGCAGAAGCTATCTGCATTGTTAAACTCTCTGTTGTTAGCTGATTGTTCAGGGAAGTAAGGCATAGTAGGTTTGGGTTTTTTAGTGAGATCTAGATGTGTATTGAATAACATTTTAACGAAAAGCAGATTTCAATACCTTTAAGTATTCTTTTAATAGTATTTGGTATAGTTTATTAGATTTGCTGCATTCACAAAAGATTTGTGCTTAGGCAAGGCATCATTATCTTTAGAAGACAAGCCTGATCCCAATGAGTACTTTGAAGAAGAAATTTAATAAAGAGGGATGGCAATTTATCCATAAAGAAAAATTCTTAGAGGCTGAAAAGTCTTTCATGAAATCAATTGATCATGGAGATGATTGGATTGCATATCAGGGTTTAGGTGTATCTCAAATTAGACAAAAGATTGACAAGGGCGAAATTGATGGCTACAGCCATTCTTTAGAGATCTCTGAAAATGAAAATCCATTTTTAGGACTTGGATTGGCTTGTATTGGCGATACAAAGTCTCCCGAAGCAGAAAAATCATTTCTAAGGGCCATTGCTCTGAAAAGTGAGTGGTCTTTATACCAAGATCTTGGATTTGCGTTATTTAAAATTAATCAATACCCTCAGGCAATAGAAGCCTTTCGCAAGTCTTTAGCATTTAAAGAAGATTGGAGAACATATAATGGCTATGCTTGGTCTTTCTATAAGTTGCATAATCGTTCTGACCAGGTCCTACAAGCATTTAAGAAATCAATTGCTTTATTTGCAAACTGGAATTCTTTCTTGGGATTAGGAACAGTTTTAATTAAAACCAGTCAATTAGATGAGGCTATTGAAGCATTTGGAGAATCAATTAAGCTTCATCCTAATTGGTGTGCATACCGTGGTATTGCTTCTGTAAATATGCATAAAGGTAATTATAAAGAGGCTGAATCTTTTTTTCTAGAGGCTTTAAAACTAAATAAGGATCCTGATTGTTTTCATGGCTTAGGAGCTATTTTCCTGAAAAATCATAAATATGAAGACGCTATTGAAGCTTTTAATAATGCTGTTGATTTGCATCCAACTTGGAATTCTTACCATGGTTTAGGAAGTGCTTTCTTGAAAATGAATCAATTTGAAAGAGCAATAGATGCATTTCATAAATCAAATCAAATAAGACTAAATACATTATCTTTTTTTGGAATTGGTTTAGCTTTCCATAAAATGAATCGATTTCCTCAGGCAATTGCCGCATATGAGGAGTCATTATTATTATCAAAGGAATGGCCTTGTTATCATGCAATAGGTGACACTTTCTTGAGATTGAATCAATATGATGAAGCAATCGAGGCATTTAATAATGCTATTTTAATAAATGAGAATTGGGAATCTTATCAAGGACTTGGCTGGGCTTTCCTAAAGAAAAATGAATATGACCATTCGATAGAGTCATTTCGTCGATCATTATTTATAAATAAGAATTGGGATGCATATCAAGGACTGGGTGTCGCATTATTTAATTTGGATCAAACCTTGGAAGCTATAGAGGCTTTTAAGGCTGCGACTTGTTTGCATGCAGATTGGAGATCATACAATTGCCTTGGTTGGGCATACTTCAAGTTAAATAGATTGGAAGATGCAAAGAATGCATTTCGTAAATTGCTTAAATAAGCAATCTCAAAATAATTTGAATTTGGTTCTTGGTTAGAGATAGCAATTCCATTAATCGTTTAGGACTATAAAGAGTCCTTGGACAGCCATCATTTAGCTTTGAAATGCCAGGACCCAGATTTGAACTGGGGACACGGCGATTTTCAGTCGCCTGCTCTACCAACTGAGCTATCCCGGCTTATCGCTTACGCGGTTTTTAATATTAGAGCACTGAGTGAGTGTTTTTTGGATTAATGGGCAATACACTCATCGTTCCTTCGAAAGAAAAGCCGATAAGGAGTCATCAATCCATTGCTGAGTCCTTATCAATACACTTCAGCATTGCTACTAAGGTCTTGTGAGCATCCTCACTGTTCCTCAAGTTGTGATCGAAAGCTATTTGAATGATTTCCCCGTCAACTTCGATATCCATAGAGTCTGACTTAATCTTGACCATCTTTGCTTTATAAGCATTTCTTATACCTCCATAATGAATGGCATAAGCAGAAACTGCTTCCGGGTGATCATTATTCATATGCTTGCAGATGCGATCTGCGATTTGAGGAGTTAATGGTTCAGAAGACATTTTGTTTTGTTAGGTGGATCTATAGAAATAGTCTTTATGTTGGCTGATTTTGTCGCTAGCTAAACCTCTGCCATAGTAATAACGCAAGCTTGAAGGAGCTAAAGACTATATAGCTAGATAGAACGATGAAAATGATAATTGTCAGCACCTCATTTAGCTTTGGCATGAATTCTTTACATATGAATTTGTTGTTGTCAATCTTACTATTTATTATTAGGATTTTTCACGGCGTTTAATGCTAGGAGAGCTGCTCCAATTGCAGGAGAATTTTTACAACTTATTATTGGGATCCCAATTAATCTTTCTCTTAACCTTCTCCATTGTGGATTTCTGGCGCCGCCTCCCAATGTGATAATTCTTTTAGGTAACTTGGCACCGACTTTAGATAATCGATGCCATCCTTCTGATTCGATTCTGGCCATTCCTTCTAATAAAGCATGTAGGTATAAGGAATCACTAATTGGCCTTGGCTTTAAAATAGGCTCTAGATTGGGATCATTTATTGGGAATCTCTCTCCTTTGAATGGAAGTGGTCTAAGAAAAATACCACTACTTAACTCAGGATTGATTTGCCGACTTAATTCAATTAGGTCTTTGGAATTAAAAAATTTTTTCAGTACTGCCCCCCCCGAATTTGAGGCTCCTCCACAAATCCACTGTCCGTTTATTAGATGATTGGTAATGCCAGGTAATTCGATTGGACTTTCTACAAAACGCTTTAAAACAATTGTGCTTCCGAGTACAGTTACTCCATCATCTCGAGAAGCCTCCGCACTAATAAATGCTGCATTTGAATCAGTAGTACCTGCAATAATTGATAATGATTGTGGTAGGCCAAGGACCCTAGCTCTTCCTAATGCTATTTTCCCTAGATTAGCGCCACTATGGACAATAACTGGCAAAGCATTTCTCCATGATAATTCCTCAAAATTTTTAGGCCATGACTTATTAATTATGCTCCAGCCAAGCTTTATATTATTACCCTCTTCCCCATATTTCCATTTATCAAGCATCCACCCAGTTAGCCAATCTGCTTGATGCCTTAGAAGTATATGATTGCCATATTCTTCAACTAAAGTTAATGCTCTGGTGAAGCTACTTAGGTTTTTATTAAGCCTTATATTCTTAGGGTCTAGACCTTCAAACCTTCTATCTTTAGGTAGCATATTCGAATAATATGGAATGGCATTTCCTAATGGCACTCCTTTATAGTCACAAGCAACTAAGGTTCCAGATGTACCATCTATAGAGCATGCTATAAGCTTTTCTTTGATTGCTTTAGGAATTTCTCTTATGATCTTTTTTAAGCAAACTTCCCAATCTTTTGCTATTGCAATTCCCTCTTCATATTCAGTATCAGCAGCATAAATTAGTTCATTGGTTTGGTTTATTACGACAATTTTTATACCACTTGTTCCTAGATCTATTCCGAGAACTAGCGAGTCACTAGACATATGCCCCGGTTGATATTTAGGTTTTGTAGTTATGATAAGTTCTGCTTTAAAACAATTGCTTTCTTTGCAACATCTTCCCAGGGCAGATTTAGATCAGGTCTGCCAAAGTGTCCATATGCGGCTGTTTTTTTGTAGAAGCTTCCGTTATTCATGCTTGGAAGTTTTTGGAGATTAAATTGCTTAATAATTGCTCCTGGACGTAAATCAAAGTTTTCAATTACGATTTTTGTTAGCTCGTCATTAGTTAATTTCCCAGTACTAAAACTTTCAACTAAAATTGAAACTGGTTTAGCTACCCCTATTGCGTAACTAAGTTGCACTTCAGCTCGATGAGCTAATCCGGCAGCAACTAGGCATTTTGCTACGAATCTAGCTGCATAAGCTGCAGAACGATCGACTTTTGTGGGGTCTTTGCCAGAGAAGGCCCCTCCACCATGTCGGGCATATCCTCCATAAGTATCGACAATAATCTTTCTACCAGTAAGCCCTGCGTCACCTTGAGGGCCTCCAACAACGAATTTCCCTGTTGGATTTACAAGGAATCTTGTCTCTTCAAGTTTTGGCTGAATAATTAAGTCCGAAGTGGATGGAATTACAACGTGTTCCCATAAATCTTCTTGGATTTTCTTTCTTATTTCTTCTTCGCCATAGAGGCCTGAGACTTCTTTTGTGTGTTGCGTAGAGATTAAAATTGTATCTATGGCTATTGGCTGGTCATTTTCATATAGAACACTGACTTGTGTTTTTCCATCTGGCAAAAGATATTCCAAGGTCTCGTCATGTCTAACCTTGGCTAATCTTCGTGAAAGCCTATGAGCCAAACTAATTGGTAAAGGCATCAACTCGGGGGTCTCATTACAGGCATAACCAAACATGATGCCTTGATCACCAGCCCCAACAAGATCTAAAGGATCACTTGCATAGTCATCAGCCTCATTAACACCTTGTGCAATATCTGGAGATTGTTGATCAAGCGCTACAAGAACAGCACAACTATTGGAATCAAACCCACCTGCTCGTGAATCGTTATATCCAATTTCATTTATCACTTTTCTCACTAGACGAATGAAATCCACTTTTGCATTAGAGGTCACTTCTCCTGTAATAAGACAAAGACCAGTGTTCACAACAGTTTCACAGGCGACCCTACTAGTTGGGTCTTGTTCTAGAAGAGCGTCTAAAACTGCATCACTAATTTGATCGCATATTTTGTCAGGATGCCCTTCTGTGACAGATTCAGATGTGAAAACGTAGCGGTTCATTATTTAGTAAATATTGCTAGTGACTTTAGTGTTTTACTCGATGCTGAGTTCATTCCAGTGGTTAATAAGGTGATGATGGTTGCTTAGTGTTGGCGTCATACTCCATCCTGCCAGATAACCAATTGCAAGTTTGACCCCAGCCTGCCTTGCCATTTTTAGATCAGAATCTGCATCTCCAATTAAGGCACATTCATTGGGGCAAAGCTGTGCAAGTGAGCAAAGATTATGTAGGGCCATTGGATCCGGCTTGGCAGGAACATTGTTTGCACTCCAGATGTAAGGAAATATTTCTTCTAATTGATTAGCTTTTATAAATTGTCTAATGCCTGATTCAGAGTCATTACTGATCAGTCCACATTTAACGCCGGCATTCTTTAGCTCATTTAGAAAACTTTTTGCACCATCTAATATCAACCTTTCTTGGATATAAGATTTTTCATTTCTGTGTTCATTGTCGGCAATATCAAATATCTGGGTTGAAATTTCTAGGGCATCTGGCCAAGTGGCTCCTAGTATAGACAGAATTGTTGCTGTAGAATAAATATTTTCTGAGCGCGAGCCAATTGCAATTGTCCCAGCTGGATCTATTCCATAGGGCTTGATTCCATATGCCTTTCTAAGTAATTTATCAAGTTCTGAATATTTTTTTATATTTGGGTATCTATCTTTAAATATTGAAAGTGCTGCTTTTATTCTTAGCATAGAAAGGTCTTTTAAATATAGCTCGCTATTGGAAAGGGTGCCATCTTTGTCAAATAGCACCCCATAAACTTTGCCAATAGAATTACCTTTAAGCTTAAGTATTGGCATGGATTGTTTTGGATTTAAACCATCATTACTGCATTGGGGTCTTCACCTTCCTCTGCTTGTTCTAATAACATTTGCTTGTATCTAGCTGCCATTTCCTCTGCTTTGTCGAATACCTTTTGAGGGTCAGTTAGCATGTCTCCAGGTTCTGGCTCAAGAGCTTTTGTTGACAAAGATATACGACCTCTTTCTGCATCGAGGTCAATAATCATGACTTTCATTTGATCATTTACATTTAAAACTGAATGGGGGGTTTCAATGTGTTCATGGCTGATTTCAGAAATATGCAACAGGCCACTGACTCCACCAATATCAATAAATGCTCCATAAGGCTTTATGCCTCTGACTGTGCCAATAACGACCTCTCCAACCTCCAAGCGATTCATTTTTCTTTCAACCAGTGCTCTCCTATGGCTAAGAACAAGTCGATTACGCTCTTCGTCGACTTCTAAAAATTTCAAAGGCAAGAAATCTGCTACCAGATCCTCCTTGGCTTTCCTTGTACTTATATGCGAACCAGGGATAAAGCCTCTTAACCCCTCGACTCTGACCAAAGCACCACCTCTATTAGTGGCAAATACTTCTGAGTAAATAGTTGCATCTTCTTTTTGGAGTTGCCGAACTCTTTCCCATGCTCGTTGGTATTCAATACGTCTTATTGAAAGCGCTAGTTGACCATCTTCATTTTCTTCACTCATGATGAAGAACTCTCTTATTTCGGAAGGTTGAAGTACATCACTTAGCCCTTCAACTCTATTTATAGATACCTCTTGCATAGGCATAAAAGCTGCCGTCTTTGCCCCGATATCTATCATTGCTCCTTTGGATTCAAGGGCAAAAACTGTCCCGTTAACAATATCTCCTGGTTTGAAATTGTAATCGTATTTGCTTAGAAGAGAAGCAAATTCGTCGAGAGTAAATCCTGCTCCCCCTTCTAGGTCTTTTTTGGAAACTCTGCTGCTTGAGTTATCCGCTACAGGGATTTCAGCAGGTACGTCTAAATTGCCATCATCATGATTATTGATTGAATCTTCGGCTTCAGAGTTTGGAGTTGCTGTTGATTCCGGATTGATATCGTTTTGTTCGGTAAGACTCTCTGGAGCAGCTTCTTTAGGAGTGCTAGACATTTTGGTATGGCGGTCTGCTTTTCAGCAGTGCGATAGGAATCCGAATAGCCCGCCGACTTTTCGGAATTAGTTTGCCACTCTACATTTTTATGGATCTGTTTCTATCTTTAGCTAACTGAAGCTAGCTCTTCTTGATCTGATTTAAAGGTTTCTAGGGTTGCTACAAAATCATTGATACCATGAAACTTCCTGTAAACCGAAGCGAAACGAACATAGGCAACCTCGCTCATCTCTCGCAGTTGCTCTAGGACTAATTCTCCAATTTCTACGCTTTTAACTTCTCTTGAATTTTTTTGTTGTAAAGCAAGCTCTATTTCATCAACAACATTTTCAATCTTATTGGCTTTAACTGAAGTTTTCTCACACGCCCTGCTAAGACCATTTAAAAGTTTTGAGCGGTTAAAGATTTCTTTGCTTCCATTCAGCTTAATAACAGTTATCGGAATAGTTTCTACCCTTTCATAGGTTGTAAATCGAAACTCACAACTTAAACATTCTCTTCTGCGACGAACACTTCGTCCAGAATCTGCAGCACGTGATTCAAGAACACGACTATCTGTGTTTTGGCATGAGGGGCATTGCATGCAACCCTAATAAAATAAGTTCTTTACCAACTGTATACATTGTTTTCTATTCTGAGAAGGGCCAATGAGATTAATTGTCTCTATTAATTATTTTTTGATTGGTTTGCGAGTCTTCTAATTACTCAGCCTTTACCGCTTTTCAAGCTTGGAAATTTCCAACAAAAAACCCCTGCCTAATAAGGCAGGGGTTTTTTTTGGGTTTCGTTTACTTGTACTTAGGCGGATCGCGAAACGCGACTGCAAAGAACAAGGTTCCGATCATCATTGTAAGGATGAGAACGTAAGTGAAGGCTGCCATCGAGATTCTCGGTAGGGTCTGTCAGCTTATAGGGCTGGTGAAAATTCCCTTGGACTAAGCACGTCCTGGGATGCGACGGGTGGATTCGTCTCCAAGTTTTTTGAATAGACCGAATTCAACCTGATCGCCAAGGTCAGGGTCAATACCAGTGAAGGTATCACGGTAAAGAGTCCTTGCTGCATGCCACCAGTGGCCAAAGAGATAGAGCAATCCAAAGCTAGCGTGTGCAAAAGTGAACCAGCTTCTAGGAGAGCTTCTGAAGACACCGTCAGACTTGTAGCGGTCACGATCGAACTTAAAGGCTTCTCCAAGCTGAGCTTTACGAGCAAGACGCTTGACTGTTACAGGGTCAGTAAAGGTCTTGCCATTTAGCTCACCGCCATAGACGGTTGCTGTTACACCAGTCTGTTCAATTGAATACTTCGCTTCTGCACGGCGGAATGGAATGTCTGCTCTAACAACTCCATCTTTATCTTCAAGAATTACTGGGAAGTTCTCGAAGAAATTAGGAATTCGGCGGACTTCTAGCTCAGTGCCTTCCTTATCAGTAAAACCGATATGGCCTTGCCAGCCAGTAGGAAGACCATCTCCATTAACCATTGCTCCTACGCGGAATAGACCTCCCTTGGCAGGGCTGTTTCCGACATAGTCATAGAAAGCAAGTTTTTCTGGAATAGCCGCAAAAGCTTCTGCTTTTGAGGCTCCGTTATCCATAGCTGTTTGAACTCTGCGGTTAATTTCAGTCTTGAAATAACCAGAGTCCCATTGGTAACGGGTTGGGCCAAATAACTCAACTGGAGTAGTGGCTGAGCCATACCACATTGTTCCAGAGACAACAAAAGAAACAAACAAGGTTGCTGCAAGCGCACTAGCAAGTACGCCTTCAAGACTTCCCATTCGCAAGTTTCTATAGAGCCTTTCGCCAGGACGGTTTGTTATATGGAAAATCCCACCAACAATGCCGATAATCCCAGCGCCAATGTGGTTGGCAACTATTCCACCGGGGTTGAAAGGGTTAAACCCATCTGCTCCCCAGGAAGGTGCTACTGGTTCAACATGTCCAGTCAGACCATATGGGTCAGAAACCCATAGACCAACAGTGGAACAATGGAAAGCTCCAAAACCGAAGCAGACAAGTCCAGCTAAAAGAAGGTGGATACCAAAGATTCTTGGTAAGTCAAGAGCTGCTTCACCTGTGCGGGAATCTTCCCAGAGTTCAAGATCCCAGTAAGTCCAATGCCAGATGGCTGCCAACATAAGCAAGCCACTGAAAAGGATATGTGCTACGGCAACGCCTTCAAACGTAGAAAACGGAAGTGCTTTGCCCCAGAATCCTAAAGAATCAAGATCAAATGCATTCGTCGCACCTGTCAGATCCCAGCCAGACCAGCTACTAGTAACGCCTAGGCGCGCCATAAAGGGCATGACATACATGCCCTGACGCCACATTGGGTTCAGGACTGGATCAGACGGATCAAAGATGGCCAATTCGTAAAGGGCCATGGAGCCGGCCCAGCCGGCTAAAAGAGCTGTGTGCATGAGGTGCACGGCCAAGAGTCGGCCTGGGTCGTTGATAACGACGCTGTGCACCCGATACCAGGGCAATCCCATGGGTCAGGTTCGTGGAACGTAGCTGCTTAATACAGCCAGACCGACCAACCTTAAAGCTTTTCCCTGTTGGAAAGGGCTTTCTTGTCGTCACATGAAACGTGTAGTGATACTCCTATTTCTCTAATCAAGCTTTATTACCAACAAGAAAAGCAGGCTGGGCATGTCTTTTTTGGAAAAAGCTTTGGTCACAAATCGCAACGCCAAGTAGCAAAATGTACGTTCATATTCATCTCGGCTATGCCAACAATTCGTTTTATTCGGGAAAATCGGGACGTTAAATGTCGTTCTGGAGAGAATTTGCGAGAGGTTGCCTTAAGAGAGGGCATGGAGCTGTATGGCTTAAAAGGCAATCTTGCTAATTGTCGTGGAGCTGGTCAATGCATTACCTGTTTGATTGCGATAATTGATCCGCCTGGTAGGCAGGCAGTTTCAGAGTTAACTGCGGTAGAGAGAAAAAAGTTAAGTCAAAGGCCTGAAAATTGGCGTTTGGCATGCCAAACGCTTATTAAGTCTTCTGCAATTGTGCTGACTAAGCCACAAGCCCCTCCCTCAAATGCAAATTCATTAATTGAGGAGGCAAAAAAAACCAATCTTCCAAAGTGACTGCAATCATTAGCTTCTGAGGATTTTCCTTGGTGCTTTGTGCTGCTTTTTGACCCAATTTCCTGCAAAAACCGATGACGAGGCCTGTCATTTATGAGGTTTTTTGTGCCAGCAAGTGATACGTTCACCGAGTAGCGATAAGCGGTTATGGAAACAACCAACTTCGGCGGTATTGCCAGCTTCCTCTTTGTTGCAGTTCCGGCGATTTTTCTTATTGGTCTTTTTGTATCGACCAATGACGGAGATAAGTCGAGCTTCTTCGCTAGTTCTGGTAAGGGCAAAATTGGCCCTAAAGTCTGAACAAATTCCTGGCTGATTAAGCCAAGGAACTTTTGAATAATATTCCTTTCAAATGGGCCTAGCTATCTAGGTCCTGTTTTTCATGTCTGTTATCTGATATATACAATTTAATTTTACAAGTTGATTTGAACTGCTTAAAAAGCTTCCTTTAATTTCTTCAAGTATTAAATTAATTTTTTATGCCAATTAAGAATCAAGTATGGAGATTGCGTAAAAAGGTTTTACCTCAGCATACCGATCATGCTGGAGTTATGTGGCATGGCTCCTACATAAATTGGCTAGAGGAAGCCCGTATAGAAGCTTTATCTGAGGTTGGATTGTCTTATAAGGAGATATCTAAAGCTGGCTTCGAAATACCAGTCTTGTCTTTAAATATTCATTATAGAAAGTCTCTTAATCATGGTGAAGAAGTAACCCTTGAAAGCACTTGTCTGCCTAGGGAAGGAGTTCGCTGGCCATGGTTTACTAAGATCTTTAAAGATGATCAATCCCTTGTACTGGAAGCAGAAGTGATTCTAGTAGTTGTTACTACAAAGGGAGGCAATTATAGGCCTATAAGACATTTACCTCAAGAGATTGAGACTGCTTTTTTGAGATTGTAAAGGAGGTAACTTGTTAGCAGTAAAGTTATTGGGTATAAGTTGCATTGATAATAACTTAATACTTAATGACTCTACTGCTAACCTTTCTCTTTTAATCTTTAGATGTTTCATTGCTTTCAATTTTCTATAATGTGTATCTATGCCATCAATTCAGATATCTTCTAAGGAGCTTTTGTCTTGGAGGCGAAGTCTTCTATTGAAAGGTGGAAGAGCTGTGGATCTCGATTGGTTATTGGATTTGGGTGCTGGATTGTCTTGGAGTGCCTTGCAAATGCTTTATATAGATGAAAGTAAATCTATTGATTTAGATATGTCTCTTGATGAATTAACTTCTTTATGGGAAAAACATCGAATGGAGCATATCCCCCTTCAGTACCTGCTGCGTCGTTGCCCTTGGCGGGATTTTGAATTGGAGGTAGGGCCAGGAGTCCTTATCCCTCGGCAGGAGTCTGAGCTATTGATTGACTTGGCTATTTCGAAATGCGAGCAAAAACAAAATGGAGTTTGGGCAGACTTAGGTACAGGTTCTGGAGCAATCGCTGTTGGTTTATCTAGGTCTTTCTTGCATTGGGAAGGGCATGCAGTTGATTGCTGTAATGAGGCATTGTCAATAGCAAGGAGAAATTTAGACAAATTATCTTTTACGTCAAATTATCAACTTCATTTAGGTAGTTGGTGGGAACCATTGACCCCTTGGTGGGGGAAGCTCAATTTAGTCTTAGCTAATCCTCCATATATCCCTATATCTGATATAGATAATTTAAGTCCTGAAGTAAGGAATAATGAACCTCACTTGGCTTTATGTGGTGGTAGTGATGGCCTTTCATCTTGTCGTAAAATTATTTCAGGTAGCTTAAAAGCCCTAGCTCCTAAAGGATGGCTGATTATTGAACATCATTATGATCAAAGTGATTTAGTTTTGAAGATGATGGAACAAGTTGGTTTGTCTGACCTTTCAGTTGAAAAAGATTTGCAAGGAATTAAAAGATTTGCATTAGCTCGTAATAATCTAGAAAAGATTTGTTAGTTATGGGTTTGAATAAAAGCGAGGTCCTAGATAAATTTACTTTTGCTCAAAGTTTAGAAAATGGATCAGTTGGATTTTTCCCAACTGATACTGTTCCTGCATTGGCTGCGCTCCCTAAACAGGCTTATCAATTATGGAAAATAAAAAGGCGATCTATAGAAAAGCCATTGATTTTAATGGGGTCTAAGCCCGAGCAATTATTTCCATTTGTGGATTCAATTGCATTAGAGGATGCATGGCAGATGGCTAAGAGTTACTGGCCAGGTGCTTTGACTTTGGTGTTGCCTGCTTCTGGAAAATATCTTGAGCTACTTAACCCTCAAGGCAAAAATCTTGGAATTCGTGTTCCAGCAAATCTTCCTGCACGAGATTTGTTAGATATAACTGGACCGCTAGCTACAACAAGTGCAAATATTTCAGGTAGCGAATCTTTGCTTACTTCGGAAGAAATATCTAAGTGCTTCCCTGGGATTCCTTTGCTAGGGCCTATTCCATGGAGACAATCATTAGCTCTTCCAAGCACGGTTTTGGTATGGCAAGATAAGAGCAAATGGAAAGTTGTTAGAGAAGGTTCTTTAAATCTTCAGCTCCCCTGAAAAATGATCTGGTTATTTGGGTTGGTTTTTATATTGCACTTTGGATTTCATTGGTTTTTGAAGCCATTAATTACATTAACTACTCCTATCTTTGAATTTCATGGTTTATTTATTTTATTTTTGTTGTTTTCAATTTGGACTATCTCAGGTAAAGAACCTAATTAATTAGGCTCTGATAATTGTTTTAATGCCGGCTGTAGGATTTGAACCAACGACCTTCGCTTTACAAAAGCGCTGCTCTACCACTGAGCTAAGCCGGCTATAGGTAATATTTTAACTACCTAAGAGGCTAAAAGATGTTTTGAGTTGATTCGGAGATGTAAATATATTCAATTGGTTTGGAGGGGATGGACTAGGCAAGCTTGTGAGTTATTTTTCTGATTTCTTCGATTTCTTCGCGTATTGAATTTGAAAGCTTCTTTTAAGAAGCTTTTTCATCCGTTTTTTTTTCTAATGGACGCTTGATAGGAAGATTGGCTACAAGTGCAGTCATTCTGTCTTCAGTCTCTAAACTTACGGCACCTTCCTCTATATCAATATCTACGTACTTTGCGACAACAGCAAGAATTTCACGTCTTAATTGATCCAAAAGCTCAGGACTTAAATCTGACCTGTCATGTGCCAAAACTAGTTGCAGCCTTTCTCTGGCTGTAGTGGCACTAGTTTGCTGTCGCCTTAGAAGCTTGTTGAGAATGTCGCGAAGTGTAAGTGTCATGTCTTCAGAAAATCTTGGTTTGCATTAGGCGTCTCAATTTGTCTGTAATGCCAGTGCCTTCTTTGGAAGGATCTATTAGTGGAATATCTTCTCCTTGAATTCGCTTTGCAATATTGGAATAACATCTTGCTGCTGGAGAGTCACTTCCACTTAGAGTTAGAGGCTCTCCTCTGTTTGTACTTACGATTACTTGCTCATCTTCGAGTACTAGGCCTAACAATGGCAAAGCAAGTATGTCAGTGACATCTTCCACAGAAAGCATTTCCTGACTGGCCATCATTTTGGGACGAACCCTATTTAAAACCAATTGAATTGGTTTCACTTGATTAGTGTTTAATAGTCCAATCACACGATCTGCATCTCTAACTGCTGATACTTCAGGATTTGTGACCACTATTGCTTCTTTTGCTGCTGAAACGGCATTTTTAAATCCATCTTCAACGCCGGCTGGACAATCTATAAGAACATATTCAAATTCTTTAGTCAGCATTGCGACAATCCTTTGCATGTCATCTGGCTTGAGCCATTCGAGCATCCTGGGATTCCCTGCAGGCAGTAGAGCAAGGTTGGGCTCCTGTTTATGTTTGACCAAAGCTTGCTCTAATCTGCAACTTTCTTCAAGCACTTCTTGGGCTGTATAAATAATTCTGTTTTCTAGGCCGAGCAGTAGATCAAGGTTCCTTAAACCGAAGTCTGCATCTAAAACTGCAGTTTGGACACCTTGCCTTGCAAGGGCAATGCCTAAATTGGCAGTAAGAGTTGTTTTCCCAACACCTCCCTTGCCAGAGCAGATGAGAATTATGCGAGTATTTGTTGACACGGACCTCAGAAAAGTGGATAAAGCTTAAGTGTGGTTTGCTATGCAAACAAAAAACATGACAAGGTTTGCATTGGAATCTCTATTTGCCAACCCACAAAGGGTATTTGTTGGCGGATTGTGACTATAGGCAAATTTACTGTATAACGCTCATTGCTATGAGTTAAGACTTTTATAAAAACGGTCTTATGTTGGCTGGCTGGATAATTATTTTGCCTGATTTAATCAGGGCTTCTTCTGCTAACCCAGGTTGCGGCTTTTCCTCAGGTCCACGTGCAATTTCTGAACCTATGCGCAATTGAAGCGGTCTAAGTTCAAGGGCTACGATTTTAGATTTTTTATTTCCTTTGCTCCCAGCATGTGCAATGCCTCTTAATCTTCCCCATATCAAAATATTCCCAGCAGATTTAATTTTCGCTCCAGGATTAATATCTCCAAGTAAAAGTATGTCTTTATCATCCTCAAGGTCTTCGCCTGAACGAAGTGTTCCTTGGTGAAAGTAAACCATTGAACCATCAGATTCATTTGGAATGATTCCACTTTTCTCTGACTTTATTTCCGAGAATTGATTATTTGAAAGATATAGATGTGTTGGATAGCCCAGTGCCGATAAACTAACAAGTGTTTCTCTAATATTTGATGAAACTATATTCAAATTAATATCGGCTTTATTGATTGTTCTTATGATCTCCCTAATTATTTTGCATGAAAGAAATAAGTTGTGCAGATTAAGATTTACTCTGTTTGAAGAAATTGAGCCTAATTTTTCATATAAGGTATAAATTAAGTTGTCTTTATGAGTCTCATTTAACTTGATAGTAGGTATGTCTTGATCTGATTTGCTCATGGCTTTGGAGTTTGGCTTACTTTACTTCCTGGCTGAAAGATCTATTAATTCTCTTCTTAGGCTTATATGAATTTCTTTGGGATGAATCAACCAAGCATTCCCTACTGGTGTAATTAAAGCCTTGATCAATGGAGAGGACTCCTCTAGGGCCTGTAGCGTTGAGCCATCCCATAGTCTTAAGCCCCCTTTATATGGGTAGTAACCATGAAGTTTTTGTTGCTTCAGGCCACAACAAATATTAGGGTCTTGGCCGTCTTTTTCTGCAAGTTGTCTTGCAATTGCCAGCGCCTCAAGCTGCCTACAATTGTCCAAATGGCTTACAGACAATGCTTTAAGTAGGTTCCTATTTATAAACTTAGAGCATAACATTGAAAGTGGTTCAGGTGCTTCTTCCTGCCAACGCAATAGGTGATAATTTGTGCGAACATCATCGTTAGCTAAGAAATCTTTTAATTTTAAATTATCAGCACTCCATAGCCACTTAGACATTACATTGTCTACCCAGATTTTTTTGGCTCCTAACTCCCTTGCTATTTTAAATAATTGCTCAAGTAGCCAGTTTGAAACTTCATTTAGACGGTGATTGTAAACACTCCTATACATTAGATTGCGAATTATTAGATAATGCTCAACTGCCATTAATCCTTTTGGGTGTATTGCGATCTCACCATCAGGAGCAATTGTCAGGGCAGACATAATTCTTTCTATATCTAGTTGCCCATATTGTGTACCTGTGCTGTAGCTATCACGTAGCAGATAATCTAGACGGTCGCAGTCAAGTTGACTGCTTACAAGTGATTTAATGACACCACCTTTGGCATTACTATTTAATAAGGTAACCACATTTTGAGCAGTACCTTTTTGAAAATCTTCAAGAGTTTTTCTTATGTATTCATGTTCAATTAATACTTTCGCGGACCAGTCTTCATGACATAGTCCAAATATCTCCTCGCCTGTATGACTTAGAGGGCTATGTCCGAGGTCATGCAATAAAGAAGCACCGTAAAGGATTCCTCTTTGTTCTTCTAGGCTTGGATCCAGCTTCACTAAACGGTTAATGGCTCTTCTGGCGAGATGAAAAACTCCTAAAGAGTGAGTAAAGCGACT
Organism: Prochlorococcus sp. AG-363-O06; assembly: GCA_003280085.1. Lineage (GTDB taxonomy): Bacteria > Cyanobacteriota > Cyanobacteriia > PCC-6307 > Cyanobiaceae > AG-363-O06. The sequence continues at coordinate 40,615 of QCFY01000002.1, read as the reverse complement.
CGACTCTGCGCCATGGAAAGTTAGGTGGGCGGGGCCAAGTTGACGGATTCGCCTAAGCCTTTGGAATGGTGAAGAGTCAATCAACTTCATCACCATTGCTTCAGCAGGTTTGTTGCTTTCTAGCCTTATCCCGTGATGCAGTGGATCGTGATATGTCCTTGAACTCATTGATATTGTTTCGGTTATTCGTCTTTGTTTAATAGGTTCTGTTGGGTTTGTTTGATTTCATCAACATCAGATGAGCCTTGAACAATATCTGTTTCAATTGCATTTTCTTCTTCAATTCCTTTTTGATCAAGGCTAGCTTGCAAAAATAGTGAGGCATCTTTTAGCCATCTATCTTCAGTAGCTCCAGGGTTGAGAGGTTCAGGTAAATCTAAGAATCTGTCTGGCTCAATACCAAGATTTTGAATATCACGTCCAGTTGGAGTGAGATAGCTCGCGACTGTAATGGCCAAGCCACTCCCGTCACTCAGGCTGGTTAGAGATTGAATAAGGCCTTTCCCAAATGTTCTGCTTCCAAACAGTAAAGATCTTTCGTTGTCTTGTAACGCACCAGCAAGGATTTCACTGGCGCTTGCGGTCCCACCATTTACAAGGGTAATCATTGGTCCGTCATAAAGAGTTTGTTCTTCTGAAGGGATGGCGTCATTAATACCTTCTTTGTTTTTTGTTTCAACAATTGGCTGCTTATTTAAGAATGCATCTGCGACAGCAAGACCTGAGCTAACTAAACCTCCAGAATTATTTCTTAAATCCAGTACAAGAGCTTCAATCCCCTTCTCTGAAAGCTCTTGAAGCGCTTCACCTACTTGTTCCGGGACACCTTCGCTGAATTGGGTGATGCGTAGATAACCCAGTGTGTGGGATTCATCTCTTAGCCTTCTGGTCCTTACAGGACGTAAATCGACAATTCTTCGTTCAAGAATTATTTCTTCTGGGTCGCCTTTAGGAGGTTGAAGTTTGACTATTACCTGTGAGCCCATTTCACCTCTAAGTCTCGCTGCAGTCGCTTCTAGGCCTAGTTTTTTGGGCGCCTCTCCATCAACACTTAATAAAACTGTGCCGCTAACTATGCCTGCATCTGAGGCTGGCGATCCTTCCAAAGGCGCAATTACAACAATTTCCCCGTCTTCGTTACGGGCTCCAAGTTGAAGGCCAACTCCATTAATTTCGCTGCCAAGATTGCTTTCCTTCATTGCTTTGTAATCTTTGGGTCTGAGCAACCTTGTATAGGGATCTCCTAACGGAAGCAGCATTGAATCGATAGCTCTATAGGCATCTTCACTTGTTGAAATAGGTTGCTCTAGTGCTTTTTTTCTTAGTTGACGCCATCCCACTTGCTCAAACTTTTGACTATTTAGGAATCCTTCATTGACTAGCTTCCATGTCTCTAGAACTAGTTCTTGCCCATCATTTAAGGCAAGTACAGGCTGTGAAATAAGGAGGAGGCAAAGACTCAGGCTGAAAATTGCATTGATCAACCGCATAAGAGAATTTGTCAAGGATTTAACAGTTGAAGGCATTGGATTGATCCATAGCACGATTCGTTGGGCACTTCAGTAGAATCTTTGAATAAGAGCAGGCATTTGCATGGCGAACTCCTCACCTGTCTACGACTGGTTCCAGGAACGTCTTGAAATTCAGGACATAGCAGACGACGTCACTTCAAAATACGTCCCCCCGCACGTAAATATCTTTTATTGCTTGGGAGGTATCACACTCGTTTGCTTCTTAATTCAATTCGCGACTGGTTTCGCGATGACCTTTTATTACAAACCAACTGTCGCTGAGGCCTATAGCTCGGTCAGTTATTTGATGACGGATGTCAGCTTTGGTTGGTTGATTCGATCAGTGCACCGTTGGAGCGCATCAATGATGGTATTGATGCTGATACTTCATGTTTTCAGGGTTTATCTCACCGGTGGTTTTAAAAGGCCAAGAGAACTGACATGGGTGACCGGTGTTGTTATGGCAGTAATTACAGTTTCGTTTGGTGTCACTGGTTATTCACTCCCATGGGACCAAGTTGGTTATTGGGCTGTAAAAATTGTTTCAGGTGTACCAGCGGCGATCCCAGTGGTTGGTGACTTTATGGTTGAACTACTTAGGGGTGGCGAGAGTGTTGGTCAGCCAACTCTCACTCGTTTCTATAGCCTGCACACATTTGTTCTTCCCTGGCTTCTTGCTGTATTTATGCTTATGCATTTCCTGATGATTCGTAAGCAGGGTATTTCTGGTCCTTTATGACGCGCTAACTTAAATTAACAAATTCTTGTTATCACCTTTAATTGTCATTTCGTTCTAACCGAGCTTTTCCTTATGCATATTCTTAAGAAGCCTGATTTGTCTGATCCAAAGCTTAGGGAAAAGCTTTCAAAGGGTATGGGGCATAACTATTACGGTGAACCTGCTTGGCCAAATGATCTTCTATATATTTTTCCAGTAGTAATTCTAGGAACGATTGCTTGTGTAGTTGGACTTGCTGTTCTAGATCCAGCAATGTTGGGGGATAAGGCAGATCCTTTTGCTACGCCTTTAGAAATTCTTCCTGAATGGTATTTGTACCCAGTCTTTCAAATTTTAAGGGTTGTCCCCAATAAGCTTCTAGGAATTGCTTTACAAACTCTTGTACCCCTGGGCCTTATGTTGATACCTTTTATAGAGAATGTAAATAAATTCCAAAACCCTTTTAGAAGGCCAATTGCAATGACAGCTTTCCTTTTTGGAACTATATTTACTATTTATTTGGGGATAGGTGCTTGCTTGCCAATAGACAAGTCACTTACTTTGGGGTTGTTTTAAACGCTTATCTTTGGCTTCTTGATTGATGCTTATAGGCCGTTTTCAGAGTTCTTGAAAATTAATTATTCGTTTTCACCTTCATCAGGAAGCAGTTCATGAAGGTCAAGTAATGAGACGTCATCAGGGTTAACCCTGAGAAAATGATGCAATAAAAGGAATCCAACTATTGTCCAGGTTTGATAGGTTCTTGACTGTTGACCAACCCAAGTCCCTGTTGGGCCGTCAAAATATTCTGCCCATTTTTGTTTTGGTAATTGATTCAATTGGCTCCAATAGCATTCTTCAAGCAAAGCTCGCATTTGTCCCATAAGTAGTACATCTGCGTCGGGATAACGTTTCTCGTGGATCAAGATTGAGGCTCCAAAAAACCAAAGAAGGCTTGGCCAATGCCCCCCATTGTGATAGCTCCAAGGCCAATTTTTTGGATCTGAGCCTGTTTTGTTTTGCCATTCAGCTCCATCCATCGGCGGATGGCAAAGTCGCATTGGCATTTGCGCCATTAAATGATGGCGGTTGTGGAGGACTAGGCGGAATAAGGCCCTTTGCTGTGGAGCTGTTAAGACTCCAAACATGCAGGCGAGGGAATTCCCTAAGCTATAAAAACGAAAGTCAGGTCTTCCAGTGCGTATATTGCCAATCAAATAGCCTCCACGATTTTCAAGCCAATCTTGTAGCCAAGAAGGTACAACTTGGGGTTGGACATTGAATTCGTTTTGGTGTTGGTCTTCTCCATATTGTTCAGTTGGTCTTCGTCGTAAGACTTGCATCGTCTTACTGGTGACCCAGTAATGCTTTAAAAGGAATTGCCTCAAATCATGGACCCATTGCCTTGTCAATACAAGTCTTTGATCTAATAACCGGCTGACTTGGTGTTTGCGACTTAATTCCATTAGCTCTATGCAGCTTCGTAGACATGCATAAAGCAGTACCTCAACCTCTAATGGCGCCCCCCAAACATCCATGGGACGATCAATCATGAAGGCACAGTCAGGAACAAAAAGTACTGGAGTGCCTTCAAATGTTGGGTGAAGGACTAGGTCTAAGAGAAGCTGAACTCCCCGTTGAACCTTTTGACTGGTGCCAAAGGAAGTGTCTCCACTTCTCCTGACATATAACCAACATAAAACTGGCCACCAAAGGCTGGCATCAGCGGAAGTAATTCTCCCTATAGATCGTTGGCCATAGTCTGCGATTAATTCGCCTTTTTCCTCGATAAAGCTGGTGGGGAAAACTCCTCGAGTTTGATAAGTTGTGCTTTGGAGGTCTAGACAAACACTTAAAAATTTTTGGACAACGTCATATCTCTCTTGAGTTAAGAGATAAATCATTACAGGAACGTTGTCTCTAAGAAAGACTTCCCCGTAATTAAGTGCGTCGTCTGTTGCAGGGTGTTCAAGTGCTGCAACACTTCCTGCAAGGCTGCCTCCTACATTGATGAGACTGCGTTCAAAATGTTCTTTTGCCCTTTTTACAACTTGATCCTCATTTGAGTTTGGACGGACCCGTTGGTTTTGCTGGCTGAAGCGTCCTGCCAATTAGTAGTTCCTAATTCTCGTTTCAATCAAGTTTTAGCAGTAGGCTTGAAAAGCGGAAGTAGTTATGCGAAGGCTTCTTGAATTCTTCTTGCATGTAAGCACTCTTATGGTCTAAATTGTTTGGATGCGCGAAAGGCTGAGCTTTGAGCGCATATCAGCAACATTAAGGCGTAAGTCTTGAAGTTGGTGTTTGCTTGCATTACTGGGGTAAATGATTCACCGGTGATGTAAGTTCAATAGTGGTCAATAGACCGCAATGCCTGAGATCCCAATTACATGGGGTTGAAGGTAGAACCTGGACAACTTAAAAGTTTAGGAACTGACGCTTTTTTCGCGTTCAGCTTTGAGGTTACTTACCTTTAGGCAAGTTTTTCTTCATGACTGAACAGATATGCGAAGAGAGTGTGAGGTCCCGTCAAAAGAAATTTAGTTTTCTAATCCTGCTACCACATTCCTTCGGTTTTCACGGACTGGATCTATGTGAAAGGTGTAACAGGTTTAGTTAACGACCGGATTCGAGATTCGGGAAAGTCACAAAGAAGAGATTCTTGATAGTGCACTCTTTGAACCCTTCTGTCAGAAGAAGGAGGCTAAAACTGCTATCTGTACGCCAGTGCTAAATAGTGGGTGAAGCAAATCAGATTGACCAATAGGCTTTTAGCTTGTTGCGACAGGATCTGATCTACTACGGAGAGTTTGATCCTGGCTCAGGATGAACGCTGGCGGCGTGCTTAACACATGCAAGTCGAACGAACCTTCGGGTTAGTGGCGGACGGGTGAGTAACGCGTGGGAATCTGCCCTCAGGAGGGGGATAACGGCTGGAAACGGCCGCTAATACCCCATATGCCGAGAGGTGAAATGAATTTCGCCTGAGGATGAGCCCGCGTCTGATTAGCTTGTTGGTGAGGTAATGGCTCACCAAGGCTTCGATCAGTAGCTGGTCTGAGAGGATGATCAGCCACACTGGGACTGAGACACGGCCCAGACTCCTACGGGAGGCAGCAGTGGGGAATTTTCCGCAATGGGCGAAAGCCTGACGGAGCAACGCCGCGTGAGGGATGAAGGCCTCTGGGCTGTAAACCTCTTTTCTCAAGGAAGAAGATCTGACGGTACTTGAGGAATAAGCCACGGCTAATTCCGTGCCAGCAGCCGCGGTAATACGGGAGTGGCAAGCGTTATCCGGAATTATTGGGCGTAAAGCGTCCGCAGGCGGCCTTTCAAGTCTGCTGTTAAAACGTGGAGCTTAACTCCATCATGGCAGTGGAAACTGTTGGGCTTGAGTTTGGTAGGGGCAGAGGGAATTCCCGGTGTAGCGGTGAAATGCGTAGATATCGGGAAGAACACCAGTGGCGAAGGCGCTCTGCTGGGCCATAACTGACGCTCATGGACGAAAGCCAGGGGAGCGAAAGGGATTAGATACCCCTGTAGTCCTGGCCGTAAACGATGAACACTAGGTGTCGGGGGAATCGACCCCCTCGGTGTCGTAGCCAACGCGTTAAGTGTTCCGCCTGGGGAGTACGCACGCAAGTGTGAAACTCAAAGGAATTGACGGGGGCCCGCACAAGCGGTGGAGTATGTGGTTTAATTCGATGCAACGCGAAGAACCTTACCAGGGTTTGACATCCTGCGAACCTCTAAGAAATTGGAGGGTGCCTTCGGGAACGCAGTGACAGGTGGTGCATGGCTGTCGTCAGCTCGTGTCGTGAGATGTTGGGTTAAGTCCCGCAACGAGCGCAACCCACGTTTTTAGTTGCCAGCATTTAGTTGGGCACTCTAGAGAGACCGCCGGTGATAAACCGGAGGAAGGTGTGGATGACGTCAAGTCATCATGCCCCTTACATCCTGGGCTACACACGTACTACAATGCTACGGACAAAGGGCAGCAAACTCGCGAGAGCTAGCAAATCCCATAAACCGTGGCTCAGTTCAGATCGTAGGCTGCAACTCGCCTACGTGAAGCAGGAATCGCTAGTAATCGCAGGTCAGCATACTGCGGTGAATACGTTCCCGGGCCTTGTACACACCGCCCGTCACACCATGGAAGTTGGCCACGCCCGAAGTCGTTACTCCAACCCTTGTGGAGGAGGACGCCGAAGGTGGGGCTGATGACTGGGGTGAAGTCGTAACAAGGTAGCCGTACCGGAAGGTGCGGCTGGATCACCTCCTAACAGGGAGACAAACAATTGATCATGATGTCTAAGTTTTTTGTTCTTAGGCCTTGATCCTGTCACCTTAGGTCGATCGGTACCTCATATTTGCTTTCTAAAAGAGAGTGTTAATTCAGTCTTTGAAAGATAGTTGATATCAGTTCCTAAACTTGTCTAGGTCACACCCAACAAGGGTACTCCTGGGCCATTAGCTCAGGTGGTTAGAGCGCACCCCTGATAAGGGTGAGGTCCCTGGTTCAAGTCCAGGATGGCCCATTCGGTGTTGGGGGTATAGCTCAGTTGGTAGAGCGCCTGCTTTGCAAGCAGGATGTCAGCGGTTCGAGTCCGCTTACCTCCACTGATCGAAACTCTTGATGGCGAAATCAAAGGAGCTTCCTTTTTAATTGTGATTTAGACTAAAATTCAATTGAATGAACCTAGCTTCCTTTCATTCCTGATACATAATTAATAGAATTTTGTTTAGGTTGAAAAGATGCTGGGCTCTCTGAAATCACTAGTGATTTCAGATAAGTTCAGTAGAACCTTGAAAACTGCATAGTGAAGTCTGGAAAAAATAAAAGCATCTCATAGATGTACTAATTCCAGTATCTAAGTTTCAATTCTGTTTTACAGTATTCAAACCTGGATATCTTTAATTAGTTTAATTCTTGAGTAAGAGCCGAGTCTCTATAGGCTTTAATCAATTTAGATAACTATTAATTTAGTTGTATATAAAGGATTAGAAGCTTCTATAGAGATTATTTGGTCAAGCTACAAAGGGCTCACGGTGGATACCTTGGCACACAGAGGCGATGAAGGACGTGGTTACCTGCGATAAGTCTCGGGGAGCTGGAAGCACGCTTTGATCCGGGAATTTCCGAATGGGGCAACCCCTAGAACGGTCAGCTGAATCCATAGGCTGACTCGAGCCAACCCAGCGAACTGAAACATCTTAGTAGCTGGAGGAAAGGAAAGTAAAAACGACTCCCTAAGTAGCGGCGAGCGAACGGGGAAAAGCCCAAACCGATGGTTTCGACCATCGGGGTTGTGGGACAGCAATGTGGACCAACAAACCTAGAAGAAGCGTTTGAATGGCGCGCCATAGAGGGTGAAAGCCCCGTAATCGAAAGGAGAGTTGGCCTAGCTGTATCCCGAGTAGCACGGAGCACGTGGAATTCCGTGTGAATCTGCGAGGACCACCTCGTAAGGCTAAGTACTCCTGTGTGACCGATAGCGCAACAGTACCGCGAGGGAAAGGTGAAAAGAACCCCGGGAGGGGAGTGAAATAGAACATGAAACCGTGAGCTTACAAGCAATGGGAGCCCGACTTATCGGGTGACCGTGTGCCTGTTGAAGAATGAGCCGGCGACTTATAGGCACTGGCGGGTTAAACCGGGAATGGTGGAGCCATAGCGAAAGCGAGTCTGAATAGGGCGTTTGTCAGTGTTTATAGACCCGAACCCGGGTGATCTAACCATGGCCAGGATGAAGCTTGGGTGATACCAAGTGGAGGTCCGAACCGACTGATGTTGAAAAATCAGCGGATGAGCTGTGGTTAGGGGTGAAATGCCAATCGAACCCGGAGCTAGCTGGTTCTCCCCGAAATACGTTGAGGCGTAGCGTCTAGTGCTCCAGCAGGGGGGTAAAGCCACCATTTCGGTGCGGGCTGCGAGAGCGGTACCAAATCGAGATGAACTCTGAATACCCTGTGTGTAACTAGGCAGTCAGACTGTGGGGGATAAGCTCCATAGTCGAAAGGGAAACAGCCCAGACCGCCAGCTAAGGTCCCTAAATTGACGCTAAGTGATAAAGGAGGTGGGATTGCCCAGACAACCAGGAGGTTTGCCTAGAAGCAGCCATCCTCAAAGGAGTGCGTAATAGCTCACTGGTCGAGCGATCCTGCGCCGAAAATGAACGGGGCTAAGCGTTGTACCGAAGCTGCGGATTTAACTTGTTAAATGGTAGGGGAGCGTTCTATGTGGGGTGAAGCGTTAGCGTAAGCGGGCGTGGACTGCATAGAAGTGAGAATGTCGGCTTGAGTAGCGAAAACATGGGTGAGAATCCCATGCCCCGAAACCCTAAGGGTTCCTCCGGCAGGCTCGTCCGCGGAGGGTTAGTCTGGACCTAAGGCGAGGCCGAAAGGCGTAGTCGATGGATAACAGGTCAATATTCCTGTACCGGTTATGTTTTGGGAAGGGGGACGGAGAAGGCTAGCCAAGCCAGATGTTGGTTACTGGTTCAAGCGTTCAAGGCTTTGAGGAGCGGAGAAAACGTTCTGAGCTGAGGCGTGAGTACGAGCTGCTACGGCAGCGAAGTTGGTGATGTCATGCTTCCAAGAAAAGCCCTATACCCGTTAAGGCATAACTGCCAGTACCCGAAACCGACACAGGTGGGGTGGTAGAGAATACCGAGGGGCGCGAGATAACTCTCTCTAAGGAACTCGGCAAAATGGCCCCGTAACTTCGGGAGAAGGGGTGCCAGCGAGAGCTGGTCGCAGTGAAGAGGCCCAGGCGACTGTTTACCAAAAACACAGGTCTCCGCTAAGTCGCAAGACGATGTATGGGGGCTGACGCCTGCCCAGTGCCGGAAGGTTAAGGAAGCCGGTCAGCGTAAGCGAAGCTGGCGACTGAAGCCCCGGTGAACGGCGGCCGTAACTATAACGGTCCTAAGGTAGCGAAATTCCTTGTCGGGTAAGTTCCGACCCGCACGAAAGGCGTAACGATCTGGGCGCTGTCTCGGAGAGAGGCTCGGCGAAATAGAATTGTCTGTGAAGATGCGGACTACGTACACCCGGACAGAAAGACCCTATGAAGCTTTACTGTAGCTTGGTATTGTGCCCGGGCTCTGAATGCGCAGGATAGGTGGGAGACGTTGAAGTAGTGCTCGTGGGTGCTACTGAGTCAATGGTGAGATACCACTCTTTCAGAGCTAGGGTTCTAACGTTCACCCGTTATCCGGGGAGCGGACAGTATCAGGTGGGCAGTTTGACTGGGGCGGTCGCCTCCTAAAAGGTAACGGAGGCGCGCAAAGGTTCCCTCAGGCTGGTTGGAAATCAGTCGTCGAGTGCAAAGGCAGAAGGGAGCTTGACTGTGAGACCTACAAGTCGAACAGGGACGAAAGTCGGCCTTAGTGATCCGACGGTTCTGAGTGGAAGGGCCGTCGCTCAACGGATAAAAGTTACTCTAGGGATAACAGGCTGATCTCCCCCAAGAGTTCACATCGACGGGGAGGTTTGGCACCTCGATGTCGGCTCATCGCAACCTGGGGCTGAAGTCGGTCCCAAGGGTTGGGCTGTTCGCCCATTAAAGCGGTACGCGAGCTGGGTTCAGAACGTCGTGAGACAGTTCGGTCCATATCCGGTGTACGCGCAGGAATATTGAGAGGATTTCTCCCTAGTACGAGAGGACCGGGAGGAACGCACCTCTGGTGTACCAGTTATCGTGCCAACGGTAAACGCTGGGTAGCCATGTGCGGAGTGGATAACCGCTGAAAGCATCTAAGTGGGAAGCCCACCTCAAGATGAGTATTCCCATGGCATAAGCCAGTAAGGTCACGGGAAGAACACCCGTTGATAGGCTCTACGTGGAAGCCTGGTAACAGGTGCAGCGGAGGAGTACTAATAGACCGAGGGCTTGACCAATATTTCTCTTACTTAAAGAAAGCTTTTTGATTCAGACTTTGATTCTAAGTAATCATCCTATGCAGTTCTCAGGGTTCTCCCTTGGGAAGTCACTATCCTGGTGTTCATGGCGTTGTGGCACCACTCCGATCCATCTCGAACTCGGTTGTGAAACGCAGCAGCGGCGACGATATTTGGGGGGTAGCCCCCTGAGAAAATAGCTCAATGCCAGGTAAAAACTTCCAAAAATGCTGATCTAAAGATTAGATTTAAGCAAAAAAAAACCACCTATAGGGTGGTTTTTTTTGCTTATTTGGCTCAACTAAAATCTATATTTGTTTGCAACTTATTGGTTTTATTTGTTAACTTACCTTGCCAGTCTTTTTGTTTATCTTATCAAGGCCTCTTGGCTCGAATTATTTATTTTTGACAGGATGGACACCAGTGAGTTCCTCGGCCTGCCATTTTATTTTTCCGAATAGTTGCTCCACATTTTCTACAAGGCTGGCCGCTTCTTTTGTAAACCCATGCTTGTCCACCATACTTACCACTGGCACCTGACAAATCCCTGAAATCACTAAAAGTGGTGCCTCCTTCACCAATGCTTATCTCAAGAACTTCTTTCAGGCTTGAGCAAAGTTTTTTAATTGCTTCTTCTTTAAGGTGACCGGAAGGAGTTTGTGGAAGTATCCCTGCCCTAAAAAGGCTTTCATCTGCATATATATTCCCAGCACCTGCAACTAATGTTTGATCAAGTAGAGCATTTTTGATAGGACGTTTTTTACCTTTAAGGGCTTTCTTTAGATAAGAAGTATTAAAAGCATTGCTGAATGGCTCTGGGCCCATAGTTCTTAATCCATTAATAATATCTTCTGGTGCTATTTCAGGTGGAACCCACCACATTTGACCAAAGCTACGAGTGTCAACAAAACGAAGCTCTTCTCCTTTTTGGTTCCAAAAACTTACTCTTGTATATGGGCATGTAATGGTCTTTTTTGCATGCCATTGAAATTGTCCTGTCATTCTTAGATGGACTACCCATAAACCAAAACTATTTTTGGATCGAGGTGATTGTTCTTGACTATTCTTTCCCTTATACAAGTTCCCAATAAGATATTTCCCCCTTCTTTCCCAGGAGCCAACAGATAAACCTCGCATCATTTTAATGAAAACCTTAGATCCTCCAGGGCTTGCGATTGCCCTTTCTCTGAAGACCTTGAGTTCATTAATCTGAAAGCCTTTAAGACGGTCGGCTAATCCACGCCGAACCGTCTCTACTTCAGGCAGTTCAGGCAAAGCCTATGCTTTTTCTAATTCGTTTTCTGCATAGTTGTTGGTGTTGTTTCCACCATCTATACCGCTATAGGCGGAGTAGTTGACTTTTTCAAAACGTACGACAATCGGGTATTTGATTCCCGACTCGTCTACAGAAGCAACTTTGCCAACTTCGTTGTACCAATAGGACTCTGGGCGTTTGACTCGCACCATGTCACCGCGAGAGATGGCCATCGCTGACTTTTTTATTAGTTACATACAAAGCCTATCGCTGAAAGGGCCTGAGTTCGCTTTAGCGTCACAGAATGTCGTGGCAAGATTTCATATATGTGCCAGCATCCAATTCTATGAAAAGTTAATTTTGTGAGTTCCACAGTCAATTCAGATCTTTCAGTGCTCCATTTGGAATTACCAGATCCAGAGCAGGATGATTTGAGTAACCTTGAATTTCTTGACCAGTTACAGAAGGCTTGGGCTTTATGTGACAGGTTTGATCTTCAAACTGAGATTTGGAGAGGACGAATCCTTCGTACTGTTAGAGATCGTGAAAAGCGAGGAGGAGAAGGCCGTGGAGCAGGATTCTTGCAGTGGTTAAGAGAGCGTGAAATTAGTAAAACTAGAGCTTATGGATTGATTCAATTAGCAGATTCTTCAGATGAATTAGTAGGTGGAGGTTTGCTGGAAGAATCAAGTGTAAATCTGTTTTCGAAGAGGGCCTTCCTTGAGACAGCCCAGGCTCCACAGGAGGTTCAGCAGTTGATTTCCGAGGCGGCTAATGAGGGTAATGAGATTACCAGGAAGCAAGTAAGGAGGCTCACTGATGAGTTCACCTCTGCCACTAGTCCTCTTTTGCCTGAAGAAATTCGTCAAAGGACTCAAGAAAATCTTTTACCTCCAAGACTTGTGGCTCCTTTAGTTAGAGAATTGTCCAAACTTCCCAACCTTCACCAGGAAGCTTTGCAGCAATCATTAAAAGAAGAGCCTGAAATTGACTGTATAAAAGATGTGACAAATACTGCTAGATGGATGGGTAAGTCTATAAATGCTTCGGTATCAATAAGGGCTTTGCAAAAAACAGATCTAAACATTGAGAAGGCTATGCAGGAAGCCCAAAGAATTGAAGCTCTGGGCCTTCTATCTGATGCATTTACACAAGCTCAATCTTTGGAAGCATCGGTTGTGAAATTACATTCTGCTTGGCGTCGATTAGGTGGAATTCAAGAGAGACTTTGGTTAGAGAGTGGAAGCAGTACTCCCTACTTAAGAGAAGTACTTGATGCTTTGCAAACTTTGAATGGGGCAACTTTTCGTGTTTCTCTAGGTGAATTATCAGGTGGCAAGACAATTCGGTTGCAATTGGTAGAAGAGGACCCTGACCAGTTGAAACCTCCACCTTTAATTTGAGTTAGTAAAGGCCTAGCTAGAACAATTGCTCCTAGGTATTTTTAACTTTCATTGCTCTGATCAATTGGATGCTTTGTCCGCAGCTTTGCATCATCACTATGGTTGGAAATCCTTTAAAGATGGACAGCGTCCATTAATTGATGCAGTTTTAGCTGGAAAGGATGCTTTAGCTGTTCTTCCTACAGGTGGTGGTAAATCTCTTTGCTATCAATTGCCAGCATTGGTAAAGAAAGGTCTTGTATTAGTCATTTCACCTTTAGTGGCTCTTATGGAAGACCAAGTGATGCAGCTGAAAAAACGAGGGATTCCTTCAGCTTGCTTACATGCAGGCTTAGATCGGAAGATTAATAGAAATACAATTTCTTGCTTAACGAAAGATCAGTTGAGTTTGATTTATCTTGCACCAGAGAGGTTGGGAACAGAAGTAATTAAAGAATTACTTAGAGAGAAGGCAAAAGAAGGCAAAATAGTTGCAATAGCGGTTGACGAGGCCCATTGCATTAGTGCTTGGGGACATGATTTTCGGCCTATTTATAGGAAATTAGGTGCGATTCGGTTGTTGTGTCCAGGAATTCCAATCATTGCACTAAGTGCCACTGCAGCGCCGAAGGTCCGTGCTGACATTATTAGGCATTTGAATTTGTTTCGACCATTAGTAAAGGTTTGTTCTGCCCGTCGAGATAATCTTTTTTATTCCATGAAAAGGCGTTCCCAAGAGCCTCTCTCAGATGTTTTAGAGGCTTTGAAAAGTGCTCGGGGCGCAACTTTGATTTATGTAAGAGAGAGGCGCTCGGTCGAAAAATGGACCGAAGAGCTTCGCTCAGTCGGTATTCCAGCAATTTCTTATCATGCTGGACTTGATCTTGATATAAGAAATCAAGCACAAGAACAATTTTCTAGACAGAGTAATCCAGTTCTAGTAGCTACCGTTGCTTTTGGAATGGGTGTTGACAGAGGGGATGTTGGCCTGGTTATTCATTTGAATTTGCCTTCAACTCCTGAAGGTTATCTTCAAGAGTCTGGAAGGGCAGGTAGAGATGGTCTCCCTGCGAGATGCATAGTGTTTTTTTCACCCAGAGATAGAATTAGATTGGCGTGGGCAATTAAATATTCTTCTAAAAAGGGATCTGCCTTTGATCAAGAAGAGCAAATGAGACATGAGATAGCTCAGAAACAATTAAGAAAAATGGAAGCAATTGCTGAAGGAGAGTTATGTAGAGAGCAATCGCTTTTGCTAGCACTTGGAGAGGTGGTCCCTCCATGTGGTCGATGCGATAGGTGTAAACAGAAAGCCATGAGATACGATTTTTCTAGCCAAGCATTTTTACTATTGTCTGCAATTAGTAAAAGTAAAGGTTTGAAAATTAATCAGCTATTGAAAATGATGAATAAGGAAAAAAATATACCACTAAAAAGTTGGGGTTGGCTTATAAGAAGATTGGTTCAAGAGGAATTGCTTAGAGAAAGCAATGATGGTTTTCAAAGGCTTTTTATACAAGATAGTGGATTGCGTTTTTTAGATGAACCTTGGCCTCTAAAGTATTCTTAATACATTCTAATTAGTTAATCTTAACTTGATTTATTTTTGCAAAGATCATTGATGATTTTGAATTCAAAACTATCTTTTGGGGCTGTCCAAATTTTCCATGCTCCATTTGCCCCAGTCGCATTTATTATGCGAGACTTGCAATTAACTGCGAGATAAATACCTTTTCTTTGATTATTTAATGTTGGAGCAACATAGCTTCCTTTAATATATTGCCAGCTTGCCCAGTCTATTTTTAGAGGACCATACCTTCTCCAGTCCGAGCTCCTTTTAATATACTTAGTCTTTGCTTCATTTTTCAGCTTTGGACTTTGATTGTTTTCTTTTAATGCAATTTTATCACCTATATTAATCTTGTTTGGAGTTATTGACTTGTTTAAAGTAATTAACTTATGAAGAGGCACATTATATATTTTCGAGATGCTACTTAGAGTTTCCCCTTCCTTGATGATATGAAAGCGTCTATTTACTTTCGCGTTTAAATGATTAATCTTCAATGTGTTCTTAACGTTAGGATTCTTTGGCAGTCTAAGCTTTTGTCCAGGGTAAAGGTAGTCGCTCTTTTTAAGATTATTCAACCTAATTATATCTATAATCCCAATCCTATTTTTAATTGCTATATCACCAAGAGTATCTCCACTTAAAACTATATATTCTTTAGTGGCTTTTTCTGAATTTCTAAAAGCTTCTTCTGGAAGTCTTAGTTTTTGGCCAGCAAAAAGTCTGTTTGAGTTCTGGATCCCATTGACTCTCATGATTGACTCTATTGAGACTTTATGTCTCTTTGCAATTTCAGAGATTGTCTCACCTGATTGGACAGTTATTGTCGACGCCCAAACGGACATTGGTGAAACGGCAGTAATGGCAACGGTTGTAATGATTGTGCGGCGCATTCTTTTTTGAATACTTTGAGAACGATAATCCCCCTTTAGGGTTTCGCCAGCCTTTTACAAAGAAGATTACTTTTAGACTTTAAGAATTATCTAAAAAGGCTTTTTATAAAAGGAATCTCAAGCTTGTAGGGTGGGTATCTAAAACTCATATCAAGCCAAAAAGGACGTTTTAATATTGACTTTTTGTGGGAAAAGGTTTCAAAGCCTGAAAGACCATGATATTTGCCTATACCGCTAGACCCTATACCTCCAAAAGGAAGCTCAGGAATCCCAGCTTGCATTACGACATCATTAAAGCAAACTCCACCAGAGCTTGTTTGTTCTAATAGATCTTTTTGTTGGCGTTGGGTCCCTCCAAACATGTAAATTGCCAATGGCTTTGACCGTTTTTTTATTTCATTGATAGCGCTGTCTAAATCTTTTACTGTAATTATCGGTAGCAATGGTCCAAATAATTCTTCAGCCATTAGTGGGTCTGAAGTATCTTCAAGGTTGATTAATGTTGTTCCTATTTTTCTAGTTGCTTGATCTATTTCGCCGCCAAAGATAATCTGGTTTTTACCTCTTGAGTTAATTAACAATTGATTCAGCCTATTGAAATGATACTCGTTAATAATCTTTGATGAGTCTGATGATTCAAGAGGCCTTTCTCCGTAGAAATTTAATAAAGCTTCTTTCATTGAATTGATTAATCGAATTTTTAGACTCTCTTCTACAATGAGATAATCCGGAGCTATACATGTTTGACCTGAATTTAAGCTTTTGCCCCAAGCCAAACGCTTAGCTGTTATTTCAATATCTGCTCCCTCTATTACTATCGCAGGACTTTTTCCACCTAACTCAAGAGTTATAGGAGTTAGATTTTTTGCAGCACCTAACATCACTTTTTTCCCAGTAGCACTACCTCCAGTAAAAAAGATATGATCAAATGGCTCTTCTACAAGCTGAGAGCCAACATCGCCACCACCTTCAATTACTTGAATAACATCTTTCGGGAAATATTGACTTATAAGGTCAGCAATCATTTTTGATGTATTCATTGCAAATTCTGAAGGTTTAATGACAGCTGTATTCCCTGCTGCTAGTGCACTTATTAAAGGTTGAATTGTTAAAGAGAATGGATAGTTCCATGGACCTATTATTAGAACACAGCCTAATGGCTCCATTTCAATACTTGCTTCACCTGGCTTGAGTACTAGAGGGACTTTAACTCTTTTAGTACGCATCCAATTTGTCAGTTCTTTTTGAGCAAGCTTTAATTCTTGATTAGTTGCTATTACCTCAAAGAAAGCTTCGGTAGGAGGCTTGCCTAGATCTTTAGCAAGTGAGTTGAGAATGTGATTTTCATTTTGATCAATTAACTTTTCTATACGTCTTAATTGAAGCCGGCGCCATGCTTCTGACCTGGTTTGCCCAGAAAACACAGGTTCGCGAAGCTTGTTTAGATCGAAATTTTCTTGATACAAGGGCTGACGAAATAAAAAGGTTTGTCTAGCAGTGAAGCAGGGCTGAAGTGTTTACGTGGAATGAGTGAACGAAAACCTTGGTGGGAAGGAGCTGTTATTTATGAGCTGATTCCACGTAGCTATTCAGATGGAAATGCTGATGGTATTGGGGACCTGCATGGCTTGAGGCATAGGCTTCCTTATTTGCGGTGGTTAGGAGTTGAAGCAATTTGGCTTACACCTATTTATCCTTCGCCATTGCAAGACGGTGGTTATGACATTACGGATTTTAAGAACATTCACCCTGAACTGGGAGACCTTTCTGCTTTTCATCGACTTTTGACGGCGGCTCACGATTGCAATATCAAAGTAATTGTTGATTTGGTTCTTAATCACACTAGTGATTTGCATCCTTGGTTTCAGCGTGCCAAATGGGCTTCAAAAGGCACTCCGGAAAGGGACTTTTATGTATGGAGTGATGATCCAAATCGCTTTGCAGAGGCCCCTGTTTTATTTTGTAAGTTTGAGTCATCTAACTGGGAGTGGGATGAAGTCGCTCAGCAGTATTACTTTCATAGATTTCATAAGCATCAGCCAGATTTGAATTATGAGAATCCATTGGTTCAAAAGGAAATGCTGCAAGTTGTTGAGTTCTGGCTGAAGAAAGGAGTTGATGGATTTCGTTTAGATGCAGTACCTTTTTTATTTGAAGAGGAAGGTAGTCGTTGTGAAGGGTTGCCTAAAACACATGATTTTCTAAAAAAAGTCCGTACTCGAATTGATTCGATTAATAGCAATGCTTTGCTTTTAGCCGAAGCTATCCAGCCTGCTCATGAGGCTGCTCCTTATCTTGCAGAGGATGAATTACATGGAGCATTTAACTTTGCGTTGACGGCTCATTTATTTGCTGCAATTGCAACCGGCACTTCTCAAAGGTTGATAGATTGCCTTAAAAAAACAAAAGAAATTTTGCCTGGCTGTAGATGGGCTTTGCCTCTTCGGAATCATGATGAACTTTGGTTAGGGGACGGTCATTTAGTTCCAGAAGATATTGTTAATTCAATACGATCAGGATTGCACCAAGGGCATGGCCATTGGCTGAACTGGGGAATTAATAGGAGATTGGCACCTCTGCTAAATGGTGATCCAAGGGCTAATAGGTTATTGCATGCTCTGATTTACAGTTTGCCCGGAATGCCGTGTATATATTACGGCGATGAGTTGGGGATGGGAGATTGGCCAGGACTTAGGGATCGTGATGCTAATCGTACCCCTATGGCTTGGACTGCGGCTCGCAATGGGGGGTTTTCTGCCGCCCCAGACCCTTTGTTGACTTTGCCACCTATTACAGCTCCTGGATATGATTACCGAGTCATAAACGTAGAGGTTCAAAAGCAGCTGCCTGGTTCAATTCTTAATTGGCATAAACGTATGCTTACTTGTAGAAAGCTTTTGCCTGCATTAAGGCATGGGGATTTTGAACTATTTGATTCAGATCATCCAGGTGTGATTGTTTTTGCACGTTGTTTTAAAAGTATGAAAGTGCTTGTAGCTGCAAACTTATCTGCGGCAGGCGCTTCTTTTAGATTGGATTTAAGTAAGTGGGATGGTTATAGAACAAGAGAAGTTCTCTGGGGCTGTGATTTCCCTAGAGCTTCTAAAGATTGGTTCGTTTATTTGCCTTCCTATGGATTTAGCTGGTGGTTGATTGGCGAGGTGAGTGATTCTTTGCAGACAAAAGTAGATACTATTTGAAAAGCTGTTTTAACAAATTGTTCATTTTTTAAGATCCAAATCACCTGGAGGCAGACCAGCGATGTCAAGGTGTTTTTGGACTATTGGTAAAAGTCTTTCTGCTTCTTTTTGATCAACCATTGCCAATCTAAAACGTCTAGCAAGTATATCTGTTGGAGTAATTGCATGTTCTTTGAATATTGATTGTTCAATTTCGGCTTCGCAGAGGGGAATGACTTCACTTAATGGTGTGAGCTTATTCTCAGAGCTTTTTGTGATCACAGAAAGTGCTTCTAAACCATATTGAGATTGCAAATGATTTATTTGCATTTCAATCATATTTGTTTTTGGAAGAAGTTTTCTTAGCTCAGATCTTTGTTCGATCATTAATTTTTTAGTTTCATTGGTATTTTTACTGCATCCTAGAATGGGAATATTCTTTGCTTTAGGTAATTTACTCTTTGTCAATATTTCGATATTACTTAAGGTTTCAAAAGCCATGGATCTGCATGTTGTCCATTTTCCTCCCAAATTACTTATAAGGCCTCCTTTTAGGCTCTCTATCTCATGCTCGCGAACTAGTTTGCTGCTAGTTATATTACTATCGGGATTTTTAATTAAAGGTCTTCCCCCTGCCCAGCAACTCCGAATGCTTGAAATATTTAGTTCAGGAAAATAAAGTTTCAAGTGTTTTAATAAATATTTTTTCTCCTCTTCTGATGGCGCAAATGCATTTTTTGATTCGCATTGAGTATCAGTTGTGCCTACAAGGGTATACCCAAAAAAGGGTAAGATAAATAAGACCCTTCCATCGTCTGTTTTTGGTATTAACAATCCAACTTCTTTTGGACATAAATTTTCTTTTAGTACCATATGAATACCTCTACTTGTAATCACACGAGGCTCTATCTTCTCATCAAATAGCCTTCTTATTTGATCGCAATTAACGCCAGTTGCATTAATAACTACTTTTGTATTTAACCTTTGTTGAACTCCTTTATTGTCTTGAGTTATAACACCCCTTATCATGCCATCTCTTTCCTTTTCAAGGCCAACAACCTTGCAATAAGTTTTTATTAGAGTCCCTTCTTCTTCTGCTGTAATTGCTTGTAAGAGATTTAGTCTTGCATCATTAAACTGACCATCGCTATAAGCTACACCTCCATTATTTGAATTTGATAGATTAGGCAATAGTTCTTGCATTTCTAGTCGAGTTATTGTCCGGCTAGAACCAATACTTTTCTTTCCAGAAAGCTGATCATATATCTCTAGTCCAATTCGGTAATAAATTGTATCTAAGCAGCTATTAGATGGCATTGCCAATTCAATTTTCCTTGTAAGAAAGGGTGCATTCTCTAGCCAATATGCTCTTTCAACTAAAGCTTCCCTAACTAGATTTAGTTGGGATAAATCTAAGTTTTTAAATGCTAGTTCTAAGTAGCGAACTCCACCATGTAGAAGTTTTGTACTACGAGAACTTGTTCCCCCGCTAATATCTCCTGAATCGATAAGAGCTACTTTAAGGCTTCGTTTCGAGGCTTCATAGGCAAGGCAAGCACCTGTAGCGCCTGCTCCTATGACAACCAGATCAAAGTCTTTATTATTCATGCCAGCCAAGACTTCTGGTTACCGCATCATTCCATTTTTTAAGTAATTTTGTTCTAGTTAAAGAATCTATTTCTGAATGGAAAGATTCAGCATTATTTGTCTTTTGATGGCTTAGCTCTTGAAGGTTTGCAATTACTCCTGATTGGAGACCAGCCAGTAATGCGGCCCCTTTAGCAGTGCTTTCTAGATTGATCGGTCTGCGGACTTTTAAATTTGAGAAGTTAGCTTGCGCTTGCAATAGAACATCTGAGGCCGCAGCTCCGCCGTCAACCGCAAGTTCACCTAGGGAGTCCTCTAAGGCTTCTTCTGCTAAGGCCACAAGGGTTGCCACAGATAAAGCTATCCCTTCTAGGGAGGCCCTGGCAATGTGTTCTTTTTGACTGTCTCTTGTTAACCCAATGATGAGCCCTCTTGCACTTGGATCCCAATGAGGAGTTCCCCATCCGGTAAAGGCTGGTACAACCATTACGCCTCCGGAATTATTTACTACTTTTGCCAGTTTGTTAATTTCGTCGGCAGTATTAATTATTCCTAGTCCATCTCTCAGCCATTGAATAACTGTGCCGGCATTGAAAAGACTGCCTTCAAGGCAATATGTGGGAGAGCTATTGGGGTCCGTCCATGCCAGTGTGCTCAATAGGCCAGAATTGGAGCGATAAATCTTGTCTCCAGTATTTACGACTAGAAAAGCACCTGTTCCATATGTGCATTTTGCTTCTCCTTTTTTAAGGCACAGCTGCCCAAGAGTTGCAGCTTGTTGATCTCCAATCATCCCTTGAATAGGTACACCCCCGAATGGGAGATGAGATTTAATTGTTCCGAAATTGCCCTGACAAGGAACTAATTCAGGCAATGCATTGGTGGGTAAACCAATTATTTCGCAAAATTCATCTACCCATTGGAGTTTTCTTAGATCCATCAAAAGGGTTCGGCTTGCATTGCTCATATCTGAACAGTGATTTTTTTCTCCAGTGAGTTTCCATAAGAGCCAGCTTTCAACAGTCCCAAAACATAGATCTCCTTGTTTAAGAGCACTTTTTGCTGCATCTTCATTTTCTAAAAGCCAATGTATTTTGCTGGCGCTGAAGTATGGATCTAGTAGTAATCCCGTTCGCTCTTGCCAATAATTCTCTAGGCCTTCCATCTTCCATTTTGAACAGATATTGCTTGTTCTACCGTCTTGCCAAACGATTGCAGGCCCGCAGGGCTTTCCATTTCTTCGATTCCAAAGGATTGTTGTCTCTCTTTGATTCGTTATTCCGCAGCTTGCTACAACTTTGATGTTTTCAGGACTAATTTTTTCGGAGAGACTTGACATTGCTGCAAGTTGGCTAGCCCAGATTTCATTGGGATCCTGCTGGACCCACCCATCTGCTGGATATTCAATTGCAAGGGGAGCACTTGCACTGGCAATTAAATCTCCCTCAGGATTGAAGATTGCAGCTCTCGAACTGCTAGTTCCTTGATCCAGAGCCAGGAGGAGTGGTTGAAGGGTGCCCATGAGATTTGTCTTTATTCAGTGTTAGCTCTCGCTTGCTGAAACGCAAACTTGCTTTTGTTAAATGACGTTTATTTCCTCAATAACAACTTGTGTGGCAAATGCAGTGTTTATAAGTTTTTGTGAATCGAAGTAAAACTTCTTCTTACAAGCTTTGAAGACTTTTTCTTCTCAGGTCTGTAGAATAGGTATTGATATAAATGCAAGTTTTGAATTGGGATCTCAGACCGTAGTTGTAATAAAGAATCCTTTTAATTTATTGAACGAATAGATAAGGATTGAAGAAAAAATGCTTTCGCCTTAGTGTCTAGCCTTTATATTTGATTTGCACCAAATCACTTGGATTCACAAACAGAATAGGAAATTCTTGGTTTTTAATTCTCTACTAAACCGTGATACCAATAATGTTGTGCTGAGTGCCCTCGTCGGGACTTGAACCCGAGACCTCTCCCTTACCAAGGGAGTGCTCTACCGCTGAGCTACAAGGGCTTGTGGAAAGGTGGGCCGGGTTGGCTCACCGAAATCCCAGCTAAGTCAGCTGATCTGATTGACGCTCCGAGAATGTAGACCAATCTTTTAGCTTTGCCAAATCACCTCTAGGGAGTGCTGCGATCGCTCAAAAGCCCACTTTTTGACCTTTTGAGTCCCCTTGCAAAGACTGGCTTTTGGCTAACCCCACAATGCTACACGGGGGAAGAGAACAAGGATTGAAGAGACAAGATTGAAGACTTCAATCTCTTTAAAGCCTATTGATTATGAGGAGCAGAGAACGAGCGACAGCGAGTTCTCCTCCTTCTTCATCAATTACGTCTTAGATCCACTCTCTTTTTCAATTTGAATAGTGGTGATAGCTCATGATTCGACGAAGTCGAGGGATGAGCCGGCACCAGGTACCTAGAAGCAGATAAAAGAAGAAATGAAATCAAACCACTATCACTACTTATGAATAATCAGACCAATAAAAATCCATCGATCGATCCCTTACGGCAGGGCTCTGATTTGAGCAATGTCTTTGTTCGAGAAGCGAAAGCAGCTTCCATGGGGATTTCACTGAGCCAGTACGAACGACTGCTTAGACAGATCGGAGTCAATTACAGCGCATAGGTTGTCGTCCAATCTCACTGAGGACGTTAAAAGCTGAGAGATCAAACAATCAATCGCATCTATCAGAGAGGCCAAGACTGGCCTCTTTTTTTTATGCGCAAAACCACCATCACAAATTCACGATGAGAACGATTAATCAATTAATTCATTCGGGCAAGACCTTGACCAAGCGAGAACGAGAAGCGGTTGAACGTCATCTCGAAGCTCATTCCGAGATGATTTCGCTCAAGCAGTTAAACGAGATGAAATGTAGGGCTGCTATCGCTAAAAGACCAAAATATGGGGCTTATGGATAAAGGGATCTGAGGGCATAACTTGTGAAAATCGAGGCTAGAAGGCGCCTCTTTTTTGAAGGATGACCTATGACAAGTAAGCAGAATCAAAACCCTCAAACAACAACAACAAGTCGTGTTCTATTTACTAGGAGGTCTAACAATTATTTCTCTGATCTTTTGAAACTGCTTTTGCCAAAAGCGAATTACAGAATCAGGAATTGGTTTGTTGATAGGCATGATTAATGAGATGAGAAGATCCAGTGAAGAATCAGAGTGGCTATAACTCCTACTGCAAAACCGAAGACCCAGCTAAGGTTGACCATTCCATAGTTGCTAAGTCCAAGTCGCTTCTGTACTAGTAGGACAGCTTTCTTGTCTAACTCGATCAGGTTCATAATTAGATCTCTTAGTCTTCCTTCTTTTCTTGTTTTTTCTTTGTCCCCTCAATATAGGGAACCAACTTATTGAGGAACCACTTTTTGAAGACATCAATTGGATTTATAAAGCGCATAATTATTTGCCCTATTGATTCAAGGTTTCTTTAGCGCACTTATTAGCTGAGGCCACATCATTTTTCCCTTCATCCAATATGGCTGTCAAAGCACAGTCACAGAAGCCTTCTATATAACTTTCGGAAACACCCACTAATGAAGGGTTAGCCTTTGCCGCAATCATACATTCGTTAAATTGATCTTCTGGGTAAGCAATAGCCGTTGGCACTATTGCCAAAAGAAGCGTCAAACCCGTTAGAGCTGAGATTAGGAAGCGTCTCATAAATCAAGCAGCCTTTCTCTTCATTCTATTTGCCCTTGCCCAATTAAAAGCAACGGTTTAGTTCCTTGTTGGTCCATTGAAGTTCTCAAACGAATCAACCAGGTCGATTATTTCCTGGTCAGTAATTGGGTCGACTTTTCTAAATTTTGGTAGGGCTAGTTTTCTTCCTATGAAATGAATGATGCTGCGGGGAAAAGCTAACTGATTCATTTTTTAAGGGTTGTTGCAAGAATTAAGCTGTTATTAATTTATTCTGACCAAATAATTTTAGTTGAGATGAATGACAATCACCTGCTTCAATCAAATCATCTTGAAATCTACTATCACATGAAATAACTCGTGACCAAGCAGGAAGTTGTTTGGTAATCGGAGTATTCAAAAAAGCACCTGCTGTTGATTTAATTAAACAGGCGAATTTTTGAACTGCCATCTCCTCAAGATGTCTATTATATGGGAGATGATTTATAACAGAATCCAGACCAAACTGCTTAACTCTATCCTCTCCTATACGGCTATATAAAACTTGTAGAGTAGAAATCTGATCATTAGTGAGGCTTTGAGATTGATGTTCCATAAGCCCTCTAAGTATTGTTGAAAAGATCTCGCAACACATCCTTTGTAATCCATTATTCATAGAATCACCTATTTCCTTATGCTTATGATCAAAAATGCCTAAATCTACTTGAGCTATTCGATTTGTCCTTACATGTCGATATATCTCCGACAAGAGACCAATCTCTAATCCCCAATCACAAGGTATTCTTAAATTCAAAGCAAGAGTTTGAGTAAATGCAAATTCTCCCGCCAAAGGATACCTAAATGCCTGAAGGTATTTTAAGAAGGGTCCTCCACCCAATATCTTTTCAAGGCTTGTAAGAAGTGGGCCAACAAATAATCGAGTTGCTCGACCTTGTAAAGAATGATTCTCTAAAGATAATCTGCTGTAAAAAGCTTTTACGTATGAAATCCCGTAAGAAGGGTCTAACAAAGGGGGTAACATTCTGGCTGGATAAGAAGGCTTAAAGGTTTTAATATCTGCATCAAATAAACCTATAACTTCTGAAGATTTAGTCGCAACTCCTAGTCCCTGCCAAACAGCCCAACCTTTCCCCGGAGGAACTAATAAGTCTAGACCATTTTTCTCTTCTTGAGATTTTAAAAGTTCTTTCACTGAAGGTCCATTTGTCCATTGGATATGGACAGGGAAAGGCATATCCCTAAAAAACTTTTTCGCGTTATTAACTTCATCTATTGAGTCTGCAGAAAGAGCTATGACCAATTGATGGAGTCCTTCTAATTCTTGTAAGACTTCCTTGATTTGATTTAATGCGGGCCTTTCAAATTCCTCATAAAGACAAGGTATTAAAAGTGATGTTGCTTTTTCTGATAGGCCTTTTCTCATTCCCTCCAAGGAATCAGAAAAAACCCCATAGTCATGAATTGACGTAATTAAATCCTGTTGGAAGTCCATTTTGTAGTAAGCGAGACATTACCTGTAAGCCTTTTAGAAGATCCTTACTTTAAAGAGTACTTAAAGAATTGATTCTTGAAGGATTTTCACAGTGACCATCTCAGACACCTGCTTAAGGAAATTTATCAGGACCAATCTGCCGAAGATATCGAATTATTATTGTCGCAATTGATGCAGATTTCAGAAGAGAATTCAACCTTAAGCAGAAAAAATGATTCTAACTATCACCTCTGGGATTCTTCCTCTGTAGTTTTAATTACATATCCAGATTCTATTTATTCTTCAGACAAACCTTCCTTAAACATTCTTTATGATTTAATAATAAGTTATATTGGTAATTTGTCTTCAATAGTTCATATTTTACCCTTCCTTTATTCAACTAGTGATGGTGGTTTTGCTGTGTCTAGTCATACGACAATCGATAAGTCATTTGGAGACTGGGAAGATTTAAAAAAAATCAGCAAAAAAAGAAAATTAATGGGTGATATTGTACTCAATCATATTTCCTCAAGACACCAATGGGTTGAAGATTTTGTAAAAGATAAAGAACCAGGTTCAAAATATATATTATCACCATCCAAAAAAGATAATTGGGAAAATGTCTTTAGGCCAAGGAATACATCTCTTTTTAAAACCATCCAAACAATACATGGACCCAGGGATGTATGGACTACTTTTGGTCCTGATCAAATTGATGTGAATTGGGCAGAACCGAATCTCCTACTAGAATATCTAAAACTTATAGCTTTATATATAGAAAATGGTATAAGTTGGTTAAGGCTAGATGCCGTTGGATTTATATGGAAAAGGTCAGGTGGACGCTGCATTAATGATAAGAAAGCACATAAGATTATCAAGATAATACGGATTATGCTTAATAATCTACTAAAAGATGGTGTCCTAGTTACAGAAACGAATGTTCCGGAAAAAGATAATCTTTCCTATCTAATAACTGCTGACGAAGCGAATATTGCATATAATTTTCCTCTACCTCCTTTAATTCTTGAAGCGATTATCAGTCAAAAGACTGACTTACTTAATAAATGGTTGAAGGCTTGGAAGCGTCTGCCTCGTAATACAGCCTTACTGAATTTCACCTCCTGTCATGACGGAGTTGGGCTGATACCTTTAAAAGGTTTGATGAGTGATGTGCGCATTAAAAATCTTTTATCTGAATGCGAGAAAAGAGGAGGGTTAATTAGTCATAGGACTTTACCTGAAGGGGAAGAAGAGCCTTACGAGTTAAATATAAGTTGGTGGAGCGCAATGAAAAGTAAAAGCAGCGAGAGGAATTCTTTGCAAACAGATCGTTTTATTTTAAGTCAACTATTTGTTATGGCCCTTCCTGGTATTCCGGCTTTTTATTTGCAAGCTCTTTTGGCTTGCGAAAATGATCTAGAAACATTTAAGAAGACTGGTCAGCGAAGAGATATAAATAGAAAGAAATTTGACGCTTATGATCTCTTTAATAATTTAAATAATCCAAAATCATTTGCCAGTAAGAACCTTAAGTTGCTTCAATTTGCAATGAAAACTCGTAGTCAATTAAAAGCTTTTCATCCATCATCTCAAATGAGACATATAAGCGTATCCTGCAGTGGTATTGTTGCTATATGCAGAGGAGAAAGAGAAGATAAGGTTTGGGTAATTCATAATTTTACTAGTAAGTTATATAGATTTTCTTTGGAAGAATTAGGAATTAGAGTCAACCATGATGACAATATTGAATGGAAAGATTATCTATCAGAAAAAATAATAAATGCATCAAATGTAGAAATAAACCCATATTCAGTAGCATGGATCAAGAGAAATGAGGTGTACAAATAATGCTAAAAGATAGTATATGGATAGTAACAGATCTTGATGGGACTTTAATGGATCATAATTATGATATTGAACCTGCCATTAAAACCTTGAAATGGATAATTAAAGAAGGAATAAATTTAATCCCTTGTACCAGTAAAACGGCTGCTGAAGTTGAAAACTTTAGAAGTAAGCTGGGTCTTTCAAGTCCATATATTGTAGAAAATGGTGGGGCAATATATGGAATTAATAAAGACTTATATGGAATAAGTGAATATGCATTAGGAAAAACACATGATGAATTAAAACCATTCCTAATTAAATTAAGCAAACAAATAGGCGAAGAGCTTTTTCCCTTTGAAGATCTTAGTCATTCTGAGATCACACGACTAACAGGGTTAAAAGGAGCTGAAATTGAACTAGCTGTAGCAAGATTATGGAGCGTTCCATTCCTTAATCCTTCTAAGAATGCCTTAAAAGAATTACAGAAAATATCATTAATTTATGGTTTAGATGTCGTTCAAGGCAATAGAATGAGCCACTTAATAGATAAAAGAAGCGGCAAAGGACAAGCTATTAATAAGTTAAAAGGCATTATGAAGAAACCAAATATCAAGGTTATTGGCCTAGGGGACTCACCAAATGATCGTTCTTTATTGGAAATCGCCAATATATCTATTGTTGTTCCAAGTCCTCAAGGGCCCAATAATTGCTTTGTAAAAGAAATTAAATCTGGCAAGTTTATATTGGCTCCTGCTCCAAATGCAGAAGGGTGGAGCCAATCTGTGGAAATGATTCTACGCCAACAATTAGTTGGGTAATTTCCAATGCAAGCTACTGATTTGGACACTCTCTAATGACTAAATATTCTCCTTGGTCTAATCCAAAAGATCCACATATCCTCTTCCCCATAAAACCATACGAGCAACTCCTAGATCATTTGAATTGGAAAGATAATTCTGAGTGGCTAAATCATTGGAACAATCGTGGTGGCGTTGAGATTGCATCTTCTAGTTGGCCTCTAGGAACAAAACGAGACTGGGCCTGGGGAGTGGGCATGCCATTTTTATCAGATATAGAGCATTGTCTTTTAAAAACGGAGGAAAGAACTTTGCTTGGTATATCTGGATTACCAGGATGTGGCAAAACCAGTTTTGGGCATTGGATTAAGGCCGCTACTGCAGAATTTAATTGGTCTGTAGACGTTATATCAATGGATGACTTCTACTTGCCAGCTCGAGAACTTGAACAAGCAATGGCAGGTAATCCCTGGTTAGTGCCAAGAGCATTGCCAGGTAGTCATGAAATAGAACTGATGAAAGTAACTATTGAAAATTGGAAAAGTACAGGCATTCTAAAATCACCTCAATTTGATAAAGCCCTGCGAAATGGACTTGGAGACCGATCCGGATGGAATATTTCGACGCCTAAGGTTCTTGTTATTGAAGGATGGTTTTTAGGCTGTGGTTTAAAGGTTGATAGAACCATCTCGCAGAAGAATGGATCTAATGGACCCCAAGAAATCTCCTTGGATGAAAAGCATTACCAAGATATTGTCCAAAGATCTCTTAAAGAATATCAGCCTATTTGGGATGAATTTGAAAGGATATTGCATTTAAAAGCCATTGATTTCTTATCCACTAGAGAATGGAAGAGCCAACAAGAAATGAATCTTCAAAAAAATAGAGGGGCTTCGATCAAAGGAAAATCTCTAGAGCTATTTATCAGAATGATTCAAACAGCAATACCAAAAGAAAATCTTCAGTCAATAAATTCTGATGTTGTAGCAAAATTAAATTCATCTCGTCAAATTTTATGGATAGGCCTTAGCAAGAAAGGCCTTGAAATTTGAAATATTTTTTTATTTGGTGACATATTTGACTGTTTTTAGTTGCTAGATATGTTTAATTGATAAAAATTTAAACCCAATGATCCCATACAGCTATAAAAACGAAACCAACAAAATGGTTATATTGAGATGCATAGGTCCAAATCATTTTTTTGTCGAGAAGGTTATCCTTTCATGTGAAATTTATTCCTTAATGGCACCTTATGGTTCAAGAATTGAAATTTGGGGAAACAATAAAGATGGTATGCTTTTAGAAGAAAGACATAGACTTTCTCAACCTAAATATGAAATCAGTGAATTTTATGCTGCTTAATTCAAATTATTATCTAAAAATTTTTTTGTAGCAGAGACAACACTTCAATAAGTATTTAAGTAAATAATAATACAAACTTTATTTAGATAAAAGCCAATAATCAAGATGTCACAATTTCCATGTGAGGAACTAATGAAACTATTCAAGAAATCACTGGTATGAGATACTTTCTGTACTCCTTCCAGTCCAATGGTCAATTAAATAATCCTCAAAGCATTATCGATCTTCAACCAAGAATTGTCTTGTCCTCTAATTAGCTTGTGACTTAGATAGAGCTTTGAGATTCCAATAAAAAAGTCTGAGGCTATATAAACGCTCTAGGCCGATCTCTTTAGCCCCCATACCCCAAGCCGTAATGGCTATAGCGCATCAACATTCTTAGATCTTTATGGCCACTGGCTTCTGAGATCTGCAGAGCATTCATTCCATCGGCCCACATGCTGCTAATTGCGATATGGCGTAGGTCATGAAACCTCAGTTCAGTCAGGCCAGCGGCTTTGCGGGCACGATCAAAACCGTGACGAGCTGCTCCAACACTGAGTTCGATCACATACTCACTAGTTTGTGGATAGTGCTTGAGCAGATCAACCGACTTCGGTGATAGTGGTACTAAGCGATCGCTGCTCGCAAGTCCTTGGGCGGCACAGTCTTTGCGATTGAGGTGAACCAAGCCTCGAGTGAGATCAAGATCTGTCCATTTCATTGCTAATAATTCACAACGTCTCATCCCTGTCGCCAATGCCAATTGTGTGAGTCGCTTGTGATTGGGATTTTTGGATTTCCCTAATTCATCAAGTAATTGTTGTTTCTGCTTAGTGCTGATGTAAGGAAGCCTGGCATCACTGGCACCTCTTACTTTTAACGTTCGCGCTGGATTGGATTTCAGGTCGCAGCCCAGTTCATCTCGTGCCCAATCCAGAAGAACTCTCACGATTCTGAGTTCCCTCATGATCGTATTGGGCTTGACTTTGAGTAAGCGTTCGTCCCGCCACAGGGCTAAATGCCGGATCGAAAGTTCACTGATGAGTACTCCTCCGATCCAATGATTGGCCATTGCTTGGAGTGGGTATTGTTCGTTATGGCCACTGCGATGGGATTGCAACGGACCTTGGACATACAGATCAATCGCTTCTTGAAAGATTTTGGGTGCACGATCTGTTAATTGAGTTGATATTTGTAGGGACGATTCAACGGCATTTGCCCACAATTGAGCCTGACTTTTGGAAGGAAACGTTTTAGTTTTTTGGCCTAAATAATCTTTCTTTCGAATTAAAGCTTGCCAGCCCTTTCCGCTTCTTCGAATGGTTGCCATGGGGTTAGCTGCATCGTGGATAGATGCGCCAAGCCAGATCTGGTCTTTTCAGGCAAAAGTGGACCTAAAAGTGGACGTCCACTTTCTGTCTTAGAGAATTTCTGGTGCCTAAGATTCTCTCCCCTGGCAGCGGTCAGGGCAGTGCCCTCGTCGGGACTTGAACCCGAGACCTCTCCCTTACCAAGGGAGTGCTCTACCGCTGAGCTACAAGGGCTTGTGGAAAGGTGGGCCGGGTTGGATTTGAACCAACGTAGGCAGAGCCAGCGGATTTACAGTCCGCCCCCATTAACCACTCGGGCACCGACCCGCACCACAAGAAGTGACATTACCAGCTAATGGTCCAGATATTCCTAAATTTTTGGGCGGATTTGATTTCAGCAGATACCATCCATTTAGTTGTTAAGCCTTATTGGGCAATGCATGTTTTGCTTGTTAATGGTCCAAACCTTAATTTATTAGGACATCGAGAAGAAAATCTCTATGGTTCTAAAGATCTGAAATCCATAGAGAATGAGCTTGAGTCAATCGCAAAAAATGAAGGGGTGACTCTGGAGTGTTTTCAAAGCAATTTTGAGGGAGCATTAATTGAAAAAGTTCATCAAGCGATGGGCAAGAAGGATGGGATATTGATCAATGCTGGAGCCTATACACATACTTCAATTGCTTTAAGAGACGCTCTTTTAGGAACATCTATTCCTTTTGTAGAGTTGCATTTAAGCAATACATTCGCTCGAGAGCGATTTAGACATAAGTCATTCCTTGCTGAGAAAGCTGTAGGAGTAGTTATAGGGTTTGGTTCTATGAGTTACGAACTTGCTTTACATGGTTTAATTGCTCATTTACGTAGGGATTGATCTACGAGTGTCAGAAGCTTTTAATTCCCGTAGAGAAATTACAAGTATTAAATGGTTAGTTACTCCAACAACTAATTCATGGTTAGAGCTTGCGCTTTTAAACCCTATTGAAATCCTTATTGATCATGCTCACTGTGAACGAAAAGCTGCGGGTGCTGCTATTCAACTAATGTTTAGATATCTATGTGAGCCTGGTTTAGCAGAGGCTCTTAGTCCTCTGGCAAGAGAAGAGCTTGAGCATTTTGAGATTGTTCTTGAACTTCTCAAGTCAAGAGGTCGATACTTAGAGCCTTTGCCAGCTCCTCCTTATGGAGCTGCTCTGGCAAGAAAAATCAGAAAAGTTGAGCCGGAAAGAATGCTTGATAGCTTTCTAGTGGCAGGATTGATTGAGGCAAGAAGTCATGAGAGAATGTCTTTACTGGCTAGTCATGGTGAAGATTCTGAATTGCGAGACTTATATAAGAAATTGATAGCAAGCGAAGCACGCCATTTTTCACTTTATTGGAGGCTGGCTCAAGAACGTTTTGATAGGGAGAAGTTGCTTCCACGAATAAATGAATTGGCATTATATGAATCTGAGATCCTTTCTGAACTGCACCCTGAACCAAGAATGCATAGCTGAATAAAGTATTCACTATTCTCTTTATCTAAAGATTTGCCCAACTTTTTTATTCCAATAATTGTTAGTCTAATTAGGAATTTATCTATTTCTAAGATTCAGTGTGGCTAAGGAGCAAAAATCTTTGAAGAATTTTGATACAAGTTGTGCTTAATCAAGATTTTCCTGGATTGACACTTATTGGAGTTGGGCCTGGCGACCCCTCGTTGTTAACTTTGGCTGCAGTTGAGGCCATTGAAAAAGCTGATGTAGTTGCTTATCCAGCTTCGGAAGATGGAGAGGCAGGGATGGCAGCAAAAATTGCTAATAAATGGATTAGCAGGGATAAAAAGAAGTTGCCTATTTATTTCCCGATGACTACAGAAATTATTCCCCGTGAAATCGCATGGAGAAAAGCGAGTGATGCTCTTGCAGCAGAAGTTGCTCTTGGACAGAGAGTAGTCTTTCTTTCACAAGGAGATGTTTCTTTGTATTCCACAAGTTCTTATGTTTTGATGGGTTTGAGGCTTAATCATCCTGAATGCTCTGTTAGCTTAATCCCAGGTATATCCTCTATTTCTGCGGCGGCTGCTAGTGCAGGATGGCCAATTGCTTTACAGCAAGAAAAACTATTAATTCTTCCTACTCCTAATGAACCAGAAGAGTTAGAAACTCTTCTGGAAAGTGATGCCCTAACTAATAAAGTATTGGCTTTACTGAAATTGGGTAAGAGATGGGAATGGGTTAAACCTCTTTTGAAAAGGAAGGGCTTGTTGACTAAGGCTTTGTTTGCTCAGCGATTAGGCTTGCCAGGGGAAAAAGTTTCTATTGCAAGTGAAATAGGTACTGAAGAGAGGCCTTATTTTTCATTGTTATTAGTTCGCAAAGGATGGCCAGAAGTGATGCCATAAAATCATGCTTTAACTACCATTCTATTTAGGTTAATAATTCAATTTGAAGGTTTAATAGATTTACTGCTTCTTTGTGAGTTTTAGCCCTAAGTAGTGAATTACGTAGAATTGATGAACCTTCGAATCCATTACAAGCCCAGGCCATATGTTTTCGGGCTATTAGTAGTCCATGAGTGCCTTTATCTTCAACCAGTAAGTTTAAGTGCTCGATAATTAATTCAAGACGAACTTTTGGGCTGGGGACCTCAAAGTGATTCTTCCCTTCTAAAGCAGCATCTATTTGTCCTATAAGCCAAGGTGCGCCCATGCTGGCTCTCCCAATCATGATGCCATCAGCTCCGCTAATTGCCATGCATCGAAGAGCTTGAGTTGGTGTCTTGATGTCTCCATTTGCAATCACTGGGATTGTTAGTGCATTTTTGACGTGCCCAATTTCTAGCCAGTTTGAGGTCCCTGAAAAACCTTGTTCACGGGTGCGTCCATGCAAGGTTATTAATTGAGCTCCTGCTGATTCGATAAGACGAGCAAATGCGACTGGGTTTGATGAATTCTCAGACCACCCAAGCCGGGTTTTTACTGTTACAGGTATTTGCACTGCATTAACAACCCTGTGAACAATCTCTGCAGCCAAATCTGGATTTTTAAGAAGGGCGCTTCCTCCACCTTTGCGAGAAATTTTTTTGACTGGACATCCCATGTTTATGTCGATTAAGAATGCACCAGCGTCTTCAGCCTTTTTTGCCGCATTGGCCATAGCAGCTGGTCGATGATCAAATAATTGAACTCCGACAGGGCCTTTTTCCTCCCCCAGCTTTAAAACCTTTGCACTTCCATAGCCTTGCTCCAAACCTGTTGCATTTACCATTTCAGTAAACAGCAAAGCATTTGGCGCCCATCTTCTAATAAACTTTCTGAAAATATGATCGCTTACTCCAGCTAGTGGTGATTGCAAGACTCGACAATTAATAGTTCTAGCAGTCCCCCTGCCAGGCAGCTTTAGCACTTGCAGGCCAGTAGACATTCCTAGAGGCTCTTAAAGAATTGCCTTACTTTAATATTAAGAGGAGTATTTGGTTTTAGATTCCCAATTAAGATTTTCGTCTAATTAAAATAAGAACGAACAAAGGTGCGATGCTAAGTATTACTCCTAAAATAACAAAATTTTGATCCATTGGAACTACTCCTTACGTTTTACAAGATTGACTTATAATTAAGCTTAATATTGCTTGTAACCCTCCAATCTTTTTTTTAATATATTTATGGAATTTAATCAGTATTCATGGCCAATAACAAAAGCTATATTGATATCCATACTTGATGATCAACTTAGTGATACTTTTGTTTGCCAATTAGTATGGGAAAGGCTTGGTTATAAATCCAGTAAGAGATCTCCAGGAATTTGGCTAGCAGGACCATCTACACCTACTGAATGGATAGAAGAGTTCCCCTCTTCACCAAACTTTATTGCAAGTAGAAATGCTTCAGTTTTCTTAACTAGGTCTATACCAAAGGAATATAAACAGGCATTGAAAAAGAAATTGAATTTTAAAGGTTACTCTATTGGGAAACTTTATCCGAGAAGGACCAGGCGAGCTGTTGCAGTCAATTGGTTATTAGCCTTCTCTCTCATGTCTGGGGATGAATTGCCAGAGGTTGGTTCAATGCCTCCATTAAGGCCTTCCCCAAGCAACCCTCTGCAGGGTCATCCAGGAGATCCTTTGATTCAATGAGTCTGTTGTATACAAAAGTGCGACTATTTTTATTAGGGTTTAGATAAAAGGCAAATTGCACTTAAGTAAGTTCATGAATTTGATGGTTTCTTCAGATTGACTATGTTAGATAAAGCAAGCTATAGAGGTCCAAGGTAATTGGCGCGTCCTGTCGTCGCCATAATCGGTCGTCCCAACGTTGGCAAGTCAACGTTGGTCAATCGTTTATGCCAAAGCCGTGAGGCAATAGTTCATGATCAGCCTGGCATAACAAGGGATCGTACTTATCAAGATGGTTTTTGGAGAGATAGAGATTTCAGAATTGTTGATACAGGAGGTCTCGTTTTTGATGATGATAGTGAGTTTCTTCCGGAAATCAGAGAACAAGCTGATTTGGCACTCGAAGAAGCTGTAGTGGCTCTTTTGATTGTTGATGGACAGCAAGGGTTAACTGCTGCAGATGAGTCAATAGCTGAATGGTTACGGAGTAGAGAGTGTGAGACTTTGGTGGCAGTCAATAAGTGTGAGTCACCCGAAATGGGCCTCGCAATGGCTGCAGATTTTTGGGGTTTAGGGCTGGGAGAGCCTTATGCAATTTCAGCTATTCATGGAGTAGGGACGGGTGACTTGCTAGACCATGTTGTTGAACTTCTTCCACCTAGGCAGCCAAATGAGGATTTAGATGAACCTATTCAAATAGCAATAGTTGGGAGACCAAACGTTGGCAAGTCCAGCTTATTGAACTCTATTTGTGGAGAGACTAGAGCCATTGTGAGCCCTATCCGCGGTACGACTCGAGACACTATTGATACAACCCTAGAAAGAGAGGGAAAGGCGTGGAGGTTGATCGATACAGCTGGCATACGTCGAAGAAGAAGTGTCAATTATGGGCCTGAATTTTTTGGTATAAATAGAAGTTTTAAGGCTATTGAAAGAAGTGATATTTGTGTTCTGGTAATCGATGCTTTGGATGGAGTAACTGAACAGGATCAGCGTCTTGCAGGCAGGATTGAGCAGGATGGGCGAGCTTGCGTGTTAGTCATTAATAAATGGGATGCAATTCAAAAAGATGGCTCCACAATGTCTTTGATGGAAAAAGAATTAAGAGCAAAGCTTTATTTTTTAGATTGGGCAACTATGTTATTTACTTCAGCACTAACTGGCCAGAGGGTCGAAAGCATTTTTGCTTTGGCATCCCTAGCTGTGGAACAACACCGCCGACGAGTTGCTACTGCTGTTGTTAATGAAGTTTTGAAAGAGGCATTGAGCTGGAGGAGTCCGCCTACTAGTCGGGGTGGTCGTCAAGGTCGCCTTTATTACGGAACACAAGTAGCAAGTAGACCCCCTAGCTTTACTTTGTTTGTTAACGAACCAAAGCTTTTTGGAGATTCGTACCGCCGCTATGTTGAGAGGCAAATAAGAGAAGGGCTTGGTTTTGAGGGCACACCAATAAAACTTTTTTGGCGAGGCAAGCAACAGCGAGCTGCTGAAAGAGATCTTGCTCGTCAGCAGAGCCCTTCTTAATTGAGTTATGGATTGGTTGCGCCAAGTTCCAATTGGTCAGTACGTTTCAGGAAATTCAAGTTGGCTACGTGTTATTGACCCTCGTCTGAAACTTGCATGGGTCTTGATGTTTTTATTGACACCTGTTCTTGCAGGGCCTTTCTGGAGAGTTTGTTTGGCAGCTACCCTTATGTTGGTGACCTTTATTAGCGGACTCGCTTTTAGGGTTTGGTCACGACCGCTTTTCCTTTTGATAGGTCTTGCTTTATTAGTTGGCTCATTATCAATATTTTTACCAACAGGAGAGGTTACCGCAACTTTTGCAACGCGCTCTCCTCAAGAGTTGTCAGCAATTACTTTGGAGATAAAACAATGGAATTTGTTTGAGCTTGGTCCGATTCAATTGGGACCTCTGAGATTCGGACCTTTTTTGATTGATCGTCGCTCTGCTGAATTAGGACTGAATACATCTACCTTGATTTTTACGGTTATTCAGAGCGTCAACTTGATGCTTCTTTCAACAGCTCCAGAAGATTTGATGTGGACTCTTCAATGGTTTTTGTCACCACTTGCTTGTTTGGGTTTTCCAGTCGACCGTTTTAGCTTTCAACTTTTGCTCTCTTTGAGGTTTATCCCTTTAGTTCAGGAGGAGTTCCAGAATCTTCTGAGATCATTGGCTAGTCGAGCAGTCAATCTTAAAAGACTTGGCGTTAGAGCTTTTTCTGGCTTAATTCTTTCTGTAGGTGAGAAATTGCTTGCCAATATTC
Organism: Prochlorococcus sp. AG-363-O06; assembly: GCA_003280085.1. Lineage (GTDB taxonomy): Bacteria > Cyanobacteriota > Cyanobacteriia > PCC-6307 > Cyanobiaceae > AG-363-O06. Next base: position 3,862 of record QCFY01000002.1, on the reverse strand, counting down.
TTTTGCGAGCCGAGCAAGGTGCAGATGCTTTTTTGGCTAGGGGGGGGACTATGCCTCTAGTAGAGGATTTCAGACCTAAGTCATTAGATAGTAGAACTCATTTTTGGATCAATGTTGGATCAGGGTTGCTACTTTTGTTGGTTATATCATTGCGGAGGAAGTACGGTGACCTATAGACATTGGGCTTTCTAAGGTGAGTGCAGAAAGTTATTTAAATCACCCAACTTTTGGAATGCTTTACTTGGTGGCTCCCGCTGGAGAAGGGCGAGATGTTTATGCGACTTTATACGCTCAACGAATGTTTTTTTTGGTTACATTGCAACCACGTGGAGCAGAGTTTGAAGTGATCCCATATCTGGACGCTCGTCATTATGCCGAAACTCATTTAATTAGGTGTAAGAGGAATCCCTCTTTGGATATAGAACTGTGGCAAAAGCTCTTTCATCAGACTTTTATATGAGGCTCTCGTAATGTTGTTGTCTAGATGGCAACAAATCAAAGAGCGTTTGCCTGAGGGTGTGCATTTGCTTGCTGTTAGCAAGGGGCATTCTGTAGCTGCGATTCGGCAACTTGCAGAATTAGGTCAACGTGACTTTGGGGAGAGTCGTCTTCAAGAAGCATTGCCAAAGATAAGTATTTTAAATAGTCAATTTCAAATTCGTTGGCATTTTATTGGACGACTTCAAGCAAATAAGGTTCGTAGTGTAGTTAAATCTTTCGCAGTAATTCATTCAGTTGATTCCATCTCTTTGGTAAAAAGGATTTCAAGAATTGCAGGAGAGGAGAGAAGGTGCCCAGAAATTATGTTGCAAGTAAAGATGCGAGATGATCCGAATAAAGGGGGCTTCTGCCCTGAAGACCTTTGCAAACTTTGGCCAGAGATTGATCATTTGCCAAATTTAAAAATAGTTGGGCTGATGACTATGGCTCCATTTGAACTTTCTTTGGAGGAGCGTAAACATCTTTTTCAGGAATGTTCTGATTTGGCAATCAAATTGAGCTTGCCAGAGAGATCCATGGGGATGAGTAGTGACTGGGAGCAGGCTTTGCAGGCCGGTTCTACATGGCTACGCTTGGGGTCAATAGTGTTTGGGGACCAAAAAAAAACCCCTAGCTTGCACACAGATATAAATAAAGACGATTAAAAACCTTGCCCCAGCCTGTCTGGAACGTTATTTAGGTAATAGGTATAGCTTTTTCCTGTCTGGAAGATGCTCCTAAGACCGATACTCGGTCGATTTAAAAACCATCCCGAGAGGATTTACAGGTGTCGCTTATTTCCCGTCTTCGTGCCGTTGTCGCTGGTGACGACTATCTTGACAACGATTTTGATGAGCTCGATTACGAAACAGGTGATCAATATGAGACTGATGCGAGAAGTTCAAGGTCAATAGGAGGGGAGTTAGCGCCTCTCTCTCAATCCACTGCTTTTGACTTAGGGGATGGCATCTCAGGCTCAAAAGTGATTGGAATGCCAGGGATCTCAACGGCTACTGCTGAGGTTAATTTGATGGAGCCAAGAAGCTTTGATGAAATGCCTCGTGCAATCCAAGCTTTGAGAGAAAGGAAGACTGTTATTTTAAACCTCACGATGATGGAGCCTGATCAGGCACAGAGGGCTGTTGATTTTGTCGCTGGTGGAACATTTGCAATTGATGGACATCAAGAGCGGGTAGGTGAAAGCATTTTCCTTTTTGCGCCTAGTTGTGTAAGTGTCACTAATAGTTTCCAGGAAGAAGCTTCGCCATCGACAGTTCTAACTAAGGATCCTGATCCAATGCAGGAGGAAGATGAACCGGCACCCCCACCTGCTTGGGGAGAATCAACAATGGCTGCTGCTATTTGACAGTGCCTTGTTCTTTGGGAGTTATTGGTTTAGGTCGAATGGCCCAAGCTATTATTGAACCTTTACTAGAGAGGAAAGATTATTTACCAGAAAACATACTTGGAGTGGTTGGTCATGAAAGTAGCCTTGAAAAGCTATCTTCTTGCTTGCCAAAGGCTCTTCGAGTTGTTGCTGCTAATGATCATGAAGCAGAGGAAGTTTGGAAGGCACCAATACAAATTCTTGCTGTAAAGCCTCAGCAATTAGCTCTTGTTCAGAAAAAAGCACAACAAGTTCAGACTTCTTTGAGTGTGTCTAAGCCCTTGTTGGTTTCCTTACTTGCAGGGGTGACACTCAGCCATTTAAAGGTTGCGTTCCCACACCATAGATGTATACGAGTTGTTCCGAATGCAGCTTCTTTGGTATCCGATGGGTTGACTGGCTTGGCATGGAGCAAAGATGTATCTAATCCGCAACGCTTGGCAGTTAAAGAAATTTTTCAACCAATTAGCAAAGTATTTGAACTTCCAGAAGAGCAGTTGGATTCCTTTTTGGCTTTGACCTCATCTGGTCCTGCTTATATTGCATTAATTGCTGAGGGGCTTGCTGATGGTGCCGTTGCCTCAGGTTTACCTCGCGCCCTTGCTTATGAACTGACACATCGAACCCTTGCAGGGTCTGCAAAATTGCTAAAAGATAAAGAATTGCATCCAGGTCAATTAAAAGACATGGTGGCATCTCCTGGAGGTACAACTATCGCTGCACTTCGTCATCTTGAGAAGGCCGGTGTTCGTTCTGCGTTAATGGAAGCTGTTGTAGTTGCGGCTGAACGAAGTCGTGAAATGGCTTAGTAAGAAGCTTTGTTGATCCATTTAAAAGGCTTTCATATAGATTCTCAAGTTTGTCAATATTGTGCGTAAGGGTATACCTTTCTAAGACCCTTAATCTTGCTTTTCTTCCTAGTTCTGATGTGAGGACAGGTTGATCTCTCAATACAGGCAATAGAGTCCTTAATTGTGTCGTCACTCCTTCGGTGCTGAGAACTATTCCAGCACCACCTTCTAGAACTTCCCCATCTGCTCCGGCATCAGTGGCTACGCAGGCGGTGCCAGTTGCCATTGCTTCGAGTAAGGCAAGTGATAGACCTTCAACAAGACTTGGTAAGAGGAAAACCTCTGCTGATTGAAGTAATGCAATTCTGGTTCTGAGGTCAGATTCATATCCCCACCAAAGGATTTCCGAGTCGTTTGTGCTTAGTGAGTTGTTTTCTAATGTTGAGCGCAATGGGCCATCACCAACAATTACTAATCTGCAGCCTTTGGGCTCGACAAGTCTCCATGCACGCAAAAGGGCTTCAATATTTTTTTCGGCAGCAATTCTCCCCATATAGAGGAAGGTTCTTTCTTTCCCTAGTAGGCGCTTGACCCTTAGATTGACTTTGTCAGAAGATTGTTGATTGGTTGGCTTCCAGCATTCAGTGTCAACACCATTGGGTATTACAGCAAGATTGTTTTCTTTGACTCCAAGCCTATTAAGAACTTCGGCTTGCATTTCAGAAAAGACTATTACTTTGTCGTAACGCGCAAGCGCAGGAGCATAAAGTTGATAAGTGAGCTGTTGAGTTCCGGCAGTAAGATTTCTAATGCTTGCATCAAAGGGTGGGTGGAAAGTGGCGACTAATGGGACATTAAGTTGTTGACAAAGCTCTGGAAGTCGGAAATCTAGAGGCGAAAGAGTAAGGCTTGCGTGGACAACATCTGGTTGAAGCCTTGTCAGAGATTCTCTTAACTCTCTTTGAGCCCTAGGGGATGGAATGGTGTAAACCTGCGACTTGACTAAGTACGGAAGGCTAACTTCTGGGTCGTTAGCTAGTAACGAGGTTTGACTTTCGCTTGGGCTCCCTGGGTTATCAAAGTGAATAAAGCTAGTTTGATGCCCTCTTTTTCTAAGCGCTTCTGTGGTGCTTAGGCCATAGGTGACATTTCCACAAAAGGGAGTTTTTTTGCCAAGCCAGGCAATGTGCGCCACTGGATGTAG
>QCFY01000001.1 GCA_003280085.1 Prochlorococcus sp. AG-363-O06 | reverse complement strand
CTGCTTTGTTAATGCGCAAAGGCCTGCCCATCATTTCAGCGCCTTGCAAAGCTTCGATAGCGGCTGCCTCAGCTGCCTCATCTGCCATCTCAACAAATGCAAAGCCCCTTTTGCGACCGGTGTCGCGTTCCAATGGGAGGGAACAATTTGCAACCTCGCCAAAGGATGCAAATAATTCAATGACGTCTTCCTGCTCAGCGCGGAAGGGCAAATTGCCAACAAAAATACTCACTTGACTTGTGGACCTAAAAAAATGGACCTATGGGACAAAAATGCCATTAGACAAGGATCCTTTTAAGAATCATTTGCCTCGTGACTTGCAATAGCGTAAACCCGCCACTGCATTAAATTCATTATTTAAGGAGAAAGAAGTTGATTCCGCCAAGAAGTCAACTGCTCAGAAACACGTTTAAAACCTGTGCCACCTTCACTAAGTCTTGAAGCTACAACATGCTTCGGAGCTAATCTTTCATATATATCTTCATCAATTAACGGAGAAACCTCTAACCATTGATCAATAGTGAGGTCCTTCAACAAAACCCTTTCTTTTAAGCAGGTCTTAACAATGGAACCGACCATTTGATAAGCCTCTCGAAAAGGAACACCCTTCGCGACAAGATAATCCGCCACATCTGTTGCATTAGAAAAATCTGAATGAACAGCTGCATTCAGGCGATCTTCACGAAATTTGACACCTTCTTCAAACAAAATGGTCATAGCCTCCACGCAAGCATTGACCGTATGAACAGTATCAAAAATTGCCTCTTTATCTTCTTGGAAATCTTTGTTATAAGCCAGCGGAAGCCCCTTGATCATTGTTAATAGAGCTTGCAAATTCCCAAAAACTCTTCCTGTCTTACCTCTAATCAATTCCGGGACATCTGGATTTTTTTTCTGAGGCATTAAACTGCTGCCAGTCGCACATCTATCAGTTAAAGAAACAAAACCAAACTCTTCAGATGTCCATAAAATAATTTCTTCTGATAATCGGCTTAAATGAACCATTAACAATGATGATGTAGACGCAAACTCAACAGCAAAGTCTCTATCACTCACCGCGTCTAGGCTGTTAGCATAGATTTTTGTGAAGCCGAGTTCAGAAGCGGTAAACCGTCGATCAATAGGTACTGAAGTGCCTGCCAAGGCTGCTGCACCCAATGGTGAAATGTTAACTCGATTTCTAACCTCTTTGAATCGATCTCTGTCACGTTGAAACATCTCAATATAAGCAATTAAATGATGTGCCAGAGAAAGTGGTTGGGCTCTTTGTAGATGTGTATAGCCTGGAATTAATGTGTATAAATGATTATCAGCATGAGAAAAAAGTGATCTTTGCATAAGTAAAATATTTTTATCTAATTCATCTATTCTTCTCCTTAACCAAAGACGCAAATCACACCCAACTTGATCATTCCTACTTCGTCCAGTATGTAATTTCTTCCCTACTGGCCCTAACAACTTGATCAAACGGCGTTCAACTGCAAAATGAATATCCTCATCAGCCAAAACAGGCTTGAAAGACCCTAGAGCGAATTCTTCTCGAATTTGTTCTAGGCCATCTTCAAGTTGCTTTGCCTCTTCAGAAGAGATAATGCCAGAAGAAGCAAGCATCTTTGTATGGGCAAGTGATCCATCTAGATCTTCTTGAATCAAAGTAATATCAAATCCAATAGAGGCATTGAATTGCTCGATAGCAGGGTTAAGCCCCTCTTCAAACCTTTCGCTCCAGACCTCAGCCAAAATATTAATGTGAACCACTTATCCAATAAAGCAGTTCAGAAAGAAATTGTCAGGCTATCTACTTATTTAATGAAGGAAGGGTCAGGGATTCATTGACTTTTAAAACAACCATCGAAGCATCATCTTCTAAGTGATGATCTATTCCTACAAAACGATCTAATCGCAAAAATAACTCATCCAATATTCCTTGTGCTTCTAAATCACGCTTACATGCATCCTCCAAAATTCTGATTAAACGAACTTCATCAAAACGATCACCAGCAATACCAAGCGCTTCAGTAACACCATCAGTGTAATAAAGCAGTACATCTCCTGCTTCTAAATTGATTTCTCCACAGCCATAATCTGCATCTGGTTGAAGACCTATTAACAAACCAGGAGCATCCAATCTCTCTACATTGCGATTTTGAGCTCGCCAAATCAATGGAGGGTTATGAGCAGCATTGGCAAATCGCAATCGTCGATTTCTTGGATCAAAATCAGAATAAAATAAGGTAACAAACCTGTGAGACTGAGCCAAATCGCCTTGAGCTAATTGATTTAAATCATGCAAAATCCTGTCAGGAGGAAGTCCGCTTAATACCTCTGCATGCAACATTCCACGTAACATTGTCATCAACAATCCAGCTGGCACACCCTTCCCCATAACATCTCCAATTACAAATGCCCAACGACCTCTTTCTCTGCGCTTACCAATTAATTCAGGTCGCATCGGCATAAAGTCGTAATAATCTCCTCCAACCTGAAAAGCTGGCCGACATCGAGCAGCTAAGGCAACTCCTTCAACAACTGGGCAAGAATCTGGCAACAATTGAGCTTGAATTTCTGCTCCAATACTTAATTGACGGTCTACTCGCTCATGCAGTCTTGCTTCCTTAATAATCAAGTCATTTTCTATAGCGACACCTGTCAAATCTGCAATTAATTGAAGATGGCGACGATAAACCTCACTCCAGACAAGCGATCCACGAAAATCAAAAACATATAAGCGCCCACGCGGCCGTCCGCGTGACACTACTGAAGTGGAAAAAATTCCCACACTAACCATATGGCGTTGAACAAGTTGATCCATCAACAGTATTTTTGCTTCATCAGTACCAAAGCCACTAGCCATTCCAGGCTCAAATGCAGACAAATTCCTCAATAAGTTTTCACTTGCGCCTAAAGGGACGGCCTGTATCTGATCCCTCCAAACGCGCCCATCTGCCTGAAATGGAACAATTAATGCACCTTCCACCCCAACCAAACGTGAAGCCACAACAGGAACAAGTTCCAAAAAACGACTCAAGTTTGTAAAACTACGTAGTGCAAAGCCTAATGAAACCAATAATTCTTGATTACGAAGTTGCTCACTAGACAAACTATCCAATAATTCCTTTAGCGATGAATTCGCCGACAACGGTTGAGGAATATTGTGACTGGATGGCCTTGATTGTCCTCTTGGTGGTTTAGCGTTCACTCAATAACCACTGCAGAGTTAGAAACGTAGCAAGATCTTTAAAAAAGATCAGAAGATTCAACGAATTGCCAAAAGGGCTTCTATAAATTCAAAGCTTTTAAAAGGTCTTAAATCTCGAATCCCTTCACCTGCACCAATAAAGCGAATAGGCAGTTTTGCATCAGAAGAAACAGCTAATGCAACACCTCCTCGAGAAGATCCATCTAGTTTAGTAATAATTACTCCTGTTAAAGAAGCTGATTTAGCAAAAGCCATAGCTTGACGCAGCCCGTTTTGTCCTTGGGTTGCATCAAGAATTAATAAAGACTCAACTCGAGCCTCTGGAGCCGTTTTATCTATAATTCTTCTGATTTTTTGTAATTCTTCCATCAAATTATTTTTTGTTTGCAAACGTCCAGCTGTATCAACAAGCAACAAATCTGTATTTTTAGATTTAGCGGCACCTATTGCATCAAAAACAACTGCAGCAGGGTCAGCATTAGCAGTTGAGTTGGAGATAACTTGAACCCCACTTCTCTCTCCCCAAACTTGCACTTGCTGAACAGCAGCAGCTCTAAATGTATCTGCAGCAGCTATCAATGTTGAATAATTACTTCGTACAGCAAGATTCGCTAATTTTCCTAAGGTAGTGGTCTTACCTACTCCATTAACCCCTACCAATAACCAAATATTTAAACATCCACGTTTGGGCACCAATAAGCTTGAACCACTAGAATTTATAGGAACATCAATAATATCTTTAAGTTGCTCTTTCAAGAAGCGCAGACCTTCACTTGAATCAATTACTTCTTGATTAAGACGAGTTCTTAAGGCATTTATAGCCTTATCTGTAGCCTGTATACCTGCATCAGCTCTTAAAAGTAAGGTCTCCAAATTATCTAAGTCATCAATAGTTAATGGATCATCACCAAACTTTTCTAATAATTCAGTGACAAAACTCTGTCTTGTTTTTTCTAACCCTTGACGCAAACGACCAAGCCAATCAATTTCTTCTAAAGAAATTTGATCAGCCTTCCTGCCCTGAGCTGCTAATACTTCTGCAGACCACGCAAAAGTATCATCAAAGTCACCAAGATTAGGCTCATCTTCTTGCGATTGATTCTCGATCTGATTTATTTCTTCCGAAAGGTTCTCATTTGTAATTAAATGATTATTTTCATGCTCCTGAACTTGGCCATCAGATATTTCCTTTTCTCGAAGTTCATCTATTTGCTTCTCCTTAGATATAATAGAGTTGGATTTTTCTTTTGCTTCATCTTGTTGTTTTTTTAATCTGGCATATGCTTCTTTTGCCCATTCAAGGGAATCTTGAGATTCATTATTCATTGATTTAACTTTATCTACATCTGACAATGAGTTGTCAGACGAGGAGATATCTTTTTGTTGAAATTCATCGTATTCCATTAAGCCTTGATAACAAAGGATGATTTCTGCAATCTTCTTAGTATTCCATTAATCATTCTTCTGCCCTGCTCATCACTATATCGATTAGCCAAATCAACAGCTTCATTACAAGTAACTGCTAATGGAGTCTGAAGGTTAATTAAATCAACAACTGCTAACCTTAAAATATCTTGATCTATTCGAGGCAAGCGCTTTAATCTCCACCCCTCCATTACATCATCTAAATGAGAATCTATAAACTTTTTATGTTCAAGCACTAAATTTACTCTTTTCATTGCACCAATACGAATTTCATCTTGATCGCTTAAAGCTAATAATTTAGGCAAGTCTAAAATTGAAGACAAGCTATTTAAGGCATTTTCAACTTCAATTATTGATTCCCGCAAATGAGCACGAACCTTCCGTATAGAATTTTCATTTGATTCTTGAAGTTCACTATCAAGCAATTGTTGCTGTGCAATTTCTAAAGATTTAGCAGAGCTATCCAAACCATCGCTCCAATGCTGCCTAAGAGTTTCCATCGCACGATGAAGCAAAGTTGCAGGTGTAGAGCTAGAGACTTCTAAGCCTTTGGATGACTCATCCCTAATCTGACCCAAAACCAATAATGCAAGCTCTCTAGCAATTGATCTGGTCTGCATATTTAAGAAATTAGAAATGACCTAAATGGCTAGGACTGTGTAGAAGTAGAAGAAGGGGAAGCAGTTGCCTTATTAAATTGTGCAAACAAACTAGAAAAACTTCTATTAGCAGGAGCTTCGCGTTCATCAGGGTTGACAATTCCTGCAGAAATAATGGTTCTAAACGCATCTTCTACAGAAATATTTAAATCCTTTACAGATGATTCTGGAACCAGAGTGTACCAACCTGTTGTGGGATTAGGTGCAGTAGGAATAAAAACACTCAATAGCGGTTGATCCAAGTCAGGTTGCAAAGAAGGACCTACTAAACCAGTAACAAAACCAACACTAAAAAGGCCTTCTCTTGGATATTCGACCAAAACAACTCTTCTAAATCTCGTGGAATTATCCCTTAGAAAAGTTTCAAGAAGTTGTTTTAGAGTCTTATAAACAGAACCAGCAAGGGGGATTCTGGAAAGAGTGCCTTCTCCAAACTCAAGCAACCATCGTCCTACGATATTTCTTGCCATAAGGCCTATCAAAAGAATTCCCAACAAAGGAACCGTCAAACCCAAAGCAAGATTAATAAGATCCTGAAGTAATGGATTCAGCGTAATAAAAGGGTTTAATTGCTTGGGAATTGACGTAAGAAATGCCAGCACAAAGCGACTGACAATCGTTGACAACCAAATAGTGGTGGCCAAGGGAATTACCACCAACAAACCAGCTATGAGGTCATTTTTGAGATCCTGCTGAAGCCTTGAGGCTAAAGGGAGATCTGTTCTGGGAGAGGATTGCACCAAATAACTAACTTATGCCTTTGGTTTAGTTTATTTAACCAAGTTAACAACTTTCTATTTAATAAAGCAGTTTTGAAGCAGGACCTTACAAGCAAGCAACAAAAAAATCAAAAAACCTATTCCAATGACAAAAAGCCAATCCCATTCACAAGCAGCAAGTCATTGAAAAATCATTGATCAAGTTCAAGACAACCAACGATGAAAACAAACAAAACAAAAAACGAATTAAGTCTTGGACTTAAAAAAATAGCTGTTCAGCAGGGATTCAATCCTGTGGGAATTGCTGAAATCCCAGGCAGTGAAAGGATGAAGCTCCGGACGGCTGCACTAGAAAGATGGATTCAAAACGGCAATCAAGCAGACATGGATTGGATGTCTTCCTCAAAACGACAAAACATTGAAAACCTTTTAGAAGGAGTCAAAAGTGTTCTTGCAGTAGGTCTTAACTATCACATTGAAGTAGAAAAAAAACCTGGAAGCCTGTCCATAGCCCGTTACGCTTGGGGAAATGATTATCACAATGTTGTAAAGAAAAAACTTAAACATGTAGCTGCATGGCTTGTAACACAACGGCCAAGGTCTAAATGCAAAATCTGTGTAGATACAACCCCACTTCTAGATAAAGCCTGGGCAGAAGAAGCTGGAATTGGTTGGATTGGTAAAAACAGCAACCTTATAAACCCAACAAGAGGGTCTTGGATGGTATTAGGACATCTTCTATCTACAGAAGAACTAACTCCAGACAAACCTGGGAAATCTCTATGTGGGAAATGTCAAGCTTGTCTAGAAGCTTGTCCAACTAATGCAATAACTGAGCCATTTGTAGTGGATTCAAACCGTTGCTTGGCATACCACACAATAGAAAACAGGAACAAATCATTACCCTTAGAAATAAGAAAATCTATGGGTACATGGATTGCAGGTTGTGATATTTGTCAAGAAGTTTGTCCTTGGAATCAAAAGGGAGTGCCCAATAGTAATGATCCAGAAGTATTGCCTAAGGAATGGATCCTAGAATTAACCAAGTCACAAGCCATCGAATGGGATGATGCTGTTTGGGCAGAAAAATTAAAAGGGTCTGCTCTGAAACGAATTAAACCTTGGATGTGGCGCAGAAATGCAAAATCAATTACAAGTAAATAAAAATGGTGACTTTTAAAAAAACCAGCGTATTAATTTTAACAAGCCTAAGTATAGGTTTTTTCCAACAGCCTACTTACAGCTTTATTCCATACGTATATGAACCAAAAACAGAAATACTAGAAAAAACTAGCATTAATATTGCAAAAACTGCGGCACAGCTAATACAACTTGGACAAACAAAAGAAGCTATTAGACTTATGTTACTTGCAGTCAGACTAAAGCCAAGTGATGATCGATTATGGACCTTATTAGCCGAAGCCCAAATAAAAGATAATCAGTTAAAGCAAGCAACCCAATCATTAGCAAAAGCAAAAAAAATAAATCCTTCAAAGGCAAGTCTATGGTTCGCCGAGGGATCAATAGCACTGAGAGAAAATAAACCAAATATAGCTTCCAAAGCTTTAATTTATGGCTTAAAACTTGATCCTCAGAATCCAGATGGATACTTTCAATTAGGAAATGCAAACTTGATGCGATTAAAATTTAGATCTGCACTTAAATCATTTGAAAAAGCTGTGCAAATAAAACCTGATTTTTGGGAAGCATTAAACAATCAAGGAATTGCTCTTTTTGAGATGAAAAAAGAAAATAAGGCAGTAAAAAAATGGAGAAAGGTATTAACAATCAATGAAAATGCGGAACCGATGCTTGCCCTTGGCGCAGCTTTATATCAAATCAACTCAAACAATAAAGAATGCTTAACACTAGCTCGTAAAGCACTATGGTTAAATCCAAATTATATTTCTTCAGAATATCAAAAAAATCAACTATGGGGAGAAAAGCTTAGAGCTGCAGCCAGAGAGCTTTTAGAAAACGACAATTTGATTTCGGCAGTAGAAAGAGCTATAGCTAACTCAGATTGAAGATTATTCATTTCTAAGATGATTAATCTTGATCAAGTAAGTAGGCTTAGCGCCTCTTCTTAAATCTAATTACTATCCGAGATGGCCGAGGAGCGCCTTCAACCTATTTCGCTGCATCAAGAAATGCAGCGCTCCTATTTGGAATACGCCATGAGCGTAATAGTAGGGAGGGCGCTACCTGATGCAAGAGATGGACTGAAGCCAGTCCAACGAAGAATATTATTTGCAATGCACGAGCTAGGTCTTAGTCCTGATAGACCATTTCGAAAATGCGCGCGCGTAGTAGGTGACGTTTTAGGTAAATATCACCCTCATGGAGATCAAGCGGTTTACGACGCCCTTGTGAGATTGGTACAAGATTTTTCAAGCAGATATCCAGTGCTAAAAGGTCATGGAAATTTTGGATCTATTGATGATGACCCTCCTGCCGCGATGCGATATACAGAAACACGCTTAGCGTCTATCGCTCATGAAGCAATTCTTGAAGAAATAGGTTTAGAAACAGTCGATTTCGCGCCAAATTTTGATGGATCGCAACAGGAGCCGACTGTATTGCCAGCTCAACTACCTTTCTTACTTTTGAACGGGTGTTCTGGAATAGCTGTAGGAATGGCTACAAGTATACCTCCACACAATTTAAATGAAGTAGTTGATGGACTAATTGCTCTAATAAAAAACGAAAATTTAAGTGATGAAAAATTATTGAAATTAATTCCTGGACCAGACTTTCCTACCGGAGGAGAAATATTAATAGGTAGCGGAATTAGAGAAACATATATAAAAGGCAGAGGGAGTATTCCAATGAGAGGAATAACTCACATAGAAGAAATCCAGCCAGGAAAAGGGAAGCACAAAAGGAATGCTGTTGTAATAACAGAATTACCTTACCAAGTAAGCAAAGCTGGATGGATTGAAAAACTAGCTGATATAGTCAATGATGGAAAAATAACTGGTATTTCAGATATAAGGGATGAGAGTGACAGAGAAGGTATGAGAATAGTTGTAGAGCTAAGAAGAGATGCAAATCAAGAGCAAATAATGAAAGATTTGCACAGAAAAACAGCACTTCAGAGTAATTTTGGATCAATACTTTTAGCACTAGTTAATGGACAGCCTAAACAGCTGTCATTACGAAATCTGTTAAAAAATTTTCTAGAATATCGAGAATTAACAGTTATAAAAAGAACAAATTATTCACTTAAGAAAACAAGAGAAAGAGAAGAAGTTGTGGCCGGCTTACTAAAAGCATTAGCACAAATCAAAATTGTGATTGATATGATTCAAAGTGCTAGTGATGCTGGGCAAGCAAAAGCAAGATTGATGGTAAGACTTGAAATAACTGAAAAGCAAGCAGATGCTGTTTTAGCAATGCCTCTTAGGAGGTTGACAAGTTTAGAACAAGAATCATTAAGCAAAGAAGGCATTGAATTAGAAGAAAAAAAGAAGCAATTAGAAGCTCTACTTGAAAATAGAAATATCCTTCTAGAATTAATGATCAATGAATTAAAAAAATTAAAAAAGAAATTTGGTAATAGCAGAAGAACCAAGCTAACAGAAGGAGGTGATGAGTTATTAGCAGAAAAAAATGCAAATCAAAGGCCTAATGCAGAGTTACAAAGAAAACAAGCTCTTGAAGCAATGCCACCTGATGGAAAATTAATAATACAAAAAAATCTAGAAGTCAAAATAATTAGCCCTCAACTTCTTGGGAGACTTCATTTAAATGAGCCTTGCGAATTAGGGGAAGAAAGCAATCCTACGAAACTTATTTGGCCAATTGAAGAAAAGCCGAAACTTCTGGCAATAACTGAACGTGGAAAAATAGCTCAAATAAAATGGGAATTTGCTGGTATGCAGCCAGGAAAACTAGAAAAATTTTTACCTACTGGATTAGAAAAAGAAAAAATAATAGATATCATCCCAATGCTTGAGACTGAAGAAGTTGGGGTTGGTTTATTTAGTAGCGATGGACGATTTAAAAGGTTATCCTCAAATGAAATAATGGACATCTCAGGAAGAGCAGCAACAATAGTAAAGCTGAAGGATGGGGTAAACCTTAAATCTGCAATTCTCTGCTATCCAGAGCAAAATGTTGTACTAGCAACAGATATTGGAAGAGTATTAAAAATGGAGTTAAGTGAAAAAACACTTCCTACTATGGGAAAACTTGCTCAAGGTCCTATTGCTGTAAAATTATTTCCAGGAGAAAATATTGTTGGAGCTATTTCTAATTCTGAAAATTCAAATAAAACTATTTTAATGGCAACAAATACAGGAAAAATAAGTAAGTTGAATATCAATGACATTAGAAGCTGTGAACGAGGAGAACTAGGTATTATAGGAATAACACTAAAAGATCTTAAAAACAGGCCAGAAAGAGTTATTTCCATTAATCATGGATACGATGTTCTAACTACACTAACAAGTCTAGGAAGAAGTAGTAGACTTGATGCTGAAAAAATTCAAACTAATAACCCTGCTGAACCTCAGCAAAATATAATAAATTTAAAAGAGAATGAGTACTTAGAAAGTTTAAATAGCCTAATAATGCCAGAAAAATAAATCAAGAACTATGATTATTTTCGATCCATTGTAAATAATTTTCAGTTATATCTCCTGTTATATAAACTCCATTAAAACATGACATATCTAAATCTTTTACTATAGATTTGAAGATTATAGATTTTTTTAAATCATTAATTTCTTGATAAACTAAATTATCTATAGAAAGATGGTCAGCAATTTGTTGCACTGTTTTATTATAAGCGATTAATTCATTGCGATTAGGCATATTAATACCATAGACATGTGGGAAGCGAACAGGTGGCGCAGCAGAAGTAAAGGTAACCTTGTTAGCACCAGCAACTCTTGCCATTTGCACAATTTGCTTAGAGGTAGTCCCCCTTACAACTGAATCATCTACTATTAAAATATTTTTACCCTTAAACTCGGTACTCATAGCATTTAATTTCTGGCGAACAGATTTTCTACGCTGGGCTTGACCAGGCATTATAAAAGTTCGGCCTACATATCGATTTTTAAAGAAACCTTCCCTATACTCAATTCCTAATTGACGGGCAACTTGCATGGCTGCTGGCCTAGAAGAGTCAGGGATAGGCATTACAACATCTATATCACCTGAATTAATTTGTTTCTTGATCGTTTCTGCTAAATAATCACCCATTCTCAATCTAGCTTCATAGACAGAAATTCCATTCATAATTGAATCTGGCCTAGCCAAATAAACATATTCAAAAGAACATGGTGATAGAACAGGGTTGTCAAAGCATTGAGATGAATAAAACTCACCATTATTAGTAACAAAAATAGCCTCACCGGGATCTACATCTCTAACAATTTGATAATCATTATTCTCTAAAACTAATGATTCACTTGCAAACATCCATTCTGTCTGTTCCCTATCCTTTTTGCGATGGCCTAAAACTAATGGTCGTATTCCATAAGGATCACGAAAAGCTAAAACTCCATGACCAGCTATCAAAGCAATTGATGCATATGAACCTTTAACGCGCTTATGCAAAGATCTGACAGCCTTAAAAACATCATCGGGTGCTAAATCACTACCTTTAACAACTAACTGTAATTCTGTGGCTAATACATTCAACAACATTTCAGTATCACTTGTTGAATTTGTATGACGTCGATCTATCAAAAATAGATCTCTCTCTAACTCTCTAGTATTAGTTAAATTCCCATTATGAACTAATATAATTCCATATGGCGCATTTACATAGAAAGGCTGTACTTCTTCATCCCTATGTGCTGCACCTTGAGTAGCATACCTAACATGTCCCAAGCCAATATTACCTTTTAAAATTCGCATATCTCTTGTTCTATATGCTTCTTTTACTTGTCCCTTGGATTTATAAAGATGAAAACAATTACCTTCCATGGTTGAAATACCAGTGGAATCCTGACCTCTATGTTGTAAAAGCAACAAACTGTCGTATAACTGTTGATTAACTGGCTCATTGGAAACTATTCCTACAATTCCACACATTGGTTTTCTCCGTTAATTTAAATTAAAAGACATTAATTCTTCTTGTTAATTCTATTAGGTAACGAGCCTTCGTACACATCGACAAGATTTTCCACAGTTAATTCAATGAGCTTAACTTGATTTTGTCGAATCAAAAAAGATTTATCTTTAGAAACCTCCCCAAGATTAGTAATACTCACTAAACAATTATTTTCACGATTAAAAGAATCTAATTGAGCTTGAATGAAACTAAAATTTTCTTTTTTTATACTAATCAATATTCGAGTCCCTCCTTCTGCAAATAAAATCTTATCCATTCTAACATCAAGTTTAGGTAAATTGATATCAACACCGAAACCGCTAGTCAAAGTCGATTCGGCTAAAGCAATAGCCAAGCCACCATCCGAAACATCATGAGCTGATTGAACATATCCTTTAGTGATTAGTGATCGAATAAAATTCTGTGTTAAATATTCAAATTCTAAATCAATTTCAGGTGGTCTTCCTGAAATCAATTTATGTATACTCTCAAGATAACTACTCCCTGATAATGTAATAATCTCATCATTAAAATCTTTAACCTCAAAATCATTACCTATTAATAAAACCAAATCTCCAAGATTAAGCCAGCTTTTGGAACATATTTTTGTTATATCTTCTATTAAACCAACCATTCCAATGACTGGTGTTGGATGAATAGGTTGTAGAGTTCCATTTGATAATCGAGTATCATTATATAAGGAAACATTTCCTCCAGTAACTGGAGTTTTCATAACCTTACAAGCAGTAGAAATACCTTTACAAGAAGAAGCCAATTGCCAATAGCCAATATCAGTATCAGGTGAGCAAAAGTTTAAATTATCGGTAACGGCTAAAGGTTTTGCTCCTACACATGTTAAATTTCTTGAAGCTTCGGCTACCGCCGCTATAGAGCCTCTTTCTGGATCTAAATAAACCCAACGATTGGGACAATCAACTACCGCTGCTACAGCTCGATTGATAGAAGAATTACTAATGTCTCCTGTCTGAGATCTTAATCTAATTACAGCAGCATCTGCTTCCCCTGGTGAAATTATTGTATTACTTTGAACTTGCTGGTCATATTGTCTATAAACCCATTTTTTAGAACTAATATTAGGATTATCTAATAAGCGTAAAATAACATTATTCCACGATAATTTTTCTGTAGAAGATAAAATTATTTCTTTATCAGTTGCTAATCCTAATTCGTTTTCTTTCCATCTCCAATGATTAGAAATTTCAGCAGGTGGATCTTGTATTAATTGATGATAATTAACAGGTGTATCATCAGCCAAAGCACTTGCTGGTAACTCTGCTGCAATCAAACCATTGTGAACAACACGTACTATATTTTCTTTTAAAACCTTGCCTACTACCGATGCAGTTAAACCCCATTTAGTAAATTCATTCATCAAATCCTTCTCCTTACCAGGTTTAACCACAAACAACATTCTTTCTTGGGATTCAGAAAGCAAATACTCATATGCAGTCATACCCTCTTCTCTTGCGGGAACTAAGTCAAGATTCAACTCAATACCCAAACCTCCCTTGGAAGCCATTTCAGAACAGCTGCAAGTCAAACCAGCTGCACCCATATCTTGCGCTGCCACTACATCACCACTTTTAAAAGCTTGTAAACATGCTTCAATTAATCCTTTTTCTAAAAAAGGATCTCCAACTTGAACAGCAGGACGATCATCAAGAGATTTATTACTAAGTTCAGAACTTGCAAAACTTGCACCTCCCATGCCATCTCTACCTGTGGTGCTACCTACATAAACAACAGGAAAATCAATTCCATCGGCACCTGAACAAACAATATCTTCAGTCTCCATTAAACCTAATGCCATTGCATTTACTAATGGATTCCCTGTATAGCTTTTATCAAAGGAAACTTCGCCACCAACAGTTGGAACACCAACACAATTACCATAATGAGCAATACCAGCAACAACCCCTTCCATTAAAGAAATATTTTTATCATCATCTAAAGGACCAAAACGCAAAGCATTTAACAATGCTATTGGTCGAGCCCCCATAGTAAAAATATCCCTTAAAATACCTCCAACTCCTGTAGCAGCGCCTTGAAAAGGCTCAACAGCTGAAGGATGATTATGACTTTCTATTTTAAAAGCCAATCGTTGACCTTCTCCCAAATCAACAACACCAGCATTTTCACCTGGACCTACTAAAACATAAGAACTTTTTGTTGGAAATTGACTTAAAAGAGGTTTAGAATTCCTATAGCAACAATGCTCTGACCACATAACACCAAACATGCCTAGTTCAGTTCTATTAGGTTTTCTTGCTAAACGCCTACAAATCTCCTCATAATCTTGCTGATTAAGCCCTTCTTGCTTCAAAGCTACAGAAACATCATAATTTTCTGTTGTTAGATCTGGCTTACGCATAGGTAAATTTAAAACCAAAGATCATTATTATCTAGATTATCGGAATTACGACGTTTATATCGCCTCCTCGCTGAATTATCATAATTTGGTGAAGAAGTTTTATCAGGCCAACCATTCAAAGGATCTTCTTCTTCAATAAAGTCATCTTTAGATTCGGTAGATTCATCAAAAGGCAACTCTTCTAACCAGCCTTCTAATTTATCTGTTGCATTATCACTAATTTTTTGTATTTGATCTCGGAATATACGAGATTTACGCATAAATTCTTGTCTAACACTTGACTTTAGAATAGGAAGATCATCTAAAGATGTAAGATTAGAAGAAATAATTCCTGGCTCTTGATCAACAATACGATCTACCATTAAACACCAACGACTACTACCTGGTATACGAGGGTCAGATCTTGAAACTAAATAATGAAGAATATTCCCTGTTTTAGAATCAAAAAAAAGATCTGCTATTATTCCTAATTTTTCACCTTTTAAATTTAATAAATACGCATCTAACAATGTTGGAAATCTATCAATCATTACTGGATCAGTTATCGCTGGATCTCCTTTAACGAATACTTCTTTGTCTACTATCGCTCGAATTTGATTTAATCTCCAAACATTTCGTGACATCTTTAAAGCAGATGGCTTACTTACCCATCCCAATAAACGATGTACAGGAGGATGCATCCATGCTGAAATACCTAAACCATGATCTATGCCTTTATTACATCTCACTCGAAGATGTAATAAATCGCTGAATAAAAGCTTATCCGGGAACCTCAATTTTTAAGAACGAATTTGAACTGGCATAACTAAATAAGTGAAATCAGATTCACTATTTAATGGTGTGATAATAGCTGGAGTAGTTGGTAAATTGCATTGTAAAAGAACGGACTCAGAGTTAATTGCTTTTAACCCATCTAAAACATACCTTACATTAAAAGCGATCTGAATTGAATCACCGTCAAATGAAATAGGTAAAGACTCAGAACCACGGCCGACGTCTTGAACATCTGCTGTAATTGTCAAGGAAGAAGATTCTATTGTTAATTTTACAACATTATTATGCTGATCAGCTAAAACAGCTACTCTTTCTAGTGCTTTGATGAAAGGGGATCTTTCAATCTCAATTGAACGTGAAAACTCATCTGGTAAAAGTTGTGAATAATTAGGATAACTACCTTCTAAGGTTCTACTGGTTACGACTTGTTCAGAAGCGAGAAAAACAACTTGACCTTTATCAAAGAATAAACTAACTATGTCAGAATCCTTCCAAGTAGAGACTAATCTTTCAACTTCCCTTAAAGATCGAGAAGGTAATGTTACTGAAAATTTTTCAGATTCTTGATTATCTAATGCTTGAGACATATTCAAAACTGCTAATCGATGACCATCTGTTGCTGCTGCTTCCATTGAATTAGATTGAAAATTAAGATTAACACCTGTGAGCAATTGCTTAGCTTCATCTGTACTACTTGCAAAGATTGTTCCTCGTAAAGCTTTAAGCAAATTCTTAGCAGTTACTTTTAAAGGCAATCCATTTTGTACTAAAGGTAATTCAGGAAAATCTTCTGCTGACATTCCTCTCATCTGATAACTACCATTTAAACTTTTCAATTCAACAAGTTGACGATCTTCTTTAATCTCAAAAGTAACAGGAGATTCATTTGAAAGTTTAGAAACTATCTCTACTAACAACTTTGCTGGAAGAGTTATTGCACCACTAGCCGTTACAGAAGCATCCAAAGAGGTCTGAATGCCTAAGTTCAAATCAAATCCAGTAAGGCTAAGGCGGCCTGTGCCTTCATCAGCAGTTAAAAGAACGTTTCCCAAAACTGGGTGGGTAGGTCTTGAAGCTACAGCACGACTTACGAGCTGAAGGGCCGAGTTGAGTTCAGCTTGGGAGCAATCAAGTTTCATTTGACCAACTTAACGACCTATTCAAAAAAAGGAATCCCAAAATTCGATAAGCGAAACCTAAATCAAATAATCAAGTTCAGATTATTGTTTTTTTTTCTTCTAATTTTCTTTAATCTAAATTATATGAAATTAGTAGTAGTAGGCCCTGAGGAAATGGTGGAAATCCTTGAAAACGCTTGTTGTCATTGATAATTTAATTTTTTTGCCTGTGGAATTCTTCTTTCCATTTTGGAAGAACACTTAACTATTCCACAGAAAAATGTGTTTGTGGAATAATTTTTTTAAAAATCAATAGTTAATTTTCCTTTTTCCACAACTGTTGATTATCTTTAAAAAGCTTTTCCCCAGGCAGAAAAATAATTGGTTTTTATTTTTAAAAACCCATTTTTTTGGCAACTGTTTTTAGGCTTGGATCAAGATTTGAATGAAAAGACGCGTCATTGTTGTTAATTGCACAATCTGGATCTTTTAATCCATTACCAGTTAAAACACAAACAATATTGGCGTTTTTGGGTACTTCTTCTTTTCGTTTCAGTAAACCTGCAATAGATGCTGCGCTTGCTGGCTCACAAAAAATTCCTTCTTGGTCTCCTAATAATTTATATGCTTTGATTATTTCTTCATCAGTTACAGCTAAAAATGAACCTTTGCTTTTTGTTTTTGCATTTAATGCATTTATTTTGTTAACTGGATTTCCTATTCTTATTGCTGTAGCAATAGTTTCTGGATTTTCTATAATTTTATTGTAAATAAGTGGTGCAGAACCCTCAGCTTGAAATCCCATCATCCTTGGTAGAGTTTGAGATTTTCCTAGGTTTTTATATTCTTCGAAGCCTTTCCAGTAAGCTGTAATATTTCCTGCATTACCCATCGGTATGCATAGCCATTCTGGGGCATCTCCCAATGCATCTATAATTTCAAATGCTGCTGTTTTTTGACCCTCTATTCTATATGGATTTACTGAATTTACCAACGTAACTGGGTAGTTTTTAGATATTTCTTGAACAATGTCTAATGCTTTATCAAAATTACCTTTTATAGCTAAAACTTCTGCACCATAAACTAACGCTTGTGCAAGCTTCCCTTGTGCAACGTAACCATCAGGAATTAATACATATGCTCGCATTCCACCCCGACGTGCATATGCGGCGGCTGAAGCAGATGTGTTTCCTGTGCTGGCACATATAACAGCTTCGCAACCTTCTTCTTTTGCTTTGCTGATTGCCATTGTCATTCCACGATCTTTAAATGAACCAGTTGGATTCAGTCCGTCATACTTCACGTACACGCTTACCCCTTTCCCAATAAGATTTGAGATTGTCTTAACTGGTATTAGAGGTGTTCCCCCTTCTTGCAGCGTGATGATCGGTGTATTTGTTGAGACAGGAAGCAATTCCCTATATGCCTCTATCAATCCTGGCCAATGCTTCCAGCCACTGCTTTTGCTTGCCTTTTGATTCAACCTTTTGATAAAAGACACTGTGTTCAATTCGTCAGAAATACAATCTAAGACTTTGTTGCCCCTGTTTTTAGGTTGTCTAGTGGAGAATTAGAGAAAAATGTCACCAGATCAGAAATTGATTCTGCTTTTTCTATTGCCTTAATTAGGGCTGGTACATTTATTGCCATCACTTTATTTGGATAGGCTTTAAAAAAAGCTAATAGATTAATACTGCCTTTGCCATTGTATAACCCCTTTATTACAGCAGATCTTATGGCAGGAACAGTTGTTTTTTCATTGGTTATTTTAAAAGGATGGATTACTTTTGCTATTCTTTTTATCATTGCTTCTCCTATTCGACTATTCATCAGTCTGCTTGTGACTAAAAGTGGGAGTTCGATTTCTTGATTTAGCAATGACTTGATAACTTTCTTGTCTTCCTTACTGTACTTAATTATCTCATTTAGAAAACCTTTTGCCTTACCAGTCTTAGCAAAAAGATCTAACTCATTTAGGGTTAAACTCCTCGAGTATGCTCCACTGATAAAAGTAATTTTTTCTGCTGAGATCACATTTGTTGTTATAGATGCTACTGTTATTATTAATGTAACTAAGACTTTGTTGAAGAAAATAATATTCATTTATTGATCAACTCCCGCTGCTACTTTCACAAGTCGAATGATACCTTTTTCTGTTACACCTCTAGCTACATCAAAACCCATTTTTCTTGCTTTGGGCTCTATAAATAATCTTGGCAGTTTACTAATTATCATTTCCATTTTAAAACCTGGCAATGTTTTTAAGATTGCTATAAATTCTTTAATAGGGTCTAAGTTTAGTATATCTTGACTTCTTCTAAATTGTACTTCATCATTCTTTAGAGCTTTATGTGTTAATTTTTGATTAATTTGTTTTAGTGTCTTCCAGCCAATTAGATCTATTTGTTGAACTGTAGTGTTCACTAATTCTTTCCTTAATATTCCACCATTTGCAGAGAAAAGAAAATCCATGACTTGATCTATTAGTTTTTCAATATTTAGATCAGTTTGCGAAGAAGCGCTTTTGATAAGGTTTTCAAGTCTTTCCCATTTTATGTTGTTTTTTTCAAATATCATATCTTTTAGGCTTTTGCGAAGCTTCGGATCATTATCTTCCATTAACCGCTTGGCAAAATATGGGTAAGCAGCGCCAAGTATTTTAAAGTTTGGATCTACACTTAAAGCAATTCCCTCTAAAGTTATTAGTGATCTAATTATAAGTGCATAATATGCTGGTATTTTAAACGGAAATTTATACATAACACCTGATAAGTCATCGGTAACACTTTTGAAATCTAATTTATTGACCCCCATATCTACTGCCTGACTAAAAACTGATTCAAATGCAGGTACGATTGGTTTTAGATTTACTTTTTCTTCTAAAAATCCTAATTCAACAAAATCTTTAGATAAAGCATCAAAGTCTTTATTTACAAGATGAACTACGGCTTGAATTAAGCCATTTCTTGATTCTTTTCGAACCTCACTCATCATTCCAAAATCTAAATAACAGAGTTTTCCATTTGGCAATGCTAATAAATTTCCAGGGTGCGGATCAGCATGAAAGAAACCATGCTCTAATAGTTGCTGAAGACTACAATTTACTCCAATATTGACCATCTCATCTCGATCAATTCCGAGTTTTTGTATTGCATCTAATTTCGTTAATTTTACTCCATCAATCCATTCCATTGTCAAAACTCTTCTACTACTTGCATGCTTAAACACTTTTGGCACTTTGATTTTAGGATTATGAGAGTGAAGCTCGCGAAATTTTTCTGCATTATTTGCTTCATTGATGTAATCCATCTCTTGAAAGATCCTTTTACCTAATTCATCAACTAATGCAACCAAATCACTTCTGATTAAACCAATATTTTTATTCAGCCAATTTGCAATATTTCTCACTATATATAAATCCAAAGTTATTTGCTCTCTTAAACCAGGTCTTTGTATTTTCACAGCTACTTGGCTTCCATCTTTCAAAACCCCTTTGTGGACTTGTCCTAGAGAAGCTGCTGAAATTGGTTCTGATTCTAATTCCAAAAAAATATCTTTTACCTTGCAATTGAGATCTTCTTCTATACACAGCATTGCTAGATTGCTTTCGAAACCTGGTAACTGATCTTGTAATTGAGATAACTCTTCTAATATTATTGTTGGAACAATATCTGGTCGAGTTGATAATGCTTGTCCAGCTTTAATAAAAGCAGGACCTAGGGCTACTAGTAGCTCGGCTAATTCCTTGGATCTTTTCTTAGCTTGTGACTTCTTTTCTAATAAACCAAGCACTTTGTCAATCGCAACTCCTATAATGAACAATGTTATAGGGACTAATGTTTGCCAAAGCCTTTTTATTAATCTTTTTGGATGTCCTTTATAAATATTAGAAATTGCACATTGGTCATATTCAACTAATCCAGCGGCTTCAATGAAATCACTAATTCCCTCTGCTCCGAGATCATTACGAGATTTTGCCTCCCCCCCTTCTAAATCCACGTAAGTGTCGCTACCGTCCATGTGATTGCTGTTGATGATTGTGTTGGTCGGCCTCAGGCTTGAGAATATTGCCCTTATTGACAGTTTAGAGCTGTCATTTGATAAAGGCTTAACTGTTTTGACTGGTCAGACAGGTACGGGCAAGTCAATTCTTCTAGATGCTCTAGATGCTTTATTTTGTGGATCCCAGGCATCATCAGGCTTTAGACTAATAAGAACTGGACATGATAAAGGCTTAATAGAGGCAATTTTTTCTAAGAGTCAAGAGGTTAAATCTTGGCTTGGAGATCATCAATTTGATCTTGATGATATGGAATTGAGTGTTACTCGCGAAATTCGATTAAAGGATGACCGTCAGACTTCCCGATGGCGGGTTAATGGAACCCTTGTAAACCGTAAAGACATTCTTTCTTTAAGACCACTTTTGCTAGATCTTACTATTCAAGGTCAAATTCATAATATGACAGATTCCAGTTACCATCTTGGCCTATTAGATGATTTTGGTTTTGTTGAGTTAGAAAGTATGTTATTAACTGTTCGGAGTAGCTGGAAAGCTTGGAAGGCTGCTTCTACTGAACTTGAAGATGCCTTAAGAAGAGCCAAACAGTTTTCATTGGAGTATGAAAATTCATTGTCAATTCTTCAGGAATTAGATGCAGCTAATTTAGCTGATCCTTTTGAAGATAAGAAGATTGAAAGAGAGCAAGATCGATTAGCTAATGGAGTAAGATTGCAAGAAGGACTATCGCGATTATTTAATCATTTGCATGAAAGCTGTGATCAATCACCTTCTATTCTTGATCGATTTAGTTTATGTGTAAATGAATTGCAAGCTATGACTAAGATGGATCAGGATTTAAACTCAGAACTAAACTTATCTCTAGAAATCATTTCTTCTATTCAGGAGTTAATTAGTAAATTAAATGAATATACCAATTTAATTGATACTGATACTGAAAGATTAAATTTAATTCAAGAAAGACTA
Organism: Prochlorococcus sp. AG-363-O06; assembly: GCA_003280085.1. GTDB lineage: Bacteria > Cyanobacteriota > Cyanobacteriia > PCC-6307 > Cyanobiaceae > AG-363-O06. The sequence continues at coordinate 207,410 of QCFY01000001.1, read as the reverse complement.
GCTTTCTTAAAGCGCTTACAACGTTTTCATGGATTGGAGATTCAAGAACTTTTGAAATTAAGAGAAGAATTAAGATCTACTTTGGAAAATGTTTCATCAGACAAGCTTTTAGATGAATTACATATTAAAGAAGTTTCTGCTAGAAAAATTAGAGACGAGAATAATAAGCAGCTTTCCTCACTCCGTAAAAAGATTGCCACTGATATTCAAGCTTGCTTGCTTGAGCATTTGCGTCCAATGGGGCTCCTTAATGCACATTTTCAAATTCAGTTTTTCTCAGTTGAACCTAATGAATTTGGAATTGATAAAATTGAATTTATGTTTTCTGCTAACCCAGGCCATCCATTGGCACCAATTGCAGAGGTTGCGTCGGGTGGTGAGATGTCTCGTTTCTTATTGGCTTTAAAACTTGTATTAGCTGAAGTTACGGGTTCAAGCACTTTTTTCTTTGATGAAATTGATTCTGGTGTTAGTGGGCGAATTAGCTTTGAGATAGCAAAAATTTTAAAAAGACTTTCAAAATCACGGCAGGTTTTTTGTGTAACACATCAACCAATGGTTGCTGCAGCCGCAGATCATCATTTTTCTGTCAGCAAGTCTGTTTCTCAAGGCTTAACTAGCTCCAAAGTCATTCCTTTAACGAATATCCAGGATCGTCAAAAGGAATTGGCTGATCTTGCTGGAGGAGATTTGGCGGAGGCACAGATTTATGCAGCAGGATTGCTGGAACAACATGTTGCCTAAAGTCCACTTTCTATCTTTATACTTTTAGCCCATTAGATAAATCCCTTATGGGTCGTGGCCCTGTTCGCAAGAAAACTGACTGGCACTCTGAGGCAGCTGTGAATTTAAGTGGCGGTTCTCTCGAGGATGTAATAAGAATTCGTGGTGCTCGTCAGCACAACCTTAAGAATATTGATTTAAGTCTTCCGAGAAATAAATTTGTTGTTTTTACAGGTGTTAGTGGAAGCGGTAAGAGTTCTTTAGCTTTTGATACTATTTTTGCTGAGGGACAACGTAGGTATGTAGAAAGTTTGTCCGCTTATGCAAGGCAATTCCTAGGTCAAGTTGATAAACCAGATGTAGACGCAATTGAGGGTTTGTCGCCTGCTATATCTATTGATCAAAAATCTACTAGTCATAACCCGCGTTCAACAGTAGGAACAGTTACTGAAATACAAGATTACTTAAGGTTGTTGTTTGGAAGAGCAGGAGAACCTCATTGTCCCGAATGTGATCGCTCTATAAGACCACAAACCATAGATGAAATGGTAGATCAGATTATTACTCTTCCAGAAGGAACTCGTTATCAATTACTTTCTCCTGTTGTTCGCGGTAAGAAAGGAACACATTCAAAATTGCTTAGAGCACTTGCTTCTGAAGGATTTGCTCGTGTACGTATTAATAAAGAGGTTCGAGAACTTTCTGACAATATTGAACTAGATAAGAATCAATCTCATACTATTGAAGTAGTTGTAGATCGTTTGATTTCCAGAGAAGGTATTCAGGAAAGGCTTACAGACTCACTCAGAACTGCATTAAAGCGAGGAGAGGGATTGGCTGTAGTTGAAGTAGTTCCAAAAGCAAAAGAAGATTTACCTAAAGGGGTTGAAAGAGAAAGACTCTACTCTGAAAATTTTGCTTGCCCTGTACATGGATCTGTTATTGAAGAGTTGTCTCCTAGGTTATTTTCTTTTAATAGTCCTTATGGGGCTTGTGTTGATTGCCATGGCTTAGGTCATCTAAAAAAGTTTACTTTAGAACGTGTTATTCCCGATCCATCTTTACCTGTTTATGCAGCTGTCGCCCCTTGGAGTGATAAAGATAATTCTTATTATTTTTCTTTGCTTTATTCTGTAGGTGAGGCTTTTGGTTTTGAAATTAAAACACCTTGGAAAGATCTTTCTGATGAACAAACTAATGTATTACTTAATGGCAGTTCTGAACCTATCCTGATTCAAGCAGATAGTAGATACAAAAAAACAGCTGCCTATAAGAGGAATTTTGAAGGAATCCTTCCAATTTTAGAAAGACAATTAAGAGATGCTTCTGGTGAATCTGTAAGACAAAAATTGGAAAAATATCTTGAATTAGTGCCTTGTCAAACTTGTGCTGGAAATAGATTGCGTCCTGAAGCATTGGCTGTAAAGGTTGGTCCTTATAGCATTACTGAACTGACATCTATAAGTGTAGGCGAAACACTTACTCATATTGAGAAAATGATGGGAGTTGGTGAAGCAAAGGGATCGATGCCTCTACTTTCCAATCGTCAAATTCAAATTGGTGATTTAGTTCTTAAAGAAATAAGATTGCGCTTGCGTTTTCTACTTGATGTAGGTCTTGATTATTTAAGTTTAGATAGACCTGCGATGACTTTATCTGGTGGAGAGGCTCAGCGAATAAGATTAGCTACACAAATTGGAGCTGGATTAACAGGTGTGCTTTATGTATTAGATGAACCTAGTATTGGTCTTCATCAACGAGATAATGATCGTTTATTGGCTACTTTAAAACGTCTGCGAGATTTGGGAAATACACTTGTTGTTGTAGAACATGATGAAGAGACTATTCGTGCAGCAGATTATGTAGTTGATATTGGCCCAGGTGCAGGAGTGCATGGAGGTCAAATCATTTCTGAAGGTTCAGTAGATAATTTATTATCATCGAAAGATTCTTTGACAGGTGCATACTTAAGTGGAACTCTGTCTATTCCTACACCGAAGGAGAGAAGAATAGATGGAAAACGCATGCTTAAGTTGATTGATTGTGATAGAAATAATTTAAAGAACTTAACAGTTGAGTTTCCTTTAGGTCGATTGATTGCTGTTACAGGTGTTAGTGGGAGTGGAAAAAGTACATTGATTAATGAATTGCTACATCCTGCAATTAATCATAGCTTAGGCTTAAAGGTTCCTTTCCCTAAGGGTTTAGGTGCTTTAAGAGGAATAAAATCAATTGATAAAGTAATTGTGATTGATCAATCACCTATTGGACGAACCCCACGCTCTAATCCCGCAACTTATACAGGGGCTTTTGATCCTATTCGTCAAATTTTTGCTGCTTCAATAGAGGCAAAAGCCAGAGGATATCAAGTTGGGCAATTTAGTTTTAATGTTAAAGGCGGTCGTTGTGAAGCTTGCAGGGGTCAAGGTGTAAATGTCATAGAGATGAATTTTTTGCCCGATGTTTATGTTCAATGTGATGTTTGTAAAGGGGCTAGGTTTAATAGAGAAACTTTGCAAGTGAGATACAAAGGGTACTCAATTGCGGATGTTTTAGAAATGACTGTTGAGCAAGCTGCAGATGTCTTTTCTTCAATACCACAAGCAGCAGATCGTTTGCGAACACTTGTAGATGTAGGACTGGGTTATATCAAACTGGGTCAACCTGCTCCTACTCTTTCTGGTGGCGAGGCACAAAGAGTTAAGTTGGCAACAGAGCTATCTCGAAGAGCAACTGGTAAAACTCTATATCTGATTGATGAGCCAACCACTGGTCTGAGTTTTTATGACGTTCACAAGTTGATGGATGTTATTCAGCGCTTGGTCGATAAAGGCAATTCAATAATTGTCATTGAACATAATTTAGATGTCATTCGGTGCTCAGATTGGATTATTGATCTAGGACCTGAAGGTGGCGATAAGGGCGGTGAAATCATTGTCACAGGTACACCAGAAAATGTTGCTGCTCATCCAACGAGTTATACAGCCAGCTATTTGAAGAAGGTTTTAGAGTAGCCAATTTGAACAGATTGATCTTTTTGTTCGAAAAAATAATTACCTAAAGTCAACTTGATTCATCAGATTTTCCTTTGCAATTCGCCATGATTGAGATTTCTTGATTTTCTATTGATTCTTTAGATCCCTTTTGTTGCAGTAGATTTGGAATTAGACTCTTTTCTTGCCTGATTTTTGTTATTCTTTCTTTAGATTTCGAATAGGAAAACTCTACTAATAACTTTCAAGTTTTAGGGGAATAATGAGGTGGGTTTAAGACTCCTTCATCTAAATCTCCACGGGTTGTTTCGGTCACATGACCTTGAGTTGGGTCGTGATGCTGATACTGGAGGTCAAACACTCTATGTATTGGAGTTAATAAGAGGCTTGGCATCACGGCCTGAAGTTGAGCAAGTTGATTTGGTTACGCGTTTGATTCAAGATCGCAAGGTCTCGACTGATTATTCTCAGCGTGAGGAAAGAGTTGGGCCAGGCTCAAGGATTATTCGATTACCTTTTGGTCCGAAGAGATATTTGCGTAAGGAGTTGCTTTGGCCTTATTTGGATGAATTAGCCGATCAATTGGTTCAATTTCTTCAACGTGAAGAGAGTCTTCCGAGTTGGATACATGCTCATTATGCGGATGCTGGATATGTAGGGTCATTAGTAAGTAGACGGTTATCTATTCCACTTGTTTTCACAGGTCATTCTTTAGGTAGGGAAAAGCAGAGACGATTGCTTGCAGCTGGAGTAGACCATGAACAAATTGAACAAACATATTCAATTAGTCGTCGAATAGAAGCAGAGGAAATGGCTTTGGCTCATTCTGATTTAATTATTACTAGTACTAAACAAGAAGCCGAAAATCAATATTCTAGATATGGAAGATTCTCATCTGATAAGGCATATGTTGTTCCACCAGGAGTTGATTCAACTCGTTTCCATCCTTCTACTAATTCTAAAGAAATAGATAAAGTTAATCAAATTTTAGGCTCTTTTCTTCGAGACCCTTCATTGCCACCCTTGCTGGCAATTTCTCGAGCTGTAAGACGTAAAAATATACCAGCTTTGGTTGAGGCTTATGGACGCTCTTCTTTGTTATGTAAAAATTTTAATTTGATTCTTGTACTAGGATGTAGGGGTGATCTTAGGCAGTTAGATAAGCAACAAAGGGAAGTTTTTCAGCAAATTTTTGATGTTGTCGATCGTTATAATTTATATGGGAAAGTTGCATATCCCAAACAACATAAACGTGAACAAATTCCTGCAATCTATAGATGGGCTGCTAATAAAAAGGGCTTATTTGTAAATCCTGCTCTGACAGAGCCTTTTGGACTGACTTTATTGGAAGCAGCAGCGTCTGGATTGCCTACTGTTTCTACAGATGATGGAGGCCCTAGAGATATTTTATCTAGATGTCAAAATGGTTTGTTGGCTGATGTAACTGATTTAGATTCTTTACAAGATGTACTTGAACAAGCTAGTTCTGACTCACATCAATGGAGATGCTGGAGTGAAAATGGAGTTGAGGCTGTTAGTCGTCATTTTAGTTGGGATGCACATGTTTGTAATTATTTGGCATTGATGCAAAAACGCCTCAAATCTATAGAGACCCCTATTAGAATTTCTAGTTCACCTAAACAGCAAAATCCTTTTTCAGAAAAGTTGTTATTTTTAGAGTTGGATAGCAGTTTGGAAAATTTAGACTTAGAGGGTTTAGATATTCTTCGTCAAAGCTTGCAAGCTGAGACATTTAATCAAAAACATAGTTTAGGTATTTTAACGGGACGATCAATTAAAGCAGCGAGACATAGATATCGTGAGTTACATCTTCCTGAACCTAATGTATGGATATGTCGGACTGGAACTGAGATATATTATGGATCTGAAGATCAATCTGATTTGTTATGGGAATCTACAATTGCAAATCAATGGTCTAGAGAAGCAGTAGAAGTTGCTTTAGTAGATTTAAAGCAGCATATGTCTTTACAGGATCCTGATCAGCAGAGTCCTTATAAAATTAGCTATTTACTAAAACAAACTTCCGAATCTATTGTTCCATTAGTTGCTAAAAGATTAAGGCAAAGAGGTTTAGAGGCGATACCTTATTTACGTTGCCATTGGTATCTGGATGTATTGCCTCTAAGAGCTTCTCGCACTGAAGCAATTCGACATCTTGTTTTACGGTGGAATCTACCTTTGAAAGAAGTTTATGTAATTGCTAGTCAGCAGGGTGATGCAGAGTTGTTAAAAGGTTTAACGACTGCAGTTGTTCCTGCTGACCATGACCCTTGCTTAGAACGCTTCCGGTCACAGAATAGAGTTTTTTTTGCATCACGCTCACAAGTTAAAGGAGTATTAGATGGCTTGAATAATTATAAGTTTTTTTCTAATTCTTGAATAAGAATTATAGTTCTTCGATTGTTAATTTTAATTGTCTATATGGAGGCTCTTCACTTACAAACCCCCATTCATTAAAAATATCTTGACTTTTATGAGTTATTAACTGCTTGTTATTTTCCTGTTTTAATGTAAAACCTTCCTTAGCCATTAATCTCATTAGCTTGGCTGATTCTTCGAAACGAGAAGCCATGGCTTCTAAGCTTCTGCAATCTTTTGTCAATCCAGTTTCTTTCCAGGTGAAATAGCTCATGGGTTAAATAGCTATGGAAGGAGTAATAAGCTAATGATGACTAGAATAAGACAAGATAGCCAAAAACCTTGCACAATAGATTCTTCTTTATTTCCAGAAATTTCGAAATGATGATGTATAGGTGTCATCAGGAAAACTCTATAACCTTTGCCAGAATATATTTTCGTTAGTTTGAATATACTAACTTGAATAATCACTGATAATGATTCAAGAAAAAAGATACCACTCATTACAAATAGTGGCCAAAGAGCTTCTCCCAGCAATCCTATTCCAGCTAGTGCTGCCCCCATAGGAAGAGATCCTGTATCACCCATGAAGATCTTTGCTGGATTTTTATTATGTATTAAGAATCCTAGCCAGCTACCACTCATGCCCATTGCAAATATTGCAAGATTTGTGTTTTCAACATTGCCTTGGATAATCATGCTAAATGCTAGTCCTGCAAAGATTAATGCGCCACACCCACTAGCCAAACCATCCAACCCATCAGTTAAGTTTGTGGCATTACTCTCTGCTAATATTGAAAATATGGCTAGAGGTAGAATCATTAAACCCATTTGATATGTAATTCCAAATGGAAATGATATCTGTGAATCAATTAGTTTATTTGCCCAGGCCATTTGAACAAATAGTCCTCCACAAATTGTTTCTAATACTAATTTAGTCTTTGGGCTTAATCCATCATTTCTCTTATTAATGAGACTTTTCCAGTCATCCAAGAATCCTATAATCATGAATGATAGTATTAAAAAACTTAGGTAAATTAATTTTTTGTCAAGCTCTTGGTTTAAAGCAACTAAAATGCTTGTCACCACACCTATTGGAATTATCAATAGTCCTCCCATTGTTGGCGTGCCAGATTTACTTAAATGTTGCTTGGGTCCTTCGTTTCTTATAATTTGATTAGCTCGTAATTGATTTAGTTTTGGGATGCCCCATCTTGTTATTGTGCTTGATAATATTGTTGTAGCAGTTAATACTATGAGTAAAGAAAAGTTAGATTTATATATTCCAACATAAATAGCTGAAATGAAGATTACTGAAAATAAAAATTTGCTATTAAAGCTCTTGCTTGCTTTTGCTAGAAGACTAAAAATCATTGAATACTTTCTTAAAAGTAGTTATTATTGAATTTTTATAATGTAATTTTTTCTTCAAAATTAACTTTTACTCTTCCCAGTTTTCTTCGCTTTGGTCATCTTCTCCTTTGTAGTCTTCTTTTTCTCCCATTAGTGCAGATAGCTCTTCTTCTTCAATTGTGCTGATTTCTTGCGATTCTGAATCTTCATCAGCAACAAGTCTTCCGCTGGCTTCTAGCCAGGTCAATAGATCTGGCTCTTCACGTAATGGAAGGACTGGTGCTGGTTCTTTTCTGCCATAACGTGTTAGTGCAGGATTAATTCCATCGAGGGCACTAAGGTTGATTTTGTCGATCGAGCTCATTAGTTAAGGCTTGGGCCAATTAACCACCATAATTCATAAAGCAGGTTTTTTCTTTTGACATCCAAACTCCCAATAATGTTTCTAACCTGGGCTTTGGCTTTGTTGACTAGTTATGGATTGCGTTTTTGGGGTTTTTTGCATCCAGGAGCATTTGTGATCCGCCCGTATTTGGTATTTAGTTTGTTAATTGGACCGTCTATTGGGATAGGTACTTGGGTTTTGGTCAAAGGGTTTCGAAACTTTTTTGGCAGTTCATCTATCAAAGACGAGAATGAATGACTTGCGTTTGCTTTTGCGTTATTTCACAAAAAAGGCTCCTCTATTGAGGAGCCTTTTTTGAATTCGCTTGTTGAAGCTTCTGACGTTTAGCTCCTGGGGCCAATTGTTCAGGTGTTTGGCTGTACTCCTGTAGGGCACCTAGAACGATGCAGAGGAGTTACGACTGGCTCGACTCACCATTAGAAATGTCTTGCCAGACGAATAGCCCACTATTAGGAGAAGACTGTTGGAGCAGGGGCCTTAATCAGCATGCTTCAAAGAGACTCAGGTGGCGTGTCGTCCATAGACGCCTCCGTGTTCAACACAATAAGAATCGCTCTATTTGCCTGGATTCGCAATCAGCCTTTACACGCATTGCGCTTGTTTCTAAATTGACTCATATTGGAGTTGGCGTGCTTATTTCATTTAAGGAGAGTTCGTGAGATAGATATATCTAAATTAAATATTTGGCTTCGTTTGCTTGGCATTTTAAGCAGCCAGCATTTATCCGGTATGGAGATAAGTGGTGGTCAGGCATCTGATCTCCCTGAAAAAGTGTTTTTTGCCTAGCTCTCTAGCATGTTGATCAGTGAAAGGGAGTTCCAACCATTCTTTAGGCATTTGTCCTTTTAAACTTTCTCTAGCTTTTGCTGCTTCTACCCTTCTTTTTTGCTCTTTTTGGTCATGCGTTGCCAAAATATTTTTTATTCAAATCTCCTTTGAACACTTTTTGCAAGTAGTGATAGTTTTTTTCTTTCTTTTTTTATTAGATAGGCAGTCACTAGAAACTTCTCGTTTTTTCCCGCATTCGCAGATACACCACCAGTAAACGTTTCCAGCTTTTGAGCGTCGGTCAGAAAGACCTATAACGGTTAGTTTTCCATAAATTTCACCAACTCTGTTTCTTGGTTTACTTGGCATTACTTAAACTTTGACTTGAAAATTAAAACTATGTAGAGCGTGAAGAAAGTCGTTCTTGCTTATTCTGGTGGTGTTGACACCAGTGTATGTATTCCTTATCTCAGGGAAAAGTTTGGAGTCAAGGAGGTAATTGCTTTTGCGGCTGATCTTGGTCAAGGTGATGAGCTTGAGCCAATTCGGTTAAAAGCTATTGATGCTGGGGCTAGCCAATCTTTAGTTGGGGACCTAATAAAGCCATTTATTGAAGATTTTGCTTTCCCTGCGATCAAAGCCAATGCTCTTTATGAAGGTAAATATCCTTTGTCGACAGCGTTAGCCAGGCCACTAATCGCAAAGCGCTTAGTCGAGCTTGCAAGAGAGTTAGGCGCTGATGCTGTAGCACATGGTTGTACTGGCAAAGGTAACGATCAAGTGCGTTTTGATGTCGCTATTGGTTCACTAGCGCCTGATTTAAAAGTTCTGACTCCAGCAAGAGAATGGGGTATGAGTAGAGAAGAGACAATTGCATATGGTGAAAAATTTGGTATACCTGCACCTGTAAGTAAAAGCTCACCTTATTCAATTGATTTGAATTTATTGGGCAGAAGTGTTGAGGCTGGAGTTCTTGAAGATCCAATGGTAGCTCCACCTGAGGAAGTATTTGCAATGACATCTTCGATTAATGATGCTCCGAATGATTCTGAAGAAATAGAAATCGGATTTGAATGTGGCAACCCTATTTCTATTAATGGTTCTCGGTTAGACCCTGTTTCGATGATTAGAAAAGCGAACTACATAGCAGGAAAACATGGTTTTGGCCGCATAGATATGATTGAAAATCGGGTTGTAGGAATAAAAAGTCGAGAAATTTATGAGACGCCAGGATTGCTAATGCTTATCCGGGCACATCAAGAGCTGGAAAGCTTGACTTTGTCTGCAGATGTTCTAAGCCTTAAATCTCAATTGGAATCTAAATGGGCTGATTTGGTTTATCAGGGACTTTGGTTTACACCTTTAAAGGATGCTTTAGATGGTTTTATTAATCAAACTCAATTATCTGTGAATGGTTCAGTAAGGCTTCGCTTGCATAAAGGCAATGCAATCGTAATTGGCAGAAACTCTTTGGAAAACAGTTTATATATGCCAAATATGGCCACCTATGGCGAGCAAGATAATTTTGATCATAAATCTGCAGAAGGTTTTATTTATATATGGGGATTACCCTCAAGACTTTGGGCTTCACTTACAAATAAAAGTAATGATTAAAAATGTAATTATTTATTTAGACTCTTCGTTGATTTCTGTCTCTTCTTTGCTTTTCGCAGCTTCCTTCTCTTTCTCCTTTTCCTGAGAAGTTGTTTTTTCTTTGTTTTGGGAAGCTACCTTGTCTTTCTCCTGAGAAGTTGCTTTTTCTGAGTTATTTTCGTTAGAGGTTGAAACTCTTGGAGTTGGGAGAGGACCCTCTTGCTTAATAGTTAAATATCTAATTACATCTTCACTGAGACGCATGGCTTTTTCCAATACTGCGACTTGCTGTCCGTCACCGTTATGACTTAGTTGTACATAAATCCCTTCTTTATGTTTGGCAATTGGGTAAGCAAGTCTTCGTTTGCCTCTCATTTGACTGTCTAGCACTTCAGCACCTGCTCCTGTAACAAGCTCGCTGTATTTGGTTAGATGACTTTCAACTTCTTCTTCCGGTATATCTGGCCGGAGAATATACATTGTTTCGTAGTAAGGCTTTTGAGTCATGGGTTTAATCCGACTAGGACGTAAAGGCTCAAAATTTGAGCGACGGAGCTACCACAATATCTCCTGGTGGTGCATATAGCTAAAGTTGCAGCCTAACTGCTTCGCTAATGGCTGGCAGATCAGGCTCCTTGCCTTGAATGCATTCATATATTGAAAAAATGATTATTGTTAGAACACCAATAAGGACTGTGCTTGAAAGCGTTTGACTTAATAGTCCAGTGCCAAACGGGAATACCAAAATTCGGAATGCATAAGCAAGGAGAATGAGTCCAATATCAATTAATAGAGCTTGCAGGCTATTGAATCTAAGGAAATAGGGTACTTTTGGGTTTCGGATCACTGCCAGGAAAAGAAGTAAAAACAATAAAAGACCGCCAAATGGTATTCCTCTTTGAAGAACTATTATTGGTACTGCTGGTATCGCGAACCATTGCAGGAAAGGCAATTGAGCAAAAATATTGTTGCCGAAAGGAATTGCATCACTCCAAGGAATCATGTAAACCAATATTCCTAGCAATCTTTGCCAAGCTGGTATTTGCATGTTTAAAACTAGTTTTTGCAACCTTAATCGCTGAGATAGTTTTCTGCAGAAATTCTCATAGCTTTAATGGGCATTCTTTTGCAATTGCTCCACAGTTTCAATGAAGCTGCACCTTGATGGATCAACATCTCTAACCCATCGATTGTTTTGCAACTTTTTTTAGAACCTAAATCGAGCCATGCCGTAGGCTTAGGAATATATATGAGATCATAAAGTATTTTACTTGAGTCTAGATTGTTCCATATGCTTTTGCCTAATGGAAATTGATTTTTAGTCTCAATTTCTTTCCTTTTCATTCCTATAGGTGAAGTATTAACTATTAATTCTGATTGCTGAATCTTGTTAGTTAAAAGTGAATTTTTATCGGTTATTCCTTCTATTTCAATTGTTGGCTTTAAACCTTCATTTGCGATTTTATGTTCATTCAGAAAATCGTTAATTTTGTCTTGAGACCTTCCTACAATTGTGACTTTCGCAAAACCTAGTCTTTTCAGCCCTTCTATTACGGCTTTGGCGCTTCCTCCATTGCCGATGACTAAAGCCTGCTTTTTCTTCAAGCTCATGGAAATAAGCGGATTTATAAAGCCCTCTACATCAGTGTTGAACCCTTTCCACCCTCCTTGCCCATCTGGTAAAAGGGTATTTACCGCTCTTAATCTTTTAGCGAGTGGACTTAATGAACTACAGAATTGAACGACATGCTCTTTGTGGGGAATAGTGATATTTAGGCCTTTGCAATTTATTGCTGATAGTCCTTTTAGAACGGTTTCAAGATTTTCTTGGCTACATGAAAGAGCCATATAGCTCCAATCAAGCTTCATTTCTTGAATTGCGGCATTTTGAATAATTGGCGATAGAGAATGGTTTGTAGGTTGTCCAAGTAAGGCAACCAGACTGGTTTTTCCACTAATCGTTGTCATTTATTTAGCTTTGTTTTAAGAGAGACTTTCCTGAACTGTTCGGGAACCACACCTCGCCTCTATGCGGTGTCACTGCCGAGGATGTCCCTATTCAAGAAGACAATTTTAGGAGTTGGGAACCCATGGGGAAGGTTGTTGGCATTGATCTTGGCACTACAAACAGCTGTGTGGCTGTTATGGAGGGTGGCAAGCCCACCGTAATTGCTAATGCAGAAGGATTTCGCACCACTCCCTCAGTTGTTGCTTATACAAAGAATCAGGATCAATTGGTTGGTCAAATAGCCAAGCGTCAGGCTGTAATGAATCCTGAGAATACTTTTTATTCTGCAAAACGTTTTGTTGGTCGGAGAGTCGATGAGGTTAATGAAGAATCGAAAGAAGTTAGTTATGGAGTAGAGAAATCAGGTTCAAATGTTAAATTGAAATGCCCTATTCTTGATAAGCAGTTTTCACCTGAAGAGGTGAGTGCTCAAGTGTTGCGAAAACTTTCTGATGATGCTGGTAAGTATCTCGGTGAAAATGTATCTCAAGCTGTAATTACTGTTCCGGCATATTTTAATGATTCTCAACGTCAAGCAACTAAAGATGCTGGAAAGATAGCTGGATTGGAGGTTTTAAGGATTATTAATGAGCCGACAGCAGCAGCTCTTGCATATGGCTTAGATAAAAAAAGTAATGAACGTATCCTTGTTTTTGATTTAGGAGGCGGCACTTTTGATGTTTCTGTTTTAGAAGTTGGTGATGGTGTATTCGAGGTTTTGTCCACTTCAGGTGATACCCATTTAGGTGGCGATGATTTTGATAAGGTAATTGTTGATCATTTGGCAGCAACCTTTAAGAGCAATGAAGGTATTGATTTGCGCCAAGATAAACAAGCTTTGCAACGTTTAACTGAGGCAGCAGAAAAGGCAAAAATTGAATTATCTAATGCAACACAAAGTGAAATCAATCTTCCTTTTATAACTGCTACTCCTGAGGGGCCAAAGCATCTTGACTTGACACTTACTCGTGCAAAGTTTGAAGAATTAGCCTCGAACCTGATAGATCGTTGTCGTGTACCTGTAGAGCAGGCATTAAAAGATGCAAAGCTTTCTTCTGGTGAGTTAGATGAAATTGTGATGGTAGGCGGCTCTACTCGCATGCCTTCCGTTCAGGAATTGGTTAAAAGAGTGACAGGGAAAGACCCTAATCAAACAGTTAACCCTGATGAAGTTGTGGCGGTCGGCGCAGCTATTCAGGGTGGAGTCCTTGCTGGAGAAGTTAAAGATATTCTTTTGCTTGATGTGACTCCTCTTTCGTTAGGTGTTGAGACTTTGGGAGGTGTTATGACAAGGATGATTGCTCGTAATACGACTGTTCCAACCAAGAAAACTGAAACTTATTCAACAGCTGTTGATGGTCAAACCAATGTCGAGATTCATGTTCTTCAAGGTGAGCGTGAAATGGCTACCGATAATAAAAGCTTAGGTACATTTCGACTTGACGGAATACCTCCAGCACCAAGGGGAGTGCCTCAAATAGAAGTTACATTTGATATTGATGCTAATGGAATACTTAGTGTTAAAGCGAAAGACAAAGGAAGTGGTAAAGAACAGAGTATTTCAATTACAGGGGCATCAACTTTGTCTGATAATGAAGTTGATAAAATGGTAAAAGATGCTGAAACAAATGCTTCAGCTGATAAGGAAAAGAGAGAGCGTATTGATATAAAGAATCAAGCAGAGACACTTGTTTATCAAACAGAAAAACAGCTTAGTGAATTGGGTGATAAGGTTGATTCAGATGCGAAAGCAAAGGTTGAAGAGAAACGAGTTAAGTTAAAAGAGGCCACTGAAAAGGATGACTATGAAACAATGAAGTCAATGCTTGAAGAATTGCAGAAAGAACTTTATTCATTAGGAGCTTCTGTTTATCAACAAGCAGGTACTCCAACACCTGATATGAATAGTCAAGAATCAGAGGCTAATAAGGCTTCAGGAGATGATGATGTTATAGATGCAGAATTTACAGAAACAAAGTAACTTTTGCATTAAGTTGATATTTGTTTCCCGACCCATTCGGCAGTAGCAGGTGCCAGTAAGATTCCATTTCTATAGTGTGCTGTAGCTAATATTAATCCATCTTCTAGTATTTTTAAAATAGGGGCTGGCTCGTTCATTGGTTTACACCGTAAACCATACCAACAATTTTTTACAGAGGCCTCTTTTAGCCAGTTTGGGGACATGCCATTAAATAAAAGCATGTTTTGCAAGATTGTCTGAGATGGTTGAATTGAGTTTTCTAGTGTTGCACCTAATATGAGTTCATTTTCTTTTCTAGGTATCAAATTTATCCCATTAAATACAAGCACAGCGGGCCATTTTGACCAGTTCTGAATATTATCTTTAAGTTCTATTTCTACAGCTTGTCCTAACACTGCCTTTGTTTTTAATGGATGTCCTAGGGGTTTTATGAGCTCTTCACTCCCAAGTGCTGCGCAAACTACAATTGTGTCATGTTCGAATTCTATTCCTTCTTCTGTGATTATCTTCCATTTATTGCTTTTATTTATATCGTTTCTTTTGATACAAACCACTTTATTTTCGAGTGTTCGAACATTATTTTCATTGAGAGCATTTGCCAAACATTTCTGTAGCTTTTTTGGGTCAATGCGACCATCTTGGTGAGAGACTAATCCGCCAAAGTGTCCTTCGGGCAATTCTTTTTTAGGCCATATTTCTGAACATCCTTTAGAAAATTCTACCCCATATTCTTTTTTCTCATTGGCTAAAATTTTCATAAAATTGCTTTCTTCTTTTGTTTTTGCCAGTAAAGCTAGAGGGGTTGTAATTTCTATTGAAGAATCAAAAGTTTTTAGCTGGTTGATCCATTTTGGCCAAATGTTCATGCTTTGCTCTCTCAGGAGCCAAGCTCTGCCTTTTGTGCGTCTAAAAATATATCCCATTAATACTCCTAGAGATGCATTAGTCCCAGATAATTCTTCTGGCTTTTCTCTTTCTTGAATTCTTGTTTTATTGAACAGAAATATCTTGTGCCCTTGCTGAGCTAAATGCCAGGCAGTGGTGCTTCCAATAGCCCCTGCTCCAATAATTGCAATGGTTTTTTTCAGGTTCTTGATTTAGTGATTGATTCTCAAAAGCTACCAAATCATGCATTGTTCTATTTTGATGGCACCACTTCAGGAGAGAATAGGTTTTTAGGTGAGTTGCGTGAGCTCTAGTACTGCCATTCTGCAGCTTATCTGCCCTGATCGTCCTGGGTTGGTTAGTGAGTTAGCAGGATGGGTTGCAACGAATGGGGGCAATATTCGACATGCTGATCATCACACTGACTTGAATGCAGGCTTATTTTTGAGTCGTATTGAATGGGACCTTGAAGGCTTTTTGTTGAATAGGGACTCTATTTCTTCTGCAATTAAATCATTGGCTTGTGATTTGTCAGGAGAGGCTCAATTGTATTTTTCTGATGAGCTTCCCAAAGTGGCAATTTTTGCAAGTAAACAAAGTCATTGTTTGTTGGATTTACTTTGGCGTGCTTCTAGTGGGGAATTGCAAATGGAAGTCCCTTTGGTGATTTCTAATCACAAAGATCTTGAGCCTTTATGTGCTCAGTTTAATGTTTTATTTGAATACGTGCCTATGAATTTTACTTCAAAGAAAGAGGCCGAAGATAGAATAATTAAACTGCTATCTCAATATCATATTGAGATAGCAGTTCTGGCAAAGTATATGCAAATTCTATCTAGTGATTTTCTTCAAGCTTTTCCAAACGTAATTAATATCCATCATTCTTTTTTGCCTGCATTTAAAGGCGCACAACCCTATCATCGAGCCTGGAAACGCGGAGTCAAATTAATTGGGGCTACTGCACATTATGTGACTGCGACTTTGGACGATGGACCAATTATTGAGCAGACAATTGCTCATGTGAGTCATCGTGATGAGGTGGAGGACCTCATTAGGAAAGGTCGGGATACTGAGCGAATAGCACTAGCTAGGGCTATGAGATTGCATTTGAAAAGGCAAGTAATTGTTTATTCCGGTAGGACTGCTGTCTTCGCATGAAGTTTGTGAATTGGTTAGGTCAAGACTGTCCCTCCCACGCAAATATTGCTGGTTGGAGGACTTTCCAGTTGGGTCTTTTCTTGCTCCCATCTAGCGCACTTTTGTCTGGATTATTTTTAGTGTTCTCTATTGTTTTAGGTAGTCGTAATCGAGCTAATACTTATTTGGAAGACCCTTGGAATTGGCCTTTAGTTTGTACAGCTTTTTTAATGCTAATAGGGTCTTTTTATGCGTATTCAGGTTGGCTTGCTTGGGTTGGTCTTGCAAATTGGTTGCCTTTCTTTTGGAGTTTTTGGGCTTTTCAGCCTTACTTAGTCACGGCACAAGCTCGTAGGCGTTGCTCTTTGTGGTTGCTTGCCGGTACATTCCCTGTTCTTATTACAGGCTTTGGACAGCTTTGGTGGGGTTGGCATGGTCCTTGGGAACTTCTAAATGGAACCATTGTTTGGTTTGTTTCACCTGGAGGTGAGCCAGAGGGTCGCCTATCAGGCTTGTTTGATTATGCGAATATTGCCGGGGCATGGTTGGCAATAATTTGGCCTTTTTGTTTGGCTGCTTTACTTCAGCATTCGATCAATCTTTATAGACGTAGTTTCGTTTTGCTTTTTGCTATATCACATGTCGCTGCTTTGATTCTTACTGATTCCCGAAATGCTTGGGGTGGCCTTGTGTTGGCAATACCATTTGTGATCGGGCCTATTGCTTGGCCCTGGCTATTGCCAATCCAAGTTTTGGTGTTGCTCCCTGTGGTACTTGCAACTGTTCCTGGTGTTGGCTCCGAGTTGCAAATTTGGGCGAGAAAAGTTGTACCTGAGTCATTGTGGTCTCGATTAAATGATATGCGTTATATGCAAGAAAGATCTTTGGAATCTACTCGCATTAGTCAATGGTCAGTTGCCATCAAATTAATTTCGGAACAACCTTGGTTGGGCTGGGGAGCAGCTGCTTTCTCTATACTTTATCCTCTTAGAACTGGTCAATGGCATGGACATTCGCATAATCTTCCGCTTGAGATAGCAGTGAGTCATGGGTTGCCTGTTTCACTTCTCCTTAATGCAACTATTCTCGCGCTTTTAATAACTGCTTTACGACGTGGTGTTCTAGTTAGGCAAATGAAAGGTTCTGGTAACTGTCATATTGAAATATTTGATAGAGCATGGTGGTCTGCTACCTTCATTTTGGTCCTACTTCATGGGGCTGATATACCTTTATTTGATAGCAGGCTTAATATTGCAGGATGGATTTTATTGTCTGGCCTTAGGTGTTTAATTGTCCCTAGTTCTTTGAATTCTTTTGATTCAGAGCCTTTAGTTGATGATCAAGCAACAAATTTGGTTTAACTGGACCTTGTATATGCTCCCAAGGAAGTGTGCGTGATCTGTCCCATTCTTGATGCACAATTTCGTCCCAAGATGGCAATTGGGCAGTAGTTATAGGTTGTTCTATTGTCTCGGATAAATTTCCTTGTCGTATTGCTTGGTACACTCTTTTCCAATTCCCAATTGTGTTTTCTTTACGGACTAAAGCAATGACAGGAGCAAGCCTACGATCGCTGCGGGATATTAATGCCTGTAAAACACTCCACCTGAAACTTTCAGGACGTAACTCAATACCTTTTGGTTTTAGCTTTTTGCTAAGAAGCTTTAGTTTCTTGTCCGCCTTTGCTTCTACTCCGTGCCATTGAAAAGGTGTATGAGCTTTTGGAACGAATGTGCTTACTCCAAGCGTTAAGTGAAGCTTGCGTGATTCTTTTTTAAGACGAAGTAATAATTCAGCAGTTGCCTCTACGTCTTCTTCTTCTTCTGTTGGGAGTCCTACCATTCCATAGAGTTTTAGTCCTTTTAGACCTCCTTCTTGCGCATATTTAGCTGCTGCAAAGATTTCTTCTTCTCGTAATTTTTTATTTACAACTGTTCTCATGCGCTCACTCCCGCTTTCAATTGCAATTGTTATTGATTTGCTGCCGTGATTAGCGAGTACTTTTGCCATATGTAAATCTAAAGTTGCAGCTCTAATAGAACTGATACTTAAATGTATATTATTAAATTTATCTTGGTTTAGCCAGTGCAATAGATCTGCAAACTCAGGATGTTGCGTTACAGAAGCACCTAGCAAGCCAATCCGGTTAGTGGCTTTCATTCCTTTCTCAATTGCAGGTATCAGCTCATTTGTGACTGATGGACTTCTAAATGGCAGTGTTAAATAACTGGCAAGGCAAAATCTACATAATTCTGGACAGCTTCTGGCTACTTCAACCATATGTATATTTGGCCAGACAGAATCTGGTGTAATGATTTTTGAATAACTAAGAGTATTACCAAGCCATGTTTGCTTGGTAATTGATCGAGGAACATTGCTATTGATTGGCTCTATATCTAATAATTCACCCTTATTGGAAAATTTTGGCTCATAAAGTTGAGGTACATAGATACCTGGAATTTGGGCTAAATGTAGAAGTTGTTCAGATCGCTGTAATCCCCTTATTTCTTGGATTGTATCGATAAAGTTAGGGAGTAACTCTTCTCCATCTCCTAATAGGACGACATCCAAGAAAGGAGCAAGTGGTTCTGGATTGGCAGTCAGGACTGGACCACCACCAAAAACAAGAGGATCCTTCTCGCCCCGCTGATGACTCCAAAGTGGTATGTGCTGTTCTTCTAAAAGGTTGAGTAAGATTGGTCCATCCAATTCCCAACTGAGTGATATTCCGAATAGATCGATTTTGATATGGCTTCTTTCCTTTTGATCTGTAAATAGTCTTCGAACATCTACGTCTTCTCGTTCTGCAAGGGAAGCCCATATAACTTGGTAGCCAAGGCTCGTTATGCCAATCTTATAGCTACTAGGAAATGCCAGGACTGTTTTAAGAGCATTTGGTCCTGCAACCTTTGGATGAAAAAGAAGAGTTTCGTTGTTCAGATTTCTCTATCCCTCTTAGGTGGAAGTGCAAATGAGATACGACGCAGTGAATTTGTCATCAAGTTCAAAATGCCTCTTTTGTGTATAAGGCCGCTTCTGATTGCATTTTCTTCTTGTAGCTCCATATCTATTTGACGATCATAAATCGAATGCTCATTAAATATTCGAGCAATGAGAAAACTGGTTAAGCAAGTAATAAGTAATGGTTTGAGAATCAATAGATTTTTTGTTAATGCAAAAGCTAAAAACATTGCAGTAATTGGTGTGCGCGAACAGGCCGCAACAAACCCCCCCATTCCAGCAAAAACATAGCTACTTGGCACATGTCCATTCATTTGCTCAATGCAACCACCCCAGGCCAAACCGATTGCTCCACCTAGCGTTAGCATTGGGTAAAATAAACCTCCTGGAGCACCAGAGGCGGCTGCTAGACCAGTAGTTATAAATATGATGCAGAAAGTTAATACAGCCATATTCGTATTGATTTGACCTGTCGCTATTAATTTTTGAAGTTCTGAGGTGTGATGAAATATCTCTGGTAGAAATGAATAAAATACTCCAAGAATTATTCCACAAATTACCATTCTGAGAGTTAATTGATTGTTAAACCAAGTGGAACCACACCTTTGCATTTTTAGAACATAACGGCAATAAAGTTCTGCAAGAATTCCTACAATAATTCCAAGAGTTATCAAGTAAAAAAAATCAATTGGGTGAAATGTTAAATCAGGTGAATAAGCCCTTTCTACTTGAAAACCTAGCCTGAAATCAAATCCACCAGCTTTTGTATCAAGTCCAATTGTTTGCAGCACATCGGCCCAAGTATCTGCCCAAAAGGTGGTGACAACTACTAATAAAAGTACGACTGGCCGAGCAGAGTGGAGAAGCTCTTCAATTGTGTAGATAAAACCGCCTATTGGGGCACTAAAAACTGCTGCTAAACCAGCCCCACCTCCCGCTGCCACAATTACTCTGCGAAAAGCTGTAGGAGCTTTTAACCAACTTGCCATTTGCCATGCAACTGAGCCACCCATCTGCACAGACGGTCCTTCTGGCCCTAGAGGGAAACCACTTCCTATCGCAATTGTTCCAGAGATTAATTTTACTAGTCCTACTCTTAGTCCCATTGGTACTTTTTTATGCCTCAAAAATGCCATGATGTGACTAACTCCAGACCCGCCTGCTGCTGGTGCAAGGTTACTGATCAATGATCCAGAAATAAATCCGCCGAGGCCTCCAATTGTTGGCAAGACAAACCAAGATGGTGACATTGTCAGTAGATTTAACCGCCATTCATCAAAAGTATGAATGCCAGCTTGGAATAGAACACCAGTTAATGCAGCTCCTAAGCCAGTTAGTATCAAAGCTAATGCAACAACGAACCAGCGCTGTTTCAGCAACTTGCGAATACTTTTGTTTGATTTAATGAAAATCTGACCACTTTCTAACTTGATATTTTTACGCATTTTTCTTATTGACCTCTAAAATCTTTTCTTGATCTTCGGTACTAACTATTCTTCCTTGATCTTCAAATCCACTGATCTCATTGAAATTAAGGTATTTGTATAGCTTATTTGAATTTGGCGTAATTTTTTTGGATGCAATATCTAGATATTCATCAGGTTGAGGAATCCTTCCGAGGAGAGCACATACTGCGGCTAGTTCAGCACTTCCCAAGTAAACTTGAGCACCTGCACCAAGTCGATTGTTGAAATTTCTTGTACTCGTTGAGAATACTGTTGCATTATCTTCTACACGGGCTTGATTCCCCATACATAAAGAGCAGCCTGGCATTTCCATCTGACTACCAGCATCTTCAAAGATTTTGTAATAACCTTCATCCTTTAGGGTTTGTTCGTCCATTCGAGTGGGAGGGCATACCCAAAGCTTGGCTTTCATTTTTCCTGCTCCCTTAAGAATATTTGCAGCAGCTCTATAATGTCCAATATTTGTCATGCATGAACCAATAAATACTTCTTGAATTGGCTCATCAGCAACTTCATTTAGACGCTTAACGTTATCTGGATCGTTAGGACACGCTACAACTGGTACATTTAGTTCATTGAGATCAATGTCTATTTTTTCAGCATAAAGAGCATTTGAATCAGCATGAATTAGTTCTGGATTTAATAACCATGACTCCATTGCTTTAATTCGTCTTCCTAAAGTTCGAGCATCTTGATAGCCTCGTGCAATCATATTTTTCAATAGGGCCACATTGCTACGTAGGTATTCAGAAACTGTGGTCTCGGAAAGTTGGATTGTGCATCCAGCACATGAACGCTCAGCACTCGCATCAGTTAATTCAAATGCTTGTTCTAGTTTTAATTCTGATAAGCCTTCTATTTCCATAATCCTTCCATTAAATACATTAATTTTGTTGGCTTTTTCTACAGTTAGTAGGCCTTTTTCAATTGCTATTAGTGGAATTGCATTTACAACGTCTCTGAGCGTTATACCTGGTTGCAAAACACCATTGAAACGTACAAGAACAGATTCAGGCATATCTAAAGGCATAGCACCAATAGCAGCTGCAAATGCGACGACCCCTGACCCCCCTGGGAAAGATATGCCTAGTGGAAATCTTGTATGACTATCGCCACCTGTTCCAACTGTGTCGGGGAGCAACATGCGGTTAAGCCAGCTATGGATAATTCCATCTCCTGGACGAAGGGCGACACCTCCTCTTTCTGAAAAGAAATCAGGCAATTCTTTTTGGGTCGCTATATCTATTGGTTTTGGATAAGCAGCAGTATGGCAAAAGCTTTGCATGACTAAATCTGATGAAAAGCCTAAACAGGCAAGTTCTTTCATCTCATCTCTAGTCATAGGTCCTGTTGTGTCTTGGCTGCCCACAGTTGTGATGAGTGGCTCACAGCTTGTTCCAGGAGAAATTCCTTTTAGGCCACATGCTCGCCCTACGATTTTTTGAGCTTGAGTGAATCCTCCTAAATGAATATCGGGTTTGCTGGGTCGAATGAATATGTCTATAGGCTCGAAATTTAGTTTTGCTCGTATTTTGTCTGTTAGTGCTCGACCAATCATCAGTGGGATGCGACCTCCTGCCCTAATTTCATCGCTAATAGTTATTGGCTTTAGTTCAAATTTAGAGATTATTTCACCTGCGTTGACTTCATTTGTTGCCCTTTCAATAGTGCCTTTGTATGGTTTGATCGTAATTACATCTCCACTTTTCAAGGTCGTTACATCACATTCAATTGGCAGTGCTCCAGAATCTTCTGCTGTGTTAAAGAAAATAGGAGCAATCTTGCCTCCTAAAATTACTCCTCCTGATTTTTTGTTTGGAATAAAAGGTATGTCATTACCTGTGTGCCAAAGAACAGAATTTATGGCTGACTTTCGTGAACTTCCTGTACCTACAACATCACCTACGTAAGCAATTGGATATCCTTTTCTTTTGAGCAAGCTAATTTCTTTTAGTCCATTGGGTTTGCGACTTTCAAGCATTGCCAATGCATGCAACGGTATGTCAGGCCTGCTAGTAGCATGCGTTGCTGGTGAAAGGTCATCAGTATTAGTTTCCCCATCAACTTTGAATACTGTGATAGTTATTTCTTCGGCAAGTGCTGTTTTGTTGATGAACCATTGAGCACTTGCCCAATTTTCTATTACTGATTTAGCAAAATGATTACTTTTTGCTAGCTCGAAGATTTCGTTAACTGCGTCATAAACTAATAAGGTGTGACTCAGGCCTTCTGCTGCTGCGTTTGCTAGCTTTTCGTCCTTACTTTGAAGTAATTCAATTAGGGCAGTAACGTTATATCCCCCAACCATTGTCCCTAAGAGTTTAGTAGCTGCTAATGGGTCAACTATTGGACAGTGAGTTGAGCTTTGGGCGATTGCGCTAAGCCATGTGGCTTTTATATAAGCAGCTTCATCCACTCCAGGAGGAATCCTTTCGGTTAGGAGATGAAGCAATGCTTCTTTTTCTCCTGCAGGAGGGTTCTCTAATAGCTTTGTGAGGCTTTGAGTTTGTTCTGCATTAAGAGGAAGTGGTGGAATTCCCATCGCTTCTCTTTCTTTTGCATACTTTCTGTAGTCACTCAGCATTCTCAAGACTCCTTGATGAATTTGGAAAATTCTCGTTCTTCCTTCCTACCTTCCCATGATTGAGGGTGAGATACATGCTGAAATCCAATTCAGCAATGTAAATCTGCTCGAATTTATTTAGCCTAATAGATATGAAAAAAGGAGAAATGACCACCACTTCCGATTTGCATGTGGTGGAGACCCGACCACTGGTTCCACCAGCTCTCTTGCATAGTGATCTGCCTATAGATGCTAAATCCGCTCAAACTGTTGCTGTTACAAGAAAAAATATTCAATCCATTCTAAGAGGACAGGATTCTCGGCTATTAGTGATTGTTGGACCCTGTTCAGTTCATGATATTAATGCTGCTAAAGAGTATGCAAGCAAGCTAAAGCCTTTACGGAAGCGTTATGCCTCTGAGTTAGAGGTGGTGATGCGAGTTTATTTTGAGAAGCCAAGAACAACAGTTGGATGGAAAGGTTTGATTAACGATCCCCATTTAGATGGTTCTTATGACATCAATACAGGCTTAAGACTTGCAAGATCTTTACTATTAGATCTTGCAAGAGAAGGTATGCCTGCTGCCACAGAATTACTAGATCCAGTTGTTCCTCAATATATTGCGGATTTAATTAGTTGGACTGCTATTGGTGCAAGAACTACTGAAAGCCAAACTCATCGTGAAATGGCCTCAGGCTTGTCTATGCCAATTGGATATAAAAATGGTACAGACGGCACTGCAACTATTGCAATAAATGCCATGGAAGCTGCTTCACGCCCACATCATTTTCTTGGCATTAATTCAAATGGGAATGCTTCAATTGTCAGTACGACTGGTAATCCTGATGGTCATTTGGTTTTAAGAGGAGGGAAGCGTGGATCTAATTACCATGTTGAAGCTATTGACCAGGTTGCTGAAGAGTTAACACAGGCAGGGCTTTCTGCACGTTTAATGGTTGACTGTAGTCATGGGAATTCCAATAAGGATTTTCGACGTCAGGCTCATGTGCTTCATGAAATCACGACTCAGATTCATCAAGGATCTAAAAATTTGATGGGTGTGATGCTTGAGAGTCATCTTGTAGAGGGTAATCAAAAATTATCTTCGGACCCTTCTGATCTTGTTTATGGGCAAAGTATTACTGATGCGTGCATAGATATGCTTACTACGGAAAAACTTCTTGAACAATTGGCAAAAGTAGTGGCTTCTTGAATGAACCCTTTAGACTTATTGATTTAGCATCCAAATAGAGCCATATGCTACGGATATAGGTACTGTTAAATTATCTATTCCCCAGAGACTGATTTGTTCTAGAGCCACTGCCATAATAGAAATTACGAATATTCTTACTGGTTGAAGTGATGAATAGCTCAATGCATTGATTAATATTAGAACTATTATTGAAGTCATGGCCATAGTTGCTGTCCCTGCAATTGATTTTCGTTGATTAAATATTTTCCATGATGGGGATTTTATTTGAGGTCCAATTAAACCTGCTAGTCCATCTCCAAACGCCATAACTAATATGCCTGCGCTTACTGCATTTGCATTTTCAGGCCAAAAAAGAATTAAAAGCAATGTAATGCTTACCCCATATGCAATTGTGCCAAAGCTTTTACGAGGAATATCCTCTAAAGCAGGTAACATTTTGACTTTGTAGTTCAATATCAGACCTATAGTTATAGTCAATGATGTGATAATGGCTATTGTTGAAGATATATTAAACCACCAAGCTAAGACAATTACTGGGCCTATCCCTATATGTACGACTTTGCGACTTAACTCTTTTTGAGAGGGTAAATATTTTCTACATAAAACAGATATCGAGATGATTACAATTATCCAACTTAAAATAGTTAATAAATGGTAGATATTTATCAATCTATTATCAGGCTGCTTGTTGATGAGTTGTCATGACTCTCAACTTTAAGATTGCTTTTGCTTCAAGCTGCCTAACTCGCTCCCTCGAAACATTAATTTGTCGACCTATCTCAGCAAGAGTCAATGGTTCTTCTCCATCAAGTCCAAACCTTAATCTAAGTATTTTTTGCTCTCTTTCGTTAAGTTGAGAAAGCCAGCCACCTAAGTGTTCTTTTTGGATGCTTCGATCCATGCCTTCCATCGGCTCTCCACAGTTGGGATCTGGAATCAACTCTCCTAGTGTGCTTCTATCTTCTTCACCCCTGGCATGTGCATCTAGAGAAGCACATGGAGCACTTTGACCGACGAGATCTTCCAGATCACTTGGTTCAATGCCCATTGCATTTGCCAGTTCTAGGCGATTTGGTTGACGTCCAAATCTATGAGAGAGCTCTCTTGAAATTCGACGCATTTTAGAAAGCTTCTCACTGATATGAATTGGCAAACGAATAGTGCGAGCACTATTATCGATTGCTCTAGTCATACCTTGTCTGATCCACCAGTAGGCATAAGTAGAGAATTTATATCCCATAGCAGGATCAAATTTATCTACGGCTCGTTCGAGACCTATTGCTCCTTCTTGTACAAGATCGAGAAGCTCTAGGCCTTGATTTTGGTATTTTTTAGCAACACTCACAACAAGTCGTAAATTTGCTGCCATCATTCGATCACGAGCGCGTTTACCCATACGTATTTGATGCTTTTGGCGAGGAGTACGTTCTTCTGCTGAGAGCTCCATCAATTTCTTCATTGTCTGAACGTGATGAGCCAATTCAATCTCTTCAGCTGGAGTTAGTAGTGGAATCCTGCCAATACTACTGAGATAGAAGCCAATCGCATCAGTGCCTAATCGGCCAGCTTGGCGATGTTGTGCACGTGAGCCATTACCTTTTTTATTGCTGCTCTCAGATCGACGTTTTGATTTTGATGACAACACTGATGGATCTGGCTGTTCATTACAGCTAGTCTCCCCAGATTTCAGAGGGATCCCCATCACCCTGTCCTCCTAAAGTTAGATTTGGCCGGAATTTAGCACTTTTAAATCAATTAAGTTGGTAGAAAAACTGAAATTTTTCCGTAACTCATCGCAATTCTCAAATTTTCTATTATTTCTAAAGTTAAAATACCTAAAGGACTTGAGTGGAATTTGGATGGGCTTAATCAGACTTTAATTAGAGACTTGTTTAATTTTGAGCCCTTTTATTCCAGATATTAATTAATTGATTTTGGGAGCACCTTACCTCATCTTTTGGCTGCAGTTGCTGAAAACTCCCATCGCTTTTCATCTCCCATGCACTACGGTTGTCAGAGAAATAGACATCTAATAGATCTTCTAATTGTCTTCTTAAGGCTGGATCACTTACTGGAGTAACTGCTTCTATTCGCCGGTCTAAGTTGCGTCTCATCCAATCTGCACTCCCGATATATACTTCTGGTTGATCATTATTTTTAAACCAGAAGATTCTTGAGTGCTCTAAAAATCTCCCAATAATGCTGACTACTCTAATGTTTTCACTGATTTTTTTGCGTCCTGGGTAAAGGCAACACATACCTCTTACGATTAATTCAGTTTTGACTCCTGCTTCTGATGCTTCGTAGAGAAGTTTCACAATCTTTGGATCAACCAAAGAATTCATTTTTGCTCGTATATGCCCTGCATTTCCATTTTTCGCATGTTTAATCTCTCTGCTTATGAGCAATTCTATTCCAGATCTTAATGTGACGGGTGCTACGAGTAATTTTCTAAATACTTGTGGTTTTGAACAGCCTGTTAGATAATTAAATAGTTCTATTAGGTCTTTTCCTAGCTCTGGATCTGAAGATAATAAACCTAAATCGGTGTATACCTTTGAAGTCTTGGAATTATAATTGCCAGTTCCAATATGAAAATAACTCCTTAGCCTTGATTTTTCTTTTCTTACTATTAAAGCTATTTTTGTATGTGTTTTAAGTCCTAAAACACCATAAACTACATGTACTCCAGCATTCTCTAATTGTTTAGCCCATTGGATATTATTGTCCTCGTCAAAGCGTGCCTTTAGCTCTACAAGTGCCATTACCTGCTTCCCATTTTCTGCTGCACGTATTAGTGCCGCTATGATTGGTGAATCTCTTGATGTTCTATAAAGAGTCATTTTGATACCCATAACACGTTTATCTGCAGCGGCTTGATTTATAAATTCTTCTATAGATGTTGAAAATAGATCATAAGGATGATGAACTAATAAATCTTTGCGTTTAATAATCGAGAAAATGCTTTTATGTTCACCAGGCTTTGATGATTGACCTTCCTCAGGGCTTAATTGTAGACCTTTAAGGTCAGGATGGGTAACCCCTTGGTGGGCAGGATATTTTAGGTTTTCTAAAGGAATTCTAGATAGATTGATTAATTCATCCAAACCTAATAACCCTTTAATTTTATATAAATCCTTTTCTTGTATATCCATACCTTCCAGTAATAAATTAATTATGTCTTCAGGCATTTGATCAGAGACTTCAAGCCTTACCACTTCACCTCCCATTCGACGTTTTCTTAAACCTTCTTCAAGAGCGCTCATTAGGTCATCAGCTTCAATATCTCTAAGCTCTAGATCTGCATCTCTTGTAACACGGAAGTAATAATGTTCTTCTATTTCCATCCCTGGGAAAAGCAATTCCAAGTTAAATCCAACAACCTCTTCTATGGCTACTCCAGTAAATATAGGCTCGTTTAGCTCGTTAGATAAGTCTTGTGGTATTTGTATGAATCTATCTATGGTTTTTTGCGGCACTTTTACTCTTGCAAATTGATTCTTTTTGTTGTCTGGATCTTTAATAATTGCTGCAATATTTAAGCTTAAATTGCTAACGAATGGGAAGGGATGTGCAGGATCAACTGCTAAAGGAGTTAGGACAGGGAAAATCGCAGTCTTAAAGTAATTCTTGACCCATACTTTCTGACGCTTATTTAGCTCCCCATACTTGAGAAGATGTACATTTGTTTTTTTTAGCTCCTTTTTTAAATAGTTGAGATAATGATTTTGTTGTTTTTCAAGAAGAGGTAATAGCTTTTCTCTTATTGCGACTATTTGCTCTTTAGGAGTGAGTCCATCTTCGCTTTTTTTACTTATTCCTGCTTCTATTTGTGATTTTAGTGAAGCTACTCTAACCATGAAGAATTCATCAAGATTGTTGCTAAAAATAGCACTAAATTTTGCTTGTTCAATTAGTGGAACCCTAGTATCTAGGGCTTGATTCAGCACTCTTTCATTGAAATTAATCCAACTGAGTTCCCGATTGATGTAAAGGCTCTTTTCTGTGACTTCTTTCGACATTTACCTACAATAAGTAAAGTGCGATGCCTATTTGCTAGTTTGCAAATAGGGTTAAGTTTTGAATTGTGGAAATTAGGATGTTTTTCTTTCCACTATTGATCGACTGCTATTAAGTAGTGTGATGACAAATATCAAGCATACTCCCGTTAGCAAAAAAGGACTTTTTTGGCCGAAAAAATCATAGGTTAGTCCAGCGGCTGCTGCTCCTATAAAGGTTCCTAAGCTTTGCAGGCCTTGAAGGCTTCCTAAAACTGTACCTTGACCTGAGGAGTCAAGGCGTTTGGAAATTAATGCTCTTAAACATGGAGTTACTAAGCCAGTGCCTATAGCTAAAAAAGTTACTGAGCTAAATACCATAGGAATTGAATTCTGTTTATTTGCAATTATTAAAAGCAGGCAACCAGTAATGACAAATCCAATTCCATTACGAGTTAGTCGTGATTCGCCAAAGCGAATCACTAATGGACCAATTAATATTCCTTGAACAAACATTGCGATTAAGCCAACAACTATGAAGGCTTGACTAGATAGTTGAGGACCCCAATCAAAGGCTTCTTTTAGGTACAGTACTAAAATTGCTGTAAATCCATTAAATGCCATGAAGAATATAAAAAAGGCCAGACAAAGTTTTCTTGTATGCGGGTTACTAAAAACCAATCGAAGTTGATTTACAGGATTTAGATCTCTTTTTCTGGGTAAAGAATTACGTAATGATTTTGGTAGGGTTTCGGGTAAGATCCACACGACTAAAGCAAGGTTTATTAGTGCAAATACGGTTGCAGCCCAAACAGGCAATGTAACGCTGAATTTGGCTAGTGTTGTTCCTAATCCAGGACCTAGAACAAAGCCCAGTCCAAATGCCACACCGATCAAGCCAAATGTTTTAGCCCGATTCGCTGGGGTTGATATATCTGCAAGAATTGCAGTAGCAGTAGCAGCTGTTCCTCCGCTAGCACCATCAATTATCCTTGCGAGGAAGAGTAATAACAACGGAAGACTGGCTGCCCATGCAGGTAGCCATTGTGTCCAATCTAAACTAACCGTTAATGCAAATAGGGATAATCCGATGACTGATCCAAACACACAAGTGATTATCACTGGCTTCCGTCCATAGCGATCACTAAGAGCACCAATTAAGGGCGCTACAGTAAATTGTGAAATTGCATATGTTCCTGCTAGTAGCCCAAGAGTGCTACCACTTTTTGTAAATTGTTCCAGCAAGAAAGGCAGCAATGGGAAAACTATAGTTTCTCCTAGACGATCATTTAATAGAGTAATAAATGCACTTATAAGTGTTGAACTCTTGGTTTTGTGTCCTGAGGTTGTTTGTTCCATTGTGCTGATTTTCCTCAAATTGACTTATATATATTGTGGAGATTCAAGGTAAATGACTAATAGACGTTCTTTAAAGCCACTTCGAGAATCTGACCATTGGGATGCTAGAGACATTTATGCAGATGCTGTGGAGTCGCAAGGAAATGTTTGTTATTCCATAGAACAAATTAGGGCATGGTCAGCATTAGCTTGGTTGCCAGGAGTTCTTGACCGACCTCTTCGGGAAGGTATGGGATGGGTGAGTTTAGATAATGAGTTGCCCATGGCGTTTGCTGTTAGGTATCCTCCTAATCGGTTGGCTTTGCTTTATTGTCGAGGTAGTGCCAGTCGGTTAGGGCATGGATCTTTGTTGTTATCTCAAATTGAATTTGATGCATTCAAAGAACGACAAGCTTATTTGTTTACAGAAGCAAGTTCATTTAGCTTTGCTTTGCTACTTAAGAATGGATGGATTTATATACGGCCTGAAACTATAGAAATAGGTGGTGTAAGATTTACACGCTACTTAATGAAGAAAAAACTTTCTAGTGATTAACTATTGTATTGGCATCTCCAACTTATCAATTCTTCAAGCTTTTTCTTCGCTAAACCTTCACGAATATATATCTTCGCCTTATCTAATCCTTCTTGAAGACTAATTGCATTCTTAGAAAACCATAGATAAACTCCTGCGTTCCATATTAAGGGCTGAAGAAATGGACCTTTGTTGTTGAGAGCATCAAAAGCATTCTTGCGCCATTCATTCAGATTCCCGAACTCAATATCCTTGCCATTCAATTGATATTTACGTGGATAAAGAATTAATCGGCTAGATTTTTCATTGCTCATATTTCCAGTAATGCATGGACGGCTAGTTGGAAGATCTATACTGCCCTCAAGCCCTTTGACCGATATTAATTTTATATTTTTAAAGAATTTTATAGTATTTTTTGCTCTTTCTTCTGTTGGAGGATGTACAAAACCGCTTATCAGTATATGATCCCCTTTCAGTGGACTCCAAAGAAGCTCCATGCTCGCTAGTGGAGGACGTTTTCCTATTTCATCTCGATAATTAATTAAGGTATCTCCTAATGGAAAGTGTTCCGGTTGATAGATAAAAGCAAAATTATTTTTTTCAAAACCGGTCTGTACTTCCTTTATTGATAAGCCTTTAAGTTTTAGCCCTAGCTCGTTAAATAGTTCTTCTGTAGTTACTCCAAATTTGATTGGCATTCTTTTGCCTCCCACTAATAAGATTGGTTGGTTTGCACTAAGGAGTACAAGCGTTGTCAATGGAAATATTGGAGCAGTGCGTTTTCTTCCATCAAATGGCATGCCAAAGGCTAAAGGTAGGTGGTTCTTTTTATTTGATTTAATTTTGGGACCAAGGCTTAAGTATGTATCAAGCATTCCTGCTAGTTCTTGTGGCTCTGGGCGTTTAATGCGGTGAGCAATCATAAATGCCCCGATTTGTGCCGGAGTTGCTTTGGCTTCTAATATTAATCTGAGTGCATTAGCTGCTTCTTCACGGCTCAAAGAACAACTAGTTTTTTCGCCACTTCCTACTTTGCGGAGATATTGCTTGAAGAGTTCTTTCCCTTGACTCACCTTATGATCGCGATTGATAGAAATTATCGTCATTTAGATTAGACCTTTTCCGAAGTATCATTTGCTACAAAAGGCGAAATAAGGATCTTCTCAAGTTTACCTTTGCACTTTTTTGTCACTTAATCTTTCTCTAAGATTATCTTTTAACTCTTTAACCGATTTAAAGAGTACTTGATGATTGACTTTGATGAAGGATTTGTTTTTTAGTCAGATCTAGCCGTCTACCTTTTGGCAACTTGTTAGCTAGCTCTTTTAGTATTTTTTTGCTGTTCATTGATCCAATGGAGCCAAGTGCCATTAGCGCAACCTCTGCTGAACAGTCAGTTCCATGCAGGGCTACTGTGCCAATTGAATTGCAAATGTCTATAGAATCTCGACGTTGAAGAATCTTTATAGTTTTAATTACTACCTGTTCCCGTATATCACTTAAGAGTTCTTTTGATAGCCATAGTAGATCAGAATCATTAAGTTGATGAGCTTTGAATTTCAGCAATTCTAATCCAGCAAGGCGAAATCTTAGCGCTGGTTCTCTTAGAACTCTTTTAATTAGATCTTCTGATATAGAAGCCCCCCAGCAGGCTAATGCTTCCAGGATGACTATATTCATTTCATTTTCTTTTTTTAAAGTCTGCAGTAGAAAGCTTTTGGCTTCTTGCTGATGACATGCACCTGCAGCTTGAATTAGTTCTGGTTGCAGGCCATGCGTCTTAAGTAATTGCTTCAGAGTGATCCAACCTTCTTTAGATAAAAAACCTAGTTGCTCAGCTATTGCTATTCGCAGACTTAAAGAGTCACTACTTGTGTAGGCCTCTCCTAGCCATTCAGGACTGAGCTTTGTCTTGCGGACATTGTTTATTTTTTGCCAAATCATTGCCTCTTTTGTGTCCATACGATTTTATTTAGTTGCGGGCTAGCTTTGAGAGTCTATTGATTTTGACTTTTACAACTAATTTCTAAGTCAATCATTGAGTTTTTGTTAATTAAAGCGACCATCATGCTCTAAGGGTATAAAAAAAATAAAGGATGCCACAAAGGTGATGATTAACAAGGTTCAATCTAGACAGAAAACCACAAGCTATTCTGGTAAAAAACACCTAGATCTTGCTTTGGGCAAGGATCGACAGAAGATTTTTTCTATTGCAAGAGAATTGGTACATGCTCAATTTGAGCTTGCTGATCAAGAATTGACAAACAGATTATGGCAATCAGTAGTTGATAATGATTTTGATATTGAGAGAATTCTCAATTTAATGTATCGATGCTCTTTGCATGATGATGATATTGCAATGCTTGAAACTGATTTGCTATATGAGGACTTATTCAAAAATTAACCATCAATACGTTGTATATCTTTCGCTGAATGTTAATAGTTTTATTCTCTTATTCAGTATCTTAGAATAATAAGCCTTAGCGGGCTCCTAGCTCTGCGGCAAGCTCTCTTTCAAGTTTTTCGTCATGCACACTAGGTAGAACATTCGTCATTTTTGTTCTATGTGTACTATAGAAAAGCATACCTATAAACACCATCCCACCTAGGATATTCCCTAATGTAACAGGTAGAAAATTCCAAAAGAATATCTTGGTTAATGGAACTCCTGATCCTAGTAGAGGCCCAGTAGTATGCAGAAACATATTTACAACAATATGCTCCATACCCATTGTTTGGAATGCAGTTATAGGTAGCCAGCAGGCAAGGATTTTGCCTGGCACGCTTTTACTTACTAGTGCCATCGTTACGCCAAGGCAGACTAGCCAATTAGCAATTACTCCTCTAATAAATGCGAGAAAAAATCCAGTCCGCCCTAATGCTTCATATTTTAATAGGACATTTGCTTTGTTGATAGCAATTATCTTTGCTGCTACAACAGCCCAGCCTTTTCCACCTGCAGCAGCAGCTAACGGCTCTACTGTTCCTGCGCTAGTGAGGCTAATTGATAATAAAAGTGCTACAAGAACTGTGCCTAGAAAGTTTCCTATCCAAACCCACATCCAATTTCTAAATGTAGCTCGCCATGAACTTTTGCCTGCCCATGTTGCCATAGGCAATAAAGCAAAATTACCGGTAACAAGTTCCATACCAAAAAGTACGATACTTGCAAAGCCAAATGGAAAAATTACAGATCCTAGAAATGGCATTCCTGATTGAATACCTACTGTGATAGCAAGACAGGTTGCCAATCCAAGAATTGCACCTGAATAAAAACCTCTAACAAGTAAGTTTTTTACACTCACGGTAGATTTTTTGCCGCCTGCGGCTATCATTCCATCCACTAGTTCATTCGGAAGTACATAGTCCATTTGTGAAGCTGAATAAGCCATAGGTTTTAATTTATGAAGAGGTGGAAAAATGCAATTAACTACTAATTCGATTCATTAGCTTTGAAAAGAAATCCTGACTTCCCCCTTCTCTATGGGTCGGTGGTTTTTCTTCGTCAAGGGTGCGAAACCAATCTCTAAAACGAGAGAAAAGTTCTTTTGGGATTAAAAATTTGTTCATTGTTGATGTTAGTTAGTTTTAAGAAGGAATTAGAAGGCAGTTCAAGGAGAGTTACTGCCTTTTCTAAATAGACTCTGTAAAATTCTTCTTATTGAAAACCTGGCACCTATATTTCTTTTACTTCCTAACTTTTTTGCATTAAAATTACTTATCAAGATTTCTTTGAGGACTTCTTTTATTTCACCTTTAGGAATGGATTTATGTTTTAACTCGCCAATTTTTTGTACAACTCCTTGAGATCCACCAATACTTATATCATAAGCTTCAACTATATTGCCATTCGAATCTTTCCCTTTTGTTCCGGTTAAACCAATTGCTCCCATGTAGGCTTGCCCGCAACTATTTGGGCACCCAGTCCAGTGTATTTTAAGTTCTTTTTCTAAATCCAATTCTCTTTCTAATTCCATGGATATCTTTAAAGCAGTATCTTTTGTATTTGTTAGAGCAAAACTACAGTAACTGTTGCCTGTGCAAGAAACAGTACCTGCAGCAATTTTGCTTGGATTCAGTGCAAATCTATTTAGTATTGGATCAGATTTAAAGTTATTTATTTTCGAATCATGAATACCAATTATAATTAAATTCTGATCTTCTGTAAGCCTAACTTCTCCACAGCCATACGTTTGGCTGGCCATAGAGATATCTTGTAGATCTTCCGCATTCAATCTGCCAACAGGTATGTGCAGGCCTGCAAAAAACTTGCTTTTTTGCTTTTGTGGATGTATTCCTAAGAATGTTCTTGGCTCTTGGGAAAAAATTGATCCTGGATCTTTAGTTAGAGGTCCATATTTCTCTTCAATTAGTTTTCGAAACTTTTGAATGCCAATTTCATCTATGTAGAACCTAAATCTTCCTTTTGGTCGCCTATTCCTTTCGCCATGGTCACGCCATAATGTCAGTATTATGCCTGTAATCTTACAAACATTCTTTTCTTCAATCCAGGCATCAAGAGGAATAGCATATTCATTTAGTTGAGATGAAAGTATTCCTCCTAACCAAATGCTAAACCCCTTGACATTATTATTTTCTACTGGATGAAAAACAAGATCATTATGTAATAAGAAATTATCTTTTGCTCCTGCTACTGCTGTATTCCATTTTCTGGGTAGATTTGAGAAATCTGGATTACCTTTCCCATTATTTGTTAGAAAATTGTGAAGCTCTTTAACAAATGGTCTGGTATCAACAATTTCATTTGGATCAATTCCAGCCAAAGGATTACCAGTTACATTTCTTGGATTATCAAACCCTGATTGTATTGTTGTTATACCAACTTCTTCTAAACGAATTAAAATTTCTGGAAAATCATTTAAAAGAACACCACGAATTTGTATATTCTGACGTGTAGTAATATCACAACTCCCATCTTCACCATATCTTGCCACAATTGAAGCTATAACATCAATTTGTTTGTAGTTAAGAGTTCCATTAGGAACTCTTAACCGCAGCATAAATTTACCTGGTGTCTTTGGCCTCCAAAATAAACCATACCATTTTAAGCGAAGTTCTAAATCAGTTTTATCAAGATCTTCCCAGCTCATATCCGCAAAACTTTCAATCTGCTTCCCTATCTCTAATCCATCTTTTGCAGCCTTATTTTGCTCTATCTTGTTTAGCTTTTGCTCTTTTAGGTTCAAAGCAGTAGATAATACTTTCTCCATAGTCTTTAAAAATGAAAGATTGCTCTAACGCTCATTTCTTAGCTTTGAAGATGACTGAATATATTAACTAATATAATCTTGATCTAATTAGTATCCGAAAATACATTTTATCAAACTGGTGGAAATTGTATATTTGGTTGCAATCGATACAAATTGATTTTATCTAAACTGATTGTTTTAGTAGCGTCTTCCGACTTCTCCAAACCATCTGATAACACCAGTCTTCAACATC
Organism: Prochlorococcus sp. AG-363-O06; assembly: GCA_003280085.1. GTDB lineage: Bacteria > Cyanobacteriota > Cyanobacteriia > PCC-6307 > Cyanobiaceae > AG-363-O06. The sequence continues at coordinate 171,646 of QCFY01000001.1, read as the reverse complement.
TTCCAAACCTCTTGCATTGCCAGCAGATCTTTCTCGAATGGGCTTTTGACGTCTACTATTTTCCTATTACCTAATTTCCTACTGGCTCTGTGCGGAAAGTGTTCTGTTATAAGGTTTTTCTTACTTAGATAATCGTTTTGCATTTTAAATTACATTTAGTTTGTACAACCATAACTTCATCATCTAATCTGAGTTTCCATCCGTTACGGTTGATACAAATGCTTTCATTTTTGTATTGTTCTTCTACGTTATCTTCTTGCTATGACTAGTGTTGTGATTTGAAGAAGATAGCTCGTTTTTGTCATTTTGCCTGTTTCAGGCATGATCCACTTCATAGATTTTCGAATTTCCTTTGATGAGCATCAAGGCCATCTGTTTTGAATAGAAAAGATTCGAGGCTTATTTCATGACAAACGTCCAATTTGCTGGTGTTTATCTTGTTGGTGCTGGACCAGGAGACCCTGATTTACTAACTATTAAGGCAGAACGTGTTTTGAGGCAGTGTAGAGGCCTTGTTTACGATTCGCTCGTGCCTCAGGAGTTTTTGGATTTAGTTCCCAATGATTGTGAGATTCAATTTGTTGGAAAAAGACGAGGGCATCATTCTTTTCCTCAGTCCAAAATAAATACCATCCTTTATCAGATGTCTATGAGGCATGTTTGTGTTGTTCGATTGAAAGGAGGAGACCCTTTTGTATTTGGTCGTGGCGCAGAGGAGGCTGCTTATTTGGCTGCCAAGGGAGTTGCTGTTGAAGTTGTCCCAGGTGTGACAGCAGGTATAGCTGTTCCAGCATATGCTGGAATTCCTGTGACACATCGACTCGCCGGCTCATCAGTTACTTTCGTTACTGGTCATGAGGGAATTGATAAACGCCGTCCATCAGTAAATTGGCAAGCTCTAGCTAAGGCTAGTGATGGTTTGGTCATTTATATGGGATTGCATAACCTTCAGTTCATTACGGAACAGTTGTTGATTGGCGGGTTGGACTCGACAACTCCAGCCGCAGTAATTCAGCAAGGTACAGTTATTGGTCAAAGATGCATAACCTCAACGTTAAGTCAGCTGTCGAATGAAATACAGCTACTAGGAATTCAGTCGCCGTCAATTTTGATAATTGGAGATGTAGTTAAGTATCAGATCGAAGAATGTTGCCCTCAACCTGCGAATGTCACAATGCCAATTGATTTTTAATTGATAGTCGACTTGCCTAGCAAGGAGAACCAAATTTGATATGGGTTTGAGACTGATTGTAATGCCATCTTATTTAATCTGATTATGGGCTGACAACTAAGGCTATTTATTAATAGCCATTCGTCATTTTCTTCTGGCGCTGGCATGATTTTTGCTTCTTTAATAAGTCCTGCATTTAACCCTTGCTGTCTCATTATGCCTGGTAAGCAACCACTCTCTAATCTTGGTGTTAACCATTGATTGGCTCGCTTTATTAAAATATTGGATGTGCTTCCACAACTCATTTCACCCTTAGTGCTTAGCAATAAGGCATCATCAAAGCCAGCTAAATTAGCTTCATGCCTTGCTTGTATTGCTTGTGAATAGCTTAAGGTTTTGCAAGTACTGATTCGACTATATGCATTCCTTTGTTCATATTGACTAATCATTGTAGATATAGGATTAAATATTGGCTCAAACGAGTTCATTTCAACCCAGAATCGATGATTTTGATCGCTTCTTTTTCCTTGAGTAATACTAATTCCTCTTTGACTACTGTCACCGCGACTCCAATTTAGTCGCACAGCTCCATTCAAGTTCTTCAGAAATAATTGCTGAATACCTTCTTTAATTAAAGAGTGGATATAGTTTCTCTTTGGTGGTGCATCCATGCCAAGTAAGGATGCACCACGATATAATCGATCTAAATGGGCTGTTAGAAGTTGTGGATAGCCATTGAGTATGAGTATTGTTTCAAACAGACCATCTCCAAGATTTAGACCTCGATCAGATATAGGGATTCTCAACTCTTTTTCGGATCCCCATTCCCCATTCAACCAGTAGATTTTTCTTGACATTATTTTATTCAAGTGCTTTTAGTAAAGGCATTAACTTCCAATTCAATTCATCTGCTTCGTTAAAAGGATCTGAATCAGCCACAATTCCACAACCTGCATAAGCTTGAAGCTTAGTGTCTTTTTTAATTAGAGATCTAATAATGATACTGCTATCAAACTTTCCACTCCAGTCAATATTGATTAAACAGCCACAATAAGGACCTCTTGCAATTGGTTCGAGGTCATGGAGTCGTTGACATGCTCTTGGCTTTGGTGCACCACTAATAGATCCGCCTGGCCAAGAAGCTTGTAGTAGATCTACCCACGTATGTTGTTTTTGGAGCTGGCCAGTTATCACAGAAGTTAAATGATGTACTTGTTGGAAACTTTCAAGTTTGATTAGTTCCGGCACAGAAATAGACCCTGGAAGGCATACTTTGCTTAGATCATTTCTCAATAAATCTACAATCATTATATTTTCTGCCCTGTCTTTAGTGCTAGTTATTAACTCTGCTGCCATTGCGGCATCTTTAATGGGGTTTGTGTGGCGAGGACGAGTTCCTTTTATGGGCCTACTTTCTGCTTTGCCATTCGGCAGTACTTTGATAAACCGCTCGGGTGATGACGATATGACTGCTTCGCCATAGGCATCTCCACTAGCAATAACTAATCCTCCAAATGGAGCTGGACAATGACTTCGCAACTTTTGGAATATCTCAAGTGGTGTGATATTCGACTGTAATGTTGTAAAACAACTATTAGATAGGTTTGCTTGGAAGATATCTCCACTTGCTATTAGTTGACAAATATTTTTAACATTGTTGATGTATTGATTTTTTGAGGCGAGCCATTCCCAGCTATCTATAGAGATCCCTTGACTACTTTTAGGTTGGGATATTAGGGAGGTTTTATTTTCATTTTTGTTTTGAGTATCGATCTTTTCCACCAGGCTAAGTAGCTCTTGCATGCCAAGAGGACTTTCTCCTTCTATCCAAAGTTCACGCTTTTTAAGGTCGAATTTAAGAATTGGGTCGTGGCGAGCAATCCAGAGGGTTGCTAGATCAGATGTTCTCCACGGGTTTAGAGGCTCAACCCAAGCACCTGCTTCGTAATTCAACCAGCCTGTCCAGTGCCCTGGGCTTAGATGTTTTAGTACTTGAAATGGATTGGAAGCTTGTGGATTATTTGGTAATCCGCGGCAACATATTACTTCAACTGGATTTACGGCCAATGTCACCCAGCGCCCAAGAGCACTGCCATCACCATCTAGCCATATCAATCCTGCATCACCTTTAATTGCCATTAATGCAGTAGCCAACTTTTGGGGTTCGTGCCATTTACATTTTGTTTTTTTTGTAGATGACATTTCAATTACTACAAAGATCAAGTCGTCCTGCTGCTTTTAGTGCTTTGTTTCGGATTCGACAGCTATCGCAAATTCCACAAGCATGAGCTTGTGCGCTATAGCAACTCCATGTTTTTTCAATAGGAATACCAAGACGTAATGCTTCTTGGACGATTTTTACTTTGCTCCAATGTAGAAGAGGAGCCCATAATTGTGCTCCATGCCCTTCTCGACCAGTTTTAGTTGCTAGATTTGCTAGTTTCTGGTATGCATCAATATAGTCAGGCCTACAATCGGGATATCCTGAGTAGTCCATAGCATTGATACCTAGAACTAATTGATTGGCTTTTCGTGCTTCTGCAAGACTTAGACCAATAGCAATAAAAACAGTATTTCTTCCTGGAACGTATGTACTTGGAATCACTCCTTCTGCAGTTCCTTCAGTAGGAATAGCAGTTTGCATGTCGGTTAGAGATGACCCTCCCCAGCTCCCAATGTTTACATTGATTATTTGGTGCTCTTCAAGATTTAGATGAGCAGCAATCTCAACTGCAGCTTGAAGTTCTCGACGATGTCTTTGACCATAGTCAAAAGACAGGCCAATTACTTTGTGCCCATTTTCTAATGCCAATGCAGTTGCAGTTGCCGAATCAAGGCCTCCAGATAGTAAGGCGATAGTTGTAGACCCTTTCATGTTTGAGTTTGTTCGTTTAGAGAACTCCTAGCCATTTATGAATTTGTAAACTCAGTCTCCATTCAGGGTGTTTTTTGACGTGGTCTAATGCAAGAGATAGACCCTGTTGATTCCCCCAAGCTGGTTGGAGATAAAGCAAAGGGCTTTGATCTTTTTCGACCATACATCCATCCAATGAGTTGATATCTTGTCTCCCCTGGTTTGCAATCCCTGCCATTTCCTTTGCAAAAAGAATGTCTTGTGGGCTTTCTACTATCACTTTAATCTCTTGACATGTTGAAAGTAGTTCAATTCTGGGAGGTGCATGAGGTTTGGGTGAGAGAGTTATCCAGTTAGGTTGGCCACTTATTTCATTCACGCCACTAGTTTCAAGATGGATTGGAAATGATTTCATTTTTGCGATATTTAGTTCCTCTTTTATTGCATCGAATAACGGATTTAAATTGTGATGCAATGGTTCTCCACCAGTTAGAACTAAGAATGCAGCGCCATTAGAAATCGCATGGATTGTTTCTTTTGCAAGTTTGTTTAGGCTGATCTGTGGATGATTATTCTTGCTCCAAGACTCCTTGGTATCACACCATTGACAACCAACTTTGCAACCGGCAATTCTAATAAAGAATGCACTTCGACCAGCATGTGCACCCTCGGCTTGAATTGAATGAAAACGCTCAACTATAGGTAGCGTTCGTTTCATAAAGGATTGCTTGTTGTTTTTTCTCCTGAGATAGTTTTATTTTGTTCAATAGCTTCATTGGGTGATGCAGGTAGACGTAGTTGCGCTGCTGCAATTAACCCTCGAAATAGGGGGTGAGGCTTGCCTGGTCTAGATAGAAATTCAGGATGATATTGACATGCTGTAAAGAAAGGATGGCTTTTTAGTTCTATTAGTTCTACTAGACGCCCATCAGGAGAAGTCCCGCTAATTGTGTAGCCCGATTCGAGAAATAGATTCCTATAGGAATTATTGAATTCGTATCGATGTCGATGGCGTTCGTATACCACTTGCTCTCCATAGAGTTTTTGTGCCATTGTGTTTTGCTTTAATCGGCATGGATAAACGCCTAATCGCATTGTCCCTCCCATATCAATAACATCTTGCTGTTCTGGTAGTAGGTGAATTACTGGATGGTTGGTATTTGATTCCAGTTCAGCACTAGTTGCTCCTTCTAGCCCAGCTTGATTACGAGCCCATTCGATAACTGCACATTGCATTCCTAAGCAAAGGCCTAGGAATGGAACCCGTTGTTCTCTTGCCCATCGAATAGCAGCAACCTTTCCATCCACACCTCGATTGCCGAATCCTCCTGGCACGACAATTGCATCCATACCTTTAAGTAGTTTTTCGGTCCCTTCTATTTCTATTTGCTCGGCACAAATCCAGTGAAGATCGAGTGATGCATCTTGTGCTAAGCAAGCATGACGCAGAGCTTCTACTACAGAAAGATAGGCATCATTCAATTGAACATATTTACCTACTAGAGCAACTTTTACGGATGGGCCGGGATTACGTAGTTTATGGACAAGTTGTGCCCATTCTTGTAAGTCACATTCGTGATCTTTTAGATTTAGTACATCAAGCACTTCTCTACACAAGCCTTCTTCTTTAAGAGCTAGAGGTACTGAATAAATACTATCTGCATCTAGTGATGGTATGACCGCTTGATTGTTGACACCGCAGAAACCGCCAATTTTTCTTTTGAGATCTTCAGTAATTGGTCTATCACTTCTACACACTAATAAATCGGGTTGAATGCCGATAGATCGAAGTTCTTTGACCGAGTGCTGAGTTGGTTTAGTTTTGAGCTCTCCTGATGTCCCGATGAATGGGAGTAATGTTACGTGTATATATGCAAGGTCACGACGACCTACATCACCTCTAAATTCTCGAATTGCTTCTAAGAAGGGTAAAGATTCAATATCTCCAACTGTTCCTCCTATTTCTGTAATAACTACGTCGGCCCCACTATTTGCCGATACCCGATGAATGCGCTCCCTAATTTCACGTGTGATATGAGGAATTACCTGGACCGTTCCACCATCGTAGTCACCTCGCCTTTCTTTATTGATTACTGATTGATATATCGAACCTGTAGTCACACTATTGAGTCTTGACATTGCAGTATCTGTGAAACGCTCATAGTGTCCAAGATCAAGGTCAGTTTCAGCTCCATCTTCAGTCACAAATACTTCCCCATGCTGAAAGGGACTCATTGTTCCGGGGTCGACGTTTAGATATGGATCAAGTTTTAAGATGGAGACGTTGTAGCCTCTGGACTTTAGTAGTCGTCCAAGGCTGGCTGCAACAATTCCTTTGCCAATGCTTGATACGACGCCACCGGTGACAAAAACGAATTTGGCCATTGCAATACTCTTGACTCTTTAAGTTACCTCGTAGATGGCTAAGGCCAAGTTAGATTACAAAGGTTTTTGTAATTTTTGAGGTTCTGCCTAGATATGTTTAATTTCCAATAAAGAAATAAAAAATTTTTATTTGTGAAAAGATTGCTAAATTATAGATAGTAAAAATCTTTCAGCTACCGTTAATCTAAATCAGTCCAAGTACTACTGACATGCAATTCATCCAATTGATTTGTAGATACATCTGAAGGAGCATCAGTCATGAGACAACGTGCTTGTTGAGTTTTTGGAAACGCTATTGTGTCACGAATAGATTCTTCTCCAGTTAATAGCATTACAATTCTGTCCAACCCAAAAGCGATTCCCCCATGAGGGGGGGGCACCCATGTTTAGTGCATCAGTTAGAAAACCAAATTGTTCTGATGCTTCTTTGCTTGAAAGGCCTATAGCAGTGAAAACTTGCTTTTGCAGATCCGGGTCATGTATTCGCAATGATCCACCACCAAGCTCTAGGCCGTTTAAGACAAGGTCATAGGCTTGAGCATGGGCCTTAGGAAGATTAATCTCAATTGATTCTGAATTTTTCGTCAGGTCTTCTGCTTTTGGAGCACAAAAAGGATGATGTAATGCCTCTAAACGATTTTCTTCTGAATTAAATTCAAACATTGGGAAGTCAACAATCCAGAGGAAATTCCATGCCTTAGGTTCATTTTTGTCTGAAATTAGCTTTAGTTCGTTAGCAAGAAATTGTCTAATTCTATCTAGTGTTTTATTAACCGTACTTGTTTCACCAGCGCCAAAAAGAATTAAATCACCTGCTTTAGCTTTAGTTATCTTTAGAAGATCTTCCTTTTGAGAATTACTTAGGCTTTCTTTTATTGCTCCAATCGTATCTATTTCCCCTTTTTCTCTAACCCTTATAAAGGCCAAGCCTCCTGCACCTGCTTCTTGGGCTTCTTTGAAAATATCTCCACCTGGCTTGATTCTTACATTACTAATAGTGCTGTTTCCATTTTTTACGGTAATACATTTAACTGACCCGCCTTTTGCGATGGCCCCTGAAAAGACTTTGAATCCGAGATTTTTGACAACTTCACTAACGTCTTCCAATTTCATGTCAAACCTGGTATCTGGTCGGTCAGTTCCATACATATTCATTGATTCTTCCCATGTCATTCTTGGGAAAGGTGTAGGTATATCTATCCCTTTAATCGCTTTCCAAATAGCAACAATTAATTTTTCATTGAGCGCAAGAATTTCTTCTTGCTCCATGAAGCTCATTTCTATATCTAATTGCGTAAATTCTGGTTGACGATCGGAACGCAAATCTTCATCGCGGAAGCAGCGAGCTACTTGGTAGTAACGCTCTATGCCACCAACCATTAGTAGTTGTTTAAAAAGTTGTGGTGATTGAGGCAAAGCAAACCATTCGCCTCCGCATACTCTTGAGGGCACAAGATAATCTCTGGCCCCTTCGGGAGTAGAGCGCGTCAGTATTGGGGTTTCTACTTCAATGAATCCTTCTTTTTCAAGGAAATTTCTAGCAGTGTGAATAGTCTTATGGCGCAATCTTAGGTTTTGATTCATTCGCTCTCGTCGCAGATCTAAATATCTATGGCGCAATCTCAGCTCTTCTTTGACGGGCTCTTCATCATGCACAGAAACTGTAAAAGGTAGATTGCCTCTGATTGGATTAAGGATTTTTATTTCGTCTGCCAATATTTCAATATCGCCAGTTCCAAGTTTTTTGTTGATTGACTCTTTTGGTCTTGATCTAACTACACCTTTGATTTTTACCACTGTTTCATTCCGCAGCGTTTCTGCGATTTCAAACAGCTTCTTACCTTGATCGGGGTCTGCAGTTATTTGTATGGTTCCACTTTGGTCTCTGAGATCAACAAATATGACCCCACCATGATCACGGCATCGATCTACCCAGCCACAGAGTTCTACTTTGCTGCTGATGTCTTTATTACGTAATTCACCGCAACCGTTGCTCCGCATCTTCAGTAAACAACATAAATAAAGTTTCCCATATGACTCTATTGGTCTTTATGCAACTTTTGGGAATGCATATCAAGTTCGCGAATAAAAGGGGCGTTTTACTACCATTGCTGGATGGCTTGTGTTTCGTATCTCGACTTCAAGCAATGTTCCTGGCTTGCTGTGGCTCATAGGTACATATGCCATTCCAATAGCTTTCTCTAAGGTTGGAGACCAACTTCCACTAGTGATTTGACCAATAGTCTTTCCTTCGGCTTTTACCTTGTAGCCAGTCCGCGCAATCACCCGGCTTTCAAGCATTAAGCCAACAAGCCGTCGGTTAGGTTTATTTTTTACTTGTTTTTCTAATGCATTTCTACCTATGAAGTTTGTTGGGATTTCAAGGTGGACTAGCCAGCCTAGACCTGCTTCAAAGGGTGTAGTTTCTATATTCATATCTTGACCATAGAGATGCATTGCTGCCTCTAGTCTCAATGTGTCTCTTGCACCAAGGCCACAAGGCTGCACTCCAAGTTCAAGAAGGTCAACCCACAATTTTTTCCCAATTTCTTCAGGTACTAGTATTTCAAAACCTTCTTCGCCTGTATAACCTGTTTTGGCAACAAGACTTTGGATAGAGTCTCTTCCCCCAAGGTTATTAAATGTAATTTGCTTATGACCAAAACGAGGAATCTGATCAAGGCTTTCTTTGCTAAATTGATTAAGTAATTTTAGGGCATTTGGACCCTGCAAAGCAATTAATACTTTGTTTTCTTTGGCATTTTGAATATTCACTTCTTCTGGTTCAAGGTGTTTGTTTAGCCAATCAAGATCTGTTTCGAAACAAGCAGCATTTAATACGATTAATAATGTATCTTTTTTGTCATCTTTGGCTCCAAGATCATAAACAATTAAGTCATCAATTATCCCCCCTTCCTCATTCAGAAGCACGGTATAACAAGCTTCGCCAGGACCAATTCGATCAAGGTCAGTTGGTACAAGTTTTTGAAGTGCTCTTTTTACTTGTGCCCCTTCAAGTGATAGTACGCCCATATGAGAGATATCAAAGATGCCTGCCTTTTGGCGAACTGCTTGATGCTCATTGATCACGCCTGAAAATTGAACAGGCATTTCCCATCCTGCGAATGGGACCATGCGAGCCCCTGAATTGAGGCAGGTTTCGTATAAGGGGGTTTGCTTAAGCTTCATCTTTTGAGGCTAAGAAAAATTCTTTGTGATTGCCAGAACAAGTACAGGCAAATTCAAACTGGAAGGAAAGCCGGAGATTTTTTAACAATTGTGGCTCATAACAAAACCTTCACTAACCTGAATTACTCAGAGGATTTTATTGCTATGAAAAAATCCTGCATTAGCTGTAAACACTGTTGTGGTGCTCAGTCAGCTGTGGATACTTGGTGTCGGTTAAGGCAAATTCGCGTGCACTCTGAAATTTCCAATATTGCTTTTTGCCACCATTGGACCAAGAAAGAACCTGTTTTGCCAATGGTGCAAACAAAAAATACTAATTCTTTGTTAGACCATCAGTTAGAGATTGATCGCCAATTAGCTGTGATTGATAATTAACAGGATTTGATCACTTAGTAAGTGAGAACCATTGTCAGGCTTCTTACTACTTTTGCAGCAAGCACACTACTTATTCCACTTGTATCTAGTTGAGGAGATAGTTCTACTATATCTGCTCCTATTAATGTGTGATTCTTTAATACATCAATGACTGAAGCAAAGTCTTTCCAGAAATAACCTCCTGGTTCAGGCGTGCCAGTTCCTGGAAGCACACTGGGATCGAACCAATCGAGGTCAACTGTGATGTAAATGGGTTTACCTAAAAAGGGTTTTAACGCCTTTGATAGATCTGTTGAAGGATTTCCAGATATTTGTTGAATTAATCTATTTTGCTGATGTAGTTCTTTAAATTCTTCTTTGCTTCCACTTCTAATACCTATTTGAAAAAGTTTTTCACTAGGTAATACCTCAAGGCACCTTCGCATTGCACAAGCATGACTATGTCTACTGCCTAGCCAATTATCTCGGAGATCTGCATGCGCATCCAATTGAATGAGTATGAGATCTTTGTGAATTTCTGCAGCAGCAGCAACTGCCCCTGAACTAATTGAGTGCTCTCCACCGAGCATTAATGGTTTTAAGTCTAACGAAAGTATTTTTTGAGTTGAGCTTTTAACTGCTGCTACGACTGGCTCTGGGGCTCCATATGTAATTTCTAATTCTCCCAAGTCAGCAAAATTAATATCATTTAAGTCTTGATTTAATTGAGGGCAGTAACTCTCTAAACTATGACTTACTTCTCTAATGGCTGATGGACCAAACCTTGTGCCAGGTTTAAATGAAGTAGTCCCATCATAAGGAACACCATAGATAGCAACCTTACAATTCTCTATGCTTCTTTTTGCCCCCATAAAGATTGATCCATCATTATTAAATAAGTGTTGGTAATCAATCTTTTTATTCATTTGTTTATCTCCCTGTCAATAAATGCTGGGATGGCTTGAAAAGCACCTGCTTGCCAGCGGGGGCTCCAGATTTCACATTGTTTTGCGATGTCCTGAGCCCTTTTTGAATTTGGTTTTTGATACCTTGGGCTCTCTGTGGATGCGAATGTCCAGCTCCACCAGCCGCTTGGATACATTGGTACGCATCCATATGTAGGATCCGCATTACCAAAAACTTCTCTTAGAAGTTTTATTACTTGAATATGTACATTCTTGAATGCTTCGGGTGACTCACTTTGTGTTGCGAATACTCCACCTTTACGAAGTATTCGCTTGCAATTTTTATAAAAGTCTCGGTTAAACAAACCTTCTGCAGGGCCATTAGGGTCTGAACCGTCCACGATTACCACGTCATATGAATTGTCTGTTGCATTGGCAGCCCAATTAATTCCATTTTCGATTTTCACGTGAAGACGATTATCTTGCCAAGCCATACCCCCTATTTCTTGTAGATACTTTTTACTAATCTGAATCACTTTCTCGTCTATTTCTACCATATCTAGGTGTTCTAATTCACTATATCTGAGACACTCCTTAGCGCTTCCTCCATCACCACCACCAATAATTAGTACTTTCTTGATTTCGTGAGCACTACATAAGGCCGGATGTACCAGGCATTCGTGATAATGCCTTTCTTGCTTTTCTGCAGTCATCCAGCAACCATCTAGCAGGAGCCCTTTCCCGTACCTTGTACTTTCAATAACCATAATTTCCTGAAATTTACTTTTTTCTTTAATCAATACTTTCCCTTCCATTCCATATCTAATGCCTTGATGACATTCATCAATCCATTTACTGCCTTGCTTTGTGATACTGCTATTGGTTTGATTGTTATTCATTTTAATCCTTGCTTATATAGTGCTGAATAAAAATTTTATTGAGAAACTCCTTTCTCTTTAGCTTGCAGTATTTGCTTGGCTTCTTCCCATAGGATTTCAAGTTTTCGATGATCTTGTTTTGAGACTACTCCATCAATAGATGATTCTATATATGCAAACCTATCAAGAAATCTTTTGTTTGTCCCCGCAAGGCCTTCCTCAGGACATAAGCGGTACCAACGAGCAATATTTATGAGTGTAAACAATACGTCTCCCAGCTCTTCTTCTGCACTATTAAGATCATTATTATTTAATGCGTATTTAAGCTCGTTAATTTCTTCAAATATTTTCTTCCAGATATCATCTACTGATTTCCAGTCAAAGCCTAAGCTGCAAACTTTTTTTGAGATTTTCATTGCACTAGATAATGGTGGTTGAGATCTAATTCTTCTCTTCAGATTATCGCTTATTGGGCTCTTAGATTTTGGAATTGATTTTTCGATTGACTTCCTCTCTTCCCATTTCAGCTTAACTTCTTGTGCTGATAATTTTTGAGGCGTTTCGAAGACATGTGGGTGTCTTCGAATCAGTTTTTTATTTATTTCTAGAACTATGTCTTTGAAATTGAAACGTTTGTCTTCACTTGCAATTTGTGAATGCAAGATTATTTGTAGCAATAGATCTCCAAGCTCTTCTTTAAGATTACTGTCACTCTGATTCCTTATTGCATCAACGACTTCATAAGCTTCTTCTATTACAAATGGTATTAGAGAAGTATGAGATTGCTCTAGGTCCCAGGGGCAACCATTTAATGGGTCCCTTAGCTTCGACACTGTATTAATCAAATCTGATAATGCTTCTGCAGAATTTAAATCCCTTTCCATGTTGTTAAAATAATTTAAGTCTTACACCTTAACGACGATTCCACTTGTGCCATTCATGGGGTAATGGATCGCCATCTTTAATCAAATGAAGCCATGCACTTGCTTCAATTCCAAAAAAAGCGATTAGGAGATAATTCTTATATAAACTAAAAAGCTCTTGAATTGTCTGAATTGTAAGAAATAGCTTTGGACCTCCCAGTGACTCTGAAATTAAAATCATTAAGACTGCAATACATATTAAATAGATTATTCTGAATGCAGTACCTATGAATGGACCGTGAGATAGGACAGATCTGTGTGGGATAGCTTTTCGATATGGCCACCAAATAAATTGAATAAGTCCCCAACGCTTAAGAGCCTTTGAGTATGTGTCTAGGTCTGGTGAAAGCCATAATCCGCCAAAGGTAAATGATATTGATGCAATTACTCCACTTTTAAAGCCAAATAAAATGCCTATTACAAGGCCGAAGGGCACACTCCATAGCTTGGTTGACTTGTCATGTTCTTGCCCGGAGGCCATTGCTGTATAAAGGTGTAGTGCAGCCTGCCTTAATAATGGCAGAATTGTATGTATGGGCGATTAGCTCAGCGGTAGAGCGCCTGCCTTACAAGCAGGATGTCCCTGGTTCGAACCCTGGATCGCCCATTTATTTTTTTGTTTTTGCATATGCAAAAAGGTTTGAGTTTATTGATTACTCGAGAGGCAGCATCTGAGCTTGGTCGTCAGGCAGCCTTTGGGGGCTCACCTGGTGTAATGCATCTTGACTTGCAAGAAGATAGTTGTGGCGAAGGATGGTTGCACATCAGATTGAGGCCTGGGATACATGGAGGTGTGCCTATTGCACGAACTGATGGAATAACTTTGTATGCGCCTTCTCAGCAAGTTGAGTTACTTCAGGGTCTGAAATTAAATTATTATGGTGATTTAAGTGGTGGTGGTTTTTTAATTAGTACGCCTGAGAGTGCTGAAGGATGCGCTTGCGGCAGTGGATTTAGGTGTCATTGAGAGTACTGATTCTTCTAAACCAACTGATATCAATCAATTCTAGCCAATTTGATTAATTAAATTATTTGACAAGCTTAAAAGATGAAATGCCTGAATGCATTCAGTTTTTAAAAACTTTTTTCATTATGCTTTATGGCAAGTTATTTATTAGAGATTCTCTCTTTTAATCTTCGGGGAATAGCAATGCTGCTAGTTCATCAGCATCGACTTCATAGACCCTTGCCAAGCTGGTTTCAATCGCACTGGTCACTTCTCCTGGTAGAAAACGCATGGCATTCAATGCTTCTTCTGTAATCTCATCAGAGAGAAGCTTTTCTTCGCTTTCTAACTTTTCATCATTAATGACCGCAATTACCCAGCTTTGATAGGCATATACGAGATCGGCAAACTCAAGTTCGGGGTCGTTTAGATCCATCATGATAATTAGTGCCTGTTTAAAGGCGACACCATAATGATTTTAGGAGGAGAAGATGTCCACTAACCACGATTCAAAGAAAATTGTTCTTCAGGCAAAGATTTTTGACTTTGCTTTGACAGATTTGGTTATTCGCCATAGAAATAGCTTTGAGCCCTTTTGGACATTAGATAGTTGGGCCAAGTTTTTAATTTGGATGACATTAAATTGCGGTTTATCTGGGGAAGGGGAAAGTCTTGAATTGTTTGCTGATGCTTTAGGCCCTTCGCTGTCCAAAAGAATGAGAAGGATTTTTTTTGAAAGAACTTTGGAAAATCTTTCTATTCGTTTAATGGCAGATCCAGCTGAATCGAAGGTTTTGGTGATGTCTTTAAGAGGTGCTAGTCAAATCACAGAAGATCAAGCAGCCTTAGCATTGGATCGTGTTGGATTAGTTCAAAGAGTGGAACTTGATCGAAGTTCATGGGAAGTGTTTGATGCAATGATTTCCATACCTTGGAAGTCCTCTTCAATTGGTAGTTGAATCTTGAATCAACCATTTGTAGTTGTCTTTTGCGAGCATGGTTGCCATGCCTATTTTTTCGCCTGTGACTGATTTGTCAGAAACTGCAGGCCTTATGCAGGGGCCAAATGATTTACCTAAAACCTACGACCCTGCTGGAACAGAAAGTCGTTGGCAGGAAGCTTGGGACAAATATGAAGCGTTTCATCCAGATCCAAATTCATCAGGCAAGGCTTTTTCTGTAGTTATTCCACCTCCAAATGTGACAGGCACTCTCCATATGGGACATGCCTTTAATACAGCTTTGATTGACACTGTTGTTAGGTTTCAGCGATTACAAGGAAAAAATGTTCTTTGCTTGCCAGGAACTGATCACGCTTCTATTGCTGTTCAAAATATTCTTGAAAAGCAATTAAAGAAGGAAGGCCTTCAGCTAGAAGATGTTGGAAGAGAGGATTTCCTCAAGCTTGCATGGGATTGGAAATCTCAAAGTGGCGGGCAAATTGTTCAGCAGCTTCGCCGACTTGGTTATTCTGTTGATTGGTTAAGGGAAAGATTCACGCTTGATGAAACATTGAGCAAAGCCGTAACAGAAGCTTTTGTTCGACTTCATGATCAGGGCTTAATTTATCGGGGTGAGTATTTAGTTAATTGGTGTCCTGCTTCAGGCTCAGCAGTTAGTGATCTAGAAGTTGAGATGAAAGAAGTAGATGGATTTCTCTGGCATTTCAAATATCCACTTGTTCCTTCTTCTTTGAGCAGTCCAATTGAATTTATAGAAGTCGCAACTACTCGCCCTGAAACAATGTTGGGCGATGTAGCTATAGCTGTGAACCCTTCTGATGAGAGATATCAGAATTTAGTTGGAGCTTTAGTTGACCTGCCATTAACTGGAAGACAGATTCCTGTTATTGCTGATGAACATGTGGATAAAGATTTCGGAACAGGATGCGTAAAGGTCACTCCGGCTCATGACCCAAATGATTTTGTGATAGGTCAGAGGCATGGGTTACCTCAGATAACTGTTATGAATAAAGACGGCACAATGAATGAGCAGGCTGGTTGTTTCAAAGATCTTGATCGTTTTGAGGCAAGGAAAGCAGTAGTTGCAGCTTTGGAAGATAAGGGCTTCTTAGGAAAAATTGAGCCTTACCGCCACAGTGTTCCTTTCTCAGATAGAGGCAAAGTTCCAGTCGAGCCTTTGCTTTCAACACAATGGTTTGTTCATATGGAACCATTGGCAGCCAAATGCCGAGATTCCCTATCGAAAGGTGAACCTCGTTTTCTTCCAAGTCGTTGGGAAAAGGTTTATCGAGATTGGTTAACTGATATACGTGATTGGTGCATAAGTAGACAGCTCTGGTGGGGGCACAGGATTCCTGCTTGGTATGTGATTAGTCAAACTGATGGAGATTTGACCAATAAGACTCCATATGTTGTTGCTTGTTCTGAAGCTGAGGCGCTAAGTCAAGCAAAGAAGAAATTTGGCAACGCGGCCCAAATTCAGAGAGATGAAGATGTTTTAGATACTTGGTTTTCAAGTGGGTTATGGCCATTTTCAACTTTAGGTTGGCCTGATGAAAGCAATGCAGATTTTGCACGTTGGTATCCCACCAGTACTTTGGTGACTGGATTTGACATCATTTTCTTTTGGGTTGCAAGAATGACAATGATGGCTAGCGCCTTTACTGGGCGGATGCCTTTTTCAGATGTTTATATCCACGGTTTAGTGCGTGATGAGCAGAACCGCAAGATGAGTAAAAGTGCAGGTAATGGAATTGATCCAATTTTGCTGATTGATCGTTATGGAACAGATGCTTTGCGCTTTGCATTAGTTCGCGAGGTAGCTGGCGCTGGGCAGGACATTCGTCTTGATTTCGACCGTAAGAACGAAACATCTGCGACGGTCGAAGCTTCGAGGAATTTTGCTAACAAGTTGTGGAATGCGACTCGTTTCACGTTGATGAATTTAGGCTCTGTTCCTAATGAGGGTTTGGAGAAGATAAACACTTCTGAATTAAAGCCATCAGATTGTTGGATTTTGTCTCGATTAGCAAGAGTCAATCGTGACACAGCCAATCGTTATGAACAATATTCTCTTGGAGAGGCTGCAAAAGGCCTATATGAATTTGTATGGAATGATTTTTGTGATTGGTATTTGGAGCTAGTTAAACCAAGGTTGAACCCTAAGAATTTTAAGAATGAGTCATTGCTAGAAGAAGATCAAAGAATTGCTAGGTGTGTTTTAGTAAAAGTTCTCAATGACTTATTAGTAATGATGCACCCTCTTATGCCTCATTTAACAGAGGAATTATGGCATGCATTGACTGGTAACTCGGACAATGAGTTGCTTGCATTACAGGCTTGGCCCGAAAATGACGAGAAGTATATAAGCGATGAACTTGAGGGCTCTTTTTCTAAGCTATTTTCATTTATTCGCTTGGTTAGAAATCTCAGATCAGTGGCAGGTTTGAAGCCTTCTCAATACATTCCAGTGACGATTATTACTAACAAAAAAGATTTGATTGATATGATTTTAAAGACTCAAGATAATATTAAATCGCTTACTAGATGTAGCGATCTAGAGATTTTAGATCCGAAATCAGCTTCTTTGAAGCCCCCTATTAAAGCCTTGGCAGGCGTTGTTGGAGAGTTGGAGGTTGTCTTGCCTATAGAAGGTTTAGTGGATTTAGATGAATTGCATAAGAGACTTCAGACTGATATTGTCAAAGCTGATAAGGAGATTTTGAGCCTAACTAATCGGTTGGCAAATTCTAAATTTGTAGAAAAAGCCCCAGTTGATGTTGTGAATGAATGTAGAAAAAATTTACTTGAAGCTCAGTCACAGAAATCTTTAGCGCTTAAGCGTATATCTGATTTGCTTGGTTGATTTGAATGCATATTAGTAACTTACCTTTAGAAAGCTTATCTCAATTTCTTCAAACACCAGTTGGATTATTTGCGTTCATAATTTTATACGCTCTTTGGGTAACTTTATTGCTGCCTGGAATCTGGGGCTCAATGCTTGCTGGAGTTTTGTATGGGACTTGGGTAGGTAGTGCGGTGGTTTTCCTAGGTGCATTTTTCGGAGCACAAGCAGCATTTTGGATTAGCAGAAGTATTTTTCGGAATTGGATCAAAGCACGAATATCCCAATTCCCAAAGTTTGATTTTGTTCAGAAAGCTATTAGTCGCCAGGGTTTACAGATTGTTTTTTTATCAAGGCTTTCACCAGTTTTTCCTTTTAGTTTGATGAATTTTGCCTATGGCTTAAGTGATATCAAACCTATAGATTATAGTATTGGACTTGCAGGTATTTTGCCAGGAACAATTTTCTATTGTGGCTTGGGTAAGTTAGCCGGTAATTTTTCTAAATTTAGCGAGGTTCTGAATAATAACCAAAGCTCTAACTATTCTTTAGTAAGTTTGCTTGGCTTAATTTCAACTTTGGCTATCATTTTCATAATTACTAGAGCAGCGACTATTGCAATTCAAGATTTTGATTCTTCTATTTGATCTGCATTCTTAATGCTTAAGTCTCTAATGCTTGCAAATAAAATATACCAATAAAGCCTCATCTTATTGAAAAAACCAGTTCTACTTGCTAATGTTTTGTATTTAAGACGCCCACATTCGGTTTTTATCCAGAAATTGATTTTGGTGGCGTTCATGTTGTATGTAGTGTTCAGGGAATCTACTATTAATATTATAATAAAAAAAGATTTTTTAGTGTTTGTTCGTCAATAATTTCAACCCCATGGTCTTTCGCCTTTCTTAACTTGCTGCCCGCTTTATCTCCTGCGACTAAATAAGATGTCTTATTGCTAATTGAAGAATTTACTTTTCCCCCAGCTTTTTCAATTAGCTCTTTGGCTTCTTGTCTACTTAGCGATTCCATAGTTCCTGTTATTACAAATACTTTACCTTCTAAATGATTTGATTCTTTTAGAGGTTGATTAGCCATTTCTATTATTTCTTCCGAAGCTTTTAGAGAGATTCCAACTTTGTTAAGTGACGCCATTAACTCTTGGCTGCCAGTATTCGAAAACCATTCTTCAAGGGAGTTGATAATTTCTTGTCCTATTCCATGTATTGAGGTGATAAGTTCTGGATTATTTCTTACCGCTTCATTTAATTCAATAATACTTTCAAATTTGCTTGCTATTAATTTTGCATTTGTTTCTCCAATGTGAGAAATCCCAAGACCATATAATTGTTTGTGCCAAGGCTTATTTTTTGATTTGCTTAATTCTAAGAGTAGATTCTCGGCTGACTTGCTACCCATTCTTTCTATCTTTACCAAAGAACTTTTTTTTAGTTCATAAAGATCTGCTATTGATGTTATTACTCCTTCGTTAACTAACTGTTCAATTAATTTTGCTCCTAGACCATCTATATCCATTGCCGCCTTACTCACCCAGTGCCTTAAAGATCCCCGTAAAATTGCTGGACACTTATTGTTTACACATTTTGTTATCGCTTCCCCTTGTTCTTTACTAAGTCGTGATTGGCACTCTGGGCAAAATTCAGGTAATTCAATTTTTTTTGCATCTTTACACCTTAATTCTTTTATAACTCTTACAACTTCTGGGATTATTTCACCAGCTTTGCGAATAGTAATTGTGTCACCAATATGTAAGTCCAGCTTTATTAATCGATCTGCATTGTGTAATGTTGCTCTGCTAACAGTTGTGCCAGCCAAGGAAATTGGTTCAAATTCGGCAACAGGAGTAATTGCTCCTGTTCGTCCTACTTGGCACGTTAACTTGATTAATTTGCTTGGTGCCTCTGCAGCCGGAAATTTAAGAGCAATAGCCCATTTTGGAGCCTTTTGGGTACAACCAATCAATTTTTGAAGTTCAAATTGATTCAGCTTCATAACTATTCCATCGATTTCATAATCAAGTAGTTGCCTTTTATCTTCCCAGTCTTTACAAAAATCTTTTACTTCTTCTATTCCATGTAGAAGTTTAGTATTTGGATTAACTTTAAAACCTGCATATTTTAGCCATTCAAGGGCTTCAAATTGCTCCTTTGGTGGATTGAATATCTTTT
This sequence comes from Prochlorococcus sp. AG-363-O06, assembly GCA_003280085.1. Classification (GTDB taxonomy): domain Bacteria; phylum Cyanobacteriota; class Cyanobacteriia; order PCC-6307; family Cyanobiaceae; genus AG-363-O06. The sequence continues at coordinate 152,048 of QCFY01000001.1, read as the reverse complement.
TTCCTTCTTGATTTTGCCATTCATCTGGCAAATGAATGGTGTAAGCAAAAAAATCTAGATGTCTTGACGCAACAATTTTAGGATCTAATTGTCGAAGGGTTCCAGCACAAGCATTCCTTGGATTTGCAAATAGATTCTCGCCTGACTTTACTCTGTCAATATTTATTGTCTCAAAGATTTTTTTAGGAATGAAAGCTTCACCTCTTACCTCTAACCATTGAGGTGGGTTCTTTAGATGTAGTTTAAGAGGTATTGATGGGATTGTTCGAGCATTTGCTGTTATTTCTTCACCTTCATTACCGTCTCCTCTGGTAGCTGCTTTTATCAATATCCCATTTAAGTAACTAAGAGAAACTGCATTTCCATCAATTTTGAGTTCGCTTACAATTGCAATATTTTCTTCTGCTATTTGCTTAGAAAAGAAAAGCTCTATTTGGTTTTTACTTTTAGAGAACCATGAGCCTAATTCCTCAAAGTTGAATGCATTATCAAGACTTAGTAATGGTATGCGATGCCTCACAGTTTCAAATTTTTTGGCTACTTTCCCGCCAACCCTTTGTGTTGGGCTATCCTTACTCATTAAGGAAGGATATTTTATTTCTAAGTCAATTAGCTCTCGATATAATTGGTCATAGGTACTATCTTCGAGTAAGGGTCTGTCTAGTACATAGTAAGCATGGTTTGCTTTATTAATTAGATTACGTAGCTCTGATGCACGTTCAGAGAGTTGGTTTGCAATCTCAGTCACTGATCGTTATTATTATATTTTTCTATGCTCTAGCTATCCGATCTATTTGCCATGCTTTTTCGATTTTTATAAATGTAAAATCTAGAGGTAATTCTGACTTTTTATCTTCTGACTTTAGCTTTAGTGTAAGAATAATTTGTTCATCTTGAATTCTAGGCCGACCTGATTTTAGATTTCTATAACGATTGAGTTCTAATCCGGCTAGAAATTTGAGGAAATCTTGGCGATTTACATGTTGCTTATAGGTTTTAGATGTAAGCAAATATGCAGCATCTATTCTTCCTGCCGCTATTTGATTGAAGAACTTTTTGACTAGAGGGTTGATGCCTCGCGCACTTATCACAAGTTTTACGGCATTGACCGTCCAGAAGATCAGAAGCACACCAGCACCAGCCAGAAGTGCCTTGATTCCTATTTGTTGTACTAAAGCCCCATCCATCGTTTGAATTCAAAAACAGGTTTGTTATGTGGTCACTGTAGAAAGAAATTGGTATCAGCTTGGCTGATTTTTAGGCAAATTTGCATAGATTGTCTTTGGCGATTCTCTGAACCCCCTTAATGCCACTGGTTCCTCTCCTGCCACTTTTTCATTGTTTCAATCGAGAACATTTTGACGGTGCTCTAGTAGTTGGAAAAAAAACACTTGTACCTGTGCGATGGAGTGATGGCAAATTGCGTAAGACAGCTGGTGTTTACAGACGAGGGCGAGGGGTCGCTGGAGATTATGGATGTGAAATTGTTTTATCTCAACCCCTTTTAGAGCATCTTCCTTTGTCTGCTACTAAGAGCACCTTATGCCATGAAATGATCCATGCCTGGATTGATTTGGTTTTGAAGAAGAAAGAAGTTCATGGTGCTAATTTCCGAGCCCGCATGTCTGCTATTAACTCAGCACAGAACAAGTTTCAGGTGACCTTACGTCATTCATTCCCCGTGCCAATAAGTGTTCCAAAATGGTGGGCGATGTGTCCCAATTGTGGGCTTCGATTTCCATATAAACGCATTGTTCGTAAGGTGGCTTGTAGAAAATGCTGTGAAACTTATAGCTCTGGAATGTGGGACTCAAAGTTTTTATTGGCTTTTGAGCCTGCAGCATCAAATTCCTGAGAATGGATATTTTCTTTTTGGTTCTTCAAATTTGTGGAATTTCAATTGTTGTTATTGGTTTTCATCGAGAGTGTTGGTTAAAGCGCCGACATCGCTAAGTTAAATATATGAACTCGAGTCGTCCAAATCAGCAGCGCCGTTTTCGTTCCAGGGATCCTTTGGATAGAAAAGTGGATAAATGGATTGAGACTGGCAGACAATTTGTCGATGGTGTTGCAGGAACAAGACCAGGGAGTAAAAGGCGTGACGCTAATCAAGCAAGGATTGCAAGCTCAAGATTAGACAACTTGGGGCGTTGGGTCGGAGATAAGCTTGATTGGTTTCTTGAAGACGAGGATGAATGGTTAGAGCCTTGGGAGAAGGAAGTTACTGGGCGGGAATTTTTAGATTCGAGTAAAAAGAAACCTTTAGAAGCAATATCTTTAAGAGTTCCTAAGGCACTGCCACCGTCTTCTGGCAAGATAGAAGATGATTGCCAGGATGAAACTTGGCCAGAATCATCATCATATAAAGTTAATCAGTGGAAGCGTGGCAATGTTGCTAGCAAGCAAGAATCTTCGAATCAATCTGCTATTAGGCGTCAGCCAACATCTTCAAAGAGGAGGCCTTTGCCAAGATCTAGTCGCAGGCGAAATGAATGATCCAAAAAAATTATGTATCATTTTCTTCCGATATCTTGAACCTTCTTCAAATTTTATTTTCAAGCCGCTTTATAACTAAATTCATTTGTTTTTTTCCGTACCTTGAAATTACTGCCTCTTAATTTTAACTGAGTATTTACATCTTCAACTAAGTCACTTGGCAATTCTTCAGCCATTTGATCGGTGGTTGTATTTATAGATGGCGATCCTTCATTGATTGCTTCTAAGAGGCTTACCCATTGTTCGATTTGAAGCTTTTTGCTTATAGGCTGAAAACCTATTTTTTCTAGTAATTCACTGCAAAGTTTAGTGTTCCATAGGGCTGCTCTTGGTGGGTTATTGGGGCCATGCTCTGAAGCCGCTCCTGCTTCTAGTGCTTCAGGGGTGGGCCTGCCATAACGATCTCTCCAGCCTTGATATTGCAATTCTCGACCACACCGCAAGGCTGAGATTCCATACAGTCGGCCTAGATCTGTCAGATTTAGCCAATTAGAAGAGGTTGCCATGAGTAAAGGAACCACTGCTCCTATATTCCGGCAACCATTTAGATTGGCAAGTTGTCAAGTAAATATTACTTAACTTTAGAAATTCTTAAATTGTCTTAAATCTAGTCGCTGTCAGTCTGTGGTCCTAGCCAGGTTTCAAGATTTGGACTGAAAACTTCTCTAATAACAGTCAATTCTTTTGCGTTACGAAAGAAACGATAATGCCTGCTCCAGAAAGGGCCTTTTCTTTCAAATTCAGTCTCAAGCCAATCTCCTCGAACTAATGCCAGACCATCCACTTCTCTAAATAGTTCTGATCTGCCTTTAGTAAGACTTCTCCAGATCGGCTCATCTTTTTTTTGAAGATGCTCTTCTGCTTCATTTTGATTCCACCAACTTTCAGCCCATGCAAGTGTTTGTGCGTTGCAAGTTAACCAGACTTGGCGACGGAGCAACGGAGGCTTGAGGTCTTTTACTTCTTTTGGGGCTTGATCATTTGCTGAAGGGATTGCTGCCATCCCAATAAGCTTTACTTCCACTTGATGACCGGTCAATAAATGGAGATGTCGAGTTGGACTGCCATCCCCAAGAAGTAGTAATTTCCAAGGCCCGGAAAGGCTTTGTGGGATATGACCAGCGAGCACGGCTTCTGAAGGTGTTTCCCAAATCGGTTTTGGGGAGTGAAATAATGAATGAATCAGAAATTACCTCCTGCTGAATAGTAGATATTTCATAGTTATGAAGTTGATGCTATTTTGTTTAAAACATGGTCCTTTGAATTTTTTTTCTTTTGAAGTTTTAACCAAATTAGTAAAGCAGTTAAATCTGCTTTACTGACTCCCGGGAGATCAGCTGCTTGTCCAAAATTCTTTGGTCTTTTTTTAGTTAACTTTTCACGGGCTTCTTGTGAGATTGTATTAATCAAATTATAATTAATTCCTTCGGGAAGCATTAACTTCCTTTGCTTTTCGAGTTGATCTATTTGAGCTTGCTGTCTTTCTAAGTACCCACTGTATTTAATATCTATTTCTGTCCCCTCCAGAACGCTTATATCTAATCTTGAATCTACTAAGTTATATTTTTTTAGATCATCAATATGTACTCCAGTTCTTTTTAGTAAATCTGCAAGTGTTATGGAACCTTTGATTGGACCTCCAGTTTCTTTTGCTAATGCAGTTGCAATTGGATCGCTCTCTTTTATTCGGGTAGTGATCATTCGCTTTTTTTCTTGCTTGAGTAAATCTTGCTTTTCTTGAAATAACATCCATCTTCTTTCGTCTATTAACCCTAGTTTATAGCCTGTTGGAGTCATCCTTCTGTCGGCATTGTCACCACGTAGAACTAAACGATATTCACTTCTACTTGTTAAGACTCTATATGGTTCTTTCAGGTCTTTGTTCACAAGGTCATCAATCATTGTGCCAATATAGCTTTCTCCTCTAGAGAAATAAATCGCTTCTTTGTTATGTATTAGACGAGCTGCATTGATTCCTGCTACTAACCCTTGAGCAGCTGCCTCTTCATAGCCTGTTGTTCCATTTAGTTGGCCAGCACTAAACAAACCTCCAATTCTTTTTGTTTCAAGAGAAGGCTTAAGTTGTGTTGCAGGTAAGTAATTATATTCAACTGCATATGCTGGCCTTAGCATGAGGCATTTTTCTAAGCCAGGTAATGTTCGCAATAGTTCAAGTTGTAAATTTTCTGGCAATCCTGTAGAGAAGCCTTGAACATAAATCTCTGGCGTATCTAAACCTTCAGGCTCTAAAAATATCTGATGTGATGCTTTGTCTTTAAAACGCACAATCTTATCTTCAATTGAAGGGCAATATCTAGGGCCTTTGCTATCAATAAAACCTCCATATATTGGTGTCAAGTTTAAATTATCTGCTATTAACTTATGAGTTTTTTCTGTCGTTCTTGTTATATGACAGCTGATTTGCCTTCCACTGGTCCAACTCGAAGGATCAAATGAAAAAAATTTATTTGAGGCATCACTTGGCTGTTCTTGTAGCGAATCAAGATCAATACTTCTTCTATCGATTCTTGGTGGGGTTCCCGTTTTTAATCGTTCAGTGGTAAATCCTAATCTCTCTAATTCTTTAGTCAGACCTGTAGCAGCTTGTTCTCCAGCACGTCCAGCTGACATTGATTTGCTTCCTACCCAAATTTTTCCATCTAGAAAGGTACCTGTAGTAAGTATTACTACTTTTGCTGAGTATGTACTGCCAAAGTATGTTTTAACACCTGTTATATTTGCGATTTTAGAATCCTTAATTATAGAATTACAAGTTTCAATATTGTTATCTATTTCGAGTCCTGTAATCATTGCTTCTCTAATGACTAAGTTTGGTGTTTCTTGAAGTAAACGCAGCATTTCTTGTGAATATTTTTTTTTATCAGTTTGAGCCCTTAGCGCCCAAACTGCTGGCCCTCGACTTGCATTCAGTATTCTTTTTTGTATTGCTGTTGCATCTGCTAATTTCCCAATAATACCTCCCAATGCATCAACTTCATGGACGAGTTGACTTTTTGCAGGGCCGCCTATGGCAGGATTGCATGGTTGCCAAGCAATCCTGTCTAAGTTGAGAGTAATTAAAGCTGTTGACAAGCCCAGCCTTGCAGTTGTTACTGCTGACTCGCAACCAGCATGGCCGCCGCCAACAACTATTACATCAAAAATTTCAGTTGGTTGACTCATTCTTACTTGATTTTAATTAGCAGCTTGTATTTCAGTAGATAATTCATGTTTTATGCTGCAAGATTTCTGAATCGAGTGAATTGTGGTTCAAAAAGAAGCTTTACTGTTCCAACGGGACCATTTCGATGCTTTGTGACGATCACTTCAGTGATCCCTCTGTCTGGAGTTTCAGGATTATAATATTCATCTCGATAGATCATTAAGACTAAATCTGCATCTTGCTCAATTGAACCTGACTCACGAAGATCACTTAACATAGGGCGTTTATTTGTTCTTGATTCAACGCCTCTACTAAGTTGAGAAAGAGCAATAACAGGCACCTTCATTTCTCTTGCCATAGCTTTTAAGCCTCTAGTAATTCTTGATAGCTCTTGAACTCGATTATCAGGTGTAGAACCCTCCATAAGCTGGAGATAATCAATAACTACTAGACCTAGTTCTTTGCCCTGTTCTGCGATTAATCTCCTACATAAAGATCGCATTTCTAAAATACTTAAATTGGGCTTATCATCTATATATATAGGCAACTGGCCGAGGGTATTAATTCCTTGGCCAAGGAGAGGCCATTCATCCTGTTGTAATCGGCCTGTTCGGAGTCTCCCACTTTCAATTCCCACTTCCATAGATAGAAGTCTGTAGGTAAGTTGCTCTTTGCTCATTTCTAGACTGAAAACACAGACTGGAAGGTTATGAAGTTGAGCTACATTTTTGGCAAGATTGAGGACGATAGATGTTTTTCCCATTGCAGGTCTTCCCGCCACAATGATCAAATCACTTCTTTGCAGTCCTTGCGTCATTGCATCAAGGTCGTAGAAATTTACAGGTATACCTGCAACCGAAGTTCCTAGAGAGCGACTTTCAATTTCATTAAATGTGCTTGTAAGGATTTCAGCTGTAGGTGTAAGTCCTTTTGAAGGTTTTTCTTGGCTAATAGCAAAGATTGTTTGTTCGGCCTTATCTAAAACTTCTTCCATTGGTTGGTTTTGATCGAAACCAAGTTTGATGACTTCGTTGCCTGATCGAATTAGTTGTCGTCGAAGGAATTTATCCATAACTAACTTTGCGACTTGTTCTATTGAGGCTGTGGATGCAATTCGTTCAACTAATTCAACTAGCCGATTGCTACCCCCAATTTTTTCTAATGATCCTGTATCTGCTAACCATGCACTCATGGCTGTTAGGTCAGTCGGCTTACCCTGGCTATGAAGCATTAAAGCTGTGCGGTATATCTCCCTATGTGCATTTAGATAAAAAGCTTCTGGTTGCAGTATGTCTGCGATACGACTGATTGCGTCAGGGTCTAAGAGGATTCCCCCAAGAACGGCTTCTTCAGCTTCAAGATTCTGAGGTGGTATTGAGTCTGGTGGTGCCTCAAACCTTGGCTCACGTGATTTCGAGGTTTGTTCAGTTGACCTAGATCCTTTTTTTGGGTCGATATCACCATTGTTGGGAACTGGGGCAATCACCATTTATCTATGCCTTTTGCTTTTTCTACTTTGGCTGGTTGGCGCTTCTATGCAACTCATTTAGTAGCTAATCACTTCTAGGTTGATTTCGGCTGTGACTTCGCTATGGAGCTTAACTTGGACCTTGTATTTACCTGTTCTATGGATTTCAGGGACATTTATATCTCTTCTATCAATTTTCTTTTTGGTGGCTTCTTCGATTACCTCAGCAACATCACCATTTGTGACTGTACCGAAAAGGACATCATCTTCGCCAATTTGTTTTTTGACAGTGAAGCGTCCAATGGTGATCAGTGCTGTTTGGAAATCTAAAGCCTCTTGTTTTAAAGCTGCTTCTTGTTCTAATTGTTTGGCTTTTCGATGTTGCACTTGCTTCATTACTGCTGGAGTAACAGGAAGGGCCTTCCCATATGGCAATAAAAAGTTGCGTGCGTAGCCAGGTGCTACTTCTACAAGATCTCCCTCCTTGCCAAGGCTTAGGACGTCTTCGTTGAGAACTAACTGTACGCGCTTTGGCATGGGTCTTTTAGGAGGAAAAACTTGAGAGTTCTACTTTTTCAATTTTATGACTTTACTGGTAGGCGAATTTTGCTTGCTAGGCCTAAAGCTCTTAGCAACCGAATATGTTGCCAAGTGAGATCAATTTGCCCTCTGCCAAGTCCTTGTAGTGCTGAATTTGGGAAGGCATGGTGGTTGTTATGCCATCCTTCTCCAAAAGTCAGTGCCGCTACCCAAGCGTTATTGCGTGATCCATCACCACTATCAAACGCAATAGTTCCCCAGCAATGAGTAGCTGAATTGACAAGCCAGGTGACGTGATAAACAATCACCAATCGCATTGGAATACCCCATAGGACAAGGCTCCAGCTATTTAATCCACTGAAATGTCCAATCCAGTAAAGAACTACACCTAATGGGATTTGAAGTAGGAGAAAGTATTTATTTAGCCAGCGATAATATCTATCTTTACTGAGATCACGACTTAATCTTGGCACAGCTTTCATGGCTGGAATAGGTTCAAACATCCATCCCATGTGACTCCACCAGAATCCTTTATTACTGTTGTGGTGATCTGCTGCAGTGTCTGAAAAGATATGGTGGTGGCGGTGAAGTCCGACCCAGTCAATAGGGCCATGCTGGCAACTCAAGGCACCACAAGTTGCAAAGATGCGTTCCAGCCATTTCGGTACGTGAAATGATCTGTGTGACAAAAGCCTGTGATATCCAAGTGTGACCCCAAGACAAGCTGTGACCCAATACAAAGTCAGTAAGGTTCCGATTGATTGGAAAGACCAAAATTTTGGGAATAAGGCATATATAGTTAATGAATGTATTGCGATCATGAATATGATCGCTCCCCAGCGAAGACGTTCTTTTTTGTGATTACTGGACCAATTTCTTAAGCTATTTTGTAGCTTTGCCGATGCAGCAATAGCTTTATCATTTGCTATTGGCTTACTTCTATGCGCAATAGTGATTCCACTAGAAACCATTGCTGATCCGACAAATGGTTGTTTACCATAGCTGATAAGGATCAATATCAATCCCTTGCCTGATCTTTTGCCTGATTCTGTGACTAATGATTTTCGCGATCAGCTTGCAAGTGGCCGTAGGGCTATGGCTCATTTGATTAGGGTTTGGCATGAGCGCAATGGTTGGTCCCACAAAGTTTTACCTGCATTGTCAGAAAGTCTGAATTTAGGAAAAGTTCATAATTCTCAAATTTCTAATCTTCGTAATGGGAAGTTATTTTCACCTGGACCTGAAGTTTTTTTAGCATTAGCAAAATCAAATGAAGTTATTTCTGAAGGCATTGAAAGTATCAGTCAACAACTTCAGGATGTGCACCCTGAACTTTTGAAGGTTTTACTGGAATCAGCTATTCCTTTAGAAAATGATTATGGACAGCCTCTCAAGGCAGGAGAATTTTTTGAAATTTTTGTTGGCTTAGCTTCTTTACCAGAAAGTTTTGATTGGTTTATTGAAGATGATGATGAAGCAAGTAGTTTGTGTGCAGCTATTGCAGATTGTTTCTGTCAGGGGAAGTCTTGGAGAGAATGCAGGGAAAAAGTTTTGGCAGCTTATCCAGTTATTAAGTCTTCTAGACGAGAGAGATTTGCTGAGGTTATGGCTGGTTTGAATGATTACAGCGCTAATGATTTAGATGGTGAATTATTTGATTTATATGCAACTCATAGAAATCTTGTAGGTTCAGATTCAGTTGGCATGAATCTATTTCTTCAAGACCTTAGAGCAAGAGCAAGATTACTAGGGAGATGAAGGTGGTAGGACTAAATTTATTTAGCTTGCCGCACTTGCCTCGCAAGACCGAAGTGTTTTAAAAGCTTTATATGCTGCCAAGTGATGTCAAATTCAAACCATCTAAGGCCATGCCTTGCGCTTTGAGGATAGGCATGGTGATTATTATGCCAACCTTCTCCAAAGGAAAGAATTGCCACCCACCAGCAATTTCTAGATAAATCTGGACAGTCAAAATTTCTATAGCCAAAAGTATGAGTTGCAGAATTGACAAGCCATGTGACGTGATAAACGATTACAAGGCGAAGAGGTATGCCCCATAGCACTAGCCCTAGCCCTCCACCATGGACTTGTGCTAATTCCCCGAACCAGTAAAGAAAAAGTCCTAAAGGGATTTGCAATAGGAGGAACCAATGATCTAGCCAACGGAAGAATGGATCTGCTAGGAGGTCTCCAGCAAGTCGATATGAATCCTTTAATACTGGAATTTCGTGCAGCATCCATTCGCTATGACTCCACCAAAAACCTCTGCCTGCATCGTGATGATCATTGGGTTGATCCGAAAATTTGTGATGGTGTCTATGAAGGGCTACCCACTCAATAGGTCCGCTTTGGCAAGCAAGGGCTCCCATTAGCACCAAGATTTTTTCAACCCAATTTGGGGTGAGAAAACTTCTGTGGGCGACTAGTCTATGAAGGCCAAGTGTTACTCCTAAAACTGTTGTCCAATACAAAACAGCAAAAATTGCGATTGCTTGCAAGCTCCAAAACCTTGGGAGTAGGGCAAATGTTGCGCCAATATGCATTACAAGCATGAAAGTGGTTGTCCCCAGTCGGTATTTACGTTGAGTTGCAGGAAGTGGTTTGCGTGGGCTGACGATTCCTGCTCTTAAACGTAGATCTCTGGTTTTAGATTCAGTTTTAGAGGAATGGGAAACCAAGATGAACTCCTTCAGGTAATAAAAAATGCTGCTTCACAAATTCCTGTGAGCTGGATAGGAAATTGAAAAGTAAGGATCAATATCTTTAAGGAACTGTAAACCTCGCTCTTGATTGTTTGTGGCCAAATTCCATCTTCATCAAATGGATACGGATTTAGTACATGATTGGGCAGAGGATTATGTCTTATCAGTATCAGATCGTTTGCAGACCTTGGCAGAGATAAGAACTAAAGCCGTTATGAATCGTTTGGAAAAGGTTTTAGATGCTTTTGCTGCAGAGCGGGTTTCAACTCATCATTTTGCCTCAGCGAGTGGCTATGGACATGGAGATAAAGGGAGAGAAGTCTTAGACAAAGTTTTTGCAAGGGTTTTAGGTGCTGAAAAAGCAGCTGTAAGACTCCAATTTGTTAGCGGTACCCATGCGATTGCTTCGGCTTTATTTGGCGTCTTAAGACCGGGTGAGTCGATGCTTTCTGTAACTGGTAGGCCTTATGAAACCCTTGAAGAGGTAATAGGCTTAAGAGGCTCTGGCCATGGTTCTCTCACCGAATTTGGGATTAATTATGAAGAGCTATCACTTGCTCATGAGGGCACGATCGATTGGACGGGCCTTGAAAAGGCTTTAGAAAGACCTAGGGGGATTGTGTTTATTCAGAGAAGCTGCGGTTACTCCTGGAGAAATGCTCTGTCGATTGATTTAATAGGTGAAATTTGTAAGAGAGTTCATAGAAAACAGCCTGAGACTGTTTGTTTTGTTGACAATTGTTATGGAGAGTTTGTCGAGGACAGGGAGCCCACAGAGGTTGGAGCAGATTTGATTGCTGGTTCATTAATTAAAAATCTTGGTGGAACAATAGTTCCTACCGGTGGTTATTTGGCTGGTCGCCTTGAGCTTGTTGAGAAGGCTTGCTGCAGACTTACCGCCCCAGGTATTGGCAGTGACGGAGGGACTTGTTTTGATCTAAATCGTTTAGTTTTACAAGGGTTATTTCTTGCTCCTCAGATGGTTGCAGAAGCGTTGATTGGTGCTGATTTGGTTGCATGTGTTTTTGAGGAATTGGGCTTTTCTGTCAATCCCTCATTTGGAGAAACAAGGTCAGACATTATTCAGGGCGTATGTTTGAAGAGTCCGGAAGCTTTAAAGGTTGTATGTCGATCTTTTCAAGCTTGTTCCCCTATTGGGGCTTATTTAGAGCCTATACCTGCATCGATGCCTGGTTATGAGGCGGATTTAGTTATGGCAGGAGGTACGTTTATTGATGGAAGTACAAGTGAGTTTTCTGCTGATGCACCTTTTAGGCCTCCATACAACATTTTTGTGCAAGGGGGTACCCATAGAGCTCATATAAAAATTGCTTTAATTCGCGCACTTTCTGATTTAGTGAAAGCAGGATTCTTGGATTTGCCTCAGACTGGTGAATAAGCTTCGTTTGGCCCTTTTCGATGGCCTTTTCATTTCCCGAACAATTTCGCTTTGCCGATAGCCATGAATATGCTCACCAAGAAGGAGAGCTTGTTCGATTAGGGATCAGTGCTTTTGCAGTTGATCAATTGGGTGACATTGTTTTTGTCGATCTTCCTGAGGTTGGCACTTCAATAAATCAGGGCTCTAGCTTTGGCTCAGTGGAGTCTGTGAAGGCTGTTGAGGAGATGTACTCGCCAATCAGTGGAGAAGTTGTCCAACGCAATGAATCAGTTCTTGCGAGCCCTGAAGCCTTGCAGGATGATCCTCATGGAGCAGGTTGGCTTCTTGTAATGCGCCCTATCGATTTATCCCAATTAGAGCAATTGATGGATTCCAAGGTCTATACCAACAAGGTAAATGCTAAGTAAAATGTTTGACTTCAAAAGTTTCTTAACACCTTTCGGAATTCGTTTATAACCTTAAATACATATTTTGGTTTCATTGAAAAGTGCTGGGGAATCAGCTTTCTCAATCTTCAGGGTTTGGGTCGTCCGAGTTTCTACAGCGACATATTGGTCCTACTTCAAAGGACCAGCAGGAGATGTTGGACTTCCTGGAATATCCGTCTTTGGAAGAGTTTGTTCAGGCTGTTGTTCCTTCTGAGATCCTAGATAGAGATTTTCCAAAAGGCTGTTTGCCCAATTCTTGTAATGAATCCAAGGCAATAGAAGAATTACTTGGGATTGCAAGAAAAAATAAAGTACTTCGATCTCTTATTGGGCTTGGTTATCACGGCACCATTCTGCCTCCTTTAATTCAGAGAGATGTTTTAGAAAATCCTGCTTGGTATACCGCTTATACCCCTTATCAAGCAGAAATTTCTCAAGGAAGGCTAGAGGCTTTATTTAATTTTCAAACTCTTATTAGCGAGTTGACAGGCCTACCAATTGCTAATGCGTCTTTGCTGGATGAGGCAACTGCTGCTGCTGAGGCAATGAGTTTGAGTTTTTCTGTTCGTAAGAATCCCGATGCGCGCCGCTTTCTTATCCATGAAGAAGTTTTACCTCAAACATTGGCGGTACTGCGAACTCGAGCAGAACCATTGGGTATTCAAATAGATCTTTGCTCTTTAAGTGATTTTAATTTAGACAAAAATATTTTTGGATTATTTCTTCAGCTACCTGGATGTAGGGGCTCTTTATTTGACCCATCCAAATTTATAAATAGTGCTCATCAAGTAGATGCTTTGGTTTCAATTGCAATAGATCCTATGGCTCAAGTTTTACTTGCACCTGTTGGAAATCTTGGCGTTGATATAGCTGTAGGCAGTATTCAAAGATTTGGCTTGCCAATGGCATTTGGTGGCCCTCATGCTGCATTTTTTGCAACTCGTGAAACTTTCAAGAGACAGGTTCCAGGACGCTTAGTTGGTCAGTCAGTTGATTCAGATGGGGAAGCAGCACTCAGATTGGCTCTTCAGACAAGGGAGCAACACATTCGAAGGGATAAAGCCACTAGTAATATTTGTACGGCACAAGTTTTGTTGGCTGTAATTGCCTCTTTTTATGCAGTCAACCATGGTCCAGAAGGTCTTGAGTCAATAGCCAGGCGCATTTTTTTGTATCGAGTCAGATTTGAGAAATGTTTAAAGCAGCTTGGGTATTCTTTTGAGAGTCAACCTAGTTTTGACACTATTGAGGTTTGTTTTGATCGGTCTCCACTTGTTCATGAACTAGCAAAAGTTGCTGGCTTTAATTTGCGGGTATTGCCTTTGGGTGCAGCCGTTGAGAATTCCACCGGATTTGGAATTACTTTTGATGAATTAACTTCTGAGGAGGAGTTTTTGCGGTTGCAAAAGGTTTTTGCTGAGGCAATTCAACAACCTTTGCCACCATTTGCAGATATTAATTTCGAACTTTCTGATTACTTGTCTTCCATACCTTTAAGGAATGAACCTTGGCTGAAACAATCAGTATTTAATGATTTTCGTAGTGAAACTGAGTTGCGACGCTATATCCAGCGCTTGGTACAACGAGATTTTTCATTAATAAACGGGATGATTCCTCTAGGTAGTTGCACTATGAAATTAAATGCCACATCTGAATTGATTCCTATTGGCTGGAAGGAGTTTGCAGATGTTCATCCTTTTTCTCCTATCTCTCAAGTTGGTGGATATCTTCATTTATTTAAAGATCTTGAAAAATGGATAGCTGCTTTAACAGGTTTTGCTGCCACCTCATTGCAACCAAATGCAGGTTCTCAAGGTGAGTTTGCTGGATTATTAGTTATTCAGGCTTGGCATAAAGATCGAGGACAAGGTCATAGGGATATTTGTTTAATTCCCACCAGTGCGCATGGAACCAATCCGGCAAGCTCAGTAATGGCTGGCATGAAAGTTGTTGCTGTGGCTTGTGATCAAGATGGGAACATTGATTTTGATGATTTAACAAATAAGGCGGAATTATATTCACCTTCTCTTTCGGCTTTAATGCTTACTTATCCATCAACGCATGGGGTTTTTGAACCAAAGATTCGAGAAATCTGTGATTTAATTCATTCTCATGGAGGACAAGTTTATTTAGATGGTGCAAATCTGAATGCACAAGTTGGTCTTTGCAAACCTGGTTTGTATGGTGCAGATGTGTGTCATCTCAACCTTCATAAAACTTTTTGCATTCCTCATGGGGGTGGGGGACCAGGAGTGGGACCTATTGCTGTGGCAATGCATTTAGAACCTTATTTGCCAGGCCATCCTTTGCTTGATTGTGCTCGTGGGGAAAAGGCCATTGGTGCGATTTCTGCAGCCCCGTGGGGAAGTGCAGGGATTTTGTCTATTAGTTGGATGTATATACGAATGATGGGCGTTAAAGGTTTGTGCCAGGCAAGTTCAGTAGCTTTGCTTTCTGCTAATTACATTGCAAAAAGGTTGGACTTTTTTTTTCCAGTTCTTTTTAAAGGACAGAGGGGATTAGTTGCTCATGAATGCATTTTAGATCTGAGACCTTTGAAAAGTAGTTCTGGTATTGAAGTTGATGATGTAGCCAAGCGATTAATGGATTATGGGTTTCATGCTCCAACTGTCAGTTGGCCTGTCGCAGGGACTTTGATGGTTGAACCAACTGAAAGCGAAGCATTAAAAGAGTTAGATCGCTTTTGTGAAGCCATGATTGCTATTCGTTCTGAGATAGAAGCAATTGAGTTGGGTGAGATTGATCCTCAGAACAATCCTTTGAAAAAGTCCCCACACACTTTGTTTGCTGTAACGCAAGAGGTGTGGAATAGGCCATACTCTCGTCAAGTCGCTGCGTTTCCTTCGGATGAATTGCGCAGAAACAAGTTCTGGCCTGCAGTGTCCCGTATTAACAATGTTTATGGTGATCGAAATTTGATTTGTTCTTGTCCACCCATGGATGAGATTTAAAATTCCCTCCAAATTTTTTACCTCTGGCATAAATCACCTTTAAGAGGTAAATTTTCACTGAAAACCGAATTTTTGGTTTTATTTTGTTGCCTTATGACCTAATTTGACTATCCTTTACGGCAGCAGTTCTCATTTTGGGGAGGGGACAGCACATGGCTAAAGAAAATCCAATCAAGCAACTTCGCAAAAAAGAATCAAAGGAATTTTTGCATTTGCCTTCTTTTTCAAATGAAGTTGAATCTGTATTTAATTCAGGCAAGTCCATAAAAGTTGATGGAACTAATGTAGTTAGAGTTCCATTTGGCATCAGACAACCTCTTAAAAAAAGGCCAGAAAGGCCTGAAAGATGGGCAACATTGGTGATACCTTTTCAGCCATTGGGTTCTCCAACACCCCCTCCACAGGCAGCTTAATTTTTTACGCAGCTAGTTTTATAGACTTTTCAAGTACTTGTTGGTAATAGCTTCTTAATTGTTCAGTTGCTGCTTTCCAGCCCCACCTTTCTGCTTCTTCCCTTGCAGCATGACGCATCGCTTGTCTTTCTAAATCATTACCCAGGAGCCTTTTTGTTGCCTTAATTAAACTTTCAGAACCATCATTTGGTCCATCTGGATTATAGAGACAACCATTTTTTCCATCAGTAATGATGTCAGGGATTCCACCCTTATTAGCTCCTACAACCGGACAGCCAGCTGCCATTGCTTCTAAGAGGACTAACCCAAGAGTTTCAGTACTGGACGGGAAAAGAAATGCATCCCCACTTGCATAAGCACTGGCTAACTCTTCTCCGCATAAATATCCAACAAATGTAGTGGCAGTGCCTTCAAAAATCTTTTCCAATTGTTGTCTATAAGGTCCATCTCCGACTAAAGCTAACCGAGTTGCTGGAAGGGCATCAAGGACTGGCTTTATTCTTTCAATTTGCTTTTCTGCGGATAATCTTCCTACGTATATAAGTAGAGATCCTTGATCATCATTGCTTCCTAATAAGCGAGCTCGCATTGCTTCATTTCGCAACTCAGGTCGAAAAGATTCAGTATCAACTCCCCTTTGCCAAAGAGCAGTATTTTGAATACCTTTTTCGCTCAGCTCAGAGACCATTGCGGTTGAGGTACAGAGATTCAAAACTGCTTGATTGTGTGCCGCTTTTAAAAGCTCCCAGAGAAGAGGTTCAAGCATGCCCATTCCATAGTGTTCAAGGTATTTGGGGAGATGGGTGTGATAACTAGCAATTAGAGGGATTCCATTGGTTTTTGCAAGCCATATTCCTCCTAGTCCAAGTACTGCTGGATTGACTACATGAATTAAATCAGGATGTAGATCTTCTAAGGCTTCAGAGACCGCTGGTCCTGGCAGACCTAGTTTTAGTTCAGGATAAAGGGGTAAAGGCATTGCTGGAACGCCTACAACTTTGGCTCCTAAGTAATTACTAGGCCCTCCCTCTGGGCAAAAGATAATTACTTCATCCCCAGAGTCGATCAAGTGTTTAATTGTTTTGGTAAGTCGAGTAACTATTCCATCCACTTTTGGGAGAAATGTCTCAGTAAAAAAGGCTATTTTCACGTGACTTGGTAGTTATTTTAGGCCTTCAGGAAGGCTTATTGATTGCTTTGGCTTGGGTTGAAGTCCAGGCAGAAATACATGGTATGCGTTTGAGGTCACATCGATTTGCAAATTTACGAGCTACACCTACAACCTCTTCTAGGAGTCCATCATCAAGAGTAGTTGGTTTCAGCCCTAGTTCTATAAAGCATCTATTGTCAACTATAAGATCATTTTCAACGGCTTCATTCCTTGGATTTGGTAGATAGTTGATCTCCGCTTCGGTAAGAGCAGCAACTTTTTTAGCTAGTTCGCCAACTTGATGGCTTTCTGTCATTTGATTAAAGATTTTGACTCTCTCGCCTTTTTCTGGAGGATTCTCTAGGGCAAGTTGAACACATTTGACAGAATCACGGATATGTATGAATGCTCTGGTTTGTCCACCAGTGCCATGCACCGTTAAGGGATAGCCAATAGCTGCTTGCATTAGGAAACGATTAAGCACAGTTCCATAGTCACCGTCGTAATCAAAGCGATTGGTAAGGCGAGGGTCTTTACTTGTAGCCTCTGTATTTGTTCCCCAAACAATCCCTTGGTGAAGATCGGTTATACGAATGTTGTCATTTTTGTTGTAGTAAAGAAATAACAGTTGGTCTAACGTTTTAGTCATGTGATACACACTTCCAGGACTTGCGGGATGAAGAATTTCCTCTTCGAATCTGCTCCCATCTGGTTGTGGAACTTCAACTTTTAAATACCCTTCAGGAATCGTTGCGCCACGGTGAGAGCCGTATCCATAAACTCCCATGGTTCCAAGGTGGACGATATGGATATCTAGTCCACTTTCAACAATTGCAGCAAGTAAATTGTGCGTACCATTCACGTTGTTATCTACTGTGTAACGCTTTGTCGCACTGCTTTTCATTGAATAGGGTGCTGCGCGTTGTTCAGCAAAGTGAACAACTGAGTCTGGTTTTTCTTCTAATAGGAGATCCAGAAGAGTTTGATATTCATGCGCTATATCCAGATGAACAAAGCGCATAGGTTTCCCGCCTGTTGCCTCCCAAGCTTTTAGGCGATCGCCGATGCTTGAGATAGGAGTCAGTGACTCAACCTCTAGATCGACATCTATTTTGCGACGGCTTAGGTTGTCGACGATTAATACATCATGTCCTTGCTCAGCAAGATTGACTGAACAAGGCCATCCGCAGAAGCCGTCACCACCAAGAACGAGTACTTTCACTCAAAACTCCAGAAGGTAAGTGCCATTCTTTCTATTAAGCAAGCTACTACAGGGTTTTCAGGTGATGTTAATCCCGAAGACAATTAGAGCCACCAAAATCAGTGTTCCAGCAAAAATGATTAGGCGATAGGAGTTAGTGGGAGTAACACCTTGTTCAATCAATTGAATCTTGGGTTCTCTCGCAAAGGCATTTAGTCGTCCGCCTTCTTCTTGAGTAACAGGCATAGGCCTTTTTCATCTCGGCGGACCTTATGGACTTGCTATGCACAAAGGTCTATTCCGTTACTTACTGTTACTTTCCTTTACGCGTTTTGATGTTTACCGGGTTCAACAACCCCTCTTTGGGGAGAGCTTGGGGAGGCATCCTCTCGGACAGGTAATCGACCCGCCAAGAAGGCCTCTCTGCCTGCCTGAACGGCCTTGGCCATTGCCTTTGCCATCAGACTAGGTTTTTGAGCCAAGGCAATGGCGCTGTTGATCAGAACTGCATCTGCGCCCATCTCCATCGCGATAGAGGCTTCGCTGGGCACACCAATTCCTGCATCTACAACCACAGGAATTTTGGAATTTTCAATTATTAATGAAATATTTGCTTTGTTTCGGAGTCCCTGTCCTGATCCAATAGGGGAGCCAAGAGGCATAACAGTTGCGCATCCAATCTCCTCTAGTTTTTTAGCAAGTAATGGATCTGCATTGATATATGGCAGAACAGTAAAACCCTCTTTAATAAGCTCTTCTGCTGCTTTTAATGTCCCAAATGGATCTGGTAACAGATATTTTTTATCCGGAATTACTTCTAGCTTGATGAAATTATTGTCTTCTTGACCAGCAATTTTTGCTAATTCTCTACCCAGGCGAGCGACTCGGATTGCGTCTTCATAATTGGCACACCCTGCAGTGTTTGGCAGCATCCAAAATCTAGACCAGTTGATTTTTTCTATAAGGCCTTGATGCCCTATTTCATTAGATTGAACTCTTCTTACTGCAACGGTTACCATTTCGCTTTGAGAGCATGCCAGGCTTTTTTGCATCTCATCTGTGCTGTTGAACTTTCCTGTTCCAGTAAAGAGTCTGCTTTTGAAGGTTTTCGGACCAATTTTTAGTAGATCAGTGTTGTTGAGCGTTTCAGCCATTATTTGAGATCGGTTGTATTTGAAAACTCTTTTTTGAGCAAGATTGTTTAGCCCATTTGGTTATAGCGTGTTGTAATCATCCTGTGGTTCAATGCATTTTTTGAGTTCAATGGATCTTTGGATAGCTAATGAGGCTGCTATTCAGCAATCTCTGACTCCAGACATTACTAATCAACCTCCCATTGAGAAGGTCCTCAAGTCAGATTCAGAGAAAGATGTTGCCGAAACAGACTTGCTTCTCAAAACCAATCTCGAAGTCAAGCCGTTTGTATTGGAAGGATCTGTAAATAATTTTGACCCTGTCAAAAGAGCTACTGGGCTAGTGAACACATTTCCTAGGAAATGGTGTGGTGTATATCGTTCTTTTGAGGATGATTCAAATATAGACGTTATAATAAATTTTTCTGGTATCAAATCAATCGGCAAAATACTAGATTTACGTGGAGAAATGTTTATAGATGATGTAAAAATACCAATTCGTGGATATTTAAATGCAAAGTCAGATCAATTAGAAATTTTGTTGAATTCTAATAATGACATTCCTGGATTAGAAGATGGAGGATCATTCTTGGGATTGCAAGGGGCTCGATTGCTTGCATGGAATTCACCAAGATTGACTCATCCTGGGGGTAGGCTTGAATTGAGAAAACAATGCATCAATAAGCTTTCAAAAGCCCCTGCTGTCATCACGACTTGGTAATTTATTAGATTTTATCTGTTCCAGTTTGTTGATCTGCTTTTTGGCAGTTTTATTTTTTGGCTCAAGTTCCAAAACTTGTTTATACAATTCGATTGCCTCGTCGACTTGCTGAAGTTTTTGCTTTGCAAAAGCGAGATTATTTAATGCAACTGGATAGTCTGGTTTTGCTTGGATAGCAGTTTTATAGTGATTTATAGCTGATTCAAAATTGTCTTGAGCGGCTAGTGCAAAGCCAATTGCATTTTCAATTAGTGCCTTTGCTTCTGGTGGTTCATTTTCAAGAAATTTTAGAGCTTTCTTCAGCGTAGTTAGTGCTTGAGGGTAAAGTCTTTTCCGTAACTGTACGGAAGCTAATTCATACAATTCACTTGCTTCTTTTGACTCTGCAGAGCCACTTTTCTCAAGCTTAATTAGTTTTCCCTCGTCGCGACGTACACTTATAAGTTGGCGGCCAACTAGAACCGCAATGATAGCCAATAAGCTAATTAATACGATTAAATAAGTTTCTGGGAGGATAGTCTTCATCAGGTATTTACTTTGCACTTAAAATAAGACTAAGTTTACTATTTATATTGTAATTGTGAATTAATTTAATTTTTCAGTACAGGCTAAATAGAATATTTAATTCACCTCTTAGATAAAAGTAACTTACCTGCTTGTTATTTTGCACTAGATACAATTTCTTCAAAGCTTTTAGGATCAATTAATGAAAGCTGAGAAAGCATCTTCCTATTTAAACGTATGTCTGCTTTTTTAAGACTACCCATAAAGCGGCTATAACTTACGCCATTTATTCTTGCTGCTGCATTTATTCTTGCAATCCATAAGCGTCTGAAGTCACGCTTACGTCTTCTTCTGTCTCGATATGCATTGCATAATGCTTTCATAACCCTCTGGTTAGCGGTCCTGAAAAGCCTTCCATTACTTCCTTGGAAGCCTCTTGCTAATCTCAGAATTTTGTTGCGGCGTTTTCTTGCAACATTGCCTCTTTTTACTCTTGCCATAGCGAAAATTAACTTGAAGAATTTAAAAGTCTTGGACTGGAATCTTTATGTAAGAAGATTCATCATGCATACGGAAGCATAAGGCTTACATTCTCCGCATCTCTTTCATCTACAACTGCTTTGGTTGCTAGATGACGTTTTAGCTTTGGACTTTTGTGGTCAAGCAGGTGATTGCGGAATGCACGACGACGCATGAATTTTCCAGTACTGGTTGCTTTGAACCGCTTCGCAGCAGCTTTGCGGGTCTTTAGCTTTGGCATGCTTTTGCCATATGCACAATTGACTAGATTACGACTTTGGCTTGCAAGAAGCAAATTTAATTCATTCCACTTTCTTCACTAGTCAACATTTGCAATGCCCATAAAGTCTTTTTTGCTTACTTCCCGCAAGTTTTCATCAGGCCTTGCTGTGTTAACAGCGGCTTTTATTAGTTGGGGGTGTGATGTAAATACTTTCTCTTTTGCTTCTGAACCATCTCAAAGATCAACTCACAGGCATGTGCCTATGGCCCCTCGCTTGACGAAGTCCAATCCTGTTTTATTAGTTGGGCTGCAAGCTTATTTAGGCCAAGGAATCAAAGAAACCTTTAGCGCATCTGAATTGCGTCTAGTCAGTGCTGGCGCTAAGCCTTTGGTCCTTAAGGATGCCGATGGGTTAGTGCACAAGTCATCTCAAATCACAATTAAGTGGCGAAAAGTGCCATTACAAGCGGCTCAAAAATTTTCTCGTCAAGTTCTTGGCCCTTTTTCAAGTTATGAGTCTGCCCAAAGGGTTTTTTTAAAGTTGAATAAGAATCAGAAGGAAAGTGCAGTCATAGCTAGGCCCAAGGATTGGGAGGTATGGCTAGTAAATCAGGGGCCTTTATTAAATAATTCCGAAGCATTTACATTGACCACTCTATTGAAGGATGAAATTCGCCCAGTTTTAAGGGGGACTGGCGGTGAACTGTTGTTGTCAGGTCCTATACAAATTGAAGCTCCTGAGGGCTTGCTTTGGAAGGGTGGTGTTTATTGGGGGCCTTTTTCCTTGAAACCTGATGCTTATGGGACGTGGACTTTTGTAGAGCATGTACCTCTTGAAAGGTATTTGCAGGGAGTGGTTCCCCATGAAATTGGTTCGGGATCTCCCTCCGCTGCATTGTCTGCTCAAGCTGTTTTAGCGAGGACATGGGCATTAGCTAATAGCAAGAGGTTTTCTGTTGATGGGTATCATCTTTGTAGTGATACTCAATGTCAGGTTTATAAGGATCCAAGTAAAGCCTCTAGTCGCATCAAAAGTTCAATCATTAATACTGCTGGAAAGATATTGCGTTGGAAAGGTAAACCAATTAATGCTGTTTATCATGCAAGCAATGGTGGCGTTTCAGCTGCTGGTACAGAAGCTTGGGCTATTGATCCATTGCCCTATTTAAGATCTTATCCAGATGGCTCTGTTCAGTGGAATCAAAGTTTTAGAACTCCACTCGATAACAATAGACTTAAGGAAATGCTTCAAAGGCAAGAAGGTGCGAATGGCACTAAACATCCTCGTTTTCGCTGGGCACGCAAAGTATCCTCTTTTCAGTTCAAAACTTTCTTGCTTCCTCTAAGAAAAAGTGCTTTTGTTCCCGAAACGATTAAGGTTCTTGAAAGAGGTCCTAGTGGAAGAGTGGTTGCTTTAGAGATTGGTTTCCCAGCTGAAGAGCCTCCGATTATTTTGAAACTGGATGAAATTCGTCGGTATTTAACGATTTTGCCTAGTACTTTATTTGTAGTTAATAAAGTAGGTGAAGAAACATGGGAGTTTTTAGGTGGAGGTTTTGGCCATGGGGCAGGACTTTCACAAGCTGGTGCAATTGATTTAGCTCAACAGGGTTGGAGCCCTAAGCAAATTCTGAAGTATTACTACCCTGGAACAACTTATGGGTCTTTGCTTGAGTAAGGAAAATCCATTTAAAGTCCCTCAACTTTGAGAAACCCATGGCCCTTAAGGCTGCTGTGACTGGAGAACAAAGGCGGTTTAAGACAGCCTTGTTTTTAGTTGCTTGTGCCTGGGCTGGCTTTTCTCCCCATTGGTTTGAAGGTTTACGGAGGTTTTTTCCAGCAATTGTTTTGGCTGTTTTGTTAGGCGGTTATGGCTTGCAAACTGTTTTACGCGATAGGAAAAAGATTTTGCAAAATGCAAAACCCTATATGGCTGGGGGGTTAGAAGAGGTCTTCCCTACTATTGATATTTTTGTTGCTGCCAGAGATGAAGAAACGGTTATAGCTAGACTTGTAGAGCAATTACATACTCTTGTATACCCAAAAGATAAACTTAAAGTATGGATTATTGATGATGGAAGTCAAGATGAGACTACAAATTTATTATCTCAGTTGCAAGGTGATTTCCCGGATTTAAATGTTATTAATCGCTCAAGAAATGCCGGTGGTGGAAAGTCTGGTGCCCTCAATCAGGCATTGACTTATGCCAATGGTGAATGGTTATTTATCCTTGATGCTGATGCTCAGCTTCAAGATGACACTTTAAAGCGATTAATTCTTTTTGCTCGGCAAGGTGGTTGGTCTGCAGTTCAGTTGAGGAAATCTGTAGTTAATTCTCGACAGAACCTTCTGACTCTTTGCCAGTCAATGGAGATGGCTATGGATGCGGTTATTCAACAAGGCCGCTTAGCGACTGGAGGTGTTGTTGAACTGCGTGGCAATGGTCAATTAATCAAAAGAAGTGTTCTCGAGAAATGTGGAGGATTTAATGAGGAAACCGTTACTGATGATCTTGACTTGAGTTTTCGCTTATTGACTTGCCACGCTTTCGTGGGGATCCTGTGGGACCCTCCAGTTCATGAGGAAGCTGTTCTTTCTATACATGCGCTCTGGAGGCAAAGACTGAGATGGGCTGAAGGAGGTTTGCAGAGGTTTTTTGATTATTGGCCTTTTTTCTTATTTGGTCAGCTGACATTGATTAAGCGTATAGATTTGCTTTGCTTCTTTCTTCTCCAATATGCACTTCCAGTCATTTCGTTGATTGACTTGATTGCATCTCTTTTGACTAAGTCGATGCCAACTTATTGGCCTCTGTCTTTCGTTGCATTTAGTATTTCTGGACTTGCATATTGGCGGGGGTGCAGCACTAAAAGTGAGGGACCAGCCTTGCCAATCCCAAATGCATTTTCATTGTTGGTCGCAATCATTTATTTAGCACATTGGTTTGTTGTTATTCCTTGGGTAACTATCAAGATGGCCTTATTTCAAAAGAATTTGGTATGGGCAAAGACAAGTCATCAAGGTCAACAAATTATTAAGGCATGACTTTTAATTTTTTTCCTCACCATCTAATAGTTCCCCATTAAAGAAATCAGCAAATCTTTTTGCATCTTGGTCAAGCCCTTTAAAGGTTTCTTGGGACGTTGATACTTCTTGAGTGCTTACCTTGTTATCAGAGTCATTATTACTTGCTATTCCCGCTTTTTGCATTGGGAGCGTTTCTGATAAAGAATTATTTTCGACCTTTGGCTTGTTTTCAGATTTTTCCGGCAGACCTTCAATAATAATATCTTGCTTTTTATTTAATTCTTTTTTTTCTAATTTAAATTCCTTGCTATTGCAATTCTCTATAATTAGTTTCCTAGAGCTTGATAGGGTTGAATTAATTGCTTGCTCTAAAAGATTGCTTCGACTTTGTACCATACCCATCCAATTGCTGGCTACATTGATAACAGCAGTATCACTTGTCAAGCGTACTAAATTGGCTTGTTGTGAAAGCAACATTCGAGTTGAAGGGAGCTCCAATCTGCTTAGTATTTCTTGCCATAATTCATTGAGATTGTATTGTTGAGCTTTATCTTTTACGATTGTTTTATTTTTATTTTCAGACTTCTCTTCCTGAATCTTTTTATCGGTTGAAGATTTTTCTTTAAAAGTGGAGTTAATTTTTGCTTTTTCTATGTTTCTTTGATTCTCATTACTTCCTTCAGCCAATAAGCCCAAAAGAATAACTTCTAGCCAGAGTCTTGGTTGTACACTTTGACGAAGTTGAATTTCAGCTCCTCTTAACTTTGATTGCCATTTAAGTAGCTTCTCTAAGCTAATCTGCTCTGAAATATCTTCTAGTTGCTCATGTAGGTTTTGTGAACAGCTAAGTAGATTTTTCTTGGTACGATTTGCATTTATAATAATTAGATCTCTCAATATCGATACTATGCCTTCCAGAATGGAAATAGGTTCTTTGCCATAATTCATTAATTTCCTAGTAGTTTCTAATATCAATTCGGGATCTTTTCTGGCAATTGCTGATGCAATTAAGAGTAGTTCTTCTTCTGGAACTGCACCTAATAAATCCCATACAGATGATGACATTATAGGTTGGGTTAAAAGACTTAATTGGTCGAGCATGCTTTCTGCATCACGGAGTCCTCCTTCTGCTCTCTGAGCAATTAATTCAATAGCGGCTGATTCAATCTCAATATTTTCTTTTGTTGCAATTACTTGTAAATGATTTGTGAGCTCATTGAATTTAATACGCCTAAATTCAAATCTTTGGCATCTACTTATGATGGTTGGAAGAACACGTTGTGGATCCGTTGTAGCTAAAATAAAAATGACTTTGTTAGGCGGTTCTTCAAGAGTTTTTAGTAATGCATTAAAGGCTGCTGTCGATAACATATGGCATTCATCTATTACATAAACTTTCCATCGAGCTTGTACAGGTGAGAATTTAGATTTCTCAATAAGTTCCCGTATATTGTCAACACCGGTGTTAGATGCAGCGTCAATTTCTATTACATCTAATGAGCTACTAGTTGAAATCGAATGACATAAATCGCATTGACCACATGGCTCTGTAGTAGGCAGTTCACTTTTTAGGCAGTTTAGTGAACGTGCCAGTATCCTTGCGCTTGATGTTTTCCCTGTGCCTCTTGGACCGCTAAAAAGGTAGGCAGGCGCAATTCTATTTGTTTTGAGTGCCTGCTTCAGAGTAGACGCTATTGCTTCCTGCCCGATGAGATCATCAAAGCGCTCTGGACGGTACTTATGGTGAAGTGGTTGATAGGCCTGGCTCATTAGAACCTTCGGGGACTGTGAGAATACTCAGTTTTTTCATTTGAATTGTTAAGTAGAGCAGTAATTCTGCTTTCTAAACTTGCTAATGCCGTTAATGCATCTTCAATATGTTGACCTTTAACCAAAAGATCACGTGAGTGATTAATCTTCGGGGTGATTTCTAGGGTATGGGGCTCACTCTGAACTTTCATAATTACTTTTTCTAGTATTTCATCTAGCTTTTTAAATAATCTAATCCGAAGTTCCTCTAGCTTTTCAAGTTCTTTCTTTGCATTATCTTTTGACTTTTCATCTAAAAAAGTTTGGGTTACTATATTTTGTAATTTTGATATTGCCGTTAATGGAAGTAACTTACTCATAGCTGTTATTCCTAACATTCCAGTTTGAATAAATTGATCCATTTGTTGGCTATGGTGCAAGCCTGTCTTGCACCAATTCGCAAAATGTTCACAATTATTGAATAGTAAGTTGTAGTTCTTTTCGCCTATGCGACTCATGGCTCGCCTTAGAGTTGTTGATTTAGATGAAGCTATTGCATGATTGATAACTTCGATATCTTGCCCTTTACAGAAATCAATTACTGGGCTTCTTAAGATTTCACGACCTTCAAGGTAATGGGCTACTGAACCATCTCCTAGGTCTATTCCATGGTGATAGAAAAGGCCATGCTGTCGAAGAACCTGCAGGTGATCTGCAGCAGCCATAATTTATGCCGACTCTTGTTGTTGAATTTCCTCGTTTGGAGGAAGTGACAAAACTTTGGTGCCAGTATGTTTGTCAACCATTGCACTGGTTACAGTGAAGCTCTGAACATCTTTTTGAGATGGCAGATCATACATAAGATCAAGCATTAATTCTTCAACTATGCCTCTTAAAGCGCGTGCGCCTGTTTTGCGACGATGTGCTTCCTGAGCTATTGCTTGAACAGCATCGGCTTCAAAGTCTAGTTTCACATTATCCATGCTCATTAAGGTTCTGAATTGTTTGACCAGTGCATCTCTCGGTTCGGTGAGAATCGATTCAAGTGCTTGAGCATCTAATGGCTCTAGGACAGCACTAACAGGCATGCGGCCGATAAATTCAGGAATTAGTCCATATTTAACAAGATCATCAGGTTCAAGGTGCTTGAGAACTTCACTGGCGTCGATGTCACGATGATTACGCGTGCTCCGTCCTCGTTGTTCGCTTTGCATAAAACCAATTGAATTTTTTCCCAATCTTCTTTGAACAACATCTTCTAGTCCTACAAATGCTCCCCCGCATATGAAAAGGATTTGACTTGTATCAATTTGAATACAGTCATGGTATGGGTGCTTTCTTCCGCCTTGAGGAGGGACATTCGCAACAGTCCCTTCAAGCATTTTCAGAAGTGCCTGCTGTACCCCTTCACCTGAGACGTCTCTTGTGATTGATGGGTTTTCACTTTTTCTTGCGATTTTGTCGATTTCATCGATATATATAATTCCTCTTTGAGCATGTTGAATATCCATATCTGCTTTTTGCAGGAGTCTTAAAAGAATGTTTTCTACGTCTTCACCTACATAGCCTGCTTCTGTGAGTGTTGTTGCATCTGCGACTGCAAAAGGTACATCAAGCATTTCAGCAAGTGTTTGAGCAAGCAAAGTCTTGCCGCAACCAGTTGGCCCAATAAGAAGAATGTTCGATTTATGGAGCTTGGTGGCAGTTTTTTCAATTTCTCCAGTTCCATCACCTTGCCAAGCAAGCCGTTTGTAGTGGTTGTATACGGCAACTGAAAGTACTTTCTTGGCTGATTCTTGACCAACTACTTGTTCATCAAGAAAACCTTTGATTTCGAGGGGTTTTGGAATCGACGCAAGTGTGGGCGCAGGCTTGTTTGTTGAAGCAGCTTCTGAAGTTGATTTGCGATGTGGATCATTACTATTTCGAGGATTACCTTGGCCATCTAATAGCTCTTCATCCAAAATTTCATTGCATAGATCTATGCATTCATCGCAGATATAGACCCCAGGGCCTGCGATTAACTTTCTGACTTGATCCTGGGACTTGCCACAAAAGGAACACTTCAGATGAGCATCGAACTTTGCCATCGGCTTTTAAGCAGCTCAATAAAGGGAACAGGATCTGACGAATGTTGTCAGTCTTCTTTACCAGGATCGTCCGAGATAACTACTTCGTCAGCCATCCGTAATGTTCCTGTTTTCTAAAGACTGGTTACCACTTGATCGATCAGGCCGTATTCAACCGCTTCTTGCGGCGAAAGGAAGTGGTCTCTGTCAGTATCATCAGCAATTTTTGTTAATGGCTGCCCTGTATGGTCTGCAAGAAGGCGATTTAGAGTTTCTTTAAGAAATAGTATTTCTTTGGCTTGAATCTCGATTTCAATCGCTTGCCCTTGAGCGCCACCTAGTGGTTGGTGAATCATGATTCTTGAATTTGGGAGTGCCAATCGTTTACCTTTCGCACCACCTGACAGAAGAAATGCTCCCATACTTGCAGCTAGTCCATAACAGATAGTCACAACATCAGGAGCCACTTGCTGCATCGTGTCATAGATGGCCAGGCCTGCTGTAACAGACCCTCCTGGTGAGTTGATGTATATCTGAATATCTTTTTCGGGATCTTCTGCTTCAAGAAAAAGCATTTGAGCAACAAGTGCATCTGCGACTTGATCATTTACATCAGTGCCAAGGAAAATGATTCTTTCTCGTAATAGACGTGAATAAATATCAAATGCACGGTCACCTCTTCCGGATTGTTCAATAACTGTAGGCAAGACCCCATTTACTGAATTAGGCAGAGGAGTTTGCCATTGATTCTTAACTGGGTGGTTGGTTTTGTTTTGAATCACGCTGATTTTTTCAGAGGAATTAATGAGATCTGCTTGGATTGGGAGTATTCAGTTGAGAGTCAATTCTCTGACTGATTAGATTCACTAGTGCTTTTCTTTGCTTTTCCCTTGGGTTTTGTTTTTTTCAGATTTTTTTCAGGAGCTTTTTCTGCAATTGCATTATTTACTTCTAACCATTCGAACAGTTTTTCATGTAGAAGGTCTTCTGAAACAGCTGCCTTTAAGCGCTTAGGATCAATATTTTTTTCATCAGCAAGCTCTTTCTCAACTTCTTTACACTTCTTGTCTAATAGATCATCATCTACGGTTATTCCTTCTGAAGATGCAAGTGCACTTAAGGCAAGTTTTTTACGAAGATTTTTTTCTGCATCTTCCCTAGAAGACTCCATCAATGACTGAACAAGATCTTTTGTAAACATTGATTTAACGTCCATTCCTTGTTGTGCAAAGGAACTCGCTGTTTGCTCGACTATTGCACGCACCTCTTGATCTATTAGTGTTTTAGGTAAACTCACTTCAAGCTCTTGAACAAGGGCTTCGACTAATGCTTCTTCACGATTACTTTTATTACGACGCTCTGCATCTGCTTTGAGGCGTTTGGTTAAGTCTTCGCGAAGTTCTTCCATATTACTTTTGTCTCCAGCTTGCTTGGCAAATGCATCATCAAGCTCTGGCAACTCTCTTTTTTTTAGCTCTTTTAATTTGATTGTAAATTCAGCTTTTCTTTCTCGAGAATCTTCTTGTGGATAGTCTTTAGGGAATTCGCATTCTATTATTTTTTCTTCATTTACTTTCATGCCAATTATTCCTTCTATAAAACCAGGAATCATTTTACCTTTTTCTAAGTCTACATCCATTGAATCAGAGCTCCCCCCTTCTATGAGTTGATTATTATCTTTATACTTTCCTTCGAAACTTATTACAGCAACGTTGCCTATTTTTGCGGCTTTGTTTTCTATAGGGACCAAAGTTGCAAGTTGGATTCGTGAATCTTCTATGAGTTCATCTACTTTCGAAGGGTCAAAGGAGATTGTTTCAGCTTCAACTTTAAGACCTTTTGAGGCTTTCAGCTTTGGCGATGGTTCCACATCTGTTTCAAGCGTAAAAGTCAATGACTCACTTGGATTGAATCTTTGTACCAGGTCTTCGAAGCCTCCTTGGAGTTCAGGCTCGCATAAAGGCTCAATAGACTTTTCTTTAATAGCTTCTTTCCATGCAGAATCTAGAAGTTTTTCTAATGCATGGGCTTTGATTTGAACTGTGCCTAAATGCTGCAGAAGTACTGACTTTGGCACCTTCCCTTTTCGGAAACCCGGTAGTTTTACTGAGTTGCTCAGGCGAGACAAGGCAGCTTCATAGCTTGCTTTGCATTTCTCGATAGGCAAATTAATTTCCACAGCCATTCGGCTGTTAGGTAGTGGCTCAGTTTTTATAGTCAATGCAAGAGCGTTCATGAATCAGCTAATTCAAGCAGTACATCACCATAAGTAATGGCACGAAAACTATCGCAGCTTATTGTGGCTGAAATATCGGCCTACATCAATTTGTAGCGCTTATAGCCAGGGTTGCTTATCTAAATTGAGATCAACCTTTTCTTTGTTGTCTATAGCTGACTAAAAAGCTTGCGAATCAAATCCCTATTGCCAAATCAACCACTCACTGTTGCTGTGTTAGGAGCCAGCGGAGCTGTTGGGTTGGAAATCCTTAAGCTTTTAGAAGAACGCGACTTTCCAATTAAAGAACTGCGTTTGTTAGCGTCTTCAAGATCAGCTGGAAAATATCAGGTTTGGAAAGGCCAAGATATAAAGATTTTGGAAGCAAGTGAATCTAGTTTCGAAGGAGTGGATTTGGTTTTGGCGTCAGCTGGAGGTTCGATTTCTAAACAATGGCGCAATGCAATTAAAGCTTCAGGTGCATTGATGATCGACAACTCAAGTGCCTTTCGAATGGATGATGATGTTCCATTGGTAGTGCCAGAAGTTAATCCAGAGGCTGCATTAATGCATAAAGGTATAGTTGCAAACCCAAATTGCACAACAATTTTACTTGCGTTAGTTTTGGCTCCTTTAGCTAAACATTTACCGCTCAAAAGAGTCGTTGTATCAACCTATCAATCTGCTAGTGGAGCTGGTTCTAGGGCTATGGATGAACTTAAATCTTTAAGTCAGCAGGTACTCGAGGGACTCACTCCTAAGAGCGAAGTATTACCCTATTCATTAGCATTTAATCTTTTCCTTCATAATTCACCCTTGGAATCTAATGGTTATTGCGAGGAGGAAATGAAGATGGTGAATGAAACAAGAAAAATCCTTCAGATTCCTGAATTGCCTTTTACAGCAACTTGCGTAAGAGTACCTGTTTTGAGAGCTCATTCTGAGGCGGTTAATATTGAGTTTAAAGAACCTTTTCCAGTAGAAGAAGCTCGCAAGATTTTATCAAAATCTTCTGGAGTTCAATTAATTGAAGATTTTGATTCTAATCGATTTCCTATGCCTATTGATGTTACAGATAGGGATCAGGTGGCTGTGGGACGAATTCGTAAGGACATCAGTAATCCAAATGCTTTAGAGCTTTGGTTGTGTGGAGATCAAATTCGTAAAGGTGCTGCTTTAAATGCAATTCAAATTGCCGAATCTTTGCTCTCTACCTTATGAGTTCCTCTGCTGAATTATCTCCTGCACCTTTTGGACGATTGTTAACTGCAATGGTTACTCCTTTTGATGATGAAGGTAATGTTGATTTTGCTCTTGCTGGACGCTTGGCGCGTCATTTAGTGGCCGAAGGGTCTGAAGGGATTGTTGTTTGTGGAACCACAGGAGAATCCCCAACGTTGAGTTGGCGAGAACAGCATCAACTCATAGAGACCGTTAGACAATCAGTAGGCTCTTCTGTGAAGGTTTTGGCTGGAACTGGCAGTAATAGCACTTCTGAGGCTGTAGCAGCCACGTGTGAGGCCGCCGCCGCTGGGGTTGATGGCGCTTTAGTTGTCGTTCCTTATTACAACAAGCCTCCACAAGAAGGCTTAGAAGCTCACTTCAGCACTATTGCTAAAGCTGCACCTGAATTACCGTTGATGCTTTATAACATTCCTGGAAGAACAGGTTGTTCACTGTCTCCACAAACGGCTTCACGCCTAATGAAATACTCGAATGTGACTAGTTTTAAAGCTGCTTCTGGCACGACTGACGAGGTGACTCAGTTGAGAGCCCATTGTGGATCTCGGCTGGCAATTTATAGCGGAGATGATGCTTTGCTATTGCCTATGCTTTCTGTTGGAGCAGTAGGAGTAGTTAGTGTGGCTAGTCATATTGTAGGAAGACGGATTAAAGCGATGATTGAGGCTTTCCTAAGTGGGCAAGTTTCAGTTGCCTTGAGTCATCATGAGCAAATGCAACCACTTTTTCAGGCTTTATTTGCTACTACAAATCCCATTCCTGTCAAAGCAGCACTTGAGCTAACTGGCTGGCACGTCGGACCACCTCGAAGCCCCTTGCTTCCTCTTAACAATGAAATGAAAAATCAATTATCTTCAATACTTGTGGCTTTGCATCAGACTTGATGCCTTAGCGCCTGAAGTATTAGGCTTTGCGTTCTGAACTAGCGCAATAAATTTTTCAATTAACTTTTTTATAACCTTTTCCAATGATGACAAGCACAATTAATTCAAACGTTTCCATGACTACTTCCAGTTCAGTCAAAAAAGGCAAGCAGTCTTGCTTGCGAGTTATCCCGCTAGGCGGTCTGCATGAGATTGGGAAAAATACCTGTGTTTTTGAATATGGCGACGAAATAATGCTTGTGGATGCAGGGCTTGCTTTCCCAAGCGATGGCATGCATGGAGTCAATGTTGTTATGCCAGATACAAGTTATTTACGTGAGAATCAAAAACGCATTCGGGGAATGATTGTTACTCATGGCCATGAAGATCATATTGGTGGCATTCCTCATCATTTAAAGCATTTCAATATCCCAATCATTTATGGACCTCGTCTTGCAATGTCGATGCTTCAAGGAAAAATGGAAGAAGCAGGTGTTACTGATTGCACTACTATTCAAACTGTTTCTCCTAGAGAAGTAGTCAAGGTTGGTCAGAATTTTAGTGTCGAATTTATTCGTAATACGCACTCGATGGCAGATAGTTTTTCTTTAGCAATAACTACTCCTGAAGGGACGATAATTTTTACTGGTGATTTCAAGTTTGATCACACTCCTGTAGATGGTGAATATTTTGATCTCGCACGTTTAGCTCACTATGGTGAACAAGGTGTACTTTGTCTTTTTAGTGACTCAACTAATGCTGAAGTGCCTGGGTTCTGCCCCCCAGAACGCTCCGTTTTCCCTGCTTTAGATCGACATATTTCCCAAGCTGAGGGCCGAGTAATAGTGACAACTTTTGCTAGTTCAATTCATCGAGTCTCAATGATTTTGGAATTAGCTCTAAAGAATGGAAGAAAAGTCGGTTTGTTAGGTCGCTCAATGATTAATGTAATTGCAAAGGCCCGAGAGCTGGGCTATATGAGGGCACCTGATGACCTTTTTGTACCAATTAAGCAGATTCGCGATATGCCTGATCGAGAGACACTGTTGTTAATGACAGGTAGCCAAGGTGAACCATTGGCTGCATTAAGTAGGATTTCAAGAGGTGAACATCAACATGTACAAGTTAAATCTAGTGACACGATCATCTTTTCAGCTAGTCCAATCCCTGGGAATACTATTTCTGTAGTGAATACTATTGACCGCCTGATGATGCTTGGAGCAAAAGTTGTTTATGGCAAAGGTGAAGGTATTCATGTTTCTGGGCATGGTTTTCAGGAAGATCAAAAGTTGATGCTTGCTCTAACTAGGCCAAAGTTTTTTGTTCCTGTTCATGGTGAACATAGGATGTTGATTTGTCATAGTAGGAGTGCTCAATCAATGGGCGTTCCAGCTGAGAATATTTTAATTCTCGATAATGGTGATGTGGTAGAGCTAACTGCTGATTCGATAAGTAAAGGTGATTCTGTTAAAGCTGGTATTGAATTACTTGATGCATCTAGAAATGGGATTGTTGATTCACGTGTGCTCAAAGAACGCCAACAATTAGCTGAAGATGGCGTCGTCACTGTTCTGGCAGCAGTCAGTACTGATGGAGTAATGGTTGCTCCTCCAAGAGTTAACTTAAGGGGTGTAGTTACAACTGTTGATGCAAAGAAAATGTCTCTTTGGACTGAGAGAGAAATATCTTGGGTGTTAGAAAATCGATGGAATCAATTAACAAGACAGTCTGGCGGTAAGGCCGTAGAAGTGGATTGGATGGGACTTCAACGGGAGGTTGAAGTTGGTTTGGCTAGGAGAATGCGTCGTGAGATGCAAGTAGAGCCTTTAATACTTTGCTTAGTTCAACCAGCTCCAGGAGGCACTCCTGCTTATAAAGTTCGTGCAGAAGAAGATATAGAAGTTCGTTCGAAAAACTCACGAAGTAGGGATATGCCTATTACTCGCAATAACAAGGCTGCAATTAACTCACAAAAAAATAATGGAGGTTCAGAAATTGCTTCATCTCAGGACAAGACTAATGCAAATTCTGGAACTAATGTTGCTTCTAAGACTTCTAATAATGATCCTCAATCAGAGATGCCAGCAGGACGCACTAGAAGACGTCGCTCTGCAGTCGCTTAATTAGTTCAAGTTTGGGCCAAAGGACTTGTCTTTTAATTTTTAGTTGGTTGGATTTTAATTATTTCCTTTTCCCAAACAATTTTCAATCCATCTCCTATCTCTTGACTGCCAGGTGACTTGCCTGTATCAAGTCTATGACTTAAGTTTTCCAGCTTGTTAGCAGAGATTGATTCGACACCATTTTGCTTTAGCCAATTTTCTATTATTGTATTTTTTGCAGTTAGTGTTAGCTTGTTCAGCTCTTTTCGGTTGAGCCCATCATATAACTGTAAGCTTTTTAAAGCTAAAGAAGCCAGGGCATATTGGTCATCTTTGTATTTACTCAGTCTTTGAGACATCGCTGCAATTCTGATACTACAGCCTGGATAGTTTTCTTCTAGAACAGGAATTACATATTTGCGAATTTTATTTCTAACTAGGCTTGTATTTTGGTTGCTTGGATCTAGCCAAATTGGCAGCTTCATTTCATTGCAAATTTGGGATGTTTCATTTCTGCTAAAGCCAAGCATTGGGCGTATTAATTCAATTTTGTCCCCAAGCATTCGCTTTTCTTGCAGGCTACTTAGCCCTGCAAGGTGTGCTCCTCTAGCAAGATTGATAATCAAGGTCTCTGCTTTGTCACTACTGGTATGACCAGTAATGATATATATACAATTACTTTGTGGTTCATTAGTTATTAGCTTCTCGGCCAATTTAGTAAGTTGACTATATCGCCATTCTCTTGCTAAAGATTCACTTTTAGTTTGTTTTTTATCAGTGTGGTCATAGAAGAAGTTCAAATCTTGTCCTCTGCACCATTTTTGAAGCTCTTTCCTGATTTCTTCAGAGTGCTCGTGCCACCCATGGTCACCATGCCAAATGTTTAGATTCCAGCAATAAATTCTTTTTAAATCAACTATTAGCTTTAACAAAGCCATTGAGTCTTGCCCTCCCGATATAGATAAAAGGAGTGAAGCACCTTGAGGAAGTAGCTTTGGATTATCTCTGAGTCGTTTATGAAGCCTTTCATGCCAATGGCTCCAGGGCATTGAGGCTTTAGTTGAACTAGCCATTGTTTTGGGCTTATTCCTCTTTTGTATTTAGTTTGTTAGATCTTTGCGCTTGTGGATGGCACAATCAAATTATTCGTTGGTCTTTTAATGACAAGTTTGCATATTTTCCCAAGAAAGTTTCAGGATCGCTTGCAAAGGCGTTCTCTACTCAAGATTATTTCAGGTTTAAGTAATTTTGACAGTTCTTCTGTAGCCCGTGTTGCCAGAGCGGCAAGTGTCGGGGATGCGGATTTCTTGGACGTTGCTTGCAGTCCTGATTTGGTCAATTTAGCCATTGAAGCTTCTGGGCTCCCTGTATGCGTCAGTGCGGTGGAACCTAATCTTTTTGGCCCTGCTATTTCTGCAGGTGCTTCTATGGTTGAAATTGGAAATTTCGATTCTTTTTATCCTCAAGGACGCTTTTTTGATGCTGATGAAGTTTTGGCTTTAACAATTCAAACGCGCCAACTCTTTCCTGAAATTTTGTTGTCAGTGACTGTTCCACATGTTTTACCTTTAGATCAGCAGAGTCAATTGGCATTTGATCTTGTAGCAGAAGGAGCTGATTTTATTCAGACTGAAGGGGGAGTTGTTTCTAGGCCGGTAAGCTCGGGCACTTTGGGCTTAATCGAAAAAGCCGCACCAACCCTGGCTGCAGTTCAAACTATTTCAGAGGCTTTTCGAGAAGCTAATTTGCAAACCCCGATTATCTGCTCCTCTGGTTTGACTTCGGTAACGGTTCCAATGGCGCTTGTCTCTGGCGCAAATGGAGTGGGTATTGGCTCTGCAATTAATAGGCTGGAAAGTGAGTTGGCAATGTCTGCTGTTGTTAAACGTTTACGCATAGCAGTCGATTCTGCTAGTACCTTTACTGTGGATTCAGTAAAGAGTTAGATAATATTGCGCTTGTTCTAAATGGATCTACAAACCAAAACCAAGAGCTTTAAAGACTTTCCAGATGGTCTTTAAAGCTTGCCAATTAATAGAAAGAAGCATCTATGAGGATTCTTTTTCTATTGAATTCTCCACAAATAATCTATTTATCAATTAATTCTGATGCTTAAGCTCGAAGATTTAAATGTCTAAATATTCTCTTGAGGCACCATATTTTCCTAAGGGAGATCAACCAACTGCAATAGTGAATTTAATCAATGGTTTAAATGATGGAAAGCGTTATCAAACTCTTTTAGGGGCAACAGGCACAGGTAAGACATTTACAGTGGCAAATGTAATTGCCAAGACAGGCAGGCCAGCCTTGGTTTTAGCTCATAATAAGACTCTTGCAGCGCAATTATGCAATGAGTTAAGAGAATTTTTTCCTAATAATGCAGTTGAATACTTTATCTCTTATTATGATTATTATCAACCAGAGGCATATGTACCTGTAAGTGATACTTATATAGAGAAAACAGCTTCAATCAATGAGGAGATTGATATGTTGCGTCATTCGGCTACACGCTCTCTTTTTGAGCGAAGAGATGTCATTGTTGTAGCTTCGATTAGCTGTATATATGGCTTAGGAATACCAAGTGAATATTTAAAGGCTTCCGTTAAATTTAATGTAGGGGAAAATATAGATATCAGGAATTCACTAAGAGAAATGGTAAATAATCAATATGATAGAAATGATCTAGAGATAACAAGAGGCAGGTTTCGTGTTAAGGGAGATGTTTTAGAAATAGGCCCTGCTTATGATGACAGATTAGTGAGAATAGAATTTTTTGGGGATGAGATTGAAGCCATTAGATATGTTGATCCAATTACTGGCGAAATTCTTCAAACTCTAGACTCAATTAATATATACCCAGCTAAGCATTTTGTTACACCAAAGGATAGACTTGATCATGCAATAAAGGCAATAAAAAGCGAACTTGATGATCGCTTAGATTTTTTCAATGATAATGGAATGCTCTTAGAAGCACAAAGGTTAGAGCAGCGTACGAATTATGATTTAGAGATGTTAAGGCAAGTCGGATATTGTAATGGTGTTGAAAATTATGCGAGACATCTTTCCGGAAGAGAAGAAGGAACACCTCCAGAATGCCTTATAGATTACTTCCCGAAAGATTGGCTATTATTTGTAGATGAAAGCCATGTAACTTGCTCGCAATTAAAAGCAATGTACAATGGAGATCAAGCAAGAAAGAAGGTTTTAATTGAGCATGGGTTTAGACTTCCAAGTGCAGCAGATAATCGCCCTTTAAAGAGTGTTGAGTTTTGGAATAAGGCAACGCAAACAGTTTTTATTAGTGCCACGCCTGGCGAGTGGGAATTAACTCAAAGTAAAGGAGGGATAATTGAGCAAGTAATTAGACCAACGGGCGTTTTAGATCCAATCGTAGAGGTTCGCCCTACAGAAGGACAAGTTGATAATTTGTTAGGTGAGATAAGAATTCGAGCTATTAAGAAAGAACGCGTTTTAATTACAACCCTAACTAAAAGAATGGCTGAAGATTTAACAGACTACTTAGCAGAGAATAAAGTTCGTGTGCGTTATTTGCATTCTGAGATTCACTCTATTGAAAGGATTGAAATTATTCAAGACCTTAGGATAGGGGAATATGATGTACTGGTTGGTGTGAATTTGTTAAGAGAAGGATTAGATTTGCCAGAAGTTTCTCTTGTAGTGATTTTAGATGCAGATAAAGAAGGCTTTTTGCGTGCTGAGCGATCTTTAATTCAAACTATTGGACGAGCTGCTCGACATGTTGAGGGGCTAGCAATTATGTATGCAGATAAATTGACAGATTCAATGATAAGGGCTATTGAGGAGACAAATAGGAGGCGCGAAATTCAAATTGCATATAATAAAAAACATGGAATTATTCCTAAACCAGCAGGTAAAAAGCCAACGAATTCCATTCTTTCTTTCTTAGAACTTTCCCGCAAACTCCAAAAGGAAGAAAATAATGAGGATTTCCTGGATCTTGCAGGTGATGCTGTAAAAGCCTTGATGACTTCTGGTTCTAAAGATTTGAGCATAGAATTATTGCCAGAGCTGATTGATCAATTAGAGTTAAAAATGAATTCAGCTGCTAAGAATTTGGACTTTGAACAAGCGGCTAGTCTTAGGGATAAGATTAGATCTTTGAGAAAAAAACTTTCTGGCCATTCTTGAATCGAATGTTCAAACTAATTCGGTTTATTTTATATATTTCTATTATTTTGCCTTTTGCTAGTCTGAATAATAATGCTATATATGCCCTTGAATCGCAAACAAAATTTGAAAAATTCGTCAAATTGAATCTAGATCTTATTAATGCGTCCGTAGGTTCTTTTCAGGTTACTTGTGATGATCATCCTGGATTGGCCACTGACATCTTGTCGTTAGGTAAGAAACTTGGTGTAGAAGTTGCCTCAGGGCAGCCTTTATTGCCTGGTAAAGACGCAACTTATGAAGCATTTAGAGGGCGAATAGGTAAAATCATTTTTAAGGAAAGGCCTATGACCCCAGAAGTATTCTGTCAGTTAATTACGCATGAATTTATTCATGTTTTACAGCATTTAAATGGTGATCTGAAAGCTGTTATTCCTATAGGCTTGCAGTCTTCTAAAAGTACATTTAAGCAATATACCTCTTTACAAGAGCAAGAAGCTTATTTGAATCAAAATAGGCCTAAAGCTGTTTTAGTGCTTCTACTTAGAGCCTTAGAGTATCAAAAGCTGAATCAAAATACTAATCAATAGTTTAGGAATTTGCCTTGTTATTCCTATCTAAATTAAATATCTTATGAACTGCTTGGAGAGCTCTGACACCATCATTAGCTGATACTAAACAGCTTGTTCTTATTTCACTAGTTGCAATCATTTCTATATTGATTTTTGCATCGGCTAGAGCCCGGAACATGCGTCCAGCAGTGCCTGCAGTTGCTGGCATTCCTGCACCAACAGCACTTATTCTTGATACAGGTGGTCCATCTTCAAGTGTTGCCCCTGGCCATTGTGCCAACAATGGCACCAGTGCATTACCAGCTTTATTTCTATCATCTTTTTTTAGAGTAAAACTAATATCTCGACTACCACCATTATTGATTCTTTCAGACTGGACAATTGCATCTAGACTTATACCAGCATCTGCTAAAGCAGCGCAAAGAGCTGCTGCCGTTCCAGGCTTGTCAGGCACTTTTCGCACACTAGCCTGAGCTTGATCTGGGTCTAATGCAACTCCCCGAACCTCTGGTTCACCTATGCCTTTATTTTTTGGATTAATATTAATTTGGCTTTCACTTAGTTCAAAAGCTTCACTAATCGCTCTTATTCCTTTTACACCTAGTTTCGAATCAATTACACAGCTTACTTTGACTTCACTGGTTGCAATTAGGCGAAGATTGATTCCTGTTCTTGAAAGTGTATCAAAAAGAGTTGCGGCAATACCAGGCCTCCCCATTATTCCTGCCCCACTAATACTAATTTTGCTCATTCCTTTTTGTGTTGAGATTTCACCACCAAGACTTTGAATAAGTTTTTCAGAAAGATCTTTTGCTTTTTCTAGATCTTGATTACTTACAGTGAAGGTAATGTCATTACTATTGCCTTCATGTGTTGCTTGGATAATTAAATCAACGTTGATGCCTCCTTGGGAAAGATTTTCGAAAAGTTGTGCTGCAATTCCTGGCTGATCCGGAACATGCGAAAGCCCTACGACCGCTTGATCCTCTACGAGTTCTAATCCATCTACAGGTTTGCCAAGTTCAAGTCCTTCTCGACCCAATGGGCGTTTACTGCTACTCGTTAATGTTGTACCAGGCTCATTGCTCAAGCTTGATCGAACAATAAGATTGACTCCATAGTTTCTTGCAATCTCTACTGCTCTGGGGTGCAATACCGCAGCTCCAAGACTTGCAAGTTCAAGCATTTCATCACAACTAACTTTTTCCATTAGCTGTGCGTTTGGGACTTTTCTTGGGTCGGTTGTTAAAACTCCAGGGACATCTGTATAGATTTCGCATGCTTCTGCGTTAAGTGCTGTTGCCAAAGCCACCGCTGAAGTGTCTGAGCCACCCCTTCCAAGTGTCGTGATTTCTGCAGTGCCTCCGCTACTGAGGCTTGTCCCTTGAAATCCAGCCACAACAACAACTAGTCCCTCATTAATTAGTTTTCGCAATCGCTCAGTTCGCACTTCTAGGATTCGAGCCTTTCCATGAGAAGATTCGGTAACAATTCCAACTTGTGAGCCAGTCATTGATATTGCCTGAATGCCAAGTTCATTCAGAGCTATTGACAGTAATGCAATTGAGACTTGTTCCCCAGTAGATAGCAACATGTCCATTTCCCTTTGCGGGGGATTGCTGCTAATTCCTTTAGCTAGAGCAGTTAACTCATCTGTTGTTTGCCCCATGGCAGAAACAACCACCACAATTTCATGGCCGATATCCTTGCTTTCTGCAATTCTTTTAGCGACAGCTTTTATTCTTTGGACGGTTCCTACTGAGGTGCCGCCGAATTTTTGGACTAATAAAGCCATCTATTTCCACTAGGTAGGTTCTGATTATTTCAGTGCGGCGTCATTTTTAGGTAATTTTCTTAACTAGTGCATCTTTAAAAGCGTCTTTTGCGCCTCCGCCTCTTTTGATTGCTGTTTCGATATCCAATAAGTTACTTAGTAGCATAAGGAAGTGACTAGGGGGTTTACCTTGAATTTGCTTGCGTAAAATATAAATTCTTTTTGGATTTGCAATGCCTGCGGCTTTGGCAATAATTGCAACATCTCTTTCACCTGTTTCTTCTAATAGGGTGATCCAGAGCCAGCCTCTAACTTGACCAATGAGAGTCGCTAATATTCTCAGCGCAGGTTCTCCTGAATCTATAAGCGTATCCAATCTTTCAAGAGCCTCACCCCAATCATTAGATAACAAAGAGTCGCCTACTTTTAATGAGTTTGTCGATACCCCATCGATTAATAGATTAACCATTTCATTGGTAATTTTTAACTCTTTTGAATCTTGGTTGCTTTCATTTCCTATGCTCGCATATAAGGTTAGTTTTTCCAGTTCTGACCTTAGCCTAGAACTATCATTTCCTATAGCTTCAACAAGACTTACTGCAGCATTTTCTTCTAAGGATAATCCTAATTCGTCAGCCATTTTATTTATATATTCTTTTTGAGATTGCTGATCCCAGAAAGCTGGAAGCAAGAAACTTTTCTCCAGGCATTGATTGAATTTAATTAATTTTCTTAGAACTTTGGTACTTTTAAGCCTGCCATCTGGTTTGCTTGAGTTTATTAATACAAGATGAGAATTATCTGGTATTAGGTCTAAGCTGTCTTCGAATAAATGGCTGATTTCGACTGTGCAATTATTACAGAAGGGGCTTCTCTTAACTATAATTAATCTTCCCCCACTTCCGAATGCTGGAGTTCGAGCTTCTTCCAACGCTTGTTTTGCTTGTCCTAGATCAGCTCCATCAAGACGGGATAGGTTGATACTTGCCCAAGACGAATCAACGATTGTTTCTACTAATCTTTTTGTCTCACGCTCTATAGCTGTAGAGTCATCACCCCAGATTAAATGTATTGGCATTTGGTAATAATCTTTAGGTTGGTTTTTGGTCAACTTTTAACGAATTAGTTTTATGATTGCCCATATGAGTTCTCTTGACCATCCAATCTTTCGGCGCAGTCTTCAATTAATCCAAGCTGAATTGGGGTATACAGGATTAAATGCATTGCAGCAACAAGTATTGGAACGAGTAATCCATAGTAGTGGTGATTTTAGCCTTAAAGATTATTTGTCCTTCAGTTCAAATGCCTGTGAATTAGGAATAGATGCATTGATGCGAGGAGCACCAATTCTTACAGATACAGAGATGGCTGCTGCTGCTGTAAGACCTATGTCTGCGAGGACAATTAACGCCAAGGTTTTATCAATGATTGAATGGGCACCTAAGCAAGTTTCTGGAAATTTGACAAGGACTTCTATTGGAATGGATTTAGCATGGAATGAGCTGACAAAAAAATATTCCAAAAAATGCTCCCCAATAGTAGTCATTGGTAGTTCCCCCACGGCCTTAGAAGTGTTATTAATGTTGGTTTCCAAAGGTTATTCTTTGCCTAGCTTGACAATCGGCATGCCAGTTGGTTTCGTAGGCGTCCAAGAAAGTAAAGAAAATCTTTTTA
The DNA here is from genome assembly GCA_003280085.1 of Prochlorococcus sp. AG-363-O06. Taxonomy (GTDB): domain Bacteria; phylum Cyanobacteriota; class Cyanobacteriia; order PCC-6307; family Cyanobiaceae; genus AG-363-O06. Next base: position 109,577 of record QCFY01000001.1, on the reverse strand, counting down.
AAAGTGATTTACCACATATTTGCATTAGAGGTTCACGTGGAGGTGCTTCTCTAGCAGCAGCAGCTATTAATGCATTAATGCGGGCTTGTGTATCTTAAATGTCATGCAGCAGCTCTAATAAGCTTATGGGTTTCAGATTCTTCATTATTAATAATAAGTTCTTTATTTTCTAAACCTGAGAGCAAGTCTTTTGCTCTTTTAATGACAGTTATTGGAACGCCTGACAAGCGAGCTGCTTCGATCCCATAACTTCTACTTGCTCCTCCCGGCGCAACTTTATGTAGAAAGATCAGATCATCACCAGTTTCCTCAACTAGAACTTGAAAGTTTTCAACATTATTCATTTTTTCTGAAAGAGTATTTAATTCGTGATAGTGAGTTGCAAATATTGTTCTGCTTTTTATTTCATTGGCTAAACATTCACTCACTGCCCAGGCAATTGATAGCCCATCAAATGTTGCTGTTCCTCTTCCAATTTCATCAAGAAGAACTAATGACTTGTCAGTAGCTTGATTGAGTATTAAAGCTGTTTCTGTCATTTCAACCATAAAAGTTGACTGTCCAGCAGTTAAATCATCTACAGCACCAACACGAGTAAATATTCTGTCAGTGATACTCAATTCAGCTTCTCTAGCAGGCACCCAGCTGCCTATTTGGGCTAAAATTTGTATAAGACCTATTTGACGTAGATAACAGCTTTTCCCACTTGCATTGGGACCTGTCAGAATAATCAGATCAGTTTCAGAGCCTAATTTGACATCATTCTCCTGGAAAGCTTCTTCTACCAGAAGTTGCTCTACTACTGGATGCCTACAGCCTTTTATGATTATATTTCTTTGATCTTTTGATTTAGGACCAATAATCTTAGGGCAGCAATAAGAGTTAGTTGCTGCAATCTCGGCAAGGCTTGCTAATGCATCAAGACAGGCGACTGCTCGCGCAGCCTTACGTATTGCCCTTGTGTGCTTGCCCACGTCTTCTCTTAACTTGGAGAAAATTTCATACTCTCTTTGATTTGTGCGAGCTTTGGCTTGAAAGATCTTGCCTTCTTGCTCTTTTAATGAAGGAGTTATAAAGCGTTCTTCATTAGATAAAGTTTGTCTTCTTATCCAATGATTAGGAACATCATTAGACTTGGATTTGTTGACTGATAAAAAATATCCAAATGTTCGATGATATTGTAATTTTAAGTTGGTAATTTTACTAAGCCTTCTTTCTGCATCTTCTTGACCTTTTAGCCATTTATTGTGATCATCTAATCTATTTCTGAGACCATCAAGAAGGGGGTCGACGTTATCAAGAATAATCCCTCCTTCATTAAGGCTTAAAGGCGGACTGCTTACCAATTGATGCCTAATAAGTGATTCAAGCTTTGATAATTCTGGATTTATTTCACGCAGTTCAATTATGCAATCCGATTCACTGCTTATTATTGGTTCAATCTCTTTTGATAATTTCGGAAGCCGTTTCAGGGCATCAGCAATTGCAATGATATCTCTGGCACCTGCTTGCCCAGCTCCTGCACGTCCTGAAAGACGTTCAAGATCGCCCATTGCTTTTAGTAATTTCCTAATAGAATTTCGAATAGATTTTTCTTTTACAAGATTGCTAATTAAATTTTGTCTAGAGAGAATCTCTGATTCTTCTACTAATGGTGACTCAAGCCAACGTCTTAGACATCGAGCACCCATGGCAGTATAAGTTCTATCTAATGCCCATAAGAGTGATCCATGAAATAGTCCATCTCTTTGCGTGGTAGTAAGCTCTAGATTTCGTCTTGTTTGAGAATCAATTGTTAATGAATCACCAGTAAATCTAATTTTTGGTAGATCTAGAGAAATTTGAACTGACTCTGGAAGATCTATTGAGTCGTCTTGCTTTAGTGGCTTTGTATTTTTCAAATATGTAATTAGACCACCAGCTGCTCTCATGCCAAATGGTAAATCTTCCAGCCCAAAACCTTTAATTGAATGAACTTTAAAGTGTTTTTTTAACGAATTTTCAGCTTCATGTAGTGAGAACAGTGTTTTGCCAGCATTTACTAGATGTGTGTTGGCAGGACACCATATCTTTTTTATTCCCTCGTCATTCCCATCCCAAATAATCTCCGAGGCGTTTAGTTCTGATAAAGCTAGTAGCAGAGAATCCTCTCCTTCATTTTGTGTAATTACAAATTCACCAGTACTAACATCAGCATTTGCAAGGCCCCATTTAAATTTTTGTTCAGTCAATGTTTTATTGATAACAACCGCAGCAAGCCAGTTATTTCGCCTTGCAGTAAGCATCCCTTCTTCAATGATTGTTCCTGGAGTGAGTATTCTTGTTATTCCTCTTTTAAGTAGACCGCCTTTTTCAGCAGTCACTTCTAATTGGTCACATATGGCAATGCTGAATCCCTTTTTAATTAATTCTGCACAGTATCTTTCAGCTGCATGATGAGGGATGCCTGCCATAGGTACTCTGCCAATTGCCTTCCCGCCTTCCTTCCCCGTAAGAGTTAATTCAAGAAGTCTGGAAAGTTCAATTGCATCTTCAAAAAAGCATTCAAAGAAATCTCCAAGCCGGTAAAGCAAAATCCTTTCAGGCGCTGCTTCCTTTAAGTCCACATAGTGCCGAAGAACTGGAGTGAGGAGGTCTTTTTCGACGAGACTATGGTTTGAAACGTCTGTTCGATTTTCTTCATTTTGCTTATTAGAGGAATTGCTTCTGTCTTTTTGATTAAGGTCAAGGCTATTTTTTTGATTTTTGCGAGGTCTTGCTCTTGCATCTTGAATTAGTTCTTGTTCAGAAAACTCAATGCTCGAAGGAGTGGAGATTGGGCTTTCCCTCTTATGGGGTTCCTTGTCAGAATCCCCAAAAAGGTTGCCCTGCAGTAGTTCAGCCTCGTCAGGCATAGCCTAATTTGCTTCTAATTTGGCAGCATCGTAGGAGTATTAATTGTTTTTGCATGTGAAGCCTCGCTACACCAATTGCAAGCTTGTGAAAAGACTTCACCACTTCGTGGGAGAATTTGTACATGTTGAGAGCCGTTGCTCCATCGCTGAATCCCCATGCAGTTCATTAGTGCCGTACTCGCGAACGCCCTTCTGTTCGCTTCCTTGATTTTGGTAGTTGGGGTACCAGTGCTTTATATGACACAAAAAAACCCCGAAGACAGGCGTAATCCTGAAATCAAAAGGATTGAGATTATTGGGGGAGTTTGGTTCCACCTAGTTCTTCTCAACGGTTTCATTGCCGAATACATTGCACACCAAATTGATGGTGTTTCCTTCTAGCTTCTTGAAAGTACTTTTTAGTTTCTAGAAAGTCCTCTGCAGAAGCATTTATAGGTTCTTAAATAAGTACCTATAAGGCTTCTGCATGTGTATTCATGGATTTATAACCGTATATCTTCTACGGTAGGAGGAGTTTGTTATTAAATAGCGAATTAAATGGCTACATTTGAAGGTTGCTTTAAAGATTCGACCAGCTTAAAAATAGCTGTTGTCGTAGCTCGCTTCAATGATTTAGTGACCTCTAAGTTATTGAGTGGATGTCTTGATTGCCTCGCAAGGCATGGAGTTAATACATCCGAAGCTAGTCACCAATTGGATCTGGTTTGGGTTCCAGGGTCTTTTGAATTACCCCTTGTCACTAAGAACCTGGCCAAAAGTGGTCGTTATCAAGTGGTCATTACTCTGGGGGCAGTAATTCGGGGGGATACTCCTCATTTTGATGTTGTGGTTAATGAAGCAAGTAAAGGCATTGCATCCGTTGCAAGGGAGACAGGCGTGCCAGTTATCTTTGGCGTCTTAACTACTGACACGATGCAGCAAGCCTTGGAGCGAGCTGGTATCAAAAGCAATCTTGGCTGGAATTTTGCTTTACAAGCCTTGGAAATGGGATCCTTGATGTCGGTGCTGCACTCCTTAAATTCTTCGTCTTAGTAAAAGTTAATTGACCATCTACCCTTCGGTAGTGCATGCTGTCCAGATGGGCTTGTTAATTCAACCCAGATTCGCGGATGTAGCTCAGTGGTAGAGCATCTCCTTGCCAAGGAGAGGGTCGAGAGTTCGAATCTCTTCATCCGCTTATTAAAAATCTTAGAAATGAATGGCAATATCGGTTTCTTTAACCTTGAGTAATCTTCCTAACTTTGCATAGAATCACCTCTCTTGACCTTTGGGTGGATTTACTAGCTTCCTTGTGTGATAAAAAGACTGATCACTAGTCAAACTAGGTCTCTCTATCTCACAATTTAAAATGACAAAAGCGAATAGATAGAAAATGGAGTTTCTCCAGCAGGTTATTCTTTGATCTAATACTTCAAGTTCGTTTCAATATTAGTACATCAGATTTTATATTGTAAGTCGAATTACTTTCCAGTTGGCCCAATTTCTTCTTTGTCTCTTTTATAATTAACACTATATTCTTTATTGAAAATCAAGTACAAATTCATACTATAAAGAGATGCTTAAATCCTCGCTTGAAAGATTTTTTTGAATTAAAGTTTTTAGCGGATCAAACACTTTGTTTCATACAAACGATGCCATTGCATGAAATACCCTGCTACCAACCTCAAAATAATTCTTTCCATATCAAGAAACGAGCCTATCATTTTGAAGAAGTAAAGAAAATAGGCTCTGCTGAGATTGTTTATTATGAGCGCCTGAATCAATTTGTAGATAAAAGCAACATTGATAAAATTATAGATAGAATCGAAGTTCCAATGCCGGATATAAAAGAACTTCTGAGGTCAGACATGCTACAGGAAGAGATTATTTATCAGGTATTATTTAAGGATTGCAAGGTCCTAATGGTGATATGGCCTACAGGCGAGAAACGATATTTTCTTATTACCAATGAAGGCTATTTAATAGAACATGAAAATAATTCAGTGTGGGATTATTCTTTTAGTAATCATATGAAGAAAAATAATGATGGGTCAATGGAAATAAAAGTACCTCAATTTGAGATTCCTCTTAAATCCTCTGACCTAGTTTGGTCGCCAATGACATCGAATTATACACATTTCTTGCAAGAGGTTTTGGCTCCTTTGCTGATTTGTGAGAAGTCTTTTACAGGAGAGGGCAAGGCAATTTGCTTTGACCCAATATTACCCTGGCAAAAAGAATTTCTTGACCTACAATCAATACCTCTTGAGTATATTGAAGGGCAATTCCCTAGTAATTATATTAGCCTACATTTCAAGGAGTTAAGCTTGGGAATCTCTTCTAATTATGGTGTCTCAAATACACTAATAAAGAATAAGATCCGTAAGAAATTTAGTAACTATTATGCTAATACAGCGAATATGGGTAAAAGCTATACAATCTTTTGCGATAGAAAGGGTCAGAGTGCCGCAAGAGTAAGTAATAGGCAAGAAATCATTAGTTTAGTTCAAGGTATGAATAATGGAATAGTTATTTACCCTGATGAGCTTAGTATTTCTGAAAAAGTAAACTTATTTTCTAACGCAAGGGTTTCAGTTGTTGAAGGTAGTTCACAAATGAATTCTGTAATATTTGGTGCTGATAATTCTTCTGTAATTGTCCTTTCAGACCCAAATGCAATTCAGGAGAAGCATCTTTGGTTGGCATTAATGCGTTGTCATCCTGAGAATTTTACAAGTCCAGACTTTTATCAAATCTGGGGGAAACGACAAAAAGAGTTTTCTGGAGATGGAAGTCCTTTAAGCGTTTCTAATTATTCAGTAGAAGAATTGAAAAAATTATTATTTAATCTACATCAACCTCAAATAATGACTTTTTAATACTAGCTAATACTTTGAGATTTTATATATTAATCTCCATCTAACTCTTTAAGGATATTCCACAACTTGATCAACTAATTCAAGTAATGATTTGCTTTACATTTTAAACTCTAGCTTAAATCAATAGGTTTAATCAGTGAACAGTACTCTAGTAAGTTAAAAACTTTATTATTAGGAATAAATACTATGCTCAAATGACATTATATTCTTTAAATAATCAGAAGTACTCTCTAGTTTTTCTCTAGAATATATTTGGTTATAATTTTCCTCCAGACAGAATTCTCGTAATACACTATTGCAGAAGCAGCATAGTAAAGAGACTCTTTCATGGTCTAAATTATTGGCAGTTGTTTTATGCCATGTAGAGCCTGTCCATACAATTAAAGAACCTGCAGGGGCTTTTAATTTATGAAAAACCTTATCCTTTGCACTATCAGTTGACGGATGTTTTTGAGATATTTGAGTGCCAGAGATATCAAGTGGTGAATCGTGCCTTATTACCTACCGCTATTCCATTTATAAAATCATCAAATTTCGCTTTAGAAGAAATTTCCGTATTTAAAATATTGTTAGCCTATAAACCTAACGCGATCTGAGTAATTTAATAAATTTTGTCTATGACATTTACTCTAAACAACTAAGGATCTATACTAGGTCTTTAGCAACCAGACTATGTTAACCAAGGTTGAGGAGAAAAGAAGAGATAAGCTCAGGAAAAGCAAGCCCATTGTTTTAGACAAAATTTTAAAACAGCCAGATATAGCTGCTCAGGGAAAGAGCATTGCGATGATCACCTTAAATTATGAGTATATATGTAATTTCAAATGTGAACATTGCAGCTCTGATAATTTGATGATTAAGACAGCAGAAGATAGAAAAAAATCCCTTGAGAGAAAATTCTTAAATCCTGAGAGTGTTAGAGATTTGTTCGACCAAGCGCATTCTTTGGGATTATCTCACGTAGCAATTTCAGGAGGTGAACCATTAAGCTATCCAGATTTTGATCAGGTTGTAGAAGCTATTGGACCAGAAAGATTTTGGATAGCAGCTGATACCAATGGCTGGTTTCTCAATGACAAAAAGGCTAAACATTTAAGGAGCATTGGTCTTGATAAAGTTCAGATATCTCTTGATAGCTTTATAAGAGAAGAGCATGATCAGTTTCGAAATAAGGATGGCGCATATGATCGAGTAATGAGAGCAATTGATTCCGCTAAGTCGGCTGGTCTACAAGTCTTGATAATGACATGTGTCACGAAACAAAGAGCATGGTCAGAAGAATTTATCCAATTATTGGAATTTGGGAAGAGTAAGGATGTTCAAATCTATGTAACCTTGGCAAAGCCAATAGGAGCTTGGGCGGGGAAGTTAGATACAGTATGTGGAGACAAAGATATCAAGCATTTAGAAGAGCTAAATGAAAAGTATCCTTTTTCGACTAGGTTTTGGGGGGAATATGGTAATAAAAGTGGATGCATAGCCGTAAAGAGAAACATAACAATCACTAAATATGGGCATGTCATGCCATGTCCTTATATTCAGACTTCAATTGGCAATATATTTGAAGAGAGACTGGATACTATATTGCAAAGGGGTTTGGATTTAAGACATTTTTCATATGAACAAAAAAGAACTTGTCTTTCTGGCAATAAGGATGATGAGTTTGTTCAGAAATATATGCCAAGAATTTGGGCCTCCAAAGAGCCAGTTCCCTATCAATTAGTATTTGATAAGTCAGATTTTGTGACTGAGGCAAAGGCAGAAAAATGGATGCCCTAATCGATTTTGACTTTAGATAAAATGAAACCAACAAAGGAAAGCAACAATGAATAAAAGAGAACAAGAAATGTTGGCAATTCTAGTCAGGTTGAAAGCTGATTATGGATGCGTTGGTGTAAAGGCAGAATTTGAGGCGGAGGGAACAAGGATAGAGGAGCTTTTGCGACTAGTAGATATTACTAAGACTGCAGGCGTTAAGCTTGGAATAAAAATTGGTGGTTGCGAAGCAATTAAGGATATTTTAGATGCAAAACAGATTGGTGTAGACTATTTAATAGCACCAATGATTGAAAGTCAATATGCTTTAGAAAAATATCATTCTTCTATTCAAAGAACATATACTAGTGATGATTTGCTCCCACAGGTCTTATTTAATATTGAAACAAAAACAGGCTTGAGTCAAGCGGAAAAATTATCTAGTTTTGCTCAAAAGTCGGATATTCTAAAAGGTATAGTTTTTGGAAGAGTGGACTTTGCTTTATCAATGGGGATGCCTAGAGATGAAGCTAATTCAAAAGAAATACTTATAGCAGTTAAAACTGTTTCTGAGCTGTGTAAACAAAGAAACCTGGAGCTGATACTTGGCGGTAGTGTATCACTTTATGCAATAGATTTCTTAAGAGAGGTCCAGAAAATTAGACTTGATAGGTATGAAACAAGAAAAATTATTTTCGATGCTTCGAACTTACAGAATCGCGAGATTCAAAAAGGCTTACTACTCGCCGTTAAATTTGAACTATTATGGCTTATTAATAAAAAATCTTATTATCATTATCTAGGCGAGGAAGATGCCGAAAGAATTAATGTACTTGAATCAAGATGGAATGTCTTAGAAGGAAATATATGATTAAAGAAGTTCTGTCGCAATATAATGTTTTTATCTTTGACCTGGATGGTACGATTGTAGACAGCGCTAGCATCAATTTGTTAGTCTTGAATAAAATGAAAGTTGCTCGTAGTCAACCTTTATTAACCAGAAAGGATGTTATAGATCAAATCAGTAAAGGAGCAGAATGCATGGCAAAAAAGCATTTTTATGGAGAGAATATTTATAAAGTTGTTGATGAATTTAGATTTTTGTATAAGAAGCAAAAGACTGGTAAAGAATTAATTTATAAAGATGTAAAGAAATTGCTGATCAAACTTAAGAAGGATAAAAAGAGAATGGCTATTTGTAGTAATAAGCCTCATTTGCTTTGCATCAAGGTACTGAGGGAAATAGATATAGATAGATTCTTTGATCTAGTACTCGGCGGAGATAGTCTTACTATCAAGAAACCACATCAAGATATGCTCATTTCTATTGTAGAGAGGTTGGAGGCAGATAAACAAGACTGTATCTTCTTAGGTGATAGTAATATCGATGCAGAGACTGCTAAGCTAGCAAAAATAGACTATATCCACCATTCTTTGGGATATGAGGAATTAGATTGTAGATTTTCTGGTACCCCCTATTATAAATATTCAAGTATTTATAAGGCATATATCGATTCCAAAAGTATAAATTGAATAAAATGTTTAATTATAAAAGTCATTCGAATATTTATCAGATTAAGGCTAATAAGTATTTGCATAATCTTAATAATCACGATATTTTGCTTACAGGAATGACTGGATTTTTCGGCAGACCAGTCATAGATTTAATTACTACTTATAGGAAATCAAATTCATGCCATGGCAAATTATTTGTACTAACTCGAGATATATTTAAAGCAAAAAGTAGATTAATTGATTTATATCTAGACGATATAATCTTCATAGAAGGTGATGTTAGGAATTTTGAATTTATAGGAGATCTAGATTATATAATCCATGGTGCTTCGGTATCAAACAAAGAAAAATTTTCAGGGGCAAGTGAGTTGGAGCGCTTCAATGTTATATATGAAGGAAGTAGAAATATATTAGATATTGCGCGAATAAATAACGTAAAAAAGCTTTTATATATTAGCTCTGGATCAGTTTATGGAAAGCCATCTTCTGGTCTAAATATTAAAGAGGATTTTACATCAGCTCCAGATGTTTTAAATGATCCCGAAGCTTGTTATTCAGAAGGTAAAAGATCTGCCGAATTACTGCATAAGATATATGCGAATAAAGATAATTTTGACTATACAATAGCAAGATGCTTTTCCTTTATAGGCCCTGGAATGCCTTTAGATATCAATTACTCTATAGGGAACTTCATCAGAGATTCACTTTATGAAAAAAGGATTTTGATCAAGAGTGATGGTAAAGCAATTAGATCGTATATGTATACCTATGATTTAGCACTTTGGTTAATTTTCTTGCTTTTTAATGGCCTTGATGGACATGCATATAATGTAGGCTCTGAAAGAGAAATAACCATTAAAGAATTAGCCATCTTGGTAAAAGAGATAGTAAATCCTGATATTGATATATCGATAATGAATGAGCAAATCGATCATTCTGGATCTAATTCAGCCGCAGCACATCGATATATACCAGATACAACAAAGGCTAGACGTTTAGGACTTGAGGAGTGGACAGAATTAAGAACAGCTATAATAAATACAATTCAGTTTCAACTATCTGTAATGAAATCTATTTAACCTTTATAACTGATGTATTATCTACAATATACACATTTTCTATAAATGCATATTTCTTAAGAACTGTAGATGCGACTTCATGCGCATAGCTTGAAGCATTAATAATTAATAATCTGACCTTTGATTTTATTAGTGCTTCTGGGGATAGAATAGGTATGCCACTAGATGGCGTAAACTTACCTTGTTTTTTGGGTGATGAATCAACTATAAAAGAGATTTTTGATCTTAGTTTAAGATGCGAGATTAAAGCCATTGATTGATGGCCTGCACCCCATAAAGCAACATCCTCCTGAGAGTACTCATCAATCAGACTAGAGAAAGTATTAAAATTATGTTTTAATTTGTCTTCAAAAATTGATTTATCCAATGATGGATAGATTGATACTCTAGCTGAAAGGATATGATCATACCAAACTGGTTTAATTTCAAGAATATTATATCCACTAATCTTTAAGCATGTTGAAAGAGTATGAGTGGTAAAGTACGATAAATGCTCAGATGAAAAATCTGAATACACACCATCAGTATGCATAATATCAAAATTTGGAACCTCTATTAATCCAATTGCATTAGGGCTTAGATAAGTTTTAAGTCTACGCAGAAAGTCAACAGGGTCAGGTATATGTTCTAGAAAATTATACATGCCAAAACTATTGAATGATCCCTTCTCTAGACCAGGAAATTCTCCGATAAATCCTTGGATGCATTTCATAGAGTTTGAATTACAATAATCAACTGATTCTTTTCTATTCTCTAAGCCTACGGAGTTTTTAATATACTGGCTCATAATCGAAAGGTATTCACCGCAACCACAACCGACTTCAAGATAGTTTGAGTCTTTAAGATTAAAATCGACTGTAAATTTATTGAATTGTTTATGTCTAAAGATATTCATTTCTTCAGATACAGAGCTGGAACGAAGTACATCTCGATAATAAGGGACTATATACTTATTTGAAAGCTGAATTAAATGACATGAAGAGCACTCAAATATCTCAAGGGATACATCTTGTTTTATTGCATCTTCAATATTTTCAGGCAGTAATTGGGCAATTGCTGGCATATTTTGGTAAGAAAGTATAGCAGTACCTTGCAATTCATAACCGCAACAACGGCAAGTCTTTGACTTTTTCATTTGGCTATTGTCGCATATAGAACAGTCTCATATGTAAATCCAGAATAATTCCTCAGATAGAACTTATAGCCTAGATTTAAATTGTTTATTAAATCAATCACTGCCCACAAATGATGAGGGTAATGATACACACTTATGCCAAGATCAGGTTGGTTCTTTTCAAGAATATTAGTAGCACCGGCAAGTGCTTCTAATTCAGACCCTTCAACATCCATAGTGATATATGTAAGACAGTCTGTAGATATAAAATCATCTAATCTTATTACCTGTACATATGATTGACCCATTGGGTCGACACTGCTGCTCAGGCCATTCCCAGAGCTAAAGTTAAGTAATCCAGTTTTTGAATGAACTCCACAAGGAACTGATATGATTGATTTCCCAAGTGATGAAGAATAGGATGATATTGTTTTATTTAATTCGGAAAAATTGTTTGGATCAGGCTCGAAAGCATAAATAGTTTCGAATTTGCCAAAAGCATTAAAAATTTTAGTAATAGAGTCTCCATTAAATGCTCCACAAGATACATAATGTGAAGGCTTCTTTGCCATTGGTATATCATAAGGAAGATATTGATCCTTAAATGGTAGTGATGGAATCTCTAATGGGTAGGCAGTAAGATATCTAGTTAGAATTGCTGCAAATGTATTTCTACTTAATTCATCTGATAAAAGTGTGAAGGCTTTTTGAATTGAATTCTCATGAGATTTGAAATATTCTTCGGGATCAGCAAGAAGTTTCTCATTAGAATGATGCAATGAGAATTCGTATATGTCAGGTGCCCAAACTACCTTTTTAAGCCCTAATTTCGATAAGTTATCAATAATCTTATTTGCAGTCATTCGGTTGCCAATTGTTATGACAATTGGTGTGTTCATATATTCCTTAGACTTTAAATAGAATTGCTCTGTAGAGAGGCATCTTATACTATTATCAGCTGGTTTAGAATCAAACTGTTGATCTACAACTAGAATAGGAATTAAGGAGCATGGCAATAAAACCGTTCGTTTTAATGCCGTAAAACCTTCACCATATCCATAAATAATAAATTTGTTAGATGATAGAATATTGTTAGCTCGATATGCAGAAAAAGAATTTGGATGAGCCGTACTGCAGGTGTTTAAAATAGTCATTCTTTTTTACCCATAATATTATTCTATTAATAGATTGCTTTGAAATTCCTCATCTGTAAGGAATGGCCACATATTCTCTAGTCTTGGAGAAAGCATGGTTCCATCGTCTAGTTTGCGGGATGCTAGTTTTGGCATAAATGGTTGATTTGGATCAACTTTAATATCTATTAGAATAGGTTGATTTGATTCAAAAATTGTAAAAAAGAATTCATTTGTTAATTCTATTGATTCAGAAATTTTATATGACTTAATTCCAAATGCAGATGCGATATGTGTAAAATCTGGTAAATATAGTCCATTCTCTGATGATGTCCCAAAAATATTATCAGGGAAATATGCTTTTTGAGATTGTTGAATTGATGAATAACCATCGTTATTAAGTATAAAGATTTTTATTGGCAGATTATTACCTGCAATCGTAGCAAGTTCTTGTATATTCATCATTACACTCCCATCACCAGTTAAACAAATAATATTTTTATAGGGATTAGCGTAATAAGCGCCAATAGCAGCAGGAAGGTCATATCCCATTGAAGCACAGCCAGAATTTGAAAAAATTTGTTGTGACTCCTTATTTTTCATTGATTGAAATCCCATCACACATGCAGACCCATTCCCACAAACAACTATTGATTTAGATGGTAAAAAATGAAAAAATTTGTCCAGGAAGGAATATGGGTTGATCAATGAAGATGAAGCATTTATATCATTTAAAGGATCATATTTTAGAACACGCTCTTTGCACCATTTTAGGTATGATTGATGAGAAACCTGTGGAATGTAATCAGATAACTGATTAATTAGTTCTGGAATAAAAGTTCTTAAATCTGTATGTACACTTAGGTCAGCCGACAGTGTAGGCTTTGAAAGTTCCGCCAAATCAATATCAACTATGCATTTCCATGCATTTGAAGCAAAGCTATTCCAATTGTAACTTATCTGCCTGATATTTAGACGACAACCAAGAACTAGAATAAAGTCCGAATTCTGTACAGTAAAGTTACCTGCTCGATCACCAACTGTGCCTGGTTTTCCTGCGTAATAATTATTCCTATAAGATAAAAGATCATGTGCATTCCATCCGGTAACAACAGGTATTTGTAGTTTTTCTATTAGATCTATGAATAGTTTATTAGTATTAGACAGCCGAACCCCTGTCCCTGCAAAAATTACTGGTCTTTTGGAAGAAGATAACCGTTCTATAATAGTCGAAATCTTTTGATTCACTTTCTCCTTGGAATCAAGATTAAATTCCATATGAGTATTCTTAGAAATATTTTTATCATCTGCTAGATCTTTTATATTTGGACTCCACACTTGTCTGCCATCTGTTTCTATTATTGCAGATTGAACGTCTATAGGAATGTCAATCCAAACTGGTCCTGGACGACCAGATTTGCTAACGTAGATTGCTTTCTCTAGAATATTAAAAATATCTTCAGGGTTATCAATAGTGGCTGAATATTTAACAATAGGTTTGGTTATTGAAACGATATCAACCTCTTGATCGCCGAGTTGCCTTATTGGTTGATGACAATTGGAACTTAATGTCTCACGCTTGACTTGGCCTGATATTACTATCATGCTTATAGAATCAACATAAGCTCCATATACACCGTTTAGCGCATTAATAGCTCCAGGACCACTTGTAACATTGAGTACGGCAGGTTTCCCAGAGCTTCGAGAATAAGATTCCGCTGCAATTGCTGCACTTTGTTCATGATGGTAACAAATGACTGAAAGATTTTTATTTCTAGAAAAAGCATCATTCAGGTGCATTGCGCCACCTCCAGTAACAAGAAATATATGCTTTATACCTATTTCGTTAAATCGTTGAGCGACATAATCTGATAAACGTATTTTCATAGACTTCAATGAATTAATAGGATTTTGTTGCTTTATTTATGATGATGTATTGCTATTGTATATCTTCATGGGGCTTGCTGAGCCTAAAAAGATTATTTGGTAAGTAAATTATTAAGGATAAGCATTTCTAGGTTCTGCTAAATCTACAATTTCTTTAATAAGGGATAGTTTAGTTATTCTCTTCTATTTCTTTTATGAGAAGTGTCTGTTGGGTACTTACTTTAAAGCCCATTTGAAGATAAAAGTTTGAACAATGCGTGGTCATCAGATAAACACGTTCAACCTTCTTAATACAAGGAGAATCTAGTAAGGCGTTTACAATTTTGCTTCCCAGTCCTTTGCTTTGGTATTCATTTGCCACAACTATGTCCCAGAGAACAGCTCTGTAAATACTGTCACTAGTAGCACGTCCAAACCCTATCATTTTGTCTTCTTTCCATAAGCTCACTACTACTGAGCTATTGGCAAGAATAGTTTCCAAGTCTTTTTTGCTTCTACCATGTGCCCAGAAGGCATGGTCATCAAGCAATCGCTTTAGTTTTAACATTCCCTTTAGAGGCCTCATTCGAGGGCCTAAGCCAAATAAGCGGAGGCCTGGTGCGCCTTTCGCATGGTGAATTAATTTAATTTCTGCCATTGCACTCGCTCCATGGCAGCATCCTCTCAGTGAAATTTCATTATGACGCGTAAGGGAATTATTCTCGCAGGTGGCAGTGGGACCAGGTTGAATCCACTTACAACCGCAGTCAGTAAACAGTTGCTTCCTGTTTATGACAAGCCCATGATTTATTACCCATTGACCACATTGATGCTTGCAGGAATTAGGGAAATTCTTATCATCACAACTCCAAAGGACCAGTCGGCTTTTCAGAGACTCCTAGGTAATGGAAATAATTTTGGAATTGATATTCAATATGCTATTCAACCAAGCCCAGAAGGATTAGCTCAGGCATTTCTCATTGGTGAAACTTTTTTAGGTGGTTCATCTGCTGCCTTGGTTTTAGGTGACAATCTTTTTCATGGTCATGAACTGATACCGCAGTTGATTTCATGTAATACCTCATGTCTTGGAGCTAAAGTTTTTGCCTACCCTGTTCAGGATCCAGAGCGTTATGGAGTTGTTGAATTTGCAGCTAATGGCAAGGTTTTGAAGATTGAAGAAAAACCATCTAATCCAAAGAGTAGATATGCAGTAACAGGTCTTTATTTTTATGATCATACGGTCGTAGATAGGGCCCGTAAAGTTCAGCCATCTGCAAGAGGTGAGCTTGAAATTACAGATATCAATAGTCAATATCTTTCAGAAGGTGCTCTTTCTGTTGAATTGATGGGTCGTGGCATGGCATGGCTTGACACTGGCACCTGTGATTCTTTGCATGAGGCCGGAGCTTATATAAGAACCCTTGAGCATCGCCAGGGACTTAAAGTTGGATGTCCGGAGGAAGTTTCTTGGAGACAAGGTTGGATCACTGATGAGGAGTTAGCTCTCTTGGCTCAGCCTCTCAAAAAGAGTGGTTATGGAGAATATCTCCTCCAATTGTTAGAAAATCCTTCATTTGGAGAATTTAATGCAAGTTGAAGCCCTAATTAAGACTTCTAATTCGAGATTTGCTGGGCCTTTGCTTTTGAAACCCACCCTGTTCGGAGATGACCGTGGATATTTTTTCGAAAGTTGGAATCAACGTACATGGCAAAATATTTTGAGTGAACAAAATCAGAAGGATTTAGAGTTCGTTCAAGACAATCATTCAAAGTCTGAAATAGGAGTTCTAAGGGGCCTTCATTATCAATTGCCGCCACACTCTCAAGGGAAGTTGGTGCGGTGTGTAGTTGGTGAGATTTTTGATGTAGCCATTGATATTAGACTTAACTCACCAACTAAGGGTAGATCTTTTACGGCTTATTTAAGTTCGGATAACCATCATCAATTTTGGATTCCAGTTGGATTTGCTCATGGTTTTCTTACCCTGAGCAGTTATGCAGAAGTCCTTTATAAAACTACTGATTTTTGGAGCCCTGAATGTGAAAGAGCAATCCGATGGAATGATCCAGTTCTGGCAATAGATTGGCCTGGAACTATTAGCAATCCAAAGGTTTCTGAAAAGGATTCTTTGGCTCCCTTTTATACAGAATTAACTGAGGAGGACTTTTTCTTATGAAAGTTCTTTTGACTGGCGCCTCTGGCCAGCTTGGTCAGCAATTAATAGCACAGAAGCCTTTAAACCTAAATAAATCGCATATTGAGCTACTTGCTTTGACTCGTAATCAACTTGACCTGTCAAACGCCAAAGCATGTAAGGAAATCGTTAAGCGTTACTCTCCAGATTGGATTATTAATGCAGGGGCTTATACAGCAGTAGATAAGGCGGAAAGTGAACCTCTGCTTGCCTATGCTGTCAATGCAGATGCCCCAGCAGCTTTTGTTGACTCTTTATTTGAAGTTGGTGGACGATTGCTTCAAATTAGTACTGATTTTGTTTTTAATGGCCGCAATAAATTTCCATATTTGCCGAATGATCATATAGATCCTTTAGGTGTTTATGGTTTTACTAAGGCTGAGGGGGAGGTTGCAGCCTTACGCCATCCTGGGTCCAGGGTCTTGAGGACTAGTTGGCTTTATGGTCCAGTTGGAAAGAACTTTTGTTTGACAATGCTTCGCTTGCATAGAGAGAAAGCCTTTTCTAATGAGTCTTTAAAGGTTGTAAGTGATCAAATCGGATGCCCTACTGCCACTTATACCCTTGCAAAAGCCTGTTGGCAGACCATTGCCTTGGAGGGTATGGCTGAAAGACACCGAAAGCTTCATTGGTGTGATGCAGGTTTTGCTAGTTGGCATGATTTTGCGGTAGCAATCGGTGAGATTGGTGAGCAGATTGGATTGCTTAAGGCGGCAGCAGCTGTGAAACCAATTTCTACATTTGATTACCCCACGCCAGCAAAGAGACCAAGTTATTCTTTACTGGACTGCACATCTACATGCAATGGTCTTGGTTTGGATCAGATTGATTGGCGAGCAGCATTAGCAAATGTGTTACAAAATTGCTTTAACCCTCGAGGTTGAAGAGCTCCTCAATTAGAAATATTCAAAAATTTTGTGACCAATACCTGTGATTGATCCTGCATCTCTATTGGGAGAATCATGTGACCGAATTTTGGTTACTGGTGGGGCTGGTTTTATAGGTGGTGCTTTAGTACGCAGATTATTGCGTTATTCCAATGCAAAGGTTTTAAATTTAGATAAATGTGGTTATGCCAGTGATCAAAAGAGTATTGAACAGCTTTTAATGATGCCGGAACTTTCTTGCAGGGCTAGGTATGAATTTCTGCCTGTTGATTTGTTTGATATAGATGCAACCAACAAAGCAATTGAGAGAGCTAATCCAGATTTGGTTTTCCATCTTGCTGCTGAAAGCCATGTTGATAGATCTATAGACACTCCAAATGTTTTTTTAGAAAGTAATGTAATTGGTACTTTTAATCTTCTCCAGGCTGTCCGTAACCATTGGGAATCATTGCCGGACGATAGGCAATCAAGGTTTAGATTTCATCACATCAGTACTGATGAAGTCTTTGGATCTTTGGACTCAAGTGGTCGCTTTAATGAGTCCACTTCTTATGATCCGCGCAGTCCATATTCAGCAAGTAAGGCTGCTAGTGACCATCTTGTTAATGCATGGCATCACACATATGGCTTGCCAGTTATATTAACTAATTGCTCTAATAATTATGGCCCTTGGCAATTCCCTGAGAAGTTAATACCAGTTGTCATTTTGAAAGCAATCGCTGGAGAAGAGATACCCCTTTATGGAGATGGAGAAAATGTTCGTGATTGGCTTTATGTAGAAGACCATATTGATGCATTGTTATTAGCTGCGTTGAAGGGAGATTTAGGACGTAGTTATTGTGTTGGTGGTTATGGTGAGCGAACTAATGAACAAGTAGTTCAGGAAATTTGTAAGATTTTGGATAAAAAAAAGCCAAAAACTTCTCCTTATTTCAAGCAAGTGAAAAAGGTGCGTGATCGACCAGGTCATGATCGACGTTATTCGATTGATGCAACCCGAATTTCCAATGAACTAGGCTGGCATCCTTCATTTGATTTTCAAAAAGGCTTGTCTATTACCGTTGACTGGTACTTATCTAATCTTGATTGGTGTATTCAAGTTTGCAAGACCTCTGGTTATTCTGGAGAACGAATTGGTAATTCCCCTAGAAAACATATTTGATTCTTTAATCTTTACACCAAAACTTCCTTCGTCTTCCACAATAGTCTTTAGATAACTCTTGTAGAGGAAATAGGTGATCGATCAAATTGCTATTTATGCTCCAGCTTCTGGCTTGGCAATACCTAAAGATGCTTTTGGTAAAGATGTAGCCAATCTTGGACTATATAGAGCATTGGCTCAGCATGGAGGCTTCAAAGAATTGGCTTTACTGACTGCAGAGGCTATAGATTCTCAAGAATTACAAAATGCGCTTTTACCGAATGGTGGTGGTACAAAATTACGCACTAGTGATCTTTTGGATCTTTATTCTCCATGCCTGAGTGGAGTACTTCTAAGAGGCCAGCCTTACTTAGACGAATTGGCATGGATTAGAAGTGCATTTCGTTCAACTTCCGCTTATAGCCTTGTTGGATTAATACATACTTTGGCCCCCCCAGCCATTAGGGAAGATATTGGCAAAGTTGCTATTTCACCTTTAGAGACTTGGGATGCACTTATTTGTACATCTCCAAGTGTAAAAAAGGCTGTTGAGAAAATGTTAGATGGATGGGTTGGTTTTTTAAGGCAGCGTTTTGATGCGAGAAAGATTACATTACCTGAATTGCCTTTAATTCCATTAGGAGTTGATTTTAAAACTCAGGATATTTTTTCTAATGATCAGCAAGCAAGGAGAGATTTGCGAAATTATTTAGGATTAGTAGATGAGGATGTATTAGTTCTTTGGATCGGCAGATTGTCTTTTTATGAGAAAGCATTCCCTCAATCAATGTTTATTGCACTTGAACAAGCTGCTAAAAAAACTCGAACAAATATTCATTTCGTTATGGTTGGTTGGTTCCCTGGTGGGAAGCA
Source organism: Prochlorococcus sp. AG-363-O06 (assembly GCA_003280085.1). GTDB lineage: Bacteria > Cyanobacteriota > Cyanobacteriia > PCC-6307 > Cyanobiaceae > AG-363-O06. The sequence continues at coordinate 90,264 of QCFY01000001.1, read as the reverse complement.
AGATGAAAAGCTCTATTTTGAGGCATCCAGTCATTACTGTCCTTCAGTCAATGTTCATTTCCTTGATGGTAGGAATCAGGCATTAGTAAAAAGTTCTTGGGCCGCTTCGGATATTTTCTTATCGCTAGTTGATAATCCTCAGGAAACTTTCGGGCTATCTCCAGTCGAAGCAATGGCGGCAGGTCTTCCCGTTGTAGTAAGTGATTGGGATGGATATCGATATACAGTTCGTGATGGCATTGATGGATTTTTAATATCAACTTTAATTGGCCCTGATGGTGGAATAGGTGACGAACTTGCCGCACGTCACTCTCTTGGATTATTGAGTTATCAAGATTATGTTGGGTCAGTTTCACAGCATGTAGCTGTTGATCCAGAGCAGGCCGGATTAGCTTTGGCAAGACTTGCTGAGAACCCAGATTTACGTCTTCGAATGGGTGATTCTGGCAAAAAAAATGTCAAAGAAAGATTTGATTGGCCAGTTATAGCAGGTATGTATCATGAATTATTTGTTGAGTTATCCAATCGTAGATCACATGAATTGAAGCAACACCCCAGATTGATGCATCCCTTACGTGGGAACCCATTCGCTGACTTTTCTGATTTTGCTACAGATCAAATGGATCTCAATTTATGCCTTGCTTTATCAGTAAAATGCGAAGATGCAATTATTACTATAGATAGTCCTTTAATTCTAGATAATTTTTATCATGGTTGTCATGCAGATAAAGAGGAATTAAAAGCTCTAATAACAAGGCTTTCATCATATGAGGTATGTTCACTTAAAGATCTACTGATCCATTTTGACGAAGACAGATATCAGCACCTATTGATGGGAATAACTTGGTTGGCCAAGCTTGGCCTTATACAATGGAAATCAATTATCTGATTTTCTGAGCGATATGGAAGAAAATGATTATCGTGAGCATGTGTTTTTGTATGACCTTAGAAATTCCTCTAATCGAGACGAGGAAGTGCTATGGCGAAATCATCAAGAAATGCAGTATTCTTTTCTTTTAAGACATGGTTTTCTTGAGGAATCTAATGTTCTCGACTTAGGCTGTGGTCCTATGAGATTAGGAGTTAAATTAATTCCAAAACTAAGAAATGGATGGTACTTTGGCCAAGATATTAATCCAGAAACATTAAAGTATGGAGAAGAAGTTTTAAGAGAAGCAGAAATCAATAAGTCAGCTAATTATACTTTGTTTTCTTCTGAAGGTTTTGATCTTTCGCTAATAGATAGGCCGATTGATATTGCTTTTTCAAATTCTTTATTTAGCCACTTAAATATTAATTCAATCTTGATGTGTTTGCTTAAAGTTAGAGAAGTTCTAAGTCCTAAGGGTATCTATTTTTCTACTTTCTTTAATTTAGAATCTAAAAGTTCTTGGCTAGATAGATGTGTTAGAAATAAATGGGGACATGATACTATTACCTATCCATCCAAAGATCCTTATCATTATCATTTTCAACTTTTAAAAAAAATAGCTAGGGAAGCTGGTTTTACAATGAGAATTGTTCCTGATTATGGACATCCAACTCAAACCATGGCTTCATTTACCCCTCGAGGCTTTTTGTCATTTTAGGTTTATCTAAAATGATTTGTGCACAACTTTATAAAATAATTTTATTTCACACTCTATTAACTGAATACCGCTATAATATCTATACTACAAAATAATCCGAGCTTTTCTCGACAACACTTTTCCAAGCTTTGATTAGATGATAGGTATTTATGTCAATCATACAAGTAAGTTTAAAAGAAATACTGGAATTCAGCGCTGCTTAAGGTCTACAGGACGTTCTCTCAATCAATTAGGTGAGTCAATTGCACCTTTGGTATGGGAAAAAGAAACCAATGATTTTGCTCTTGCATCAAAAGCGGATCTACGTAACTTATCTCATTGGAATGGTCCGCCTATAGAATCTTGGGACTTACAGTTTCCTCCCTCTAGCAGCTGGTTATTAATATTTGAATTAATTAGTGGTCCATATCAGCCTACACAAGAAAAGTTATTTGAGCTTTCAAAAAAATATGGTTGGTCAATTGCAGGGATATTTCATGACGCAATTCCATTGAAATGGTCTGGTATATCTGCTGAATACCATTCTATTTATATGAAGGGCCTTGTAAATTATGATTTGGTCTTACCAATTTCAAAAAATGTAAGAAAAGAACTTGAGAATTTTTGGACAAGCAAAGGCTTGGTGTTTAAGGATCATATTGCTCATTTGCCTTTGCCGGCAGAAGTATCTGGATTTCCTCGTCAAATGCCAGATCTTAATCAGATAAAAAACTGCTTTGATGGTAAGTTAAATATCTTATGCGTATCTTCCTTAGAAAAGCGTAAAAACCATCTTGCTTTATTTAAGGCATTGGCTTGGTTATCTGCTCAAGGAAAGTGCAATTATCATTTGCAACTAGTTGGTTGGGCTAATGATCCATCAGTTCTAGAAAGTGTTCAAAGGTCAAAGTCACTAGGCTTGGATATTGATTGGGATGTTAATGCTGATGATGAGGCATTATTTAAGTATTATCAATTCTGTCACTTTACTTTCTACCCTTCTTTAGAGGAAGGTTATGGCTTACCTGTGTTGGAAAGTTTGTGGTTAGGCCGGCCTTGTTTTGCTAATTTGAACTTACCGGTAGTAATGGATGATAATCACCAGGGTGGTTACATGACTTTCAATACTAATGACTGGCACTTAATAGCAATTGCATTATCGGCTTTGCAGGAAGATACTAAGATATTACTTGAATTACAAAAAGAACTTTTAGATAGAAAGCTTAATACCTGGAATGATTATTCAAGGTCAATCTTGACATATATAAAGAAGAAAGATTTATGATTAATAATTTAGCAAATCGAGATTTTGATCATCATTTAGTTGATGGCATTGAAATATTTTCACAGCTTAGCCCAGATTTATGGAGACCTTGGCTTACAGAACTTTTTGGTTTTACATCGGAGCATTGTAATTCATACCGACCATCACAATTTGAGTCCACTAGAACAACGAAATTACCTATTCTACTAATTGCCTTTCCTAATCAAGAACATTGTTTGGTTTCATATTGTGAGAGACACAAGATTTATTATGGCTTAGTTATTCTTGGAGATGAACGATTGGAAGATTTTATGGGATATATTATTAGTGATAAATGTATTTTCGTAGCAAGAGAATATTGGCATCCGTTTGTATCTCACCTGGCCAGGGCATCAGGAAACTCTGATAAGCTTATTTCTATTGGATTAGGATGGCATGGGGCTTCTAGGAGTCACCCTTTTGAAGACAGTTTGTTTGATAGAGAAAGGTATGTTTGGAATTTTATAGGTGCTCGGAAAGATACAAGAAGTGCAGCATTAAAGGAATTCTGCCTATTAGACCGTGGTTTTTTGCATTTAGCTAATGATGGCTTAGAACCTGAAGAACATAGATTGAATGGTTTGAATGATAATAGTTATTGGAATATTCTTCAACAATCGATTTTTACTCTTTCCCCTTCGGGTTGGATGCACTTAGAAACCTTTCGTTTATACGAGGCTATGGAAGCAGGTTCTATTCCTGTCACCTTGATAAATGCAATGCCCACTAATAGCGATTTTAATTACTGGTCAAATATTTTCAAAACTAATCGGCCCTTGCCATTTGTTTTAGCTATGTCCTGGAAAGATGCGAGAATTCAATGTCAGAATTTATTAGATACCGGCGAATATTCTAAAGATAGGCAATTAGTAACTGAATTTTGGGTTGATGTAAAGCAGAAATGGAAGAAACAAATCTCACATGCTCTTAAAAGACTTGCTTTATATCATTAGGCTGATTTTTTCCCTCAGACGTATTTTTATTTCCTGAATTACACTTTGCCAATCGCCTTGTTCTTTCTGCCTAAATAGCTTGAGACTTTCATACCATAATGAATTTGGATCCGACAATCCCCATCTCCATTCTGGTATTTTAGAAAGTAAAATCCAAGCAGGCTTATTTAATGCACCCGCTAAATGAGCAATAGATGTATCATTTGTTAAGACTAAATCACATAGCAATATCACAGCAGCTGTGTCTTGGAAATCATAACTTTCTGAAAATAGTTTTTGTCCATCATTTATTTTGAGCCCTCGATGCATCTCCAGTTGTTCACTACCAGCTCCTTTTTGAAGTGAGATGAAGTTTAATCCTTTTAAATCTTTTAAACTTAACCAATGCTTGAAATTCATTGATCTCCCAAAATTTGAATATGTAGAGATTTCATGATTAGGATTACCTTGCCAGTGTAAACCAATTAGAAGTTCTTTCTGACCTTTCTTGACTATTCTATTCCAATACTCTGTTTTACTTTTACAGTTGATAAGGTAACCTTTGTTTAAGGTAAATTGTAGGCCTATCTTTTGGAATACTCGAGCCAAGCTCATTAGAGGAAACCATTTAATAGCCTTTGTGATTCCTATCGGAGATGTTGATTGCCACCTTTCATATGCCTCTTCATTACTTTCTCCAGGATTTTTCAGCCCAAAAAATAAAGTTTCATTGGCAGCATTAATTATAGTAATTGAGTCTGTAACCTCAAGTTCAGATGAAGCCTGTTGTTTTATAAGATTTACGAGTGCAGGTTGACAGTAAACTATTACTTTAAATCCAAACTCTCTTAATTTAATTGCATACCTTATAAATTGAATAGTATCTCCATAGCATTGCTCTGCTAAAAGTAATATTTCGCATGAGTTTCCTATGTCTTCATTCCATTTCTCTCCTAGGTGCTTGCTTAATTGTTCAATCTGCCAATAGCGCCTACTCTTTCTTTGCTCGAATAAAATCCATCCTTCTGCCCAGTACTGCTTGATTAGAAGATCTTGTGATAAGAAGTCAATGATTTCTCTATTGAGATGACTTTTCCCTTGGAGACATTGCCGATAACATTTAATTGCACCTTCGATATTACCTTTCTTATGCATTGCTATACCTAAAAGCCCAAGTAACTTTGTGGATTTTGGCTCTTTTATTAGTTGCTTTTTAATATAGTATTCAGCCTTGCTTAGCTCTATACCCTCCAGCTTATTTTCAAGTTCATTGAACTTCATTTTCTGAACTCGTAATTAGCTATTTTTTCACAAATAGTATCTTTTATTGACTCCCAATCTCCATCTGCTTTTTGTCGAATTAGTTGCACACTATTATACCATGGCGTTTTATTACTATTTAGTCCCCATCTCCATTCAGGAATCCATCTAAGAGCAAGTAGTGTTGGCACCCCCATCCCACCAGCTAGGTGAACTATTCCGCTATCAGCTGTTATTAAGAGATCACAATTTGCTAATACTGCAGCTGTTTCCAAGAAATCATATGACTTACTAACTAGATCCTGACCAGCTATAAAAGGCAAACTATCTTCTAGCTTAAGTTGCTCACTCCCGTGTCCTTTTTGTAAAGATACGAATTCAAAACCTTTTAACTTTTTTAGGAATAATAAATCTTCGAAATTCATTGATCTACCTCGAGAGTATAAACTTTTTTCGTGACCTGGACTTCCTTGCCAGTGAATGCCAATAAGATGTTTATTTGCTTTTCTCTTTAATTTCGCACGCCACTCTATTATTAGATCATCATTTATTTTAATATAGGAATCCTGGTAAGGAATATTTTCAGGATTTATTTCTAATTCATTTAAAAGGCTTAATAAGGGCAGCCAACTGACCTTATTATTTAATTCCAAATTACCATCTATTGTATCTACTACATTTTTTAGATCAGCACCTTCTTTGAGAAGCCTTACTAATTGGGGTTGGCATAGTAGGGTTATATTATGACCTTTATTTTGTAAAAGAAGAGCTAATCGAGAAAACTGCAATGTATCACCAAAACCCTGCTCATTCATGAGTATTATCTTCTGATCTAGTTTGAATTGACCTTGGTGTGCTTCACCAAATAACGACTTAAAGCGAGGATAATTCCCGGGCTTCCTCTCAAATCTTTTTTCATAAAGCTTTAAACCTTCTCTCCATTGCCCTATTAGTAAAAGATCTTGGGCTAAATTGTTGCTAGCTGAAATTTCAACCTCCTTGCCACCATCTAAGGATAGACATTTTCTATATGCTTTTATTGCTGATTTAATTTTCTTTTGTTGATGTAGACCGATTCCGAGGTTGAAATACCCAATAGCCTCCCTTGGTAAATCTTTAATACCATTGCTTATGAATCTTTGAGCAAGTTTTGGATCGGTTGAAAGAAGATTACTCCCTAGGTTAATCCATTTAGATGGTGGGAAGTCGTTAGAATAATTAGATTTGTTGCTCATATTTGTTTATATTGTTTAGTAGCTAATAGAAGATCTAATCCTATTTCATTTATGATATCTTTGGCTATATTTTTCCCTTGACTTGCTATTATGCGAGATTCATTTTGATGAGTTCGACACCAGATTAGCTTTTCCTCTAAATCAGATAGGTTTGATTTAATAGGTACAAAATGTGTCCATGGAATTAGTCTTTTATAAAACCACTGTTTTCGCTTACTTTCTACTTTCAGTATACATGAACCACTAATCAGCTTCCATAAGAATCCCCAGGAATTGACATTACCATCAATCTCTATAATCCACTTGTGTAGTGCTTGATTCCAAGGATCGACCTTGGAAGAAAGTAATGATTCTTTGGTTAATATTTCTTTTATATCTTGATAGCTATTTAAGTTTTTGGATTGAACAATATTTGTAATTTTTGCATCGATTAGCCCGGTCATCTTTTGTGCCATCAAACACAGTTTATACCTTTTATTATTTTTTAAATTTTCCAAACACAATTCTGTTATCCCTGTGCTTGATCCTCTCCAAAATGCTATTCCTATTCTTCCTTCCCATCTAGGTAATGGATTTCTTTCTATGAATTTCCTGAATTGAATGTATGCTCCATTCATTAAACAGTATGGATCAGGAATTAATGGTCCTCCCTTATCGTTTTGTAGTGGAGCATCAAATCTAAAGCAATAATCTGCAGGACATTCATCATTTAATTGCACATTGAATTTTTTTATAGATGTTTTTTGTGCCAGTAAGGAACCAGCTCCGATGCAAAACTTGAGTAGCGCTTCAAACCTTGGGCCAGAGATAGGACCTTCTTTGGGAATAATTATTTTTGTTGGTTCTCCAGCCTCAGCTTGTACTTCGATTAAGTTGACAGATTCACTTTGAGCCAATACAAAGTTCTGAGGCCCCTTAGGCCAAGGAAACCAACCCATGCTCAAAGAAAGCATTGGATCCTGAACCGTCTTTCTTTCATTAATGCGCATTCTGCTTGCCATTGTTCATTTTTGGAATCCTGAGGGTGGCGGTGGTCATTCTTCGCTCCGTAAAGACCCTGCGCCTCGGATACAGGCCTTGCAGCAGCAGCTACTAGCCTTTCAAAGACTGGGTTTAAGGCAAGCCCAGCTCAATATGGCTGAGATGCGTGCCGATCAGGCTAATCAAGATGTGCAGCATGAAATTGATATCAAGATCATTACGGATGGCAAACATCATCTACTTGACAAGGTCGATGAGATTTACAAAGGTTTGTTCCAGATGGTCATTAGTGAACCTAAGACACCAATGCATCTTGGGTTTGAAGCGCAAGCATTTTTAGGAAGTCGATTAAAAGAAAACTATGATCTTTATGGATATATGGAAGATGATTTGATTATTAATGATCCTTGGTTTTTTAACAAAATTGATTGGTTTAGGAGAGAAACTGGAGATAATTGTCTGCTTTTACCTCATCGAATGGAATTACCTTCTTATCCAACTGGATTAGATAGATTTTATATTGATGGACCAATGCTTGAGGAACATGTTAGATATATTATTCCCAATCCTCCTGAAAGTATTTCAGCTCAATGGCCTGGAGGAGAAGTGACTTTTGAATCTCCTAGTAATCCTCATGCAGGCTGTTTTTTCTTAAGTCACTCACAATTAAGCTTTTGGCGAGCGCAATCTTATTGGCAAGATAAAGAGAGTGTGTGGGTTTCACCTTTAGAGAGTGCAGCTACTCTTGGTATTGCAAAGACATTTAGATTATTTAAGACAAACATAAGACAAGCATCTTGGCTTGAATTGCAGCATTGGGGAAGATCATTTCATTGTTTATTAGGAAAGGAAATACACCTTCCTAAACATGTTGAAGAACTTCCAAGCTATATTAAGCCAAATTCCGAAGAGACCCAATGACTTCCCTTGTTAATGTTTCAACAATATTTTTCCATGAACCAAAGTCTTGATTTTTAATTATGCAAAGATTTTCTCCATAACTTGAGTTTTTATTGTGAATTTCGTGCCAGCGCTCATCATGAAATTTAGGTAGAAGTAATATTGCTTCTTTATTCATTGCTGCACAAAGATGTGCAAGTGCAGTGTCAATAGTGATAATGCAGGATGCCTGATTGATTAATTCTCCTATATTGTACAGGTCGGTTTTCTGAGGATCCTTAAATAGCACTCCTTTTTCTGCTAATTGATTCTTTTCCCATGGAGACCAGTTCGAAATATCTATTATTTTTATACCAGGCAATCTTTCATTCAACTTATTGATTATATTCTGAACTATTTGACTTGGGATTGAACGACAAAAAGCCGAGAAAGGGTCGTAACGACCTTCTGCTTTCCAGCAACAAACTATATAGTTATTATTATGGACTATATTAGGTATCTCAATCCATGATAAATAATTTTGATTTGTTCTTGATCGAATCCATCCTCTTACACCCATCATTGAAAGTCCCTTTGACCCTTCGATTAGATGAATAAATTGATAAGGTTGCATTACTCTTTTTAATTGTACTTTTCTACCTGCACTAATATTTAGATTCAGCTTAATATTATTTTTTTTTGCCCAAGGAAGAAGAAGGCTTATTATCTCTAGATGATCTCCAATGCCTCCAAATAATTCGATTTCAATTGGTATTTTTTTAGCAAGGCAAAGATTGATTGTTTTATTAATACTTTTGTCAATTTCTTGTGGGATTAGCTTTTCATACAGACATGGATCATGTTTCATACGTGCTAATCTAAATTTCAGTTGATCATTAACGTGAGAGGGTACACTTTTTGCGAATGATGAGCTTAGAAGTTCTAAAACTTCTTTTTTTAAACCTATGCTTATAGCTGTATGAGCATCATCTCTCCATGAGCGCACTATATTTGGATTGGCTAGCTTTGCTCTCATCCATTTTTGAGCAAAATCTAGGTCTTCTGTAAATAGTGGCCAGCGAGAAAAATTGTTTTCCATGGTCTAATCGTTGCGGATACTACTCATCCACCAAAATTTTCCTGGGCAATTTCGTCAGCTTGCTCCCTACTTGGAGAGTTTGGGGCATGAGTTGATTGCCATTTGTTCTCATGAGCGACAGGTTGCTTTGCTTGGCAAGGTAATTAGATATAAAGAACCTTCTAAAGCTGAGGGTGTTTCATTAGGCACGTCTTTGTGGCATGAGGGTTTGGAAAGGGCAACTTTAGTAGCAAAGATATGCTCAGAGCTTGATAGTCAGGGTTGGATCCCTGACCGTATTTTGGCTCATACTGGCTGGGGGGAGACTTTAGGGATCAAAGAGGTTTGGCCTTCAGTACCTCAAATATTATGGCCAGAACTTTGGATTCTTCCTCTACATGGAGGTTATGGGGTGGATCCATTAAAGACAGAAGCCGAACTTGATATGAAACTTGAGCAGTTGGGTAGGAACTCATTGACTAGTGTTGCATTGCAGTCCGCAACCTCATGGATTTTACCTACAAGGCATCAAGCAAATAGTTTGCCTAAAATCTTTCAAAGTTCTAAATTAAATGTAATCCATGAAGGCATAGATACTGAACTTGCTAAACCTAATGATCAGGTAAAATATATTATAAGAGATATTCCTATAGATAAAAGTGTTCCAACAATAACCTTTGTAAATCGAAATCTAGAAAGGCTAAGAGGTTTTGATGTTTTCATGAGAGCCTTGCCAATAATACAAGGAATTAGTAAGGAAGTAAGGGTTCTTATTGTTGGAGATAGTGAGGTTGGATATGGAGGCATGCATCCATCTGGCAGGCCATTACGTGAAGTTATGCTTGAGGAACTTTCTGGGAAGTTAGACTTAGAAAGAATTCACTTCTTAGGAAGAGTTCCACACCCTATATTGATTGCCATTCTTCAAGCGAGTTGGGTGCATGTATATTTGAGCTATCCTTTTGTGATGGGATGGAGTCTCCTTGAGGCAATGGCATGTGGATGCTCAATAGTTGCAAGCAAAGGCATGCCAGTTGAAGAGGTTATTACTAATGGAATAGAGGGCTTGCTTGTATCTATTAATTCGCCTGAAGAATTAGCAAATGCCGTTGGCAATTTATTGGCAAATAATGTTTTGAGACAAAGTATTTCTTATAATGCTAGAAGCAGAGCTATGAACTACGATCACAAGTTAGTATTGCCTAAAACTGTTAAAATTATCGAAGAATTATGATTTATAATTTTTGTACAACCCTCAATTTAAAATGCAACGATTAAGAATTTTTCTATAATTATGGATTGGCAAAAACCTAAACTTGCAATATTTTCTCTTACAAGAGGGTATTATGAATTAAATGATTATCTTGTGTTGATTCACCGTAATCTCGCAATTGCTAAACAGATATCTAGCATAGAAAAATACTTTGATATCCAATTCCTTTTAGCCCATGAAGGAAATATTTTGATTTCTCATCAAATTGAGATTAATAGAGTATCTAATTTAGATATTAAATATATTGATATTAAAGATTTATATACTGGATGGAATGATGTCAATCCTTTCGAAATAGCAATTGGGCCTAGAAATTCATTTCAAGTTAAGGGTTATCGATTTGAAATTGGTGCAATTAAAGGGTGGCCTTCTGGCTATAGAAATATGTGTCATTACTATGCTATTGCATGTATTTTTCAAATGCATCAACTTGGGTTTAATTATGCATTTAGAATTGACGAGGATTGCCTTATAAAGAGCTCATTAGATCAATTAAATTGCCTGTTAGATAACAAGGAATTCCTTTTAGCAACACCATCTAGATTTGAAGAATCTCATGAAATTACTAATCAGCGCCTACCTAAATTTCTTGAGTTAACAAAGCTTTCCTTTCAGGATTCATGGAATGATGCCTATCATGAAAACTCACCAATGCTTTATAGTAACCTAACCCTATACAATATAGATAGATTAATTAGCTCAAAAGAATTTAACATTTTTGCGAAATTGATTAATAATTCTGGTGTTATACATAGATATAGATTTGGAGATGCCCCACTTTTATATTGGGTTTCTATGCTACGTAAAAATGGGTTATTCATTCTAGATGAGATAGCTTATGATCATTTATCTCATAAATTCGAAGTATCTAGTGGAGAAGTCCATAAGACTGCTTAACTTGCTTAGAAAAGAATGTACAAATATATTATTGATTTTTCTGAACGCCTTTCTATTTATGGCTGCTCATTAGGTCGAGCTTGAAAGCGATCAGCTATAGATTTATAATCCTTGTATAAAATCATATTCAGTTTCTTAGTATGAAGAAAATAATAGTGTCAGGTTCTAACGGTTTTTTAGGTAGGAATTTAGTTGAATACTTTCATGATGTTTCACCTGACTATAAAGTTTATCCAATCGAAAGAACGCAATTAGATTGGACAAATGCCGATGCGTTGACTTCGTATGTAAAAGAAATTAAACCTGACTATATTATTCATGCTGCTGTTTCATATACAAATCTCGAAGAAAATCTGAGGATGTATTTTGCTTTGGAGCAATGCTCCTCTTATGTAGAAAGAATCGTAATGCTTGGCTCAGGAGTAGAGTATTTGAAACAAAATTATAAGCCTTTGATGAGGGAGGAATATTTTATGGATAATTTTTCTGCTCCAGTAATTGAGAATCATGATGATGAATATAACCTTTCTAAATATTCTATTTCAAGGCTGCACATGCACTCTAATTGTTCCAATATATATAATCTTCGTTTGTTTGGTGTATATGGTAAGTATGAAGATTTCACAAGAAGATTAATATCTAATAACATAGTTAGACATTTAAATGGCCTTTCTCTACTATACCAAAGAGATATTTCCTTTGATTTCTTATATGTCTCTGATTTCTTAGACTCTTTAGAAAGATTTATTACTTTAGAAAAGCCAATGTTCAATACTTATAATCTTTGTACTGGCACGACAATCAAATTTAAGGTTATTATGAATACTATCGCTGATGTTATTGGAATTGATAGAAGTAAAGTTATTTTAGTAGATAACACTCCTTGTGATTACCAATACTCTGGCTCTTCAGATCGCTTAAGGCAAGAAATAGGTTCTATTCAAAAAACCAAACTTTATCAGGGAATATCAGAATTGTATGATTGGTATAAAGCTTTAGATTTTTCTACTTTGACTTTATAGCCAGAGCAAGATGGATAAAACCTATGGCTGAAATATAGAAGTAATCAAAATTTTATTATATATATAGAATATATAGATTTAAGATAGATTCTTGAGTAGAGGTAAATCTATGGATTAATTGTTTCTTCTATTTAATTAACCTGATTTGTTTCTATTATAATTTTCTTGCAACTTCAGCTTATTAATCTGGCTAAATACTATTTTCATTTAATTTCTGTTCAACAAATTGCTTGATTGTGTCCACCTCGAAATCAATCATTTCAGATGTTAATCCAGGGTAGGTACCTAGAAATAATGTATTCATCATAATTGAATCTGAACCTTTTAACTCTGAAACCACTCTAAAACTTCCAGGCGCTTCCTTTTGTAAGTTAACAAATGCCGGTTGCTTAATTAGGTTTCCTCCAAACATCATTCGGTTGCCAATTTTATTTTTGTCTAAGACTTCCGCTAGTTCGGTTCGGCTGAAAGGTGCATTATCCTTGACTGTTAATTTGAAACCAAACCAAGAACAGATTGATTTGCAACCACTATCATCCCATTCAAAACCTTTTTCTTTTGTCCAATTAGTAGCATGAGTAGGCAAGCAGAATTCAAAAAATTGATTTAGGTCATTCAATTTCTCTCTAAGAATATTCCAATTATGTTTTCTTGCTTGTATAAAATACTCCAGCTTTCTTATTTGTATGCAGCCAATAGCAGCTTGTATGTCTAAAGGTTTTAAATTATAACCAAGATGGCTATATGTATACTTATGATCGTAACCATATTCAAGTTCGCCTAACTTCCAATTAAATCTTTTGCCACAAGTGTTATCTGTCCCACTTGGGCACCAGCAATCCCGCCCCCAGTCTCTAAAGCTCTCTGCTATTTTTTTGAGCTTTTTATCTCTAATTATATTTACAGCACCTCCTTCTCCCATGGTGATGTGATGTGGAGGATAAAAACTTTGGGTACTTATATCACCCCATGTTCCAGTCCATCTAATTACTTTATCTAAACCATCTGATAATCCTGGACTGTTTTCATGTATTCCTAAGTCAGCAGCTTTGCTCTTTGGCATTGAATATGCACAGCCAAGAGCATCACAATTATCTTCTATTAACCAAAGATTATGTTTCTTACAAAAATATAGAACACTATATAAATCAAATGGATTCCCAAGTGCGTGGGCCATCATTACGGCTTTTGTTTTGCCTTCATTAAATGCATTTTCTAGCTCGCTACAATTAGGATTGCCAGTAATTGGATTAGCATCTATAAATACTGGTATTGCGCCAATTTGAATGATTGGAGCTACTGTTGTTGGGAAACCGCAGGCAACTGTGATAATCTCGTCGCCCTTTTTTATTCTTTTTTTATCATCTAACTTGTTGGAGGTTAGACAACTTATAGCTATTAAATTGGCAGAAGATCCTGAATTAACTAATAACGAATTGCTAATACCAAGAAACTTTTCCAACTCTTTTTCCATACAAACTCCTTCTTTCCCAAGTGTCAACCAAAAATCAAGCGTTGCACTAACTGCGGCTTCAACTTCATCTTCATCGAAAACTCTTCCAGCATATGGGATTGGATTGCCTTTAACCCATTTTTTTCTTAATAGGTCATTCCCTGCTCTGTATTGCGAGTGAGTAAGATGTGAATATTGCCTTGTTAATTCGAGTATTTTGGCTTTTATTTCACTGGGATTATTATTCATAGTTTGGTATTCGACATATGTTTAAACTTTAGTTTACTCTGCTTTGTATGAGCACACATCTTTCAGGGTCCTTTCATATGGATCTTGACCATTGGCGATATCTTTATACCATTCAACCGTTTTTTTAACAGTAGTTTTGAAGTCCCATTTAGCTTTCCATCCAAGTTCTTCAAATGCTTTGCTTGAATCCAGCTTGAGTAATCTTGACTCTTGTGGCTCGGCTGATGAGTCATAGACTTCCCATGAACCTTCCCAATGACTATATATAGCTTTAATTAAGTCTAAGACATATCTTTCATTATCCGAACTAGGTCCGAAATTAAAACTTTTGCCATAAAAATCATCTTCTCTATATAACTTCTCCGCTAGCATTAAATAACCATTTAAGGGTTCCAGCACATGCTGCCAGGGTCGCGTTGATTTTGGATTCCTTATTTTTAACTTTCCCTTTAATTCAATTGCCTTGATTGCATCTGGTACAATTCTGTCCTCAGCAAAGTCGCCTCCTCCAATTACATTACCTGCCCGAGCGCTAACAACTTTCAGAAACTTAGTTTGGTGTTTTTTATCTCCACAAAAACTATCTCGCCAGCTTTTTACTGCTAATTCAGCGGCTGCTTTGCTTCCACTATATGGGTCTTTCCCTCCCAACTGGTCAATCTCTCTATAAGCATAGGCCCATTCCTTGTTATCATAAACCTTATCAGTTGTTATAACTATTACAATACACCTTTCTCGCAAAGACTTTAGAGATTCTAATAATTTTATTGTACCAACTGTATTCGTTTCCCAAGTTAAGATGGGTTTTTCATACCCTCTTTTAACTAGTGACTGTGCAGCAAGGTGGAATACAAATTGGGGCTGATAATTCTCAACTACACTGCTAAGATTAGAGAAATCATTTATATCTCCAATCTTATGAGAAAAGCTAAGACCATCCACCTTATCTTTAATAAGGCGATTTTTTATTTTATTAAATAGCATTTCTTTGGTGTAATCCTCTAGGGAATAACCGCATATTTCTGCACCTAACTCTTTTAGCCATATAGATAGCCATGAGCCTTTAAAGCCTGTATGTCCAGTTATAAGAACTCTTTTACTTTTCCAAAAATTATGGGCTGTTAAATGCATGGCTCTAATGAATCTTGATGCACAACTTTGGCTTGTTAGTAGAAGGAATCATATGATTAGATTCCTTAGCACTATTTCGCTTATGCGAATTAACAGTCTCAAGGAAGTAAATAAATCCCTAAACCATTTCAAGCTACTCTACCCATTATAAGTCATTCATCAATCAAATTTCTCCTGATTTGGACGTTAAAAGAAACTAAATTCAATTAAAAATTTTTATTGGCTATTAAGGATCCTGGGCATCTCTGTAAAGAGATTTAGCCGGTCAATAGCATTGTCTCGCATTTTCTTTAATTCATGATGAGGGGGGACTCCTATAGAAATAGCTGCTTTGATGGCCAATATCGCCTCTTCCACTGAGCAGCCAAATTTTATATTAGGCACTTCTCTTTCTAATAAGTCATTAACCTTTTTCCCCCCTGCATATATTGGCATTGACCAGCCAATCAAAGCATCAGCTATTTTCTCTGTAATATAAAAATCTTCTTCGATATTTTCAATAACAATTGAGAAATAATATGGATCAATAGCTATTCTTTTGTCTGGAATTGGCTTATGCCCAAATCCAAAAATATCGACATTATCTCCAAAATAATTTTTAACATTATTCGCTATTTCATGCCTCCAGGCATGGCCTGGAGTTCCTGCTTTCCCACTTGCAATTATTGATAGCAATTTACTTTTCCTGGGAGGCTCTAAGCTTTCAATTCTATCAAGTTCAATTTTTGAGCGCAAAGGTTTATGTATAAGGCCACTATTGGTACAAAAATCAATACCATAAAACCAAGGTACACAAGGTTGACTTCTTATAAACTTTACGTGTTTGGGTAATTGACTTGAAAGATCAAATGGTGATATAAAGTATCCACAATTAGCAATTAGTTCTTTATCAGGGATCCATATAATTGGGTTCTCCATATAAATAAATACTCTTCTTTCCTTTTTAATTTCGGGAAAATCTGAATCTATATTATTTATCATCCCATAATCTGCTACTTGGAATTGGCTTTTGTTAATAAGATAACTTCCATTCTTTACTAGTCCTGAATATTGTGAAGTTTGCCTTAGGATTGAAATTTCCCCCCAGCTCGTGTTTTGCAAGGCTATTTTCATTTTCCTGTCAGATGATATTTTTTTAATAGAGTTTCGAATCAAATTATAAGCTATGATCGATTTTTATTGTAGAATTGTTTGAATGCAAGCTCCGTTTATATCCATTTACATCTTTTTATCAATTTTTGATTTGTTCTAATTTATTCTTTTGCGAGTAACTTTTCTAATTTACTCGTATATACACTTGAGCTAAAGTTCTCGAGGCAATATTTTTGGCCTTGACAAGAAATATCGATTAGTTTTTGAGGCTCCTTCATGATATTACAGATGACATTACTTAAGTCTTCTGAGTCACCAGGTTTGAATTTTAGGCCTGAAAAGCCATCCACGAATGCCTCCGATGCTCCTCCTACTCCGCTACTTACAAGTGTTATTCCGCTGGCCATTGCTTCTGCAGCAACAATCCCAAATGCTTCAGGATATATCGACGGGAAAACTACTATATGATGTAATACATAAAATCTTGCAAGTTGACTTCTTGTAAGTCTTCCTACGAACTTAACTGTGTGATTTAGTCCATTATTTATAAGTATATTCTCTAAAGCTTCTTTATAGCCAACTTGGAATGAATCACCAGCTAAATAACCAGTAACTTCTATTCCTTTATTTTTCAAGATGCACATTGCTTCCACAACATTATGAACACCTTTACTGCCCATCAGAAGTCCTGCAAAGCCTATTCTTATTGGTAGTCTCCTTGTCCCTAACTCTTCATCTAATTTTCTATTATTTAGAGGCTCTGGGAGTTCTCGATTGGTTCCTTTTATGCCGAATAAATCTTCTCGGATTGCTGGATAAATAACTTCTGAGTCTGAAACTGGTAAGCCTTCCGATATTAATGATTTTTTTACTGCATTGCTAGCACAAACAAGCTTATAATTCCCTTCCCTTGGATAGTAATGTGGAGGGTATGGTGGCGCTACAAAGCCTATATGATGCACAGTTGGTAAACCTTTTTTTAGTAATAAAGAAAGAATATCTATGCTAATTAAATCTATGTTTCCTATGAGTATGCTATCCCAGCTTTCTTTGTTGATTAACCAATTGCATACTTTCCTATTATTTTCATCGGCAAGCTTACACTTTTCTTTGTCACTCCATATTTCTACTCCCCTTTCGAAACTACCTTTAAGAGTGAGTATTCTATGAACTTTTTCTCCGTTTGGGCCATGTCCAGAGTTGCCTAGATATTTTGCATCACTACTTATAACTTCAACATAATGTCCTTTTTGAAGTAAACCCCATGCATAATCAGCCATACATCTCCCATAACCACCTAATTCCTGAGGTGGATAAAGGTTTGTAATCAAAAGAACTTTCATGGCTTCACTGAAGCTCTGCTGACTTCATAGGCTTGGAGCACTCCCATCACACTTAGCTTGACAGACACTCTCCCAGTACTTCTTACAAGTTCCGACTTGCTTCCTGCAGGAGGACCGCTGAATGGCAGGCGTTGGGCGGGTGGGACCTTAATGCGGCATTGGTGCGAAGCTGCATCTACTACTCCAATGGCGTTGGCCAGTGCTAATACGCAATGGTTAGAAGGGTTGCTCCCTACCCTAAGAGAATATGGCTTTAAAGGTCCATTGAAGCCAATAGGTTTATTGAATCCAAGAAAGATTGCACCATGGGGTGGTTTATTTATTCCTGATCCTTCTATTGGTAGATGGGCACAGTGGCGACAAATAGCTGGGCCCGCTTCCTTTTCTTTAATTGGGCAAATACATACGTTGTCTACACCGGCTGCTTTAGGCCATGTATTTGAACTGGTAACTGAACCTATTCATGAATGGGATGCATTGATTTGCAGTAGTACGGCGGGGCGAGATGTTGTTGAGAATTTGATTGCTGATCGTCAACAACAATTAATCGGACGA
This sequence comes from Prochlorococcus sp. AG-363-O06, assembly GCA_003280085.1. Taxonomy (GTDB): domain Bacteria; phylum Cyanobacteriota; class Cyanobacteriia; order PCC-6307; family Cyanobiaceae; genus AG-363-O06. The sequence goes on along the minus strand of QCFY01000001.1, from coordinate 72,013 downwards.
AGTGAAGGTAATGCTTCTTTCCTGCAAAGCCATAAGCCTCAGCTTCCAATCATTCCTTTACCTTTAGGGGTAAGGCAAATGCAGGATGCAGCGCCAACTAAAAATCAGGCTCGTCAAGAAATCAATATTCCATTAGATGCTTCTGTAGTTATTTGGTTGGGCCGCCTTTCATATTTAACTAAGGCTGACCTTTGGTTCACCTATAGGGTTTTGGAGAAAGCTGCCTATGAGTTAAATCAAGAAATTTGGTTTATTGAATGTGGTCCTGATGATGGAGCTGAAAATGAAGCTTCATTGGAATCATTAAGAAAATTGTGTCCGAATATTCGATTTGTCAGGCTTGGTGGGAAAAATCCTGTTTCGGAATCATTAAAGATAAAAGCGCTTGTAGCAGCTGATGTTGCGATTTCATTAGTAGACAATATTCAGGAGACTTTTGGATTGGCTGTTGCAGAGGCAATGAGTCTTGGCATTCCTGTTCTCGCAAGTAATTGGGATGGTTATCGAGATCTTGTTCGTCATGGGGTAGATGGGTTCTTAATACCGACTAAATGGAGCAAATCTGCCCTTGATTTGTCATTTTCATTGGGTTGGCAACAGTTCACTGCTATTCAAAGCTTCCCAGCTATATCTGGTGCTTTGGGGCAATTGGTTCAAGTCGATTTTGATGAGGCAGTTAGTTCATTAATGGCACTTATTGCTTCACCTGCATTGCGTTCTGCAATGGGACGAGCTGCATCTATTAGGGCAGCATCTTGCTTCGAAGCTTCAGTGGTCATTTCTTCTTATAGAGAGTTGTTTAAGGAATTAGATCAAATCCGTGCTTCCGCACCATCGGCAAAGCATTTATCTCAAAAAACAACACTTACTCTGGATCCTGTTAGGGCATTTTCTGGCTATCCAAGCAATGAAAAAATTTCTAGCGAACATACAATGACTCTTGATGCCTTACCAGAAGCTTTGAAAAAAGCGCGATTACAATTGTGGCAATTAATGCTTGCTTCTGTACCATCTGCTCTTAAAAACAATCTTCAAAAAGACATCGCAAGTAAACATCTATGAGTTGGAACCCTCCACGCTTAACACGTATAAAGCATGCATTGATCAAAAGTCGCTGGAAAAATTGGCTTTTCCCCGCGATCTGCATACTGCCTTATGTGGCTTGTGTTATTTGGATGCTTTTTGCAGGATTGATATGGATTGCTCAAATCATGATGGCGCCTATCTTTATGGGGGGTGTTTTGGCGTTGGTTACTTTTTGGCTCGCTCAGCAAGAATTTAAAAAGGTGCGCCGCAGGTGATAATTAATTAGTAGAAATTCAATTTTCCAGTGGAGCTTCCCTCACAATCTTGGTCTGCAGCTGAATGTAGTTCTTTAGGACAACGTGATTTATTGGCAAGATTTTGGCTGGCTTGCCCTGACGATCTTCTGGAATCTTTATGGAACACATCAGGGTTAGGACAATCCACTTGTGCTCTTGTAAAGCAGTTAACACCTGACTCAAAGTTTTCTTCTGATCAAGTCGCTTTGAGAGACGCAATCGGCAATCAACTTCAGGCTGGATTTAAAAGTCCTGGCGCAATTCAACTATGTCTAGCTAATTGGTTGTTCTCTCCTCCAGGTCTTATGCGAATAGCTAGTCCTGAAGAAAATCTGCCTACTTGGCTTTTGCCTGCTTATTTAGATTTATACGAACAATCACAATCGCAACCTGGAAGCCAGCCAAGTCAATCAACAGCTAAGCAAATTGTTCAACCTGCAGTTACACCTCCAGATTTAAACTTTGGTCCTTTCCCAGCAACATTGCAGTCATTAATTGGTGATCGGGTTCAGTTAAATCGAATGTTGGGTCTTTCAAATCTTTATTACATTGACCCTGAGGATCAGGAGATCCTCCTTGAATTGCGAGATGTACGTATCGCTTTCGCTAAAGCAATACAAAATTGCCCTGAAGATCAACTTGAGCAGCTTTGGTCAACTGAATTACGAGATCGCTATGCGGCAATGGTTAGAAGTGGATTGCAAAATCAATCTTTAAATGCTGTTGAGACAGAAATTAAACAATCAGTTACTACAAAGCTTCAACCTTCTCAAGATGGAGGTTTTGGGACGCCAGGAGCTACGAATGCATTCCTTATTGCAATGTTGTTTTACTTGCCAGGCACTATGCAAGTTGAAGGAGCAGAAACGAAGCTAAGTCCTTGGCTATTTAATCTCTATCAAGAGCTATTTGCCCAAGCTTTAAATCAAGCATCTTAATTAGCGTTGTCTTGCGCATTCTTATTTCACATCATAATTATCCTGCACAGTTCAGACGTCTCGCACCAGCTTTAGTTGAGGCTGGTCATGAAGTTGTTTTTTTGGCTCAAGCGCTTGAATGGCATGCGCCTGAATCCCATAAGATTCGACTTCTTGGATATCACCCACATCGAGGAGGAGGTGGTGAGAGTCTTCACCCTTATTTACGCCGTATGGATTCTGCAGTTTTAGCGGGACAGGCGGCATATCGTGCATGTAGCAAGTTGAAAGCTGAGGGCTGGGAGCCAGATTGTGTGATTAATCATGTTGGCTTTGGGAATGGTTTATACATTTCAGATGTTTTCCCCCTTGCCCGCCGAATATGTTTATTTGAGTGGTATTACAACGCTGTTGGTTCTGATGTTGATTTTTTAAGAAGGGGTGCAGTTGAGCCTGATAGGGCAATGCGATTACGAACTTGGAATGCACAGACACTTTTAGAACTTGCCCACTGTGATGCAGGAGTGGTTCCTACTGATTGGCAATTGAGCCAATTTCCACAGCATCTTCGTAGCAGGCTTCAAGTTATTCATGAAGGTATCGACGTGGATACTCTAGGAGCCTTGCGAGAGAAGACTTTTGAGCCATTTAGTTGTTTGCCTCAATCTAAAAATATTGAGGTTTTAACCTATGTAAGCCGTGGTTTTGAAGAATACAGAGGGTTCCCACAAGCAATGGAAGCAATAGCGCTTTTACAGAAAAAAAGGCCTTCTTTGCATGTTTTGGTTGCTGGTGCGGACATTGTTGCTTATGGCGCCAATCGTAGTGATGGCAGGACTTGGGGGGAATGGGCGAAAACTGAAATTGGCCTGGATCCTGTAAGAACTCATTGGTTGGGAATGCTTCAAGACGTTGATTATTGGAGGCTTCTAGCAATTAGTGATGTGCATTTTTATCTCACTGTTCCTTTTGTATTGAGCTGGAGTCTTCTAGAGGCTATGGCCGCTGGTTGCAGCATTGTTGCCAGTGCAACACCCCCAGTTCAGGAGGTGCTTAGGAATGGCGAAAATGCTTTACTGGTCGACTTTTTCGAGCCAAATGCTCAAGCAGAAGCCATTGGGTCTTTGTTAGATGATTCTGAATTAAGACAACGTTTTGGAGCAGCTGCAAAATTGGCGGCGTTTGCTTATAGCTCTGATAGAGGTTTGGCTGCTTGGAACATACTTTTGGAGGGATTTCAGGCAACCTCTTGAAAGGATTCAGTCAGGAAACTGCCACTTTGTACGGCAAAAGTACTTGGCATTAGGTGTGTTCTCCTGTATAAATATGCCGCTGCGTATAGTGTGCGCAGTTACACGCCGCCCCCTGGTGGGTCGGATGTGAGGAGATACCAAGCAACTCACCCACCACAAGCAGTCCCTACTCATGACATCGAGCTACAACAACATCCAAGGCACGGATACTGCCAACACCCTGCTTGGCCAAACAGGTGCAGACTCAATCATTGCCCTCGGGGGCGAAGACGAAGTAATTGGCGCTGGCCCAAGTGACATTGTCGATCTTGGCGCAGGTAACGACTCAATTAATCTCACCTCCAACGCTGATGCAACCTCCGTATTTGGAGGCACTGGTAACGATTCACTTGCCATCACAGTTAGCTTCAATAGCTCAACGATGGATGGTGGTTCAGGTAATGACACCCTTTCGTTAACCAAGTCAACAACAGCTGCAGTGCTTCGCGGCTCAGCTGGAAATGACACCATCAACATCGCAAACGATCTGTTTTCATCTAGCATTTACGGTGGAAACCTTAGTGATGCCACAAGTACAGACGGTGCTGATTCAATCAGCATCAGTGGCTCAGCTTCTGCCAGCCTTCTTCAAGGTAATGGTGGCAAGGACACCATTCATGTGGCTGGAATAGTTACTACTGACTCAACCGTATATGGCGGTCAGGGTAATGACTCGGTCACCCTTGCTTCAAGTGCCACTGCAGCAACTGTTGCTGGCAACTTAGGCCAGGACACAATCGAATTGAGCAACAAGGTTAAAGGCGGAACATCTGTTTACGGTGGCTCCTTTAACGACACCTCTCTTGATGGTGCTGATTCAATTCAATTTAAGAGTGAGATCAGTAAATCTTGGACCCAGGGTAACGGTGGCGGAGATAGCATCTACGTTCACGGCTCTAAGATTTCTGCTTCAACCATATATGGCGGCCAAGGTGCTGACTCCATTAGCTTTGTAACTGGTGCAGGTTCACTTGCTACCTCAACAGTTCAAGGAAACTTGGGTAGCGACACTCTCTTCCTTAGCAATACCAATGCTGTATTGAGTTCCACTATCTATGGTTCTGATAGCACCGGAACTATTACTGGTGATGACTCCATCAACATTCAGGCTGAAACAGTTCAAACAAGTACTGTTTATGGTGGCGCTGGTGCTGACACTCTCCAGGTCGGTAGCATTGCAACAGGTCAGCTGATCTCTAACCAGATCAAGACTTTTGCTGGCGCTGACTTTGTGACCGTCATGGGTTCCATGGTTAGCAGCACGGTTAACGCTGGAACGGGTAATGACACCATCATCATCGACTCCAAAGGTACAGCCGGAAACTCAGAAGCTGCCTTCTACGGTGCTGGCGGTACTGACCGTATCTCTATCTCACAGCTTTGGGGCGGTTCCGTATTCGGCGATGACAGTGCAACTGATACCGCTGGCGGAGAAGATTCTCTATTGGTCGGAACCCTTACCTCTGCAAACGTTTACGGAGCAGCTGGTAACGACACCTTGGCACTAGGCACAGGAGTTGATACTTCTACCGTTGATACAGGTTCTGGCGCTAACTGGGTTACAGGTGCTGCCACTCTTACTAAGGCAACCATCATTGGTGGAGCCGGTAAAGACACCTTTATGTTTGGTGGTGCAACCAAAGACGCTTCCATTACTGGTGGAGCCGGTACTGACTCCTTGGAGTTCGGTGGCGCAATCAACGACGACAGCACCATTAGGGGTGGAACTGGGTCTGACACCCTTTCATTCACAGCGCAGATTGATGCATCTTCCGTTATTGGCAGTTCTGATTCCGCAGGATTAGTAACCTCCACTAAGCTAATCAACAACACAACCTTGATTGGTGGTTCTGGTAATGATTCATTCTTGTTCGGTAATGGTGTAACTGGTTCTCTAGTTACTGCTGGAGACGGTGATGACACAATCAGCTTCGGTGTTGTAGGAACTAGCACTTCTATTAAGGGTGGTGCCGGTAACGACTACATCAACCTCGCTGGTGGTGGTTACACCAACACCAATGCTGCGACGAACACCTACTTCTTCGGTCTCAACTCTGGTAACGACACCTTGAACTTCTCAATGGCGTCTACAACGGCACTGAACTTCACCGTTGCTCTTGACTCTGAGTTCGGTACTACTGGAGCTCAAGTGACCTGGAATAACCTCACCTCACTTGTATCAATTGGTTCAGGTGGAGATCAGAGAACCATCTTTGTGGCTGGTAACTCCAAGCCTACCTTCGCCACATTGGGTATCACATGGACCACAGTTGCATCCTCTGCAATCACAGGTCTCGGTTGATAACCTGGTTTATTTTCAGGAGGGGGGGGCATTAGCCCCCCTTTTTTTTGTTGTTATGTACAAGTTGCTACTGGCATGGCCAGATGAAATTAAAGATCCAAAGTTCTTTTCACGTATTCAAGGAGTTGCACAATCTCCAGAGTGGATAGCAGCACAAATAAAGCTTGGGAATTGGAATATTGCAGAAGCAAATTGTTTAATTGCTTTGGCCCAGATCTCGAGTTCGCATGAATATCGCATTCTTCTAGCTCATATCAGGTGGCTTCAGCTCAGATTTGGAGAGTTTCAATTTTTAGTTGAATCTCTTTGGGCTGAGAACCCAACTCCACCAGAAATTCGTTGGTTATTTGCGCAGCTTCAATTACAACTTCAGGACTTGAAGACCTTGGATGAACAAGGTATAGGTTTTTGGCGTGATCAGTATCAATTCCCTTTATTACTCTTATCTCATACTGCAGCACAATTGCAAGTTAGAAGGTTCTCTGCTGCAGAGGACCTTCTAAATGCTTTACCCAAACCTTGGCCGCTTGAGGCCTTTCGTTTGAAGGCAAGAATGTTGGCGATGCAGTCTCGTCATAAAGAAGCTCTGGATTTGCTTCAGCCTTTATCTGGTAGAGCTGCTAATGATCGACATTTTTGGACCCAATTACTTGAAGCGGTTATTGATGCGCGTAGTTCACCATTAGTTGTCCCCACTGCACGGGAAGCACTTGGCAGACATGGTGAATTCCCAGAACTTTTATGCCATGTAACAACAGTAAAGCTTTTTCAGCGTCAACCAGCTTTAGCTAGGCGTTCTGCCCTTTTGCAACAAGTTTGGGGATCTATTAGGCCCGTCAAAGTAAATCTAGCCAACCAACTTTGTACTTATGACATGGGTGGCCACTCTGACTGGTTGCAGTGGACTCATGATGAGGTCACTGCTGATCCAATTAAGCATTGCTTACTAAATAGCAATATGACCATGCAATTGGCGAGCGTTGAAGCACCAGGTTATAAAGCACATATTGAGAATTTTCTTTCATCTGTTGAAAAAACTAATTCATACAAATTGCATAAAAATGCTGGTTCAGGAGTCCCAAGAATTCAAAATCATCAGTCTTCTCATCCTCTCCGAATTGCTTGGGTGATTGGCGATCTTTGCCCTCACCCGGTTAGTCGCTTTTTATTGAGTTTTTTGGAGGCCTCAATAGGGCAAAGGTTTCATGAACATTATGTAGTTAGTGTGACCGATCATGGAACAGAATCTTGGGCGGATAAATGTAAAAGAATTAAAGATATAAAATTTGTTGATGTTTCTAGTCAAATTGATCATCATAAAGTGGCTGCGATCAGATCATTAAAGTTTGATCTTGCCATTGATTTATCAGGTTGGACAGGAGGTAATTTCATACCTGGCTTTATAGCAAGAATGGCTCCTGTACAAGTTAATTATTTAGGTTACTTCGCGTCTGCAGGTATATTGAATATGGATTATTGGCTTGGAGACAACCATCTGTTTCCTGCTCAATTTAATGAATGGCATACTGAAAAGCTTTGGCGATTAAAAAGACCATTTTTAGCTTGGCAACCATGTAATTTCTTACCTGAATCATCTATAAATGTCACTGAATCGCCGTTCGGTGAAGTTCACTTTGGTTCATTTAATCACAATAGGAAGTTCTCAGATTTGACATTAAAAATCTGGGGACTGATTTTACAAAAAGTACCCAAATCTCGATTGGTTTTAAAGGCAAATTCCCCTGATGATCCTTCTACTCAGATTTTGTTACGTAGAAGAATGCTGAGAGCAGGTTTAGACCCTGAACGAGTTGAATGGTTGCCCCTTGCACCTACTTCAAAGGATCATTTATTGCAATATAGATATATTGACATAGCCTTAGACCCTATGCCTAATGGAGGGTGCACGACTACTGCAGAAGCTCTTTGGATGGGCGTCCCAGTTGTTACATTGGCGGGTTCTAATTATGTAAGCCGAATGAGCACTGCTGTGCTTATGGGAGCAGGCTTAGAATCTTGGGTAGCACAAGATATATCTTCTTATATTGATATTGCATCTAATGCTGCGTTAGATGTGAAAAATTTGCGAAATAATCGCCTTGATTGGCGCAAGAAAATTCTTGAGAGTCCATTAGGTAATGCTAAGTCGTTGATGTTTGATCTGGAAAAAGCATTTACTGAAATGTATCAGGAGAAGCTGCATTCTGGTAATTAGATTTTCTTAGCCAGCCGTAAGTATTCTTCTTCAAGCCTAGTAGTCAATCTTTTTGCATTTCCAAAGTCTGAATTTACAATTTGCCTTCTAAGAGATTCTCTAGAAGGAATTTTTCTAGTACCTTTGGAGGCTAAGGCTTTTGCTTTGTGAACATATTCTTCTATTGAATAGGCTACATATTCATTGAGCCCAGCCCCATTTAAAATACTAGAAGCTAGCCTGCCGACCATTCCTTTGCCAGCCATTGCAATTACAGGAACACCCATCCAAAGAGCTTCTGCAGTAGTTGTTGCTCCGCCATATGGAATAGGGTCTAAAGCAATATCAATTTCAGAGTATCTCAGCATATGATCTTTACTCATTTCTTCCCAATCTAATATTATAAGTTTCTCTTTATTTAGGCCAGCTTTTATAAACTTTTCTTGGACTCTTATTTGCTCTGCCTTTTCATGAAAGCTAATACTCTTTAATACCAGTTCTGAATTTGGGACTGAGTTAATTACTTCTGTAAAAAGCTTGATTGTAAGGTCACTTAATTTCCTTGCATGATTAAATGAACCAAATCTGACTTTAGAAGTAAATGATCTTTCTTTAATAGGTAGATTATCTCCAGGCGAGAAACACATGTATCCTCCTAAGATATTTATTAATTGATGTGCATTTTTATCAATTATCTCAAGATCGCCAAATAGACATTCATCGCCTATCCATCCGTCAATGCATTTAAGATATGTTGGCGCAGGATAACCCAGGTAACTTAGTTGTATAGGAGAAGGTTTGTGGACTAGACATCCAAGTCGGTTATTGCCAGTGAATCCACCTAATTCGATAATTAAGTCTAGTCTCAGATCTGCAATAACTCTTGCAGCTTGGAAATCGCTAATAAATTGGATATCAACCCATTGGTCAAATGATGCTTTAACACGCTCTGTCATTAGGTCTTTATGTGGACCAGCATTAATGCCAAAGACTTCAAAACAATTATGATTGTGATTTTCTAGAATCGGAATCATAAACTTTGATACAGGATGATTGCAAAAGTCTGCAGACAAATATCCAACTCTTAGCCGCCTTGCTTGTAATGGTTCAAATATGTGGTCCTGCCACAATTCACCAACACCTTCTTTTATTTTCTTTTTTTCCCATTGCCTGGATGCCTGCTGGAGTTCATCTAATTCTACTAATCCAGTACTCATTCCAATAAACTGTTTGTTGAATACTTGCACATCATTTTCTATTATTTTAATATTTTCTAATTCATTTAATGTCCAAAGATTCTTTGTCTGCTGTAAAAGTCCAAGATCAACTAGTGCTTGGCCAAGAGCCAAACGAAGATCCGCATTTCTTGGATTCCAGAGTAGACTTTTCTTTAAAAGAGTTAGAGGAGCTATAGAGTATTTTAGGGCTTTAAGGCATGCTGACCAATTGAGCCAATTCATTGCCTTTTCAGGCTCATCTTTGGTGATAGAAGATAATAAGATAGAGGCTTCTTCCATTTCCCCCTGTGCCATGAATAAAACTGCTTTAGCAGTTTTGACGTCAAAGTTCTTATGACCATTTTCAGGTAATTCATTTATGATTTTTTCACATAGTTCAAAACGCCCTAAATCTTTGAGAATCGTTATTATATTGGCGGTGATTCTAAAATCTTCTGGATTGATTTTTTGTGCTGTTTCAAATGCTTGGAGTGATTTTTCTAGATGACCTTGTTTAGCTTCACATATACCTAATGTTAACCAAGCTTCTAAAATATTTTTGTCTTTTCTTATTAATCTATTAATTACTTCAGTGCACTCTTTTAAATTACCTGATGCTAATGCTGTATCAGCAAGACTTTGAAGTAATTCAGGATGGTCTGGTTCATGTTTAAGTTGAGTTTCGATTATTTTTTTGGCTTTTCCCCAACTACCCATCGCTCTCATGCAATTGGCTGCATTAAGCCTTAAGGCGCGATCATTAGAAAAGATTGACAACCATTGATGGTAGTGTGCTTCTGCTTCTAAGTAGCGTCCCTGAGAACGTAGGAGTGCCCCAAGATTAATAGCGTCACTTCTATCGTTCTCCAGGTCAAGCAATTGCCTGTAATTTTTCTCAGCCTGCTCCAAGAGGCCTTCTCTGTGGAATTCCCAGGCTTCTTCTCTTATGGATGCTGGATTGACTGACAAGCCGACCTCAGATTTAGAGCCATCCTACGGAGAAGAGGTGATGGTTATGGATCTTCTTGAGAATATTTGTTCAGGCAGCACTGTTCCAGAGGAGGCTGAGGCAATATCCCGCAATCTTCTTGAAGAAACTAAAAATAAGGAATGGCTGATGCCTTTGGCTTTATCACTTTGGCTTCAGGAAAAACATCAAGAATCTCTGGAAGCAATTAATTTAGGCGAGTCTTCGTGTTCAGATCTTGCTGAATATCATGTGATAAGAGGTATGGCAGCGAGGCAGGTTGAGGGTAATATTGAGCTTGCCAAAAGATCATATGAGACTGCGATAAAGTTAGATCCTGATAGATCAGATACTTTATATAATTTGGCAAATCTTTTACAGGAAGATGAGCCAGAGAAGGCGGAAAATCTTTATATTAGAAGTTTAAATATTAATCCTAATTCAGCTACAACATGGCACAATTTTGGCATACTTTTAAACCAAGAAAATAGGCCTGAGGAAGCGAAAGTTGCGTTAAGATTTAGTCTTAAACTTGATCCATTTGTGGCGGATGCATGGTGCAACTTGGGTCTTTCATATTATGCCTTAGAGCAATTTGATATCGCAGAAAGTGTTTTGCGGTATACAATCAGCTTGGATACCAAGCACTCTAAAAGTTATTTAAACCTTGGCAATACTCTGATTAGTGCCTTAAAAGCTGAGGAGGCAATAGAATTTCTTGAAAAAGGTGTCAAACTTGACCCTAGTTCTAATAACTCTTTATGGAATCTTTCTTTGGCTTATTTGCTTTTAGGTCGGCTAGAAGAAGGTTGGCGTTATTACGAGTCACGCTTTAACACTAAGGATTTCAAAAAAGTTCAGATCCCTACATCAGGTGTACAAATTTCTAACTGGAATCAATTGCCTTCTGCTAATGATGAGGCTTTAGTGGTCTGGAGTGAGCAAGGTGTTGGAGATTCAATTCAATTCTTTAGATATTTATTGATGCTTAATGAATTAGGAATTCCTTTTGTATTTCTTGCTAGAAAAAACTTATTTACTCTTTTAACTCAATGGACTCCACTCAAAGATAAGATACGGCTTATGGGTAGTACTGATCCTTCTCAAGATCGGAGGCCCAATGTTGCATTAATGACCTTGCCTCATATTTTTAAAACAAGGTTAGAAACCATCCCAAGTGTAACTCCATATTTCTTTGCTCCAAAAAATAGCCCTGAACATCTTCAGGTTGAAATTCCTCCTGGAGGGGTTTCAATAGGTTTAGTTTGGGCCTCTAATCCTGATAACAAGGCTATGTATAAAAATAAATCAATACCTTTGGAATTATTGATGCCAAGGTTTTTAGATCTTTTGGATTTAGATTTAATAGACTTGCATTCCCTACAGGTTGGTGATGATGCTGCGCAACTTGATCCATGGAGAGATCATGAACGTATTTTTGACTGGAAAGATAAGTTAGAGGACTTTTCTGATACAGCAAATGTTATTAAACAGCTTGATCTTGTGATATCAGTTGACACCGCAGTCGCTCATTTAAGTGGTGCTCTGAACTTGCCAACATGGCTTCTTTTACCAGTGAATGCAGATTTCCGATGGTTTAAGGATCGTTCAGATTCTCCTTGGTATCCATCAATGCGTATATTTAGGCAATTGGAACATGGTGATTGGGGTTCATTGGTTTCTCAAATTAAGGAAGCATTGGATGCGATGTTTCTTTTGAGAATTGACCCTTTGTCAAGGGAATTACTTAAATGATGAATAAGAACTCTACAGATTTCTTCTCAGCCGAAGAATTATCTTTATTGATCAACCGGCTTGAATTGTTGCCAATCTTGTTGAAACGTCAGCAGGAAGAAGAAATTGTTCGACTTGTTCCTATTGAGGAAGATGTGATCAAGGAGTTAAGGGATTCTTTCTTGGGTGATAAGACTCTTGAGGAGGTATTAATTGAACGCAATTGGACTGAGCAAGATTTTGATTTGCACTTGCGTAGACCAGAAGCATTAGCTCGTTTTGCAGCTCATCAGTTTGCTCCAGGCTTAGAAGAGCGCTTTTTGTCTTCCAAATCTGGTAGGGATGAAGTCATTTATTCATTGCTGCGTGTTCGAGATCCTGCTTTAGCAAGAGAGTTGTGGATTCGATTAGAGGAAGGAGAAGTCACTTTTGCTGAGGCTGCACAAAACTATAGTGAAGGCCCAGAATCTCATCGTAAAGGAATAGTTGGACCAATCAGAATAGGAGATTTGCATCCAAAAGAACTTGCAGATTCCTTGAGATTGCTTAGACCTGGTGAGTTAACACCTCCATTTCAATTAAATAGATGGCATGTTCTCCTCCGATTAGAGCAGCTCACACTTTCTCGTTTTGATGATTCGATGCGTAAAACTCTTTTATTGGAAGATTTGAATAACTTTCTAGAACAGCGTATTCAGCGTCTACTGAAAGGTGAGCAATTGGAAGAGCTCAATTACGATACAGACTATGAGTGATCAGTCGACTTCAACATTCCAGGGCTTACTGGCGAAGATTCCTGCTTTTTCAGAATTGTCTGAAGAAAAAATGCAGTGGCTGTCTGAGCGGGCTGAACCTTTTCATTGCACTGTAGGCCAAGAACTCCTTAGGCCAGATCGTTTACCAGAATATTGTTTTTGTATTGTTGAAGGTCGAGGTCGCCTTCTGCATGAAGATCCTGGCCTGCGGAGACCGGTAACCCTCGCATATTCTTCTCCAGGTGACTTGGTTGGCTGGTGTGGATTAGTTAGGCGAAGTCCTTGCGAATGGTTAACCGCCGCAACTCCTTTGAAATTGATAGGAATAAAGGCTGATGATTTTTATTCTTTAGAGAAGGAAAGTGATGCTTTTAGAACTTGGTTAGATACCAATCAATCACCTTCTGAATTGATGAATGCATTTGGGCCCGCGTTAAAAGCAAGGCCTCATGCTGAGCCTAATGATCGTGAGGTCTTGAGGCAATTGTTACCTTCTTTGCAGATCATCTCTTTTACGGAACAACGAGAATTATCGAAAGAAGATGACTCGATTTGGTTGTGGAATTCTCAACCTGAAGATGTTGTAGTTCCTATTGGTGAAATTGTTGATCCTGAAATTCTTTCTCAGATTCCAAAAGGGCAACGTTTGCGTCTTATCAGGGTTGATTCTGAGAGTTGGCATCGCTTAATGGATCCTCCTGGAGAAATGCTTGAAGAAATCCAACCTATTGAAAAAGACTTATGGACAGATGATCGCTATGGAGACCTGCTTTTACCCCAACCCAAAGGAGAATTAATTAACAAAAATAAGACTCCTAATCCAATTCCAACGGTAAAAGGTAAGGCAATTCCTGAGATTACTGGTGCAGGCTCTTTGGGGCAAACTATGGCTTGCTTGGAGATGCTTGCACAATATTATCAAGCACCTTTTCGAAGAGATGTAATAGAAAGAGCTGCAAAAGCTTCATTAAAAGATCGTGCTCCAAGCCTTGAAATCGTTGGAAATCTTTCAACTTTAATGGGATTTACAGGGAGTTTATGTGACTTACCTGAGGCGCAGCTCCTTAGAGCGCCTTTTCCATGTTTTGCATTTTTGAAAGATCAGCCTTCCATAATTCATGAAATCAGTAAAGGTGAAGTCAAGGCGGTTATTCCAGAATATGGAAGGGTAAAACTTGATTTAGATGAGTTAACCGGTGGACCAGGAGGTGGTGCAAGGATTTTGATTTTGCAGCCAGGTAGGGATACACAACGAAAGAAATTAGGTCTTTCCTGGTTTTACCCTCAGATTCGAAAGTATAGAAGAAGTCTTATAGAAGTATTAGTTGCATCTCTTGTACTTCAATTATTAAATCTTGCTCAACCGTTAGTTCTTCAGCAGATCTTTGATAAAGTAATTGGACAACAGAATCTTGATACTCTTTATACACTTGGCTTGGTATTACTTGGCGTAAGCCTTGTGCAGGGATTATTAGGTGCTGTGCGAACTTACCTTTTCTCAGATACTACAAATAGGATAGATATATCCCTTGGTTCAGAAGTAATCCAACATCTTCTTCGGTTGCCATTGCGATATTTTGATAGGAGACCTGTTGGTGAGTTGCAGACTCGTTTGGCTGAGTTAGGAAATATACGTGGATTCCTTACAGGAACATTGCTAACGCTTGTTCTGGATGGGGCTTTTTCCATGATTTATATAGCCGTAATGATTATATATAGCCCCGTTTTGACAGCAGTTACTTTAGGAGTTATTCCACTTTTTCTTGCGCTTACCTTTCTTGCTTCACCTGCAATAAAGGCTCAATTGAGGAAAGCTGCGGAAAAAAATGCGACGACTCAAAGTCTCTTAGTTGAATCACTAAATGGTGTTCAAACTATTAAAGCCCAGAATGCAGAAAATACTGTTCGTTGGACTTGGCAAAAGCGTTATTCAGCTTTCATGACGGAAAACTTTAGAAGTATACTTATTGGAGTCGCGACTGGTACTACAGGACAATTTCTTAATCAATTAACCGGACTATTAACCTTGTGGGTTGGAGCTTTCCTTGTAATTCAGGGAGATATGACAATTGGACAGTTGATTGCATTTAGAATCATTTCTGGCTATGTAATACAACCGTTATTAAACATTGCAACCAGTTGGCAAACCTTCCAAGGTGTAGCTTTATCTATTGAAAGATTAAGTGATATTGTTGATTCAGCTCAAGAAGGAAGTAGTTCCGGTGAAGAGCTTGATCAATTACCACTTCCAGAGGTTGCAGGTGAAGTTGAGTTCCAAAATGTTGATTTTTCATTTTCTGAGTCTTCACCTCCAGTAGTTAATAACGTAAGTTTTGAAATTGCTCCAGGAGCATTCGTTGGGATTGTTGGTCGAAGTGGAAGTGGTAAAAGCACAATTATGAAATTGCTTCCACGTTTATATGAACCTTCTAAAGGTCGCATTCTTATAGATGGTTATGACATTGCCAAACTGCAGCTAGGTTCTGTTAGAAGGCAGATTGGAATTGTTCCTCAAGACAGCCTTCTATTTGATGGAAGTGTGCGGGATAACATTTCTTTAACAGCAGCTGATGCAACTATTGATGAAATAGAAGCCGCAGCTCGCGTTGCATGTGCACATGAATTTATTATGGATTTACCTGAGGGTTATGGCACTCGTGTTGGGGAACGCGGGAGTGCCCTTTCCGGAGGGCAACGTCAGAGAATTGCAATTGCTAGAGCTGTTCTACAAAGACCTAACTTGCTGATTTTGGATGAAGCGACAAGTGCATTAGATTATTTAACAGAGAGACAAGTGTGCCTAAATTTGAAAAAGGCTTTTGAGGGTTCTACTGTTTTCTTTATTACACACCGACTTACTACAATTCGATCTGCTGATTTGATATTAATGATGGATAGTGGTTTCCTGGTTGAGAAGGGCACACATAAGGAACTGCTAAAGCAGCAGGGTCGTTACTTTGCTCTTTATAGTCAACAGGAGGGGGACCTTGACTGAAAAAAAAGACGATCTTCAAGAGAAGAAGCTACTCCCTGATGAGTTGAAATTATGGGAGGGCAGCTCAGCTTATGTCCGCCAAGGAACCCATTTTTCTTCTGCTTTAATTTGGATTATTGTTGTTCTTTTTGGAGGTACTCTTTTATGGGCATTTACAGCAAAGCTTGATCAAACTATTTCGGCGAGAGGTCGTTTAAAGCCTTCTGGAAGTGTTAGAGAAGTTGAATCACCTAGCAGTGGAGTTATCAGCAAGGTATATGTCAAAGATGGGGAAATTGTTAAAATGGGTCAACCTCTTTTTGATGTAGAGGCGAAAGGACTTACAAGTAGATCCAACGCCCTGATTACCAATATCACTTTATTGGAATTGCAAAGTAGTTGCTTGAAGAGAATTATTGATAGTGGTGGTAAAAAAGATAGCTTCTCCGAGTTGCCACCAGTCCCAGATGTTGAAAACCCTGTCTTATATTCTCAACTTACTACAGCTAGACAAGAGGCTCTTCAGTTACAGTCTAGACTTAAACAATTAGACTCAAGATTGTCTAGTCGGCAGAGGACCTTAGAACTACTAACGCGTATAGCAGAAGACTATGAGCCTTTATATAAAAATGGCGCGATGTCTCGCAATCAATATCTTTCTCAATTAAACAGGGTTCAAGAAACTAGGGCTGAAGTTTCAACGATAAAAGAGGAGAAGTTAAGAGTTATAGGCCAAGCTGCTGGTCAATTAAATCAGATAAATCGTCAGTTAATAGGTTTGAAAGCTGATTTGGCGGATACAAAAGAAAGACTAGCCTATAGAACAGTAAAGGCACCAATTACTGGCAAGGTTTTTGACTCCAAACTTGCAAGTTATAGCGTTATTGGCACTGATCAAACAGTTTTAAAGTTAGTTCCTGCTAATAAATTACAAGCTTTAGTTGAGATTTCAGATTCTGATATAGGCTTTTTGAAAGTTGGACAAGTTGCTTCGGTTTCAGTAGACTCTTTCCCCTCGGGTGAATTTGGTTATATTAAAGGAACTTTGACTAGTATTGGTTCAGATGCTTTGCCACCTGATTCAAAATCACCATTTTATCGTTTTCCGGCAACCATTTCTTTAAAGCAACAAATAGTAGAAGCAGGTAAACAGAAGTTGAATTTGCAAAGTGGAATGGGTGTAACAGCCAATATTAAACTTAGGTCACGACCTGTAATAACCTTATTAAGTGATCTATTTATTAAGCAGCTTGATGGTGTCAAGCGATTTAGATAGACCCAATTGATTGAATTGGGCGCTTTAGTTTTTATTTTCTAAAACACTTTTATATATTTTTTCAGTAGCATCAACTGCCTGTTCCCAGTTGAATAATTCAAGCACTTTTTTCTTCATAGCAAT
Source organism: Prochlorococcus sp. AG-363-O06 (assembly GCA_003280085.1). Classification (GTDB taxonomy): domain Bacteria; phylum Cyanobacteriota; class Cyanobacteriia; order PCC-6307; family Cyanobiaceae; genus AG-363-O06. Next base: position 54,940 of record QCFY01000001.1, on the reverse strand, counting down.
TGCTTTTCTTGAATATCTTCCTGCATTAGATGCATTAATTACAGCAGCTTGGATTGTCTCTGGATCTCCTGGATCTGCATACCATCCATCATTACCTATATATTCTAGTTCATGCCCAAATGTGCTTCCAACAATTGGAGTACCACTTAATGCAGCTTCTAAACTGACTAGTCCGCAAGTTTCCATCCAGCTTGGAAGAACATGGACCGCGGCTGCAGAATAAGCAGACGCGAGGATTTCCTGAGGTAAATGATCAATTATTGTTAGGCGATCTCCAAGTATTTCCTTGCATAGGTCTTTATATGATGGCCAGTGCTGACTTCCTCCTATAAGGACAACTGGCATGTTTGTTTCTTTTAATGCCCAACAAAGCATCGCTTGATTTTTTGCGGGCTCAATTCTTCCAGCTTGAAGAACAAAGGGGAAATTGATGCCAGTATGTTCATGAAATGCAGTTGGATCAGCATCCAAAAAGATCTTTGGATTTACACCATAGTGGGCAATTTCAAATTCATTTCCAGACCATTGAAGGTCTGCTCTGACAGCCTGTAATTCTAGCCAGCTGTTTGGAAGCAAGCCATCTGCATGGCTAAGTATTCGGATTATTGTTTGTTTAGCAGATTGGTTTGTTGTGCCATGGCCATCTGCATGTATGTTCCCATCATTAAGCTGGACAACTAATTCCCTTCTTTTTAGTAATTCAAAAAGATGTTCATTGGCTTCTGTTCCTTTATCTACAGCTTCTCGCAAAACCCCTAATGTGCCTCTACTGCCCCAAAGAGCCCTCGATATAGAGACCCATATTGGCGAAACTACGACTGGGATTCCAGCAGATTTGCAGCAATTCATTTGTTGCTCAAATGATTGAGCAACCCTGCAATTGAATAGATGGACTAGGTCAAAGCCAGCCACATTGGGCTGGTCACTATTAACCATTTCCACTTTGTGACCTCTTTGCACAAGGAGCCTTGCAGTTTCACGCATTTGCACACCATCACCACCACCCCAGTTGCCGGCAGTGCCATGGTTGACAAGAAGTACTTTCATGCTCCCAAGCATCTCATGCTTTGTTCCGATTAATGCAATGATTCTGCAAGGTAGGAATTTAAATGTCTAAAGAGCTGATTGACAAACTCGAAAATAATGGCCAATGGGAGCAGGCATTATGTCTCGCTAACCAATACATGATTACGGGTGTTTTAGACCTAGCTGCAAACTTGCATATCATTGGACGCCTTAATCAACGTTTGGGTAAGGATTCTTCCGCAAGGCGAGCTTACCTTCGGGCGATTGAATTGAATTCAAATATGCCTCGCACTTTGAATAACTTGGCTTTACTTGAATTGCAGAAGCTCAATCCATCTGGAGCAGAGTTGTGGCTCAAGAAAGCCTTTGCATTGGATGAATTGACATTTGAGGATTCTGACTTGTTGAGTTGTACTGCTTGCGAAGTGAAGTTATTTCAGCTGCAACCTAATCATGCTTTGGAAATTATAGATCAACAATTGAGACGTAAAGTCTCAATGATGGCATTAAGCAACAAGGCAGTATGTTTGCATAAACTTGGCCAGATTGACGAATCAGTTTTTTATCAAAGACAGGCAATAGCTTTACATTTAAAAAAGAACTCGCCTCAACTTTCAATAAGAAACTTCGAGACTTTAGTTGCATCACCTTGTGGAGGCTTGAATTCATCAATCCAATTACAAGCTCAATTAATGAATTTGGGTATTTTTCAGTTAAGTGCGAATCCATTTGATTTGGATGGGCAGAAACTTTTGTCTGCTGGATCAGCCTTAGAAATTTCATTTTGGAATGATCCAAGAAGAAAAGATAGTCTTTGGCAAGGTAATCCCATTCAAGAATTAATTGTTTGGGATGATCAGGGTTTTGGAGATGCAATCCAAAATTTGGCATGGATTAAAGTTGCAGCCCAAAGAGTTGGGCGCCTTAGACTTTGGTTGAGGGCTTCTTTGATTAATTTGGTTCAAGAAAGATTTGCTCTTCCTGAAAATTGCTCCTTAGAGTTAATTGAATCTGATGCTATTCCATGGCATTTTTCTAGTAACCAGATTGGTCTATTTTTTTTACCCTTAGCTTTAGCTGCTTTTGATCAGAATGGCACCTTCGCTTTGAATGGAGAACCTTACTTGCAAAGGAACTATCGTAATAAAATTCATTCTTATCCTAAAATTGGTTTGGTATGGAGAGCAGGTAAGCAATCCAAACCTCAACCAGAACGTAGTGCTAGAGAGAGAGATGTGCCATTTAATCAGCTTTGGGAATATGCGCTTTCATGGAAACAAACATATCAGGCAAAACTGTTTAGTATTCAGCTTGATTGCCATGACCAATTTGAAGTTGCCAAAGTCATAGATTCAGGAGAACTTCAGGTTCCTATTAAATCCAATGATTGGCTAAAAACAGCACAATGCCTGGATGGATTGGATTTGCTTGTGACTATTGATACGGCAGTGGCTCATCTTGCTGGAGCAATGGGACTGAAGACTATTTTGATCCTAAGTAATTCCCCAGATTGGCGATGGGGAAAAGATCAAAATATCTCATTTTTATATCAATCTATGCGCTTATGTCGCTGTCGTTATTATGGCTCCTGGGCAGAACCTTTGAATGAATTAAATTATTTTGTACATGATTTTCTTAGTAAATAAAATCATGTTTGTTCATGCAGGGTAGATTTTTATTGCTTAGCCTATCCACAAGCTGACCGTCCAGACTCTTTCTTATTCTCCAGAGGGCTTTGTATTGCCATAATTTAAATTTTAGTTGCTTTTCTAAAGACCAACCTGATATTACTTTGGCATGTGAGTTTCTAACTAAATGCTCTCTCTTGATTAGATCGTATGCAAAAGTATTTGCGAGTGGAATTATTCCACTAATGCTAGATGCATATCCTTGGCTTTCATCTCTCAGTTCAGAGTTGTATAAGCAAGGACCTCCTATAGTGGCTACAGATTCTGCCGAGCATTCCCATAATTTGATCATTGTTTTGCATTTATTTTCGCAACTATCTTTCAAAGGAAGTAATGCTATGTGGCATGTACTTAGTAAATGTCTATATGCTTTATAGTTTAATAGATTGTATCCTTCAACACGTTCAGGTGGCAATCTATTTATTAATTTCCTGTCAGAAACTACAATTATTGTTAAATTCTTTTCCCTCTTAAGCCATAGGTTAAGGCTGTCTAATATTGCCATATGCTCGTTGCTACGATTCAGGTTCCCAATAAATACTCTTAGCTGTTTACTTTTGTGCTTTTTTATATTTAGACTAGGAATTTCTTTGACATTATTCTCTGCTATCAGAGTAAAGGGATTGTATTGACTGAGATAATTTGCAAGGTTTCGATTTGAAGTATGAATTACGTGACAAATTTCAAGAGGAGCCATTCTTACTTTGTGAAGACCAGTAGTTATCGGGGGAGGGAATAAGTTCGGATGGTCGTCCCATTCAGTAAGCAAAAGACAACCTCTTTCTCTGAGCCATTGCAGATGTTCCCATTGCATTAACTGGCTTTGAGGTAAGGGTCTTTGCCATATCACTATTGAATGAGGCCTTATGCATTGACTGAATCGAAAAGGACGTTCATGGATGCGACAATCAATTCCAAGTTGTTTAAGTGCTAAGAACGGGTCTAATATGCGTACTTGAGCATGCGGCCCAGGACTGTTTAAAAGTACTTCTATGCGCAAAGGGCGATCTGTAAACATAATTTTCTTCGCTTGACAAGATGCTGAGCTTGCTTCGCTATGCCGGCGAGAATTTAAAAAAGAGGCCGCATATTGTGGTCCTTGGTTCATGCAAGGTAGGTAATTTTGTTGTGAGCACACCAGTGCTAAAAGGATTGAAAAAACGTTTTCCTGACTCAGTCATTGGTTTTGTGGGGAGTGAAGTTACTGCTGATTTTGAGCTGGCTTTACCTTCGATTGATTGGAGGATTAGTTGGGATGATGTTAAGCCTGGCGCAGGGTTGAAATTACAAGAGTGCTTTGCTGAAAAAATAAGGGCTTTTGGTTCAATAGAACTTGCTGTCAATTTAGATGGGTTTAACCCTGTTACATGTGCATTAGTGCCTTGGCTAAACCCTACTTATGTTGCAGGTGGAAGCTTGAAAGCAAATCTCCGAAGCCATTTGCCATGGGGAGATCTTCCTCAGCAAAGTTTTCTTGCTGACCCAGAATGGGACAGTAAAGAATTTGTTGATCGATATAAAGGAAGGTTTAAAACCAATTACATTGCTGAGCTATTTTGCAATATGGTTTTTATCGGCGATTTTGTAGATCCCACTGCTATTGAATTACCCACCTCCCAGCCTCCTTTTGAGGTGCCGGATTTACTAATACATTGCACGACAGCACGAGGTGCAAAAATTTGGCCTTTTGATTATTGGAAAAAGGTAATTGAATTTGCTTCTATTAAAGGATTAAGCGTTGGTTTAGTTGGCAGCTCGCCTAATGCTCAAAGGGATACTTATAACGCGGGAGACTCTGAAGAAGATTTAGTTGAATCTACTTCGTTAATTGATTTGAGAGGTCAGACAACTTTGATGCAGTTAGCTGGCGCTTCTCTTTTGGCTCGTGGAGTGATTAGTGTTGATGCAGGACCTTTGCATATAGCAGCTGCAGTAGGCACACCAACTTTTGCGATTGTAGGTAATGATATAGATGGTATTGGTGCAAGTCCTATTCGTTTATGGATGCCTAGATGCAAAAATGTTTCTAGAACTATCGCAAAGGAAACCTGTTCAAAATGTGCTGATAATCATTTCCGGAATGATAATTGTTTAGTGGACAGTCATCCATGCCTTAGGTCAGTGGATCCTGAGCAAGTTATCAATTGGATTAATACTAATGTTTGTATATAATTGAAATACATTGCTTTAAATGCCTCTCTAGGTGAATAGAAAGTTCTCCACTGTCAAAATATTTCCAAGCCGAATGACTCCCTATGGAAGTCTCATTATAAATTGATTCACAGGCAAATGCTTGAGCAATTTGGATAGGCACTGGTGTGGAGTACTTACTTATATGCCTGCTAAAGAAGACATCTTCTTGTTCCTCTTTCAAACTATTGGAACCATGCTCTTCACAAATCCTTTGCATTAAAGAACGATTGCGAATTGAAAGGCCCCCATTCCCATAAAGATGTGGGTAAACCTCTGGATGAGGTGAACTATGAATTGGGGTGTCAACCTTAAAGAATCCAGATAGCTCACCTTGCTCATTTCTACTTTCAAAATACTCACTCTTTTGGCATGGTCTAAATGGCGCACCTAAATATGGGAATTTAAAAAAGAACTCTGGAATTGGCTCTACAATTAGAGCGTCAGTTTGCACGAATAGTAATTGCTCTTCACTGAAAATAGACCAGAAGCTTGGTGATTTACATAATTGGTTGAAGCTGACTTGACTAGTTAAATTTATCTTTGGTTTAACACTTTCAATGGAAATCCATTGTAAGGCTAAATTGATATTATTTTCCTTAAGCAATGATTTACCTTTGTCAATACCAACATTGTCAGTAAGTATAATTAGTTTAGTGCCTTTAGGTGACATTAATACCGAATTTAGAATAGTAAATAACCATTGCTGATTGATTCGACTATCTATAACAACTGCTGCATATAAGTCCTTGTTGTGAATGAAACCATTATTCCCTTTGAAATAAGGTTTGAAAAGATGCTCAAGTACATATGAACAGTGATTTAGCCAAATATCTTGGCGATACTTCAAGATTCTATTGATTGGGTTTCTTTCAGATATCATTTGGTTAGTTTAATTCAAATGGATGGCGTTTCCAAAGTTCATCTAGGTGTCTCACCATTAAAAATTTGTAATCAGATGGAATAGGCTTCATGACTTTTAGAACTGGAAGTAGCATACCGCTAGCAGCTTGTTCCAGAGGCCCTGATAGTTGGAAGCTTGCTTGCCAATTGCACCTTTCCCAATATTCGACTACTTTTAGAGCTTGCCTTTGGCTTAGAAAGTAACAACCAGAATGTGGGTTTGTTGCTCTGTAAAATTTTTTATTGCCTAATGGCCAATTGATCTTAATTGATTCACCTGTATCCCAGAATAGATCTGGCCTTCCACCATCGGGATCACCAGATAATATGACATCACCTTTGCCTTTTATGTGTTCACAACGATGGGGAAGGAATGCATAGTTGTCATTAATTTGTGAATCTAGATACAGTAACTTCTTAAAGAATTCCGGATCCTCAATTAATAAATCATCTTCCATATATCCTATAAGATCATAGTCTTTTGCTTGCATTAAAATACTTTTAGAAGCAAATAGTGGGACTAGTTTCTGCTCTTCAATATCAGCATTGATTATTTCTAGACCTTGATGTGTTGGAAGCTGATTCGTTAGTGATGCTTCTGTATGAGTAAATACTTGGATAGTTATATCTGCCCCGACTGAGCAAGTGAACTCTCTAGTTATAATCGGCTTACCTTTCCCTAGAGAAGCATGAACCCAGTGGTTTTTTTTATGCCGATTAATATTTCCAATGGTTGCTTCTTCAAGTGCAATTTCTTTTGTTTTTCTTTTCGACTCCTTTTGGGATGAATATAGTGAGTTTTTTTTCGGAGAGAATACATGTGGAATCCCTAATAGTATTTTCATAATATTTATACCTTAAGCCAATCACTGCAATCCCAATTCAGGAGACTTTCTAGTTGACATATTTCATGCCAGAAGATTCTTTTTAATTTTTTCAAACTTGAAGGATTCATTTTGCCTGGATAATCCCCTTTATGTGATTCAATCTTTTTAGAATTTGCTATAGGCCTAATGTTTAGGTGTTTGTAAATTTGGTTTAGGCAATCGTCTGGATTGGCTTTTAAATCTTCTTGCTTTAGGATTAGCAGTGAATCTTTACCAAAAAATCTCCATAATCTCCTGATTTGGTTGCTATAGAAACCTCTATCAACATAAGAGAAAATTCTATGCTGATGAGGTAGATTATCTCGACACCTTTCTTCTTCAAATTTGATAGCACTTTCAAAGTCTAATGATTCATTACCTCTGCCATATTCCATGGACCAATGTGAATATGCTCTTGTTATGGGATTTCTCAAGATTGCTATTAATCGCATAGATGGGTTGTAACTCCATATTCTTTGTGCACAAGGCTCCCAGTACATATATATAGGTGTAGCTTCTCCCCATATGCTTTTTAAGGGAGATTCCCGAAAATGTTTGTGGTATTTATGGGGGTTGGGCCTTTTTTTAAATTCTTTTTCATCATCAAAGAAATGAATTTCTTTAATGTTAGGAATATAAAGGGCTGGATGTAATCGCAAATATTCAGCTAATGCCGTAGTACCTCCTTTTTGGGTGCCACAGATTAGGAAGCTCACCTTTTTAGTCATAATGTGACTTTAGATGATTTACCAACACTAATGAATTTCTATACCTCTTTAGCCCAGCCACTAGGCTGTTTAATAAAGCTTTTTAGGAGTAAATCGTGTTTGTGACAGGTTGCCATAGATCCGGCACCTCACTTCTTGCCGCAATTATTCAAGATTTAAGGGGTTTGAAAGCTAAAGCTCGATCAGCAGAGCTTGAATTGAAGCTTGAAAACCCTAGGGGGTTTTTCGAGTCCAAGCGCTTGATGGAACTAAATGAATCACTTTTAGATTCGATTGGTTTGACTTGGAAGCGCTTGCCTTTGCTTAGTCCTGAATGGGATTCAGTTGAGAGTCTTCAAAGCCTTAAAGAGTTGAGATCTGCTTTTTCGTTTTATGCACTGAATCAAAACTGGGTAGATAAGGATCCAAGACTATGTCTTACTTATGGGGCTTACCTGCATATATTTCTTAAAAGAGTTCCTATAGTTGCTGTAATTAGGAACCCTATAGATGTAGCGACTTCTCTTTATTCTCGTGATGGGATAAAGTTGGAGGAGGGACTTACTCTATGGTTTTTATATAATTATCATTTGGCAGGAGTGATTCAAGAAAATGACTGCCTCACAACATATCAAGACCTATTAGACTTAAAAGATAACTATAGTTCTAGCTTAACTAGAACCCTTATCGATAATTTTCTAGTAAATCTTGGTGAGGGTGCTCCTTCTAAGGAGGTTTGGAAAAACGTTGTTAAATCTAGAATTGAGCTTTCCTTGAATCGTTCAAATTCCATTGAATTTAGTCAATTGAATAATAATTATTCTATAAACCTAACTAAAATTTGTAGCGATTTATATGAAAAAGTCGTAGATTCTTCTGCTAAAATCTCTGCTTTTCGAGAAACTTTTTATTCAATTCCTAGGCCAATTCTAGATGTATTTAGAAATTCAGAACTTCGTCCTGAAAGTATTAATAAAAGAAGTTCTCTTGAAAAAGAGCTTCGGCTAGAGGAAATGGTTAATGAGTCTAATGTGCAAATTAAAGATTTAAGAGGAGAGTTGAAGGCATTGAGATCATCTAAGAGTTGGAAAATTACTAAGCCTATGAGGCAGCTCCTTGAACTTATTAAGGGTTTATGATGGATCAATTATTGCGCGAAAAACCTCCAGGTTTTGGAGGAATAGAGCGGGTATGTCATGGGCTTGCTGAATTCTTGGGAGGTAGGGTTTATTCTCTTAAATCAAGTAGAAAATGTCTACCAGAACCATTGCCTGTAAACTATTTAAGAGTCCAATTGATTTCCTTTTCTATTGGCAGATTTATAGTGCCATTGCCGACTTATTCTTTCATTAGGTTTTTATTTAGTGAAAGACCTTTTATTGCACATTTGCCATGCCCAACTGTTTTTTCTATGGCTTTAATTGCAAGATTATTAAGGCCTAGAAGGCCTATCTATATCTATTGGCACTCTTTCATTTCGCCTCGTCCTGGCTTGATAGGTTTCTTGGAAAATATCTATCAGATTATTGCCTTAACTTTTGTAAGATTATTTCCATTGATCACTTCTTCGCCAGTAATGGTTAAAGCTTTGTTGGAAGTTGGAGTTTCACGTTCCCAAATTGCTTGTTTGCCTTTGAGCCTTCAACCTGAGCAAGAGACTAGTTATGAATTAGTTTTCAATAAAAGGTTCAACTCTTTATCCTCTAAGAATTATTCTCCTTCGGGCAGAATAATTGCGATAGGTAGACTAGATAGTTACAAACGTGTTGATTGGCTATTAGAAACTTTTTTTAAATGTTCTGGAGCTAAAAGACTAGACTTGGTTGGCGATGGTCCAGATAGGTTTCGGTTAGAAAGCCTTGCGGAAAGACTTGCTTTGAAAGAAAATGGCAAAGAAGTTTTTTTTCATGGCAGGGTTTCAGAAGAGTTTAAAACTGACCTCTTATCCTCTTCAGATATTTTGGTATTGGCGTCTGACAGATGTAATGAAGCCTTTGGAATAGTTCAATTGGAAGCAATGGCATGTGGGATTCCTGTCTTGTCATTTGATTTGCCTAGATCTGGTATGCATTGGGTAAGTAAAGTCGAGGGATTGCGATGGTCTGGCAAGCCTGATGATTTAAAATTAGTATTGGAAAGGTTGCTTAGTAATACAAAGCTTTATATAAAGGTTAGTTATCAACTTCGATCTCGCTATAAGAGACTTTTTTCAGTTCAGATTTGGCGAACTCGATTGAAAAAACTACAAGCATTCCATGAGTAAATATATTTCTTCTGTTGTTAATAGTTTGTCCGCATCAGAGGTTTTAACTGCCTGGCGATTCCAAGGGCCTATCGCAGCTCAGGAGATGTTGTTGTCTAAATTCTCTGCAGATAATTCTTTGGTGCACGATCTATTGCACTCTGAGCTTTCGCTGCGACTGGCAGGTCATCCTGGTCCTCGATTATTGATCGATGGTATTTGGTTCTCTCGACCTTATGGAGGTATCACAAGAGTTTGGGAGCAGATTCTTCGTGCATGGCAATTGCCTGGCTTGCTATATAGCGAAGCACCTATTTGCTTGATAGATAGAGATAGTCACTTGGCATTGACTGATTTATTTCAATGTCTAGATGGACAACATATTGATCCTCTTGACCCAGTTGCGGTTGACACTATTTCATTAGAAAATGCATCTTTTGTTAGGAGTTGGGGGGCTCAGGTTTTTCTATCTAGCTGGATCAGTAGTTCTGGTAGAGAGCGCCCTAATTGTAGTGAATTGGCTTTAGTCCATGACTGTTTGCCAGAGCGTTTTAAGGTTCCTGAGCCTTTGGCAGGTCTTCGCCAAAGATGGCTTAATGGAGCCAGAAGTCATCTGGCAGTATCAAAAGCAACTGCAGAGGATTTGAAGCATTTCCTGGAATATAAATCAAATCAAATCCATTGGTGCCACTCAGCACCTGCACCTATTTTTGCTGAGACTATTCGTCACCCTGATGCTCAGCGAATTTGGAGTCAACTTCAAAGAAAGGTTGGTTTGAAAGATCCATACTTACTTTTACCAGCTACGAGTGCTATTGGTTCTTATAAGAAGCCTGAGACAGTAGCAAAAGCATTGAAAAATCCTGACTTGGAAGGTATTCAATTAGTGCTTTGTGGGATTGGTGCTCAAAAAAGGTGTACGGAGTTGGAAGCATTTGCGCCACATTTAGTGGGACGGATCATTTCTGCTGGATTTACTGATTTTGAATTGGCTTTGGTATACAAGCATGCCTTTGCAGTAGTGATTCCAAGTAGTATTGAAGGATTTGGTTTACCGGCTATAGAGGCTCTTGCTTCAGAAGCGAGGGTGTTTTTGGCTGATTCTCGTGGTCTTAAAGAGGCTGGAGGAGCCGCTTGCATGCGCTTTTCTGCGACAGAACCTAATGAGCTTGTGGAATTACTAAAACTTTTCCTAGAACCGAAGACTTCCAAGAATCTTCAACCAGCTTTGGCGCGTCGTCGTTCCGAGAGAATCTCATGCCTGAATCCCGATTTGATGGGCCTTTTCCTACTGGCTTTAGCTAGAACATTGATGTAAGTGTATGGATGGACTTTTATTAAACTTGCTTTCTTATAGGCCAACTGCAACAGGCTTAAGTCGATATACAGAGCGCTTGCTATTTCATTGGGCAGAATCAAAAAGAAATGCCTTACCTGTCCAGTTGAAGTTATCAACGAGTGGAAGTGTTGAGTTGACAGACTCTATCGATTTACCTAGTAGGCAAGAGTCCAACCTTGTCAAATGGCTTCAATCTAATGCAATAGTTCAACATGGAATCTCTTATAGCCATCTTATAAATAATAAAAAGTTTAATATAATTTACTCTCCATACACAGATTTTCTTTTCTCGCTTTCTGACTTGCCGCAAGTTATTACTTGCCATGATTTAATTCCTCTATTCTATCCAAATAGTAGACGTGCTTATTTGCGAAGTAGATATTGGCTTCCATTTCATTTGAAGAGGGCGACCAAAGTAATTGCTATTAGTAGAAGTGTTGCTGATTTATTAGTTCAAAACGGCATCAGTGCAAGAAAAATAGAGATAATTCATAATGGGATTCAATTGGATCTAAATCCTATTAAATCCCCTTTAACTAGTGATATTCTTGTTATAGGTCGTCATTCAAAGAATAAGAATCTTCAGGCAACACTAAAAGGGTTCTCAAAATTCCTTCAAGACCATTCTTTTTGGGATGGCAACTTAGTAATAGTTGGCTCCCCTGATCGCATGACAGCAGCTCTTCACAAGCTTGCAATTGACTTAGGAGTTTCATCGCGAATTCAATGGTTGAGTTCCTTAGGCCCAGATGAACTTGACGTACAGATAAGGAAAAGTTTTTGTTTAATTTCATCAAGTCTTATGGAGGGTTTTGATTATCCGCTGATGGAGGCACAAGCTCGGGGTATTCCAACAATTGCGAGCAATATTCCTGTGCATAGAGAGCTCCATCTCAACAAGTCATTGTTTTTCAGCTTTGATGAATCAGGGGTAAGTCTCGCTAATCAGTTGGGACGACTAACTAAAGATCTATCTTTGTGGCTGGAAATATCTCAAGGTGGTCTTGATCATGTGAAGTGCTTTACTTTAGGTAAGCAGCTCACAGCTATTCAGAAAGTTTTGAAGGAGGTAGTGATTTGATTTAGGCAATTAATGTTTTAACCATTCCCTTGAAATAGTTTTAGTGGTATCGAGTTAAGGGAATACCTGCCAAACAATCCACACTTAATTTGATGACAAATTCAAAAACGGCATTAATTACAGGTATCACAGGCCAAGATGGTAGCTATCTTGCTGAGTTTCTTTTAGGTAAAGGATATAAGGTTCATGGTATTAAAAGACGTTCGAGTAGCTTTAATACTTCTAGAATTGATCACCTTTATCAGGACCCACATAAACTGGGCCCATCAGGAGATCTTCCTAGGCTGATGTTGCATTATGGGGATTTAACAGATAGCACAAATTTGATAAGAATTGTCCAGCAAGTCCAACCAGATGAAATTTATAATCTTGGAGCTCAAAGCCATGTAGCAGTAAGTTTTGAAAGCCCTGAATACACTGCTAATAGCGATGCTTTGGGAACTTTGCGTTTGCTTGAAGCAGTTAGAATATTAGGCTTAGATAAAAAAACTAGAATCTATCAAGCTAGTACTAGTGAATTATATGGGCTTGTGCAACAAACTCCTCAAAATGAAGAAACACCTTTTTACCCTCGTTCACCCTATGCGGTAGCAAAACTCTATGCATATTGGATAACCATAAATTATCGAGAGGCTTATGGAATGTATGCCTGTAATGGAATTCTTTTTAACCATGAATCACCTCGCAGAGGAGAGACTTTTGTTACTAGAAAAATTACAAGAGGTTTGGCCAGGATTGATGCTGGTCTAGACGATTGTTTGTTTATGGGCAATTTAGATTCTTTGCGTGATTGGGGACATGCACGTGATTATGTTGAGATGCAGTGGCTGATGCTTCAGCAGCAAACTCCCAATGACTATGTGATTGCTACTGGAAGACAGGAGTCTGTTCGTCATTTCATTGAATTAGCATCAAAAGAGTTTGGCTGGGGAGGAATTAAATGGTCTGGCAATGGATTAAATGAAGTAGGACGACGAGTAGATAATGGTTCAATAATTGTTCGAATTGATTCTCGTTATTTCCGACCAGCTGAAGTGGATACTTTGTTGGGCGATCCAACTAGGGCAAGAAAACAATTAGGTTGGTCTCCAATTACGACTCTTGAGGAATTAGTCCAAGAAATGGTCGAACAAGATAGAGAAGAGGCTCAGAAGGAGGCCTTATTACTACGCAAGGGCTATAAGGTCGTTGGGAGTCACGAATGAGCTCACTAATTGATCTTTCAGATCGCATTTTTGTTGCAGGGCATCGTGGTATGGCTGGTAGTGCAATACTGCGATGTTTGAGATCTAAAGGATATGGGGAATCAAATGGAGGAAGTTTGCTTAAAGCAACAAGAGAAGAGCTTGACCTTCGTGATTCAAAGGCCGTAGATATTTGGATGGACAGGGAAAAACCACAGGTTGTTGTTTTAGCTGCTGCAAAGGTTGGTGGGATTTATGCAAATTCACACTATCCAGCAGAGTTTTTATTAGACAACCTCAAAATAGAATCTAATGTTATTGAAGGAGCCTGGCGTAATGGCGTTAGAAGACTTTGCTTCTTAGGCAGTAGCTGTATTTATCCAAAATTTGCAGAGCAACCTATTAAAGAGGAGTCACTACTTACTGGATCTTTGGAGCCAACTAATGAATGGTATGCAGTTGCAAAGATTGCAGGAATCAAGCTTTGTGAGGCTTTGCGCCAGCAATTTTCTTTTGATGCTTTTAGTTTGATGCCTACCAATCTTTATGGGCCAGGCGATAACTATCACCCAAAAAATAGTCATGTAATGGCAGCATTGATACGACGCTTTTCAGAAGCCGTTCAAAATAACTCCTCAAAAGTCATTTGTTGGGGTAGTGGTAAGCCACGACGAGAATTTTTGCATGCAGATGATTTGGCAGACGCTGTTGTTTTTTGCTTGGAGAATTGGGACCTTAAGGAAGGTGAACCTAGTTTTTTAAATGTTGGAACAGGCGAAGATTTGATGATCAAGGATCTTGCTGAAAAGATTGCTTTTGCAACAGGCTATAAAGGGGAGATTCTCTGGGATCAGTCAAAGCCAGATGGCACACCTAGAAAGCTTTTGGATGTTTCCCGTTTAACTTCTAAAGGTTGGAGCGCAAAGATTTCTATTGATAATGGTATTGGCCGAACAGTTGCGGACTGGAAAAATTGCTAGCAGGATTCTTCTAAGGCGCTTTAGCCCCATTTCTGAATTTTCACTTATGCTTTCCCTTCTTCATCCATTTGAGTAAGTTGTTCAAATACAAGTGATGAGGAGCTCACTCTTCTAACCCTTTTTTAGGGTAATACAAGCTTTTGCAAACAGTCTTTCCAAGCAGTTCCGATTCAGGCCCACTAAAAATGCCAAGTCAAAAAGCTGACTTGGCTCATAAGAAATTGCCTGCAGTCATAACACTTAGGAATGTCAAACTAGATATTCCTGTTTTTACTAATGAGACAAGAAGTTTGAAGTCAAGCTTGATCAGATCTGTTACTGGAGGGAAATTAAGTCGCTGTAGAGGTGGTGCTGTGATTACAGCTTTGCAGGATGTTAATTGCGAAGTTTATGAAGGTGAAAGGGTTGCATTAATTGGCCATAATGGTGCTGGAAAATCGACATTTCTGCGATTAATTTCTGGAATATATCAACAAACTTCAGGCTATTTTGAAGCGCGTGCGAGGGTCTTCCCAATGCTACATAAAAGCTTTATTACTAGTCCAGAACTCAGTGGTCTTCAGGCTATCAAAGCTCATTATCTCATGGTCAATGGTAATTTACGTGGGTTTGAAGTTTTTAAAGAAGATGTAATTGGTTTTTCTGGACTGGGAGATTTTGTTCATTTGCCAATCAAGACTTATAGCCAGGGAATGTCGACAAGACTCTTATTTGCAGTTTTGACTGCTTGTACTCATGAATGTTTGGCTTTAGATGAGGGATTGGGCGCAGGTGATAGCAGCTTTTTTGATCATGCTCAAAAACGTTTACATGAGTTTTTGTCTACAACAGGGACTCTATTTTTAGCCTCTCATTCAGATACTTTATTAAAAAGATTTTGCGAGAGAGGTCTTGTTTTCAAGGAAGGTCGAATTATTTTTGATGGGCCTCTTGATGAAGCCTTAGCCAATTATCATCAAAAGTTGTGAATTTTCCTTCCGCTATCAATAGAAGATCTGTTGTTCAAACCCTTCGAGAAGCTTGGACAATGCGTAGAGTTTGGTGGTTTACAGCCACTGCTCGAACCAAGGCTCGGTTTGCAAGGACTGTGTTTGGCAGTTTTTGGTTAGGCTTATCAAATCTCTTCTCTATTGCTGCCTTAGCCCTTGTTTATGGGGCCGTATTTCAGGTAAAAGATTTCAATACTTATGTTGTTTATTTAGGCCTTGGCTTAGTAATTTGGAATACTATTGCTGCGGCTGTAGGGTCTGCACCAAATCTTTTTGAGCATAATCATGCACATGTTCACAATACCAATTTAAATCCGGTTTTTTATACCCTTGAAGAGTGGTGCTTTCAACTTCAGACATTTGTACAATCTTTTCTCTTAGTTGTTTTGGCACTTAGTTTTTTCCAGAATAATCTTTTGCTAAATATGCTCTTATATGGATGGTTTCCCTTATTAAATTTTGTTCTTTTTTTGTATTGGTTCCCAGTATTAGTTTGTTTGCTTGGTGCAAGATATCGGGATCTCTATCAATTAGTTCCCATTGTTCTGCAGTTGGTTTTCCTACTTTCTCCAATTTTATATAAGAAAGATAATTTGGGTTCAATGATGTGGACTGCAGATTTCAATCCTTTTTATCGTGTTCTTAGTCCAATTAGAGATAGCCTTATGGCTGGTGAACTGCAATGGTGGCCATGTCTAGCCATATTGCTCGTCAATGCTTTGGCTATTTGTTTTGCTTTGCGATTAATTAATCAGGAAAGACCTTACTTGCCGTTTTTGATTTAACTAAGCTTTTAATTTGAGATTTGAATTGGCTAGTTATTTCCTTATTTATCTTTAAATATCTTGAGACCCTATTCTTTCTTTCTAAGGAAATATCTCTTTTTAATGATCTGTTCTGAAAAGCAATCGCTTGCATTGCTACTGCCCATTCTCTAGTTTCAAGTGTCTGCAAGATAATGATCCAATGTTGGAAGTCTTTTATAGATTGTATTTCTATATGTGAATCAGAATCACTTGCAAGACAAGGTATGCCCATACATGCAGCATCAAGTATAGGTATACCAAACCCTTCAACCAAAGAAGGACTTAATATAGAAAGAGCATTTAGGTAAAGATCAGTTTTTTCATTTTCACTGACATAGCCAGTAATTACAATCCCCGGTTCATTTTTGACAAGCTCACGCACTGATTTGCTGTAATTATCGTTTTTTAATTTACCTGTAATACATAATTTAATTCCTTGAGAAAAGAGATTTGATTCGATATAGGATTTTATCAAAAAAACCAGATTCTTCCTGGGATCAACTGATGAATTGAATAGCATATACTTAAATGGTTCTAGAATTCCTCCAGGCAATAAAAGTCTATAACAAGGCTCTAAGTCTATACTTGTACGCTCATTATTAATGAGCCACACTGGAAATTTAATTGATGGAGGTTGAACTATTATTTGAGAAGCTGTTTGATTTGTTAAATCTTTTTTCGCATATATATATTTGTGGTATTTGTTAGCTGTTGATCTAGAGACAAATATTTTTTTGGACCTTTCACAAACTTCAAGTCTTCTAGTAAATGAGACCATATGATCAGTAGCCACATGTCCTTCTTCTAGAGGAATTAAATCATGTATTGTTTGGATTACATGATTGACTCCTCGAGCTGTTATGTTTTGAGGAGATGTAATGAATAATGCCTCAAATCCATTTAAGTTTAATTTAATGGGCTTTGCATTGCGAATAGTAGACATCCATAAAGAACGTTTGAATATATTTTTAGCACATAGAATTCCTGTAATATTTTCTAAATAACCAAGCCTTTCTTTTCTTAGGTAAAGATTATCAAATTGACTTTGTAAATTTATAACCCTGATTTGTGGCTCTCCAAGTATTGGAGTCAAAAATAGTTCCAATATTGTCTTTAATTTTTCATAAAGCTTTCTTGTTTTGCGAGCCCAACTTAGTCGTCGCTCAAGTATTGAGTAATTAGGCTCACTAGCTCCCTCTGCTAATGCATCAAGGACTCTTGTTGTGTGAATAAATTCTCGAGTTTGCTTTGGCAGCCACCGCAAGCCCCCTTCCCACATATTTGGGTGGAATTGAGTTAATAGCCAAACTTCTGCTCCTTCTTCTTTAAAGCATTGCACTAAGGCCTTGGCAAAAGAGGCAATGCCGCGATGTTCAGCCAGTTCAAGCTCCTCTGCCGTAATAACAATTCGTTTCCCTTTGAGCGAGGTATCTTCGTCTTGAGGGAATTTGTTTTGCGTCATATAGTGTTTGGCAAGAAATTAGGATTAAACTTTTAACTATTTTACTCAAAAGTTCCGAAACTTTGCTTTCATTCACAAGTATTTTCTTCAAAAATATTTTAATTATTTTAAAATTAGTTTTAATATATATAATGTAAAGTCTGAATTTCTAATGCTTGGAATTTGATCGTAAATTACTGAGCTCTTTTTGTAATCGACTTATCTTTTGCTCATTAATTAATCTATTGATTTGAAGATAATGGTATTTTTCCTGCCACGTTACCAACTCTTCTCGTAATTGAGAGCTATGAATTCTTCGAAAAGCTTGAGATTCTCGAATGCTTGCAAATAGTTCTTCTTGCAATTGTTCCTTGCTTGCCTTTTCGATAAATTCTCGATAAATCATCCTAATCCTTGACAGGTCTTCCGTATTAGCCTTTTGATTTGAGGATTGGCTCCTGGTCGATTCATATTCGTGTATACCACTCATATCAGGGCAATAGAATACTTTTAATGCAAGCTTTCTTTTAGCATCTAGGCAAAGTTCAACATCTTCACCGCATACTTTGTAATTTTCATTGAGACCTAGAGATAGGAAATCTTTTCTCCTTATAATTATTAATGCTCCTGTTACTGCAGGAACAATTTGATTTTTGCCCATAACTGACTCGTCGTCTGCAGGAATTAATTGGTCAAGTTGATGATATGGAGAAAAACGTGTGTCGAAAACTATTCCGGCGTGTATTAAATCGCCATCTGGATTACGAAGCCGTCCGCCTGCTAATCCAGCATGAGGTTCATTTTCTAAACAGATTATTCCTGCATCAATGCTTCCAGGATCAAGGATAATGTCGTCGTTTATTAATAATAAAAACTCTCCATTTGCTTTGTTGGCTAAGGAGTTTACGTTTGAAGCGAAATGATAAGGAGCTCGGTTAGCAATCAGTAGCTCATATCCTGATTTGTTTTCGATTTGATTTTCTTCTTCTTGTGAGCCATTCCAAGAACACAGTATTTCTATTTCTTCTGGAGTGATCTTTGTAGCTTCTCTCAAGCTACTCAACATTTGATTGAGCAAGGATGGAGTGCGTGAGACCACAAGAATGGAAAGACGCATGCTTTTTCAATCACTGCTTATTTCCAGAGCCTATCAAGCTTTATGGGGTTTCACTCAGAAATTCATTAGACATTTGCCTATAAACAACGCGAAATAAGTAACTACGTCAAAACCTTCACACTTCTATGGCGAACTTAAGGACCAATTTGGTTAGGCTAGCTATTAATCTTTGGTGGCACTAACAACCATGCTCAATCTCCTGCTGGGAGACCCTAACGCCCGTAAGTTGAACCGTTACCAGCCATTAGTTTCAGATATCAATCTCTTTGAAGATGAAATTGCACCATTAAGTGACGATCAACTCCGCTCCAAAACCTCTGAGTTTCGCCAGAAGCTTGAGAAGGCAGGTGGATTGAACAGGCAACGTGAATTGTTAGACGAGCTTTTGCCTGAGGCCTTTGCAGTTGTTCGTGAGGCTGCAAAGCGTGTTTTAGGTATGCGTCATTTTGATGTGCAATTGATTGGCGGCATGGTTTTGCATGAAGGTCATATAGCTGAGATGAAAACTGGAGAAGGTAAAACTTTGGTTGCCACTCTTCCAAGTTTTTTGAATGGTCTGACTGGTCGAGGAGTTCATGTTGTCACGGTTAATGATTATTTAGCGCGTAGAGATGCTGAATGGATGGGACAAGTTCATCGCTTTTTAGGTTTAAGTGTTGGTTTAATTCAGCAAGATATGGATCCGAGGGAGCGACTAAGGAATTATGCGTGTGATATCACGTATGCAACAAACTCAGAACTTGGGTTTGATTATTTGCGCGACAATATGGCAGCCGATATGAGTGAAGTTGTTCAAAGAGAATTCCAATACTGTGTTATAGATGAAGTCGATTCAATACTCATTGATGAAGCAAGAACTCCTTTAATAATTTCTGGACAAGTTGAAAGGCCCCAGGAGAAATATCAGAAGGCTGCAGAACTTGTACAAACTCTTCAAAGAGCTGCAGAAATGGGAAAGGATGGAATAGATCCTGAAGGTGATTATGAAGTAGATGAGAAGCAAAGGTCATGCACGCTGACTGATGAAGGCTTTGCTAAGGCTGAGCAAATTCTGAAAGTCTCTGATCTATATAACCCTTCAGATCCTTGGGCCCATTACATCACTAATGCCTTAAAAGCAAAGGAATTATTTACTCGTGATGTGAATTACATAGTTCGAGAAGGGAATGCAGTAATTGTTGATGAATTTACTGGCCGAGTGATGCCTGGCCGTCGTTGGAGTGATGGGCAACATCAAGCTATTGAGGCAAAGGAGAAATTAGAAATTCAGCCAGAGACACAAACTTTGGCTTCGATTACATATCAGAATTTTTTCCTTCTTTATCCTTGCCTGGCTGGAATGACAGGCACTGCAAAAACTGAGGAGGTTGAGTTTGAAAAGACTTATAAATTAGAGACTTTTGTTATACCTACCAATCAATCTCGTGCGCGCCAAGATTGGGTTGATCAAGTTTATAAAACTGAGCCTGGCAAATGGAGAGCTGTAGCAGCTGAGACTGCAGAAATCCATAAGAAAGGAAGGCCTGTATTAGTTGGTACTACTAGTGTTGAGAAAAGTGAGTTATTAAGTGCTTTGCTCTCTGAACAACAGATCCCACATAATTTGTTAAATGCTAAACCAGAGAATGTTGAACGTGAAGCGGAGATAGTTGCTCAAGCTGGGCGCGTTGGTGCCGTAACAATTGCCACAAATATGGCGGGACGGGGGACGGACATCATCCTTGGTGGGAACAGTGATTACATGGCAAGGCTAAAACTTAGAGAAGTCCTTCTACCTCGCTTGGTTAAACCTGAAGAAGGGCATAAGCCTCCAGTGCCTTTGCAAAGAAATACTGAATCTGCATCTGGTTTTGCAGCAAAGATTGATAAGCCTAATCAAAGGGATGTCAATGTTACTAATGAGGCTAGGGCTATAGGTAGTCTTTATCCATGTGCTTTAACTGAAGAGACTGAAAAGTGTCTAGTAGACTTAGCAAAAACACTTGTTAAATCTTGGGGTGATAGAGCCTTAACTGTTATTGAGTTGGAAGATCGTATTTCCACTGCAGCAGAAAAAGCTCCAACTAATGATTCTAATATTTCACTTCTTAGAGAAGCAATATCTAGAGTAAAGCTAGAATATGATGTTGTAGTAAATCAAGAAGAAGTGAGAGTTAGGGAGGCAGGAGGCTTGCATGTTATAGGCACGGAGCGGCATGAATCAAGAAGAGTTGATAATCAATTAAGGGGTAGATCAGGTCGACAAGGTGATTTAGGGAGCACACGATTCTTTCTCTCTCTTGAAGACAATCTTTTAAGAATCTTTGGTGGAGAAAGAGTCGCTGGATTGATGAATGCCTTTCGTGTGGATGAAGATATGCCAATTGAGTCTGGAATGTTGACTCGTTCTTTAGAAGGTGCTCAAAAGAAAGTAGAAACTTATTATTATGATATTAGGAAGCAAGTATTTGAATATGATGAGGTAATGAATAACCAGCGGCGTGCTGTTTATACAGAAAGACGACGAGTCCTTGAAGGCCTTGCCTTGAAAAATCAAGTTATTGGTTATGGAGAGCAGACTATGGAAGATATCGTTGAATTCTATGTCAATCCAGATTTACCGCCTGAAGAATGGGATCTTGAAAATTTAGTAAATAAAGTTAAGGAGTTTGTTTACTTATTATCTGAGCTTCAGCCTGAACAACTTGCCGGCCTAGGTGTAGATCAACTAAAAGTCTTTTTGCAAGAACAGCTTAGGAATGCATATGATATTAAGGAAGGTCAAATAGAAGATCAGAGGCCTGGAATGATGAGAGAAGCAGAACGTTTCTTTATTCTTCAGCAGATTGATACATTGTGGAGAGAACACTTGCAAGCAATGGATGCTTTACGAGAGTCGGTCGGACTACGTGGGTATGGCCAGAAAGATCCTCTTATTGAATATAAGAATGAAGGTTATGATATGTTCCTTGAGATGATGACAAATATGCGTAGAAATGTTATTTACTCTATGTTTATGTTCCAACCTGCCCCAGAGTCTAAAAATACTGAAGATTAATTTTTAGGGCCTTCTCCTAGAAATTCAATAATTTCTTTGTCCTTTAAATTTTGAGACTTGCCTCTGAAGATATTTTTTGCAATAGCCTCCTGATTATTTTCTTCTAAGCAGCTTTGAAGAGAAGCAACTTGACTTTCTAATTGATCAATTCTTTCCATTAAATTTCTGATTACATTAGCCTCGGCGTCAGGTAAAGCTGAATGAGCTAGAGGGTTGACTTTAACTCCACTTTGATGAACCACTCGCCCTGGAATTCCTACAACAGTACTATCAGCTTCAACGTTTCGAACGACCACAGAGCCTGCCCCTATTCTTGTGTTTGCCCCAACGGTAATAGCGCCTAAAACCTTTGCGCCTGCTCCTACAACTACGTTTTCCGCAAGAGTTGGATGTCGTTTGCCATGCTCCTTCCCTGTTCCGCCAAGAGTTACTCCTTGATAAAGAAGACACCTATTCCCAATCTCTGCAGTTTCACCAATTACCACCCCCATTCCATGGTCAATAAATACACCTTTGCCAATTTTTGCTCCTGGATGTATTTCAACCCCTGTAAAGGCTCTAGTGAGTTGGCTCAGAATTCGTGGCAATAAAGGTAAGCCTAACGACCATAATCTATGGCTAATTCTATGAAGTGAAAGTGCTTGAAAACCAGGGTAGCAAAGGAGAATTTCGACTAACCCTCTAGCCGCTGGATCTCTTTCTCTGACAATTGCTAAGTCTGCTTTTATTGATTTAAACATCTCATTTAGTTCAAGATGTAAGGAGTCCTATTTCTTTTCGCAGTTGTTTAATCGTTGCATCGCTGAGATAACTTTTTGCGCAGTGAACTTGAGGCATTCTCATTAGCTGTGATCTGTTTTGACGCAAACTATGTTCGACGATTGGAAGGCTTGGACTATCGCAAAGCACATGACTTGCTGCTCTTAAAAGCGCAAGCAATCTGCTTCCTACATCAGGAGTAGCAGTCATTAGGAGCAATTCGTTGCCACGCATACTATGCAGGATGACTTCTGCTGCTCTCAGAATCCCTGGACTGATACTTACTAATCCAACACAACTGCCAGGTCTTAATTCTTTAAGCATTGTCAGTTCATCTCGGAAATCATTTAGGTCAACAGCAACTGCGCGCACTCCATGGCGTTTGGCCAATTCTTCTAACGGTTGTAAGAAGTATCTGCTCGTAACTACCGTGCCATTGCTGGAGCTTTCTAATACATTTTCCAGCTCTTCCATTGGCACCACTTCTACTGGGACGTCAAGGCATGGATTTAATTCCTCTGCAATTAGCATTGATGCCCCTATATCTTCTCTGGGGGTACTTACTAGAACGCGAGCTCCACAGCGAAGTCTCCAATCGATTTCTCGGGTTAAAAGCTCACGGGTTTGCTGCAAAGTACAGCCAGCATTCAAAAGACCATCTACACACTTTCTAACCTCTTGATCTAGATCTTTGACGATTTTGTTGCGAAAACTTGGCGAAGCACGAAGTTCCCGCTGCTTTTGCTGATCACGTACATATATCCCAGAGCCAGCCATGGCTTCAACAACTCCGTCAGTCTCAAGTTGTCTATATACCTTGCTTATTGTGTTTCTATGCAGTCCAGTTTGCATAGCAAGCTGCCTGGTGCTTGGCAGTCGATGACCAGGAGGGTAGTGGCGAGCGGCTATAGCGAAACAGATCTGGTTATAGAGCTGGCTCGAAGCCGGTATGTCACTTTCCTGCTGAATATGGAAGCGCACGCAGATGGACAGGTCGTAATTTGGCCACATTAAGTAGCTGAGCGCTTCGTGACAATCGCCCCCGTGGCATACAGCACTGTGCCAGTAATGGCGACCTTGTCGATAAATTGAATTTACTTTTCTTTTCTAAACGAGACAATAAATTAACATTCTGCAGTGACAGCCAGTTTAATCAAATGCTTTCTTTGTAAAGTCGATGGTTTTTTTAGATATAAAATATAGATTTTAGCGAAGAACTTTTTGAGGATAGTTAACAAAAAAGAGTGCTTTATCTTTACAATTCCTTGCCTTCTGAAATGGTTTTAGGTTTTTGAAGGGGGTGCAGATCTGGAAGGAGTCGTAATCGTCCTTAAGGCACGAGTTGATTGAACTTCCTCTTTTTCTTTTTTAACAAGCGGAGTTTTCCTTGGTGTTAAGAACATAATCATGTTTCTACCTTCTCTTTTTGGAGCTTGTTGAATTTCTGCTTGTTCTTCTAAATCTTTGGCCATTCGCCTTAGAAGTGTTTCAGCAAGAGCAGTGTGCTGAATCTCTCTTCCTCTGAAGATCACAGTACATTTAACTTTGTCACCTGCTTTGAGAAAACGAACTGCGTGCCCTATCCGGACATCGTAATCATGCTGATCAATTTTGTAGCGCATTTTTACTTCTTTAACTTCAGTCTGGTGGGATTTTTTCTTTGCTTCCTTAGCCTTTTTCTCTTGCTCAAATTTGAATTTTCCATAATCCATGATCCTGCATACAGGAGGATCGGCTTTTTCACTAACAAGAACAAGGTCTAGTTCACGGTCTTGAGCAACTTCGAGAGCTTCTTCTCGATTTATAACCCCAAGCTGTGTTCCATCAGCGTCGACTACTCGCAACTTTGGATAGTTGATGCGATCATTGATGTTAGGAAGCTCCCTTACGGGGGCACGACGGTCAAAACGAGGGCGTGGAGGCATTCAGTGCGTTAAGGGAAGAGCGCAGACCAAAACAATGATTAATTTTATCTCTGCTTCTATCAGCCTAGAACGCTTTGTATCAAAGATTGGGCTTCTCTGAGGGGTTCATCATCGTTTAACCATTTCGGATCATGTTGTTTTCGGAACCAAGTCCTTTGTCTTTTTGCAAATTTTTGCGTGCGATTATTTGTGATTGCAATGGCTTCAGGAACTTTTAATTTGCCTTCAATGACATCTACAGCTTCTCTATAGCCAATTGTTTGGAGCATTGAAAGTTCTTTGCCAAATTGGGCTATTAATTTTTCTGTTTCATGGATCAATCCCCTTTGATAGATCTCTTTTGTTCGCTGAGTGATCCTTTCTCGAAGATTTTTTGGATCTAGTCCAAGCTCTATAACATTCCATTGAGGCGGATTCGAGGATTGTTGGGCACTTATTGGTTGTCCAGTCGCATATATGACTTCTAAGGCTCTTTGTGTTCTTACAACATCGGAATTTGAGATTCTTTGACTTGCGACTGGGTCGATTTTCTGTAGTAGTTGATGGCAAACATTTTGTCCAAGACCATTAAATTGTTTTCTAAGTTCGGGTTGAGGAGGCACCTTTGGAGGCAGAAGACCTTGTGTAATTGCCTTGAGATATAAACCACTACCTCCTACTAAGAGGGCCTTGCCTGTTTGCTTTAGCTTTTTAGTTAAGCTGATATAAGCTTCCTTTTGAAATTGTTCAACATTGATAGGGTCATTTGGTTGCTTTAAATTGATGAGCAAGTGATTCACTCGATTTTGTTGATCAAGAGTTGGCTTTGCTGTCCCTATATCCATTCCTAGGTAGACTTGACGAGAATCAATATTATGAATTTCGACTTTCATCAACTCTGCGATTTCAATTCCTAGATTTGTTTTCCCGCTTGCTGTAGGTCCCAGAAGAACAATGACTAATGGTTTTGTTAATGGCATAAAGAAAGTTTCAAAATTTGCTTAAGAAATTCAATTACTACAAGTTTGGACAAGCTCACCAAAAAAGTTTTATGCAAGCCTTTTCTTGATGCCAGTGGTAGATTAAGCCAGTCAGGATGAGGTTTCTGGGAAATGAGGCCTCTATGCAATAACTCTTCCTGGCTGTTGATATAAGAATGAGCGAAGACTCCAAAGTAAACAAGGTTCAGGCAGCCTATGGCGCCGAACAAATTCAGGTGCTTGAAGGCCTAGAGCCTGTAAGAAAGCGTCCTGGAATGTACATCGGTTCTACTGGGCCTAGAGGCTTACATCATTTGGTTTATGAGGTTGTTGATAATGCAGTTGATGAGGCACTTGCTGGTCATTGTGATGAGATAAAAGTTGTATTAGGTGCTGATGGCTCTGCATCTGTAACGGATAATGGCAGGGGGATTCCGACAGATATTCACCCTCGTACTGGCAAAAGTGCTTTGGAAACAGTTTTGACTGTTTTGCATGCAGGTGGAAAGTTTGGGAGTGGGGGTTATAAGGTTTCCGGCGGTTTGCATGGTGTTGGAGTCTCAGTAGTCAATGCTTTAAGTGAGTGGGTTCAAGTCACTGTTCGTCGCCAGAGCAAAGTTCATTGCCAACGTTTTGAAAGAGGTGCTCCCGTAGGTACGTTGAGCTCTAAGGCTCAACCTGCTGCAGAAAAAGATCTAACTGGTACTACCGTTTGCTTTAAACCAGATACAGAGGTTTTTACTGGTGGAATTGTTTTTGATTATTCAATTTTGTCTTCTAGGTTGAGAGAATTAGCCTATTTAAATGGAGGCGTAAAAATCATTTTTCGTGATGAGCGAATTACAGCTCAAGATGAAGAAGGAAACCCTCATGAAGAAATATATTTTTATGAGGGCGGTATTAAGGAATATGTTGCATATATGAATACTGAGAAGGATGCATTACACCCTGAGATTATTTATGTTAATTCCGAAAAAGAGGGCGTTCAAGTAGAGGCTGCTCTTCAATGGTGTGTCGATGCTTATTCAGATAGCATTCTTGGCTTTGCTAATAATATTAGGACTGTTGATGGAGGTACTCATATAGAAGGATTGAAGACTGTTTTGACTAGAACCTTAAATACTTTTGCTCGTAAGAGAGGTAAGCGTAAAGAAGGCGATGCAAATCTTGCTGGTGAAAATATACGTGAAGGTTTGACAGTTGTTTTGTCAGTAAAAGTGCCGGAACCAGAGTTTGAAGGTCAGACAAAAACTAAATTAGGTAATACTGAGGTGCGTGGAATAGTTGATAGTCTTGTTGGAGAAGAATTAAGTCAATATCTTGAATTCAACCCTAGTATTATTGATCTTATTTTAGAGAAAGCGATTCAGGCATTTAATGCTGCTGAAGCGGCAAGAAGAGCTAGAGAACTTGTTCGGAGGAAAAGTGTACTCGAAAGCTCTACTTTGCCTGGGAAATTAGCAGATTGTAGTTCTCGAGACCCATCTGAATCTGAAATTTATATAGTAGAGGGTGATTCGGCTGGTGGCTCGGCAAAACAAGGTAGAGATCGTAAATTCCAAGCGATTTTACCTTTGCGAGGAAAAATCCTAAATATAGAAAAAACCGATGATGCAAAGATATATAAGAATACTGAGATTCAAGCTCTAATAACTGCTCTTGGTTTAGGTATTAAAGGTGAGGAATTTGACTCTAAGAATCTTCGTTACCATAGAGTTGTTATTATGACAGATGCGGATGTTGATGGTGCACATATAAGGACACTTTTGCTGACTTTCTTTTATAGATATCAAAAGGAACTAGTAGAAGGCGGTTATATTTACATTGCTTGCCCCCCGCTTTATAAAGTTGAACGAGGGAAAAATCATACTTATTGCTATAACGAAGCTGATTTGCAGAAAACTCTTGCAGATTTCGGAGAAAAAGCTAATTATACAATTCAGAGATTTAAGGGATTAGGGGAAATGATGCCAAAGCAATTATGGGAGACTACTATGGATCCAAGAACAAGAATGATGAAAAGAGTTGAGATAGAAGATGCTCTTGAAGCTGATCGTATTTTTACAATTTTAATGGGAGATAAGGTTGCTCCCCGAAGAGAATTTATAGAGACACATAGTGTTGAACTTGATATGGCTTTGTTGGATATTTGAATGTATAGAATTTCTTTTCTTCTTAGATGGAGTTGCTTCCTTGGAGTTGCTCTTATGGTTCCTGTTGGACTTCCAGCTGGTGGATCAGTAACGAGGAATAAGATTCAAATTTGCCGAGGTGATCGCTTTAGTCCCTTGTTCGCCGGGACGAGTTGTAGTTTGAAGGCAGCCCCTTTAGTTGCAGCACCAACTTTGAGCACTCTTAAGGTAGGTACTCCATTGAAAGTGATCCGCAGATGGAAGGGGCCAGAAGGGGAATCTTGGATGCAGGTTAAAGTTGAATCAATTGACTTTACTGAGCTCTCTTCTTCAAGCAGGCGTGGCTGGGTAAGTACTTGATAATCTATAGTTAGATGTATTTTGAGAAGCTTGTTTTGGTTTCTATTGGGGGTGTATTAGGATCTGTTGTTAGATTATATTTATTGCAAGAGTTAGAAACTTTCTTACCAACTAGATATTGGAGGACGTGTGTTATTAATACCGTTGCTTCTTTTGGGCTTGGCTTCCTTGTTTCAATACATCAGCAGATGCAACTTTTAACTGAAGACTCCTCCATATTTTTTTTAATTGGCGTTGGTTTTTTGGGAAGTATGAGTACATTCTCGTCATTTATCTTAGAAGTTTTTCAATACTTACTGAACAACTCTTGGGTGAAAGCAATATTGCTTACTGCTCTTTCTATATCCTTGGGACTATCTGCAGCAGCTGTAGGTTTTAAACTGGCTCAGGTCAATATTTTTTAATGTGGATTAAAAAAATAAATCGATATTTTCTAGTTTCAATTGGAGCAGTCCCTGGGGTTCTACTTAGATTCCTTCTTCAAAATGATTTTTTGGTAAATATATTGGGTGCGGCAATTTTAGGAGTTTTATTTGCCTTGCCGTTACGTAATAGATATCAAATATTGTTAGGAGTTGGTTTTTGCGGATCATTAACTACTTTCAGTAGCTGGATGATCAAATGTATTAGTTTAATGGTTAAGGCTTATTTTTCCGAAGCGATTCTTTTGCTTTTGACTACAGTTTTATTTGGCTTAGTGGCTTTTGCTAGTGGGTTCTTCTGTACTAAGTATTTTAACTCTTTAATGCTACCTCGATTGCGTTTCTTAGTTCATCGCTATTGGGATCGATGGCACTTTTAAATCTTGCAAGAACGTTACCTTCTTTGCTAATTAAGAATTTCTCAAAGTTCCAAGCAACATCTCCCTTTGGTTCGGTTTTGTTAAGTGTTTTATATGGCTCTGTTGTCTCCCCCATGGCATGGACTTTCTCAAATAATGTGAAATCAACCCCATAAGTTGAAGAGCAGAAATTTTTAATTTCGGGAAGAGTACCAGGCTCTTGAGCCCCAAAATCATTGCAAGGGAATCCAAGGACTTGAAAGCCTTTAGCCCCAAATTCGTTCTTTAATTCTTGTAGGCCTGCATATTGCTTGGTGAAACCGCATTTGCTTGCGACATTCACTATCAAAAGGACAGTGCCTTTGTAGTCGCCAAGGCACTTTTCCAGGCCTTCGGCTGTGCGGACAACGACGTTGCTGATGTTCACGCTCATGGGTTTGCAGATATATATGTCGACCATAGCCATAAACTATTGATGCCCTAGTAGAAAGCCCATGAATGAGGCGGCGGGGGCTCCCAAGAAAGTCACTTCAGGCATTAGTGGATCGCATCTGACAGATGCGATGGATCATCAATTAGAAATCCTTTTATCAGCAGCCAATTATGACGCTGTTAAGACTTTGCTGGAGCCGGTCCAACCTGTCGACATTGCTGAGGCAATAGGCAGTCTTCCACTTGTATTGCAAGCACTTGCTTTTAGGCTGCTTAGTAAAAATGAAGCAATTGAGGTGTATGAATATTTAGATCCATCTATCCAGCAAAGCTTGTTAGACCGGCTCCGTTCAAGTGAAGTACTTGAACTGGTTGAGGAAATGTCTCCAGACGATAGGGTCAGGCTTTTTGATGAGTTGCCTGCAAAAGTCGTTAGGAGATTGCTGGCTGAGTTGAGTCCTTCAGAAAGAAGAGTTACTGCTCAATTGTTGGGCTATGAGCCTGAAACTGGCGGCAGGTTGATGACCACAGAGTTCATCGATCTAAAGGAATTTCACAATGCTGCACAAGCTTTATCTATCGTTAGGAGTCAGGCTGCAGATAAGGAAACTATTTACAGCCTTTATGTCACTGATAGAGAAAGACATTTAACTGGGATTTTATCTTTGAGAGATCTAGTAACTGCGGATCCAGAAGATTTGATTGGAGATGTTATGACTCGAGATGTTGTAAGTGTGAGAACTGATACAGATCAAGAAGAGGTTGCCAGAGCAATTCAGAGGTATGACTTTTTGGCTTTGCCAGTAGTTGATAGGGAGAATCGTTTAGTTGGGATAGTTACTGTTGACGATGTAATTGATGTGATTGAGCAGGAAGCTACACGTGATCTATATGCCGCAGGTGCTGTTCAGGCAGGGGATGAAGATGATTATTTTCAAAGTAATTTATTTGTTGTCGCTCGCCGGAGGGTTGTTTGGCTTGTTGTGCTTGTGATTGCAAATGGCCTGACCACTCAAGTAATTGCGATGAATGATGCTGTCCTAAAGCAAGTGGTTTTGTTGGCGGCCTTTATCCCTTTGCTAATTGGGACTGGTGGAAATGTAGGTGCACAAAGCTCAACTGTTGTGATTCGAGGTTTAAGTACTCAGCGTATTCAAGCTCTAGGCTTAATGAAGGCAATTTTTAGAGAAGCTCTAGCTGGTGCCTTGTTGGGGCTGTTGATGTTATTAGTTGTAGTTCCTTTTGCCTGGTGGCGTGGAGAAGGCCCTTTAGTTGGAGCTGCTGTTGGGATCAGCCTTATGGCCATAACTACTCTTGCGGCAACAGCTGGAGCTGCATTGCCCTTGCTATTCGATCGAATGGGCTTGGACCCAGCGCTTATGTCGGCTCCATTTATCACCACTGCTACAGATGTAGCAGGTGTTTTGATTTATTTGAAGACAGCCGCTTGGCTTCTCGCACATATGCATGGAGTCAATACCTAGGTGCTTATGCTTATTTAAGGTTTTCGAAAGGAACTTTACACTTCTTAGTAGTATGCTTAACAAAACTCAACATCGCATCATGGCTTCTTCTCGAGGGCCAATCGCCTCGAATGATTTGAAAAGCGCTTCCAATAATCGCTTTACATTAGAGATTGATTTGGTGCGTTCTTATTTGCGTGATATTGGAAGAGTTCCTTTGCTCACGAATGAGCAGGAGATCACTCTTGGCCGAAAGGTCAAAGAGTTAATGGCCCTTGAAGTACTTGCTGCAGAATTGGAGGATAAGAATGGGGAAAAGCCTAATGATCAATTGGTGGCTGAAGCTGCTGGATTAAGTTTGTTGGAGCTAAAAAGAAAGTTGAAGATAGGTCGTAGAGCTAAAGAAAGGATGGTTTCGGCAAATTTACGTTTGGTTGTCAGTGTTGCGAAAAAGTACACGAAAATGAATATGGAGCTTTTGGATTTAATTCAAGAAGGAACGATTGGATTGGTTCGAGGCGTTGAGAAGTTTGATCCGGCAAGAGGGTACAAATTTTCTACTTACGCTTATTGGTGGATTCGTCAGGGCATTACTCGAGCTATATCAGAAAAGAGTAGGACTATTCGACTCCCGATTCATATAACAGAAATGCTAAATAAATTAAAGAAGGGTCAAAGACAACTAACTCAAGAATTAGCTAGAACACCTACGGTTACTGAACTTTCAGAATTGGTCGGATTATCTGAAGCTGAAGTTAAAGAATTGATGAGTAATGCTCTTCATCCAGTCAGCCTTGAAAAAAAAGTCGGTGATGGTGATGACACTGTCTTACTTGACTTGCTTGATCAAAATGGTGATATGCCTAGTCAAAAGTTAGAAGAGAATTGCATGAAGGGAGATTTGGATCATTTGTTAAACCAATTACCTGAGTTACAGACTCGTGTGTTAAGAATGCGATATGGGATGGATGGAGATGACCCGATGACATTGACAGGGATAGGAAGGATTTTGGGAATAAGTCGTGATCGTGTTCGCAACCTTGAAAGAGTGGCATTAGCAGCTTTAAGAAGAGTAAGCGATCAAGTTGAGGCTTATGTTGCTTGCTGAATAACTTTAACTAGCAGTCTATTTACATCTTCTGGTGCCTCATCATGAGGGCAATGTCCAACATCAGAAATTATTTCTAAGGAACGTATACAAGAAAATGTTTTGATCCATTTTTTGGCTTCACTTACAGGTTCCCATGGATCTTTTTCTCCCCATATTAAATATACTGGAACCGATAGATTTACTAAAAGTTGTGGAGCAAGGTGATCATCAAAAAGATTAATAAAGCCATGGAATGCTTCTGGTGCACCTTCTCTCTTGCTTGGTTTTTGTAAAAGTTCTAAAAGTGCATCGTCAACATTTGTTCCACTGGGGTAGGCCTGTTTTAGAACTTTTTTTATTACGCCAGGACTAGAGGCATTTCTAAAAAGGTTGATACTCAGCCATCTCTGCCTAACAAGTGTTTTTAGCAATGGCCTTGTCCATCTCAAGATTTGAGGTTGTTCTTTTAAACGTTTATCATCCAATGCCCTTGTGGCACATCCAGCTAGTACTACACCTCGGCAATTTTGCTTTAGCAATTGTGATGCTCGAAGCGCAATTACACTGCCAATTGAGTTTCCAACAAGAAGTACAGGAGTTTTCACGACTTCATTGCAAAAATCATTTATTTGATTACTCCAATTGTCGAAATTGTAAGTAAATCCAATCTGATTTTGGGGATTAGACTTTAGTTTCGCCTTGGGCTGGCTGCTATTTCCAAAGCCAATTAGGTCAATTGCAAAACAAGGTGCATACTGGCTTAGTGCTGATTGGTTATTTCGCCAGTGTTCTTTGCAGGCGCCAAAACCATGGATTAAAACGATTGAAATAGGCGAATTAATTTTTTCGCCTTCCAAATTCCAAGCGACGTCCAAGCCTTGCCATTGCCAAAGATGATTTTCTGGTCCCCCCAAGATTTACCTCGATTTAATTAATCTATCAATGGGGCGAAGCCCCATTGATAGATTAGCCTCTAGAGATCGCAATCATTAACAGTTTTTAGAGAGCACTAATTTTCTAAACAGGTAACTAAGCTAGAAATATTTCTCGCAACGTAATTTCTATAGCACTATTAATATGTAGAATACGATTTCCAATCAGGCTTCCTGATGACTGCCAATACAAATCAGTCAAAAGCTGAATAGGTATTGTTACTTGGATGCGAAACTTATTCGAGTTCTTTTAATTAAATTATGTATTAAACTTTCTATTCACCAAAAATTAAAACCAAACAAATTCTTTTTAAAATGATAAATGATAATAGGAGTTTTTATAGTCCTGGTAAAGATTGTCAGATTATGAATCTCTCTGAAATCTATTTAAGGGTATTTGGAGAGAAATTAGATGGCATATTTATCGAAATTGGTGCATACGACGGCGATACTGTATCTAACACAGCTTTTCTAGCAGACATGGGCTGGACTGGTTATTATTTTGAACCTATTCAGGAGTATGCTGTCTATTGCCAAATGAGACATATCAAGAATAAAGTCAAGGTAATTACTACTGCGGTATCGGATTCAAATGAAAACATAAAATTATCTATTGGAGGTGCTCTTACATCTGCTAGGCAAGATCATGTTGAAATGTTTAACCAATTAGACTACAGTAAGGATCACCATAATCAGGAGATTAGAGAAGTTTATTGTTTGGAAATAAATAGGGCTTTGAACATGCTTTCACTTACAACTTGCGATTTAGCAGTAGTAGATGTTGAAGGCCTTGAACCATTGATTATGAATCAATGGGACTTTTCAATATTACAACCAAAGATGTTGATTATTGAGACGAGAGATAGTGATCAGAGATATCCCGAGATTATAAGATCTGAATATAGAAATATGCTGAAAAATCTTATTATAAGGGGCTATAGCATTATTAATGATGATGGTGAAAATATAATTCTTCAATATAAGAGTATTTAGTACTTTACTTTGGTTTTCATCTTGCTATTCGCAATAGGGCTTAATCAGACATTCTATGTTTAAGTTAATTTACCTAAATGCTGTTTTACTCTTCCCATTGATCCGCGTTGCATTACATGCCACATTGCCATATTCCCTGTATGAGTAATTAGTAATCTTGATTGTGAAACTATTAGATTTACTGCTAATAATAGGATTGAAAAGTTAATTCTATTTTTTAATTCGGGATGTAGGTGAATAGCTATGGGTCTATTAGTTACAGGTATTTCCTTAATCCAAAAAGAGTTTTCTTTTAGCTCTGCGTGCAGGTAATCTCTTACAATTAACTCGTCTGTTTGGATTAGAACTCTAGAGCTAAATTGGTTAGGATCGATGCAATCCCTATATGAAGCGAGGTAAATAGAAGGATCTATCATTGGGATTTCCGTATGTTTGTCAGTTCCTCGATAGCAAATGCAGTCATAACCTTGTGGTATTAAGTGGTATTTATTAGCCAAATTGTAAAAAGTTCCTTTTACTACTTGGCTTGGTGTGAAAAACATTTTTAAGTACTTTTTAATATTATCAAAGTCAATTTCGTGATAGTCTCCATGGTGGTTAGGGAAATTTATTATTGGCAGTCTATTGAAATCTTCGGAGGCATTCTTTTCTTCGAAGAGTATTTTTACTGGGTTGTCTAGTTTGTTATCTTTAAATAACTCCATACCTTTCCCTGGTTCTATTCTGTCTACAGTAAGGTTTCTTCTCCTGCATTCAATTAAATCAAAAAGTAGCACTGTAAGCTCGCTAAATAATCCTGCTTTTGTAGTCCTATTTATACTCAGAATGTTGATACCTGCTTTATTCTTAAATAAGACACAATATTTCAAGATGTCTATACATTTGCCATCAAGTTCTCGTGGTGACATTGTGGATATAGATACTTTGCATTTGGTTTTGTATGA
Source organism: Prochlorococcus sp. AG-363-O06 (assembly GCA_003280085.1). Classification (GTDB taxonomy): domain Bacteria; phylum Cyanobacteriota; class Cyanobacteriia; order PCC-6307; family Cyanobiaceae; genus AG-363-O06. The sequence continues at coordinate 20,574 of QCFY01000001.1, read as the reverse complement.
TTATTTTAAGTGCTTTCTGGATAGGATAGGGCTTGTTGTAAATTCTAAAAATAAATACAATCCTATTGTCTTGCCAACTGTTTAAATAATTTTCTTACTTTTTACGCTATTAACTTGGCCAAAATTTCTTTAATGCAGGAAGTTGAGTTATCTGAGGGGAAATTAGCCGATATACGGTTCGCTTTATTGAAGTGGTTTGAGAAGAATGGTCGACATTGGATTCCATGGAAACTTAATGCAGACGGGCTGCCGCCTAAGCCTGGCGAAGTCATTGATCCTTATCCGATTTTGGTTGCGGAAGTGATGCTGCAACAGACCCAGTTGAAGACAGTTTTGCCTTATTGGGAAAAGTGGATGAAGACTTTCCCCACTCTTTTGGAATTGGCTAATGCAAATGAACAAGAAGTTTTATTGCTTTGGCAGGGATTGGGGTATTACTCCCGAGCTCGCAGACTTCATCAAGCCTCCAAAGTTTTGCTTAATTCGATAGGTGCTAAAGATTTGAGCGATACCCACTCATGGCCAAAGGATTTAGAAGGCTGGATGGAGTTGCCAGGAATTGGTAGAAGCACTGCTGCAAGCATTGTTTCGTCGGCTTTTGATGCTCCTAGCCCAATAATGGACGGCAATGTACAAAGATTCTTATGCAGATTCCTGGCGATACCATCCCCTCCTCTTAAGGTAAGTAATCAGCTTTGGAAATTTATTAATAAACTGATTGATACATCAAAACCTAGAGACTTCAATCAGGCTTTAATGGACTTGGGTTATTTGGTTTGTCGCCCAAAGGATACCTTTTGCACGATTTGTCCGGTAAATGAGTATTGTATTGCTTATTCTTTGAGAAAAGTCGCTTCTTTCCCTGTGAAAACAGTCCCTAAGGAATTACCTTTTTCTGTTGTTGGTGTTGGGGTAGTTATTAATCATCTTGGTCAGATTTTGATTGCGCAAAGACTTGAAAAAGGAATGTTTGGCGGGATGTGGGAATTCCCAGGAGGTAAACAAGAACAAAATGAAAGTATTGAAACTACAGTTGTTCGTGAATTGAAGGAGGAATTATCAATTGATGTTGATATTTTTAGGAAACTTATTTCTCTCGAACATATTTATAGCCACAAAAAATTACGTTTTGAGGTTTATCTCTGTAACTTAGTAAAAGGGGTTCCGCTACCTATGGCTAGTCAACAAGTTAAATGGGTGAGATATATTGACTTAAAGAATTATCCTTTCCCTATGGCTAACTCAAAGATGATAGAAGAATTAGGTAAATATTTTTCAAGGAATAATCTTAAATCTTCCTAGTTCCTATTCCCTACAAATTGGTTATGTCTTCAAATAATAATGACTTGACAGGCTTCCCTAAAGTGATTTGCTTGGGAGAAGCATTGATAGATCGCTTAGGCGCCCCAGGTGGGGACCCTGATGTAGATCAGAATTATGAAGACTGTTTTGGTGGTGCCCCAGCAAATGTTGCATGTGCATTAGCGAAACTTGGCATAAAGGTTGCTTTCTTAGGTCGACTTGGAAATGATTCGATTGGGACAAAATTTAGGAATCTAATGGTTAATAGAGGAGTCGATATCAAAGGAATTCAGCTTGATTATAAAAGGCCTACTCGTGTTGTTTTGGTTAGAAGACTTCTAAGTGGTGAAAGGATTTTTCATGGATTCTTTGGAGGGGATCAAAATGGTTTTGCTGACGATGCGTTGTCGTTAAAAGAGATAAAAGAAGTTTGGTCTCAAATATCTATGAAAGCGTTGTGGGTATTAGTTGGAACAATCCCTTTGGCAACGCCTGAATCCAAGGAATCATTGGTATGGGTTTTAAATGAAGCCAAGAAAAAAAATATAAAAATTGCTCTAGACATAAACTGGAGGCCTACATTTTGGGATAAAAATAATGGACCAGAAAGTGGACCTAATGAACAAGTTAAAAAGAAAATAAGCCCAATTTTGGAAATGGCTTCTCTAATTAAGCTTGCGAGAGAAGAAGCTATTTGGTTCTTTAATACTGATGACCCTGCAAAAATATCAACTGCCTTGCCACAATCACCTGATGTTGTTGTAACAGATGGTTCTAGGCCATTGAAATGGCTTATCGATGACTTCCATGGCCAAATGAAGCCCCTCTCCCCGACCAAGGTTTTAGATACGACAGGAGCTGGTGATGCCTTTACTGCGGGCTTAATTTTTCAGCTTTTGAATGTTTCTAGCTATTCGCTTGGCCTTTCAGAAATAGAAAAGATCTTTAGTTTTGCAGCAGCATGTGGTGCATTGGTTTGTGGTGGTGCAGGCGCGATTTCTCCTCAGCCTACTCAAAAAGAAGTTCTAGATTTCCTTCAATCCTCTGATGGAGCAATGAAATGAGCTATACGACCTCCTTCCGATTTGTAATCAAGGTTGATTTGCCATGCCTCAGGAATAGATAGGCTTAGCCGTCTGGGCCACTCAATAACTACTATTGCTCCTAATTTATTGGCTTCTTCTTCTTCTTGAAGAAATAGTTCATCTGCATCTTTTGGTTCTTCCAATCTATAAAGGTCAAGATGAATTAGGGGTGGCTTCCCTTTTGGATAGTGTTGTGCCAGAGCAAAGGATGGGCTGGTTATAGGTTCCTCTATGCCAAGACTTTTGGCTAATCCTTTTACAAGAGAGGTTTTCCCGGCCCCTAATGGCCCTTCTAGTAATAATATTTTTAGTTCTGGTAGTTCATTCGGGAGTGTTTTGCCAAGCTCAATGGTGTCCTCAAGGTTTTTAAGTATTCGGTATTCATTTGTATATTGCGTAGAAATCAAGCTCAAACTCTTGTAACTCCGTAGAGGTTACTTTCCCAACCCCAAAGAAAACTTTAACCATGGTTGCAGTGTCTAAATCCCCCTCGACTTCGATAGAAGCCTTTGAGTCTGTTGTTGCAGACATCGGTCTTTCTGACTTTGGAAGAAAGGAACTCACTATTGCCGAAACAGAAATGCCTGGCCTCATGGCCTTAAGGCGCAAATATAAGGACGATAAGCCGCTTAAAGGTGCATTGATTGCAGGCAGCCTACATATGACAATTCAAACGGGTGTTTTGATAGAGACATTGGTTGCTTTAGGGGCAAAGGTGCGTTGGGCTTCTTGCAATATTTTTTCTACTCAAGATCATGCAGCGGCAGCAATTGCAAGTATCGGCGTCCCTGTCTTTGCTAAAAAAGGTGAGACCTTAGATGAATACTGGGAATATACGCATCGCATTCTTGATTGGGGAGATAATGAGTTGCCAAATATGATTCTTGATGATGGAGGAGACGCTACGGGTTTGGTGATACTTGGCAGTAAGGCAGAAAAAGATTTATCAGTATTAGATAATCCAACTAATGAAGAAGAAGAGGCTTTATTTGCCTCGGTTCACTCTAAGTTAAAAGTTGATCCCAGCTTTTATTCACGAATTAAGGATAGTATTCAAGGTGTCACTGAAGAGACTACCACTGGTGTGGCTAGGTTGTATCAGATGCAAAAAAATGGTGAATTACCTTTCCCCGCAATTAATGTTAATGATTCAGTCACTAAGAGTAAGTTCGATAATCTTTATGGATGTCGTGAGTCTTTAGTTGATGGGATTAAACGTGCCACAGATGTAATGGTCGCAGGTAAAATTGCTTTAGTAGTTGGTTATGGAGATGTAGGTAAAGGTTCTGCTCAGTCTCTAAGAGGATTGGGCGCAACGGTAATGATTGCTGAAATTGATCCAATCTGTGCTTTGCAAGCAGCTATGGAGGGTTACCGGGTTGTTCGATTAGACGATGTCGTTCAAGAAGTCGATATATTTGTTACAGCAACTGGAAATTTCCAAGTAATTAGACATGAACATTTAATCCAAATGAAGGATGAGGCAATTGTTTGCAATATTGGTCATTTTGATAATGAGATTGATATTGCTTCTTTGAAGCAATATCAATGGGAAAATATTAAACCTCAAGTGGATCACATTACATTACCTAGTGGCAAGCGAATTATCCTTTTAGCTGAGGGCCGTCTTGTTAATTTGGGATGTGCGACAGGTCATCCTAGCTTTGTTATGAGTAATTCATTCACTAATCAGGTGCTTGCTCAAATTGAACTATTTACTAAGGGTGATAATTATTCAAATAATGTTTATGTTTTACCTAAGCATTTAGATGAGATGGTTGCAAGACTTCATTTAGATAAAATTGGCGCCAACTTAACTATTTTAACTGAAAAGCAAGCTGAATATATTAATGTTCCTATTGACGGGCCATTTAAGCCTGATCATTACCGTTATTAATTGACTTATCTTTACTATATGGCAGTAGCACCTACTAAAAATTTCCCTTACTTTACTAAAAGTAAATGAGCTTAAGTGAACTTTTAACGAGCTTGCCTGAGCTTATTGGTAATGCTGTCGAAGCGAATGAATGGATTGGATACATCTCTATTTTGCTTGCAATGTTTTTGGAGAACCTTTTTCCACCGATTCCTTCAGAGCTAATAATGCCTCTTGGGGGCTTTTATGTTCAGCAAGGGCAATTGCATTTCTTGCCAGTAGTGTTGGCTGGTTTATTGGGAACTGTGCTTGGAGCCTTCCCTTGGTATGGCCTTGGTCGATTAGTTAATGAAGAGAGAATTGAGCGGTGGTTGAGACAATATGGACGTTGGATAGGAATTCAGCCTGAAGAATTAGCTCGAAGTAGAAGATGGTTTGGAAGATATGGCACAGCATTAGTTTTTTGGGGCCGTCTTGTACCAGGAATTAGGACTTTAATTTCTGTTCCAGCTGGGATTGAGTTGATGCCATTGACTCCTTTCATTATCTGGACTACTGCAGGCAGTCTTATATGGACTATTTTATTAACGTTGGCTGGTTTCTTTTTAGGTGAAGGTTATAGCAACGTGGGCCTATGGATTGCTCCGGTGTCAAGCATTATTAAGGTAATTTTGATTGTTTGCTTATCTCTTCTTTTGTTTTGGCTGTTGATTCGTTTTTTTCGGCGAAGGCACTAAGTAAAAACTTTTGGCAATCTTCTAAAAGGGTATCTCTTCATTATTAGGGTTTGAACTGTCAAAACTGTTTCTTGAAGTACTACTAGCAACTTCTGTATCTCTTTTTGAGCCAAGTAATTCCAGGCGATCAACTCTGACTACTGGTTTATTTCTCAACTCTCCACTATTTCTATCTGTCCATTTATCAATCTTGAAGCTTCCGACAATTCCAATCAGTGATCCTTTTTTTACATAATCAGCAGCAATTTGAGCTTGCTTGCCCCAGATTTCTAGATTGAACCAGTCAGGCTCATCATTGCGATTTCTTCTATTTACGGCCAAAGTTAAGTTGGCAACAACGCTTCCTGATTCAAAATAGCGAACATCAGGATCGCGGCCGGCTCTGCCTACGAGGGTGATTGAATTGACTCCCATTGTTGGGTTTTGCGTTGGATTTTTACTAATGATGGGCCAATTTCCTGGACTTTGTATGCGATGAGTTCCAGACTTCTTCGTGTCTAGTCACAGGTCTCTTCTCAGATTGCCTCTATGATTCGCCAGCTTTGATCAAAACCTGTGTTTTTTAGTCGATTCAAATTATCCCGTGACATTGGAATAGATCTTGGTACAGCCAATACTTTGATTTATGTATCTGGCAAAGGGATTGTTCTTCAAGAACCTTCTGTTGTGGCGTTGGATCTGGAGGAAGGGGTCCCATTGGCCGTTGGTGATGATGCCAAATTAATGTTGGGCCGTACACCTGGCAATATTCGTGCTGTTCGCCCTCTTAGAGATGGTGTCATTGCAGATTTTGATGCAGCCGAGCAAATGCTCAAAAGCTTTATTCAAAAATGCAATGAGGGTAGAGGCATAGTCGCCCCACGTTTAGTTGTAGGCATCCCAAGTGGAGTTACTGGGGTTGAGCGAAGGGCCGTTCGTGAGGCTGGCATGGCAGGTGCACGTGAAGTGCATTTAATTGATGAGCCTGTGGCGGCTGCAATTGGTGCCTCCTTACCAGTTACAGAGCCAATAGGGACAATGATTGTGGATATTGGTGGTGGAACAACTGAGGTGGCTGTCTTAAGTTTGGGAGGAACCGTTTTAAGTGAGTCTGTACGTGTCGCTGGCGACGAGATTAATGATGCAATTAGTGTTTATCTAAAGAAAATTCATAATTTGGTGGTGGGTGAACGTACGGCTGAAGAAATCAAGATACGAATAGGTTCCGCTTTCCCAGATAATGAATTTGATTTGCAGTCAATGGATGTAAGAGGATTACATCTTCTTTCTGGACTTCCGAGATCAGTAAACCTGCAAGCAGGCGATTTGCGTGAGGCCATGGCTGAACCTCTTAACAAAATTGTTGAGGCAGTTAAGAGAACTTTGGAACGTACCCCACCTGAATTAGCTGCTGACATTGTTGACCGCGGAATAATGCTTGCAGGCGGAGGTGCACTTGTTAGGGGTATTAGCGACCTTGTTAGTCATGAAACTGGAATTTTTACTCATGTGGCGGAAGACCCTTTACTTTGTGTTGTTAATGGTTGTGGGCAGGTTTTAGAAGATTTCAAGGGCTTTAGACGTGTATTAGATACTCCTGAATTTGCTAGGAATTCTGTAAAGGACTGATTTTATGGGGGGTAGCCCTTGGTATAACTTTTTTCGTTTTAGAAATTTGACCAGATCTTCCCTTGTAGGTCTGGCTTTTTTGACTTTATTTGGTATTCGTTTGAGTAAAGGGTCAATTTTTTTAGATACTTATGCATTTTTAAGCAGGCCATTTTGGCCTGGATCTGCTCAAAGCGAATGGATAATTAAAGGTGTTCAGTTTGAACAAGAAGCTCGTTTGAAACTTTTGGAAGAAGATAATCTTCGCTTACGGAAATTGCTTTCAATCCAGGAATCTTCAGGTAAAGACTATATTGCAGCAGCTGTAATCTCAAGGAAAGAAAGTGGATGGTGGCAACAAATCCTTCTTAATAAAGGTGCCTTTGAGGGCATAGGACCTGGGAATCTAGTTACAGGCCCAGGTGGCTTGGTGGGCATTGTCCAAAGTGTTACTCCAACAACTTCTTTGGTCCGTTTAACTACAGCTCCTGGCAGTAGAATAGGTGTTTGGATTTCCAGGACTAAAACCCATGCAATCCTGTTGGGGATTGGTACAAATAGGCCATTGTTGCGTTTCTTAGATAAAAACCCTGATGTAAAGTCTGGTGATTTTGTTAGTACGTCTCCAGCCAGCACATTGACGCCCCCGAACATTCCTGTTGGTGTAATTCAATCAATTAATACTGAATCTTTAAATGCAGCTACTGGACTTTTACAATTAACTGCAGCGCCCCAAGCAATTGATTGGGTGCAAGTCAAAACAAAATAGTGATACCAAGAAGAAGAAAGATAATGTTTTTCATTCTTTCTGGATTGCTTATACCTGTAATTGAGCTTTGTGAACCTCAATTTTTAAAGCTGATAGGCATAGGACCTTGTTGGATTGTTTTGTGGCTTTTGCCTTGGTCACTGGAAGCCGGGACTTTGAATGCGATTGTTGCTGCTATTTTTTATGGATTGATTTTAGATTCAATTCATATTGGAAATGTCACACAAATACCTGCTTTAATTGCATTAGCTTTTTTCTGGGGAAGCCTTGGCAGGCGTAGCTCTCCTATTCAGAGAAGCTTCACTCTTGGATTCTTGGCTTGGTTAGGGACTTGCTTTTTCGGTTTGACTTTGTGGATTCAAATATTCCTAAAGAATGGATATTTAACTGAAAACCTGTTTAATGAATGGGCTGTTGGAGTTTTGCTTACGCAGTCGATAATTACTGGTTTCCTCGCACCAATGATATGTGCTTTGCTTATTTCAATTTTGAGAGGAAGGCACATTCTCTAAAGTTTCAATCAATTCTCAAATCAATGCATGCCCAATCACGTGAAATCAAAAATTCAATTATTGAAAGATGAAATCTTTTTGAGGCTAGATCGACTAGATTTTCCTTTGGACCTGCAATTTATACAAAGAATTATGTCTTGGAATAAAAAATAGATTTTTCTTTTTTGGTCCAAATAACCTTCCTTCCAAGAAAAACAAAGCTGGAGTTGAAAAGTCACGCTTATTGGTGACTAAGGATACAAAGGGTTTGTGCTAAAAAATGAGTAATTTTGCTCAGGTATAAATACTTTTAAATTCTTAAAAAACTCTGAAATCTTAACCATTTTTGAGTTTTTAGCAACTTTTTGGTGACCTTGGAAGGTTATGGTTGCTTTTCTTGATGAGGAAATGCTCATGCCTGAGGGAGGCCCATCCCAGCTTGAAAGCATCGATGGTCCTGTATGTAGGTCACCGGCTAATCCAAAAGCAACAATTCTTGTTGTAGATGATGAGCCTGCAGTATTGAGGGTTTTGGTAACTAGGCTCCAATTGGCTGGTTATAGGGTTATCTCCGCTGATGATGGTGAGGCTGCTTTAGAAGTTTTTCATGATGAGTCCCCAGATCTTGTTGTATTAGATGTAATGCTTCCAAAGCTTGATGGCTTTGCTGTTTGTAGGCGCCTTCGAGCTGAATCTTGTGTGCCGATCATTTTCTTGACAGCCTTGGAAGCTATCTCAGAGCGTGTTGCAGGTCTTGATTTGGGGGCTGATGATTATTTGTCTAAGCCTTTTAGTCCAAAGGAATTAGAAGCGCGTATAGCTACTATTTTAAGGAGAGTCGGCCCAGGAGCTGCAGTCTCTGAACCAAGAGATCTTCCAGTAGGCCAAGGAGTAATGCGTTTGGGCGATTTAGTAGTCGACACCAATCGGCGACAGGTTAGTAGGGCAGGCGAAAGAATTGGATTGACCTATACCGAATTCAGTTTGCTCGAGTTGTTATTTAGGGAGCCAGGCAGGGTTGTGCCGCGCGCTGAAATTCTTGAACAGCTTTGGGGTTATCCACCTAGGCGAGCTGCTGACTTAAGGGTTGTTGATGTTTATGTAGCTCGTTTACGTGGAAAGCTTGAGCCTGATCCAAGAAATCCTGAGTTAATTCTTACTGTTAGGGGGATTGGCTATGCCTCACAAAGGATGGGTGAGTTCCCAACAGCCTTAGCCAGTTAAATAAGGCGTTACCTCACTTAACTTAAATGCCGTTCAACGGGCAAGATAAGCCTGGTTTGAATTGATGTGAATTGTCCGAGCTACGTCAGACGCGCCTAGAAAAGGCTCAAGCCCTTAAGGATCTTGGTCAGTGCCCTTATGCCTTGCGCTTTGATCGAAGTCATTACACGGCCTCCTTGCAGGTTGATCACGAAGACTTAGAGAACGGGCAAGAAAGACACGTCACCGTTTCTGTTGCTGGAAGAGTGATGTCCAGAAGAGTGATGGGTAAGCTGGCGTTTTTTACTTTGAGTGATGAGACTGGGAATATTCAGTTGTATATCGAGAAGGCAAGTCTTGATAATGCAACTAGTCAGGTGAATGGGAAAGGGCAATTCGCACAATTGACTGAACTTGTGGATTCCGGTGATTGGATTGGTGTAAAGGGCACTTTGCGAAGGACAGATCGAGGTGAGTTGTCTGTGAAAGTTCAACTATGGCAGATGCTTTCTAAGTCTTTGCAGCCTTTGCCTGATAAGTGGCATGGACTGGTTGACGTTGAGAAGCGTTATAGACAGAGATATATAGATTTGATTGTTTCTCCCACTTCTCGAGAAACTTTCCGAAAAAGGGCTTTATTGGTGAGTGCAATTCGTCGTTTTCTCGACGATCGAGGATTTTTAGAAATTGAGACTCCTGTACTTCAGTCGGAAGCTGGAGGAGCAGAAGCACGACCTTTTGTGACCCATCACAACACACTCGATCTTCCACTTTATCTTCGAATAGCAACAGAATTACATCTCAAACGGCTTGTTGTAGGAGGCTTTGAAAGGGTTTATGAGTTAGGGCGGATTTTTAGAAATGAAGGCATAAGTACTAAGCATAATCCTGAATTTACTTCAGTTGAGATATATCAGGCTTTTACTGATTACAACGACATGATGGTTTTAACTGAGCAACTTATTTCTTCGGTTTGCCTACAGGTGTGTGGATCTACCAAAATTTGTTACCAGGGTGCAGAGATAGATCTAAGCCCTCCTTGGAGAAGAGCAAGCATGCAAGAGCTCGTGAAAGATGCAACAGGAATTGATTTCAATGACTCTTCATTGAATGCTGTTAAAGCAGCATCTAGCTTGATTCAAGCTGGCTTGGAGGCTCCAACGCAGGCCAATAGTGTTGGCAGGTTATTGAATGAAGCTTTTGAACAGGCTGTTGAACCTAATTTGATTCAGCCAACTTTTGTAGTTGATTATCCGATTGAGATTTCTCCGCTGGCTAGACCTCATAGAAGCAAACCAGGGATGGTTGAAAGATTTGAACTTTTTATCTCAGGTCGAGAAATGGCCAATGCCTTTAGCGAACTTATTGACCCTATTGATCAGAGAGAAAGACTTGAGTTACAGCAGGAGAGAAAAATATCAGGCGACCTAGAAGCTCATGGGGTAGATGAAGATTTTATTAATGCTCTTGAGGTGGGAATGCCTCCAACTGGAGGGCTGGGGATAGGTATTGATCGATTGGTGATGCTTCTGACTGACAGTCCTTCTATTAGAGATGTGATTGCTTTCCCTTTACTTCGACCGGAATTAAAAACACAACCTTAGGAGGTTTGAACCGTCAAAGTGGATAATTGAGCGAGTGCAAGGTTCTCTTCAGATGAGTGGTGAGCGCGTAGGTTTCCGCTTCAAACATGCTGATGCTGTTGTAAAGCGCAATCCCCAAGGGCGTTCTCGCCGTGGTTGGGTGATGGAGCCTGTAGAACAAACAACTAGTCGCGGCACAAAAATGCCCGCTTATCGCATTCGATGGCGGGATAGTGAACGCCCTGAGATAGTTCTGCAACACATGTTGATTGCAGATCCAGATCCAACTCCTCCTCCAGAGAATGTCAGCCTTGATCCGAACGCCCAAAAGGGTTGAACTGGTTAACTAAGCCCTTTATTGCGCTTAAGTTTTCTTAGTTCTTCTTCGGTTTCTAAGCCGGCCCATTCTTGTTCGATTTGAGAATTGTTGTTACAGGTTTTTTCTGCAATCTCAAGAACTTGTTGCTCAATTCCTTGAAATTGAATTCCTAGCTGGTCAAGCTCAGACCATAGGTTTCTGCCGTCAGTCATCAACTTTTGTAAATGGAGCTCTGCTTTGAAAGCCAAATCCTTGGCTCCTGCTTCTTTGGCACGTTGTGATCTTTTAGACCATTCTTTGATTTGAACACCTAATGCCAGGAGTTCTTTGCGGATAGACTCTGCTTTTTTTTGGATTTTTTGCTTTTGGACTAGGAGATTGTTATAAACATCTTTTTGTTTTTGATTAGTTAAAAGCTCTGCTTGATATGGATTTGCTTGTAGGAAAGCCTTGAACTTTTTATCAAGTTCTTTTTCAAGATCTCTGAACCAATGTAAGTTCATAATTAACTTGGGGCTTTTGTAATTACAGACTTTTCTATTTCTTTAGTAAGTGGTGTGATGGCGCCATCCTTTGATTGAAGTATTAGTTGTGTAAGCTTTGCTATTCCAATTTGACCAAGTTCTTCTTCACGCAATTTACCAAAGGTTTGTTTATATAGATCTTCTAGCTTCTCAATCAATTCCAAGCGCTTTGCTTTTAAAGCACTCTGTTGCATTAATCGATTCATGGCCTTTAGATTTATCTCCAATGCTAGCTTAGTTTTTTATTAATGAAGAGGATATATGTATGAGTTTCTTTAAAAAATATCAAAGTCTCGACATTGCAGCTCTAGCCTCTTTATTCGCCTGTTTCTTCTTGTCTTCTGCTCTCTTGTCATGTAGCTTTTTCCCTTTCCCTAGTCCAATTGTGAGTTTTATCCAAGATCCTTTGAGATGTAAGTTCAATGGAACTAATGCAAGTCCTTTCCTGTCTAATTGACCTTTTAGTTTATCAATTTCCTTCCTATGTGCTAATAATTTTCTAATTCGGAGAGGATCGTGATTGAAGTAATTTCCTGAATGGCTATGAGGAGAAATATGAACATTATGTAGAAGTAGCTCACCTTTGCGAACCAAGCAAAAACCATCTCTTAAGTTTGCCTTTCCAGCTCGGATTGATTTCACTTCGGTACCTAAAAGCTCGATGCCAGTTTCAAGAGTATCGATGATTTCATATTGGTGACGAGCTTGCCGATTGTCTGCAAGAAGTCTCTTTGCAGCATTCCTTGCTGCTGAAACCAAATTTTTTCTTGCTGTTTTTGGCATCTTCTGAAGTCGTTATTCCGACCTTATGCAGAGGTCGTTACCCTGCAAGCATGGCAATTGTTTCTTCAAGTAGTAGTCGGCCATCGCCTAGGGCTTCTTTTCTTAAGCCTAGGTTGGTTGATTCGACGCCCACAACAGAAGAAGAAAATGCATCACGAGATGATGGCTTGCGGCCGAAGTCTTTTAAGGAGTATGTAGGTCAATCTGAGCTTAAACAAGTTCTAGAGATTGCTGTTCAAGCTTCTATAAGAAGAGCCGAGGCGCTAGATCATGTGTTGCTATATGGGCCACCTGGCTTGGGGAAAACCAGCATGGCACTTGTTTTGGCACAAGAATTAGGTGTCAAATGTCGAATTACTAGCGCCCCTGCACTTGAACGTCCTAGAGACATTGTTGGATTACTAATTAATTTGCAGCCTAGAGAAGTCCTTTTTATCGATGAAATACACAGACTCAATAGGGTCGCAGAGGAGCTTCTTTATCCAGCGATGGAAGACCGACGAATTGACCTCACAGTTGGGAAAGGAAGCACGGCAAGAACCAGGGCTTTGGACTTGCCTCCTTTTACCCTTGTTGGAGCGACAACAAAAGCAGGTTCACTTAGTTCTCCATTGCGCGATCGGTTTGGGTTGGTTCAGAGATTAAGTTTTTATCAATTAGAGGATCTTCAAGCCATAGTTAGGCGAACAGCATTGCTATTAAAGATTGAATTAACTGCTACCGGCTGCCAGGAGATAGCTCGTAGATGTAGAGGCACTCCAAGAGTTGCAAATCGCTTATTAAGAAGAGTTCGAGACTTTGCATTGGTAAAAGGTAATGAGACTTGCCTAAATGATTCTTTAGTGAATGAAGCATTGGATTTGCATCAAGTTGATAACTTTGGACTTGATTTACTGGATAGATCTTTATTGAAACTATTACTTGACTCTAATGATGGTAGGCCTGTAGGACTTGACACTCTTGCAGCCGCACTTGGAGAGGACCCTGTCACTCTTGAAACAGTTATTGAACCATTTCTATTGCAATTAGGATTTATTCAGCGCACACCAAGAGGAAGAGTAATTACTGACGTCGCTCGCCAACATCTTAGATCAAAGTGATTTATATAAGTTTGAGTAGAAGTTTAGGAAAATCTTGCATATTTTTTGCTCTGATTAGCTTGCTTTTCTTGTTAATTTTTGTTCCTTTCCAAGTTTCGGCAAAGGAATCTATAAAACCAATTTTTGATCAAGCTTTTAAATCAACTCAAACTGGAAATTTTGTTGAAGCATTGTCACTTTGGGACAAGGTTTTAGATCTTTCCCCCGATGATGCTGCTGCTTTAAGCAATCGTGGAAATGTGCGGTTGGCTCTTGGAGATGCAAAAGGGGCTATTCAAGATCAGACGAAGGCTATGGGAATACTTCCATCAAACGTTGATACTCACCTCAATAGAGGAATTGCTGAAGAGTCTTTGGGGCTTTTAAAAGAAGCTGAATATGATTATGAATGGATTCTTGCTCGTAACCCTGAAGATTCTTCGGCTTTATACAATCTTGGCAATTTGCGTGCTAGCCAGGGGAAATGGGAAGAGGCTGAGTCCTTCTATAGCAAGGCTTCATCTGTGAAGCCAGGGTTTGCTCTTGCTGTTTCCAGTAAGGCTTTGGCTCAGTATCAACTAGGCCACATAGATCAAGCTGAAATGGAACTGCGTAGAATTATTCGTAAATACCCAATGTTTGCTGATGCTAGAGCTGCTTTGACAGCAATTCTTTGGCGCAATTCTGAGATTGGTGAGGCAGAGAGCAATTGGGCGGCTGTTGCTGGCTTAGACAATCGTTATAGGCAGAGTGAATGGCTACTTGAAATTCGTCATTGGCCTCCAGAGGCCATTCAAGACCTTATGTCCTTCCTCGCCTTAGATCACTAGAAATATGGGACTTTTAATCGGTTGGAATGATTTTGTTAGTGACTTCCTTCCAGAGCTGATTGAATTGCGAAGGCATTTTCATGCTCATCCTGAATTAAGTGGGCAAGAGCATCAAACGGCTGCTTTAGTGGCCGGAGAACTACGTCGATATGGATGGAGAGTAACTGAGGCTGTTGGGAAGACAGGAGTTCTTGCTGAGTTTGGCCAGAGCAAAGGTCCGTTTGTTGGTGTTCGAGTCGATATGGATGCATTGCCCGTTGAAGAACAAACAGATCTTGAATACTCCTCCATTAGCCAAGGTCTTATGCATGCTTGTGGCCATGATTTGCATATCTGTATTGGCTTGGGCGTGGCCAAATTATTGTCAATTCAGCCGCCCTTAGATGGTGGGGTTCGCCTTTTGTTTCAACCTGCTGAGGAGATAGCTAAGGGCGCTCGTTGGATGCGGAGTGAAGGGGCTGTTGAAGGTTTAGATGCTTTATTTGGGTTGCACGTTTTCCCAGAATTGCCTGTTGGGACAATTGGCTTGAAGAGTGGTTGCTTAACTGCAGCTGCAGGTGAGTTGTCAATAGATGTCATAGGGGAGGGTGGACATGGTGCGAGGCCTCATCAATCTGTCGATTCCATCTGGGTAGCATCAAGGGTAGTCAGTGGACTTCAGGAGGCGATTGCCAGGCAGCTAGATGCTTTGACTCCGGTTGTAATTAGTTTTGGCAAAATTCAGGGTGGTAGAGCTTTTAATGTGATTGCAGATCGAGTCACTCTTTTAGGCACAGTTCGCTGTTTGGACCCTGACTTCAATAAGACATTGCCAAAATGGATTGAAGATACAGTTCAATCAATATGTTTGAGTTTTGGTGCTAGAGCAGTTGTGCAATATCGCTCAATTGCCCCACCTGTCTATAACGATCCAGAATTGACATCTATTATTGAAGTATGCGCTAAGAAGATTTTAGGAAACTCAAATGTGATTACTTTGGAGAAGCCTTCTCTTGGGGCTGAGGATTTTGCTGAACTATTGCAGCCTTTGAAAGGATCTATGTTTCGCCTTGGGGTGGCAGGTCAAAATGGTTGTGCCCCTCTGCATAGTGGTCAATTTGCGCCTCAGGAGAGGAGTCTTCCTATAGGTATTCAGGTGCTTACTTCCACAGTTCTTTCCTGGATTGAAAAAAATTCAAGCTATAAAGACAGAGATAGATGAAGAGCTTTGTAAATCCTCTTTTAGCCTTTGCTGCTCCATTGCTAATCCTTTTGGCAATATTTGCATGTTTGCAACGTGAAGGGAGTGATCGTTTGCAGGCACTTCCAGCTTTATTCGTTGGCACTGGGTTGATGATCAGTGGGGCTTTGGGACGATCAAATCGCAGAAAGAAACTCTTATTAGCGATTCGTAAGAATGATCAATCACCCAATTTGTAAAAGCTGCAACATTTCTCAGGATGCTCTAGAGAAGAAAGTTCGGGAATTTTCTATTTATTAATTGCAGCTTCTGAGAGGAAACCGAGCTAGGTTTTATATACCACTAGGGGTGCCAGAAGTTTTTTTCTGACTGGCTGAGATCACACCCTCTGAACCTGATACGGGTTAAGCCGGCGAAGGGAAGTGAATTTTCGTGATCTTGCCTAAAACTAATCCCTGAACTTTCTTGATTCAGATTATGCGAACTGCATGGGTAGCTTCTCGTAAAGGAAAGAGCAATGTTTCTCAATTGCATTTCGCTAGGCAGGGAATAATTACTGAAGAGATTGCTTATGTGGCCAAACGGGAGCGTTTGCCTAAATCCTTAGTCATGGATGAGGTGGCACGTGGAAGGATGATTATTCCTGCAAATATTAATCATCTCAACTTGGAACCAATGGCTATAGGTGTTGCCTCCAAGTGCAAAGTCAATGCAAATATTGGAGCTTCTCCTAATGCAAGTGATATTGGAGAAGAACTTGAAAAGCTCCATTTAGCTGTGAAGTATGGAGCTGACACAGTGATGGATCTTTCTACTGGCGGAGTGAATTTAGACGAAGTTCGTAGTGCAATTATTAATGCTTCACCTGTCCCTATTGGAACTGTTCCTGTTTACCAAGCTTTAGAAAGTGTTCATGGCTCTATAGAAAAGTTATCGGAAGAGGATTTTCTTCACATCATTGAAAAGCACTGTCAGCAAGGCGTTGATTACCAAACTATTCATGCAGGATTACTTATAGAGCATTTACCAAAGGTCAAAGGCCGCATTACTGGAATTGTTAGTAGAGGGGGCGGGATCCTTGCTCAATGGATGCTTTATCACCATAAGCAAAACCCACTTTTCAGTCGATTTGATGATATTTGTGAGATTTTCAAACGCTACGATTGCGCCTTTTCCTTGGGAGACTCGCTTCGCCCAGGATGTTTACATGATGCTTCTGATGAAGCTCAGTTGGCTGAATTAAAAACATTGGGAGAATTGACGAAAAGAGCCTGGGAACATGATGTTCAGGTCATGGTTGAAGGCCCCGGTCATGTTCCTATGGATCAAATAGAGTTTAATGTTCGGAAACAGATGGAAGATTGTGCTGAAGCACCTTTTTATGTACTTGGCCCGTTAGTTACTGATATTGCCCCTGGATATGACCACATAACTAGTGCGATTGGTGCTGCAATGGCAGGTTGGTATGGGACAGCCATGCTTTGTTATGTCACCCCTAAAGAGCATTTAGGCTTGCCTAACCCTGATGATGTTAGAGAAGGATTAATTGCCTATAAAATTGCTGCACACGCTGCGGATGTTGCAAGACATAGGCCAGGCGCTCGTGATCGTGACGATGAATTAAGTAGAGCTAGATATGCATTTGATTGGAATAAACAATTTGACTTGTCTTTGGATCCAGAAAGAGCACGTGAATATCACGATGAAACTTTACCTGCTGATATTTATAAGCAAGCTGAATTCTGCTCTATGTGTGGACCAAAGCATTGCCCTATGCAAACAAAAATAACTGATAAGGATATAGAGGTTTTAGAGCAGTATCTAGATGCTAATCAGGACTCCCAGGTAGCAATCAAGACATCTGCATAATAGTAAGTTTTTTCTTGTCCTTACTGGAGACCACGAATTATTCCAAAGATAAAATAGACCTTATAAAGTATTAGTTTTGAACCAATCAATTGTTTGCTTTAAGCCCTGCTCTAAAGGTATTTTCGGGGTCCAGTTAAGTTTGTCGAGGGCTAAATCAATTACAGGCTTCCTTTGCATGGGGTCATCTGAAGGTAATGGCTTGTTGATCAGCTTGAGATTAGGATTAATTTGTTTGCGAACTAATTCTGCGAGTTGCCGAATTGTAAACTCACCAGGATTTCCTATATTAATGGGGCCAGAGCAGTCACTATTCATAAGCCGAATCATGCCTTCGATTAAGTCATTTACATAGCAAAATGATCTTGTTTGTCTGCCATCTCCGTAAATTGTCAAGGGCTCCCCTTGTAAGGCTTGGGTTATAAAATTGCTGACAACTCTTCCGTCATTCGCAAGCATTCGTGGGCCATAGGTGTTAAAGATTCTCATTACCCTTATTTCTGTTGAATGCATGCGCTGATAATCAAAGCAAAGTGTTTCGGCAATTCTTTTGCCTTCGTCATAGCAACTTCTTATTCCAATTGTGTTTACACAACCTCTATAGGATTCCGGCTGGGGGTGAACTTCTGGATCTCCATATACTTCACTTGTGCTTGCTAGCAATAACCTTGCGCCTACTCTTCTTGCTAGCCCAAGCATATTATATGTGCCGAGAAAACTTGTTTTAGCAGTTTTTATTGGATTGAATTGATAATGCACAGGAGATGCTGGACAGGCAAGATGCCAAATTCTATCTACTTCTATTCTGATTGGTTCGGTTACATCATGCCTTATAAGTTCGAACCGTTTATTGTTCATCCATTGGGACAAGTTTTCTTTTCGTCCAGTGAAGTAATTGTCAAGGCAAATAACCTCTTCTCCAGATTCCATCAACCTATCTATCAAGTGTGAGCCTAGGAAACCAGCCCCACCAGTTACTAGATTTCTATATTGCTGATTGTTTTTCATTTTGACATGACTAATTTCTTGAATATCTAAGGCTGGAAGCTTATTCTTGGCTGTTTATAGAGTTCGTGCTGCATAGTTATAAGTTTAATGCAATACGAACTCTCTATTTATTATTTGTTTTCAAGAAGTAAATAATAATTAACTCAGCCTATTAATTTCTTTGCCTTGGCTACAACATTTTCAATTGTAAAGCCAAACTCATCCATGCATTTTCCTCCTGGTGCAGAAGCTCCAAATCTATTCATGCAGACACTGTCGCCATCTAGACCGATATATTTGTGCCATCCAAAAGCTTCTGCTGCTTCTACAACTAGACGTTTTCGGACTGAAGACGGAAGAACTTCTTCTTTATAAAGGTCACTTTGCTCTTCAAAAAGCTCCACACATGGCATGGAAATCACTCTGACTTTATGCCCAGACTCATTTAGTTTGTTTGCTGCCTGAACACATAAATCAAGTTCACTGCCTGTCCCAATAAGAATGAGTTCAGGGGTGCCATCGCAATCTTGTAAGACGTAGCCCCCAAAAGCCACTTTTTCTATGGATGAGTTTTCTTGATTAGGCATACCCTGACGGCTAAGGCAGAGTGCACTTGGCCGTTTGCGATTTTCGATGGCTAATTTATAAGCACCGCTTGTTTCGTTGCCATCTCCTGGGCGGAATACCAGCATATTTGGCATCGCTCGTAATGAGGGAATCGTTTCAATTGGTTGGTGAGTGGGTCCATCTTCACCTACACCAATTGAGTCATGAGTTAGTACATAAATGACGCCTAATTCACTTAGCGCAGATAAGCGCATTGAGCCACGCATATAGTCAGCAAATACCAAGAAGGTTCCTCCATATGGGATGAGTCCGCTGTTGTGATAAGCAATCCCATTAAGTATTGCTGCCATGGCATGTTCTCTGACCCCAAAATGTAAATATCTCTTCTCAGGACTATGGGGTTGGAACGAACCTGACTCTCCTTGGATATCCGTATAGTTGGAGTGTGTTAGGTCAGCTGAGCCACCTATTAATTCAGTAAGGTTTGGACCTAATGCGCCCAGGCAAATTTGTGAATGTTTTCTTGTAGCAAGACCTTTATCATTTGAGGTGTAAGTAGGCAGATCTTTGTCCCAACCATTTGGCAACTCTCCACGAAGCATTCGTTCAAATTCTGCTGACTCTGAAGGATATTGATTTCTATAATTTTTCAGTAATTGATTCCACTCAGATTCAAGCTTCTCTCCTTTTGCAATAGCTTGGCGATATTGGTCGTACGCCTCTTTGGGAATTTCAAAAGGTTCATATTCCCATCCAAGTTGTTTACGCGTGAGATTGGCTTCTTCTTCACCTAGTGGCGCGCCATGTACTCCAGCTGTATCACTTTTATTAGGGGATCCGAAGCCAATGGTTGTAGAGATTTTTATTAAAGAAGGTTTATCAGTTATTTGTTTTGCAGCTTCAATTGCTTTTGCAATGCCATCGATATCTGTATTCCCATTTGGGACATGCTGAACATGCCATCCATACGCTTCATAACGCTTAAGAACATCTTCTGTAAATGAAACGTCGGTTCTCCCATCAATAGTGATTTGATTGTCGTCATAGAGAGCTATTAGTTTTCCAAGCTTTAGATGGCCAGCAAGGGAACAAGCTTCGGAAGAAACCCCTTCCTGATTGCAACCATCTCCCATGATCACATAGGTGAAGTGGTCAACAATTTTTGAATCTGGTTTATTGAATTTTGCCGCTAGATGAGCTTCTGCAATTGCCAAACCAACTGCATTTGAGATTCCCGCACCTAATGGACCTGCAGTTACTTCTACTCCTGCAGTTTCAAAGGTTTCTGGGTGTCCAGGAGTCCTTGAACCCCATTGGCGGAATTCTTTTATGTCTTCAATTGAAACAGAGTCATATCCAGTTAGGTGCAAGAGCGCATATAGCAACATGCATCCGTGACCTGCCGACAAAACAAAGCGATCTCGGTTAAACCAAGTTGGATTTTTGGGATTGTGATGTAAAAACTTATCCCATAGTGCATACCCCATAGGGGCACATCCCATAGGCAGGCCTGGATGGCCGCTGTTGGATTTATTAACCGCATCGACGGCAAGCATCCTGATGCTATTGATGCAGAGCGTGTCGAGGGAGGCTGACGCAGCGACCATTGTGTTGAGGGGTGTTTTGTGAGTTTTAAATAAAGAGCGGCGGATCGCTTAGATCATTTGCCGAAAAGCAAGACAGACATTGTGACCACCAAATCCAAAGGAGTTTGACAGAACAACTTTTAATTGTGCCTCTCTTGCAGTGTTAGGTACGTAATCAAGATCACAATCTGGATCAGGATTGGAGTAATTGATTGTTGGT